>JBBKXN010000160.1:0-6989 GCA_037969475.1 Pyrinomonadaceae bacterium | reverse complement strand
TTTTGCCCTTGTAATAGAAAACCGTACTGCTTGCTTTAACCGACAGATTCGGGATCTCGGTCAAACTACTGATGAGAGTCTCCGTCATTCCGTCAGAAAGATATTCGACATCTTCATTGCCGCTTTCATTGACGAACGGCATGACGGCGATCGAATTGATCTGGTTGCCGCTTGAAAAATACCAGTAGCCGAAACCGATGGCTGAAATTAAAAGAACCGCTAACACGCCAACAGCGATCTTGTTAAAGCTAGATTTTTTGATGGCGATGCTGTCATTTGCTGTCGTTATCTGTTGCCCGTCATCAATTGTCGTCGCCTTAAACATCTGTGTTTTTGGCTCTTCTTTATCGGGCGAAACTGTTTTCTCTAACTTGTCCTGAAACTCCAGCTCTTGCTTAACGTCCTTCAGGTCAATTAACAAATCTTTGATCGTTTGATACCGTTCATCTCTATTTTTCCTTAAAGCCTTACTGACAATTCTTTCGATTTCAGACGGCACGTGTTCAGAGTCAAGAGGTTTCGGTTCTTTGTGAATTACCGCACCGATAATTTCCATCGGAGTTTTACCTTCAAACGGAAGATGTCCCGCGAGCATTTCATAGAGAACAACACCAAAACTAAATATATCCGTTCTCGCATCAACTACTTCGCCTTTGGCTTGCTCGGGCGACATATAGTTTGCCGTGCCGATTATCATTCCGGGAGTTGTACTAATATGAATTGCTGTTGCATCTTCCGAATCAATTTCGGGAGTTTCTTTTTCGCTTAGTTTGGCGATTCCGAAATCTAAGATTTTCGCCAATCCATTTTCCCGAATCATAATGTTGTCAGGCTTCATATCACGATGAATGATTCCCGCTTCGTGAGATTCATCTAAGGCGGATGTGACTTGAATAGCAATGTCCAAAACTTCATTAAAACTCAACGGATTATCCTTTAAATATTTATCTAAAGTCTTCCCGTCGATAAATTCGGTTGCAATGTAATCTGTGCCATCCGATTCGCCAATCTCGTAAATCGTAATGATATTCGGATGATTAAGTGCCGAAGCAGATTTCGCCTCACGAACAAAACGACTCATTCTCTCAGAATCCCCGGCAAATTCGGCGGGCAAGATTTTCAAAGCCACTTGGCGATCAAGTTTTGTGTCTTCCGCCAGATAAACCTCACCCATTCCGCCTTTGCCGATTTTCGACATGATTTTGTAATGCGAGATCGTTGTATTTTTTTTGAGTTCTTTGTTCATCTTCTTCTTTCAAACAAAATTGGAGTGGGTCTTAAAAGAAAAGCCAAAAGTGAATTCTATCCATAACTTGCCACTAGATTTATCTAGTGGAGTTGATTCTTCCTCTATTTCTTGGCTTTAGCCGAACGCTTGGTTTAGGCTAAAGCGAAGAGGAATAAGCGTTTATTGATATTCGGCTAAAGCCTTGAGAACTTTTTTACGTTTTCCACTAGATAAATCTAGTGGCAAGTTAAAAAGCAAGAGTATTACTCTCTGTACGCTACCAAAAGTTACTCCGGTAAATTAATCCTTTTTAACAAATCGTTAAATCGCGGGTCGTCGCGGATAGCGTCAAATGCCGGATCAATTCTCATTCTTGGTAAGAAAATATCTTTGTCCTCGAACGATGTTTCCAGTTCGGCGAATGCCTTATCTTTATCGCCGAGGGCAGAATAAATACAAGCGATCCAGTAGGTGCGAACATATTGCGATTTTTGTTTTTCTTTCATTTTCTCAATATATTGTTCTGCTTCAACCCTTTGACCAGATTTAGCGTAAGCCTGTCCGACAATAAAAAGTAATTCAGGATTTAAGGGTGTCTTTTTCAAACCTGCCTCACCGAGCAGAATCGCGTCGTCATATCTTCCGTTCGAAATGTAAGCCAAACCCAGCCAGAATCTACCAATAAGAAAATTCTGGTCGAGTTCATAGGCTTTTTTGCCTTGCTCTAACGCTTTCTCATTTTTTCGGTCGTAAAGATAGCCGGTTACAAGAACCGCATTGTTTATCAGCGACAGCGGTTCGAGTTCGACCGCACGTTCTATTTCAGAAACGACTTCATCCGGTCGTTTCATCGCGGCTAAATAACTTGTCGCATAAACGAGATGCGTGTAAGAGGCGGTTGGATTAAGTTCGATGGATCGCTTGAAGTTTCGTTCGGACTCTGCCCAATTCCAATCAAAGATCGCAAGCGAATCCGCGAGTGCGGTGTTTGCTTCCGCAAGTTCGGGATCAATTTTGAGTGCACGTTTCGCTGCCGCTTTAGCTTGTGGAATCGCTTCTTTGGGTGAAATGTGCGGGTCTTTTCCCATTGAGTTGTAGGCATTGGCAATGCCGACATACGCCAAGGCATAAGAGGGATCAATGGCAATCGCCTGTTTATATTGCTCAATGGCTTTTAGAGTGGAATCTTTTGTGCGTTTTGACCAGAAATATTGCCCTTTTAGATATAACTGATAAGCCTCGTTATTATTGGTATATTTCTTTGCGAGCTTTTGTTCGCTTTCGCCCGAAAGTTTTAATTGAAGTTTGCTTGTAATGACATTGGTGATCTCTGTTTGCGTCGCCAATAGTTCCGACATCTTGCGTTCGTATTTCTCGCCCCACAAAGATTTGCCATTTCTTGTATCAACCAGATTGACGCTGATATTGAGATTATCGCCGCGTTGCGTAATTCTCCCCGTCAGCACCGAATCAACCCCGAGTTCTTGAGCGACAATGTTTGGATCGGTTGCTTTGCCTTTGTAACGAAAAACCGAACTCGTCGGACTGACCTTCAGATCAGGCAGTTGCGACAGACGATAGATCAGAGATTCCGCCAAACCGTCCGAAAGATAATCCGAATCGGCATCTGAACTCATATTTTCAAACGGCAGAACGGCGATTGAATTTATCTGTTTTGAGCCTGAGGCAAAATAGTTGTAGCCGAAGAATCCGCCGACGAGAACGATCAAACCTAACAGTCCGAACAGCCACCATTTCGGTTTTGGATTTTGGGTTTTGGATTTTGGATTGGTTGTTGGTTCAGAAATTTCTTCGACTTCTTCATTTTCAGTTATTGAATCTTTCGCAGACGGTTCTGATGTTTCTTCATTTGCCTGAAGCATTACGGTTTTGGCTTCGAGTGAATCGTCGGTTTGAACGGTTATGTTTGTCGGCAAACCGAGTCGAACGAGCAAATCCGTCATTCGCGGATCGTTATGAAATTCGGGACAGATACTTGAAAATTGTTTGAGGAATGGCAAACTGCCTTCGTGTCGATTAGATGCTTTTTCGAGCAATACAAAAGCCCGATCCATTTCTCCCGATCCTGCATAGATAAATGCTTGTTGAATCGCGGTAAAGATTCCTCGTTCCTCCAACCGCTCAAAATCGGCTAACAGCTGATTGGCTTTCTCCCGCTCGCCTTCCATTCCATACATCAATCCCAAAAGCATTTTTATATCATTTCCGCCGCCTAAATTTACGGCAGTTTCGAGTTTATCAATTGCTTTTTGGTATGAGCCGTCGTTCCACAAACTCATTCCGAGAAGTATATGTCCGCCGGTGAAATTCGGCTCCATCTCAAGGAGTTTTTCGCCCTGTTCCTTCGCCAGATCAACGCGTCCCGCAAGCCAAAAACCCCATCCGGCAATGTAATTTGGCACGAGTGCAAGCGGCGCAAGTTCGATCGTAAGTTTCCCTTCCGCGACGGCTTCGTCAAACCGCTCCAGAACTGCCAGAAACATACAGTAATGTTCGTGATTCTCGGAATAATTCAATTCTATCGCTCGTCGAAACGCTTTTTCCGCTGAAATCCAGTCCCGTTCATAATTAAATTTAATCAACGCCAGAGAATGCTGGGCTTCGGCTAATGTCTGATCGAGAGCCAAAGCCCTGTCAACAGCCGCCTTAGCTTCAGAAAAACACTTAGCTGTTTCGCCGAATCCTAGATAACAAGCAAAATTATAACTTTTCGACAACGCGGCAAACGCAGGTGCGTAGTTGGGTTCTATCGCCAGAGCCTGCTTGAAATAATCGACGGATTTTTCGTATCCATCCACCGTAAATTTTTCAAAGTAAAAACGCCCTTTCAAATATAGTTGATAGGCTTCCGGGTTATTCGTACCTCGTTTCAAAACCGCCGCTTTCTCATCGCCGAACAATTGCAATTTGAGTGCATCAACCACCGCCAGAGTTATTTCATCCTGCACATCGAAAATATCTTCCATCTCGCGGTCGTAACTTTCAGCCCAAAGTTGATAACCGTCTGACGCATTTTCAAGTTGAACCGAAATCCGCAGTTTGTTACCCGATTTTCTGACGCTTCCTTCCAACACATTCCTTACGCCCAATTTCTCGCCGATCTCGCTGACATTTGCGTTCTTACCTTTAAATGAAAACGCCGAAGTCCGTGCCGCCACTTTCAAATCTTCAATCTTCGACAAAGCGTTGAGCAATTCTTCCGCCAAACCATCGCAAAAATATTCGTTGTCCTCATCCGGGCTCATGTTTGTGAAGGGCAAAACAGCAATGGATTGTGAACGGTCTTCAGCCGTTGGAATAGTCTCTTGAATTTGAGTTTTCTGATAATCAGGAGTTTCAGCGATTGCATTCTCCAAACCTGCTTTGCGAAGTCCTTCCATCATCTGTTCGACGAGTTCCGGAAGATACCATTTTGAATATTCGTCCCGCACAATTGATAAAAAATCGGGGTTCATTTCATTTATTTTGTTCAGCGTCGCTCGTGCTTTCTCCGATTCGCCGGTCTGTCCATATAGTGCCGCGAGCAAAGATTGCGTATAGGCATATGCTCCGCCTCCGCGCAGAACGGCTTTGAGAATGAAGCCGCGTGCATTTTCGTAGTCTTCACGTCGATAAGCATCGAAAAAGAGAACTGTCCAATACCAACCCGGGTGATTCGGATTTAGTTTTATCGCCCGCTCCGAAAGTTCGCAACCACGCTCCCAATCACCTGAAAAAGCGATCAAATGTCCGATATATTCAATGCTTGCTCCGTCAAGGGGATTAAGTGAAACAGCACGCTCCGCAGCATCGCGAAACGAATCAATTTCCTTACGGAAAAATAGAGCCTGCGCCATCGCGAGCCAGGCAAAATGATTACCCTGGGCTATGTCAACTGCCCTCTGAGCGGCCTGGAGCGCACGTTCGAGCGAATCAGGCTTCTCGTTAAATCCAAATCTATGCTCTTCGCCATACATCATCGATAACATCGCCCAGGCATCGGCGTTTCCTGATACTTGATCGACAGCCAGTTCCAAACTATCGCGGACGATGGCATGTTCCGCCGGACCGATACGCTCGAAATAACCAAAACTGCGGAGCAACGTTTCGTAAGCACTAAGCTCTTCAGAAGGCTTGAAACGTACGGATTCACTCATGCTATGCGGAAGAATGCCATACCAATCTGCTATGGTCGAAACGATTCGCGGCACGAGATCATCCTGCAACTCAAAGATCGCTTCCGAGCTAAAATTTCGGCCGTAAGTTTCTGCCCATAGATGCTCGCCCGTTTTTGTATCCAAAAGTTGAACCGCCAGCCTAATTTTTTTGCCAACCTGTCGTAAACTTCCTTCCATTACGTAGCGGGCACCGAGTTCTTCTCCGATCATTCGCACATCGCCGCCATCGCTCTCATAACTCAAGGTCGAACCGCGAGCGATAACCCGCAGATAAGAAAATCGAGATAAACCCGTCACGATCTCCTCTGATAAACCTTCCGCCAGAGTTTCGAGTTCATCATTCGCACCGCGATATTTGAACGGCAATACCGCCACCCGAAAACCTTCTTCCGATCCGGTAGTCGAACCTGCCCGTTTTTCCGTCGTTGTGGGTTGATGAATCTGTGTACTCGCTTCCTCAACATTTACTGATTCCGCTTGTTCAAGAGTTGGCGTGAAACTTATTTCTTCACTAAGCCGTTTGGCTTCCTGCATTAGATCTTTGAAGCGCTGCTCACCGCGAATGTTTTCGAGGAGAGGGTCGAGGCGGGAAAGAAACGGATGATTGACCATTCCTGTCCGCACTGCTATTTCGAGAAAGTCGAGAGCTTTTTCATTCTCGCTAATCAACGCAAAACAATGTGCGACGTGCAGAGCAAAATGACAATCATATTGTGCCTCTTTATCAAAATCAGGCGTGTAATGCTGAAGGGCAAGTTCTTTTTCGCCGCTCAAAGCGTGTTTGAGAAAAAGGGCGTGTTCGGTATAAACCCAACCTGGTGCGATTTCCGCAAGTCTGTCTGCATCTGCGATTGCTTCCTCAGTCTTTCCGCACCAAGCCTTGATAACAACTGCCGACCATATCAGCAGCGGCGACGATTCATCAATAGCGAGGGCACGCTCAACAAACGGCAAAGACTCGGCAAATTCTCCCGTATAAACAGGGACGAAGCCGCCGAGAAAAATATTCATTGGAGTGAGCGGATCAATCGAGATGATCTGTTCGATATAATGTTTCGTCTCCTCGCCTTTTCCGACATAGTTTAGGTTAACGATTAGCCAGAACAGAGCTTCTACATTTGTCGGATCAGACTCGACAGCTATGGTGAGCGATTCAATTGCTTCGGGCATTTGTCCGTGCGAGTAACTGAGCAATCCTTTCAAAACAAAACCGTGCGACGAAACGGGATTGAGGGCGAACGTCTTATCCAGACACTCATTCGCCTGCCGCAGATAATTTTCATCGAGTTTGCTGATCCAGCGAAAATAAGAATAGTATGTGTAGCCGAGTGCGGCATATAGAAGTTCGTTTTCGCCGATGATTTCCAACCCTTGTTTGAGCAATTCGATCGAACGGTTAAGTGTTTCAGGAACGATCTGATTAAAATTTGCCTTTGCCTGCAGATAAAGGTCATACGCCCGCCCGTCGGCGATCGGACGTTCTTCGATCTGCTCGATCTCGCCCGTGGTTAAAGTGATTTGCAGTGCGTCGGCAATCGAACGCGAAACGCTTTCCTGTATATCAAAAATGTCGTCGATCGAAC
>JBBKXN010000159.1:0-3508 GCA_037969475.1 Pyrinomonadaceae bacterium | reverse complement strand
GATATTGAAGGCGCTGAATTGATGATGCTTCGCGGTGCCGCAACTATTTTCAAACAAACAATTCCGCCGATTTTTGAAATCGAAATGGCTCTGAACACTACCAGAGGTTTTGGTTATTTGCCAAATGACATTATTGACTTCATCAGCGCACAGCGCGACTATGATTATTACTCAATTGATGAAATTATCGGACGGCTTGAAAAAATTGATTCTTTCAAACCCGATGAAATTGGTGCAAATGTACTGTGCATTCCAAACGGATTCCATATGTTGGCGAGAAATCGCATGAAAGACTTGTTAAAAGGTTAATTTTCGTGAAAGAAACTGAAAATAGAAACATATTTCGTTCCAAAACCCAGTCCTTTGGGTTAGTCGCTCCGGCTTTTATGGTTTGGGGGCTGATGATCCTTTTATTGTTGGGGTTCTTTTGGATGGTGAGCGATTTTTCGCTTTTCGGCGAAAGATATAATTTACTCCCTTGGTGTCTTCTCGCATCTGTGATTGTGTTTGCGCCAAGCGTTTACTTGGCAATTCGGAACGAGTTTGATCCATTTCACCCATTAATTTTTGGGGTTTGGACATACATCTTCCCGGCGTTTGTGTTTGGAGGAGTGATTCTTGAATTTGGATGGTCCGATCCGTATTACCTAACCTTTGTCGAGAACCCTGCATACAATTTGCCCTTAAGTCTCGGTTTTGTAGTTCTCGGGTTTGCCGGAATGGTCATTGGTTATGCCTTACCGATCGGCCGTTTTTTATCGAATAACATCGATCCATGGTTGCCGGCATGGAATTGGAAAAGTGATGATCTATGGCTGCCCGGAATTTTGTTGGTGCTTACCGGCTTGGGTATCAATCTTCTCGGGTTCATCCAGGGACTAGTTGGGTTTCAAAGAGTTGATGAAATCGGTATTTTTGATGGTCTTCTGGTCTTCTTGGCTATATTGCTAACGGAAGGAAGTATCCTTCTTTGGCTCGGAATCTTTTCGACAAAACAGAAAACGGGAATCTATTATCTTGTTTTGGCGGGACTTATTGCGATTATCCCGATCAGGATGGCGCTGCAGGGGAATCGGGGAAGCTTGCTTTCGATGGTTATTGCGATCGGCGCGGCATTTCAATACTCCGGAAAGCGTTTGAAAGCAAGGCACACTGCTCTTTTAGGGGTAATTTTGGTTGGCGCCGTGTTTATCGGAATGATTTATGGGACGGCTTTTCGTAATATTAAAGGTTCCGAATCGCGCATGGACGCCGGTGACTATGTCGAACAGGTTTCGCTGACCGTCGACTACCTAACGACGAAAGATATGAGAACAATTATGTCTGAAGGCATCGTCACCCTGGCTGAGAGAGTTGATAACTTAAGCGCTCTCGCCGTCGCAGTTTCGAATTATGAGAAACTTGCGCCGTACGAAGCGAGTTTTGGAATTGAAAATAATATTATTAACGATCTTTATACTTCGTTTGTCCCACGGTTTATCTGGCCAGATAAACCTTCAACATCTGACCCGAGAGCGTATAGTGATTTATATTTTAATTACAGTGAAAACTCTTTTGCGGTAACTCCATTTGGGGATTTGCTGAGAAATTTTGGACCAATTGGCGTTCCGCTCGGGATGATGCTAATTGGAATTTATTTTCGCTTGATCTATTCGCTTTTTATCAAAACCAAATCTCCGGCGATTTGGAAGCGTGTAGCATATTTCATTCTTTTAACGGTTGTTTCCTTCGAAGCGTTTTACGCGACGATATTTCCGATGTTTGTTCGGTCGGCAGTTGTTTTGGCAGTAAGTTTGTTCATCGCAAATATTGTGATCAAGCAGATAAAAATTTTGGCACGAAATGTTTAGGGATGGACTTACGAAACAAAATTAATGGGATACGAGAGATTTGGCATTTTGATAACCGATGGCGGATTTTGTTGACAAGACTTTTTTTCCCATCCGAAAAGATCAATATTTACCAATATCAAGGGATGGAAATACTGGTTGATCATTCGCGGGGAGATGCGAACGGCGCAAGGGAAGTATTAACATCCGATATGTACCGCAAATTCATTAAACAGATGAAGTTGGGGCCAAAAGTTAATGTTTTGGATTTGGGGTCAAGCAATGGTGGTTTTTCTCTTTTGCTTAAATCTGAGAATGTTGATTTGAAACGGCTGGTCTGTGTTGAATTTAATCCTGACACGTTTTCTCGATTGAGATTTAACCTTGAGCGAAACTTTGATTGTGAGTGTTTTCCTCTTAATGTCGCTCTTTGCGGTGAAAACAAAACGATATCGGTATCAGATTTTCAAAATAGTACGTCGGACAATATTTATCAAACGACGGGTATTTCGGATTCCGCGTTGCAAAATGTTGAAGGATTGACGTTTAATAATATATTTGACCTTCATTTTGCGAAAGAGATTGTGGATATTTGTAAGATCGATGTTGAAGGCGCAGAATTTGAGGTTTTTGAAAATCAAGGCTTTGACATGATTGTTAGATGTCGTTACGTATTGATAGAAATTCATCACGAGAAAGGACGTCCGCGGGAGGTCGTGAGAAACGTTTTTGACGCGTATGGATTTGACGAAATCGATGCAGAATCAAAGTCAGATCAATTTCACCACGTTCATTTTTTTGTAAACAGAAAATTAATCTAATTTTGATGGAAAAGGTAGTTTTTACAAACGGATGTTTCGATATTATCCATCCGGGACACATAGATTTATTAGCGCGGGCGAAAGCGCTTGGCGATCGGTTGATCGTCGGAATAAATAGCGACTCGTCTGTTTCGGCAATTAAGGGGATGCAGCATCCGTTTCTTGGAGAAATGGATCGGAAAGCGATCCTTCTTGGATTAGAGTCAGTGGATGAAGTAAGAATATTTTCGGAGTCGACTCCCGAGGATTTAATACGCGAGATAAAGCCCGACGTGTTGGTCAAAGGCGGTGATTGGGCCGCGAGTGAAATTGTGGGCGCAGAATTTGTAAGGAAAAACGGCGGAGAAGTCTATTCAATACCTTTGACAGAGGGTTATTCATCAAGTGCGATAGTAGAAAAGATTAAGTGCGACGGCACGAGCCAGGCAAATCAAAATCAAATGTCGAACTCTTCTTCCGAAAGAATTGAAAGCTCTTTACATGAGCATATTTCGATATTCGAAACAATACGTCACAATTTTGCGCCAATTATCCAGAGCTGCGCAGATTTCATCTTTCACACTTTATTGAATGGTAACAAGATTCTGGTTTGCGGTAATGGCGGAAGCGCGGCGGACGCCCAACATATCGCGGCAGAATTTGTCGGCAGATATGAAACTGAACGCAAAGGACTGCCGGCGATCGCTTTGACCACTGACACATCTGCTCTAACTGCTCTTGCGAATGATTATGGGTTCGAAAGAGTTTATGCCCGGCAGGTCGAGGCATTGGCTGTCAAAGGTGATATTTTGATCGCGATCAGCACGAGCGTAAACTCACAAAAATTTATCTCTGCATTAATGGCATCAAGGTAAATTG
>JBBKXN010000158.1:0-57107 GCA_037969475.1 Pyrinomonadaceae bacterium | reverse complement strand
GATCTCACACGGCGCGAATGCAAAAATTATCGAAGTCTTGCCGGAATATATTGAAGAAAATCTAAACCTCGTTCCGAAAAACGGTCAGTCTGTTCTTATGCACGGCGATGTCCATTTCGGTAATCTGCGGATTTCAAATATAAACGAAGAATGGCAAATTTCGGGGCTTTTTGATTTCGCCGATTCGCGTTGCGGTTTTCACGAATACGAGTTTCTCGCCGTTTGTGTACTGATGATTCAAGGACAAGGCAAAATCCAACGTAAATTTTTTGATGCATACGGTTATGCCGAACACGAGTTAGACGAAACCTTTCGTAAGCGCCTCATGATGTTGACGATGCTCTATGAAACATCGGATTTGCGAAGATATGCCCTGCGTTTGAGACCCGAAGCGGTTAACTATACGCTTGATGAATTAGAAAAAGGTATCTGGAGTTTTGTGAGGTGATGGAAAATGAAAAAGTAGTCATTATCGGAGCCGGTCTAGCAGGTTCGCTGCTTTCGCTTTACTTGGCGAAGCGCGGGATAGAAACGGAAGTTTATGAATCTCGCGGGGATATGCGTCTTGAAGAAATGTCAGCCGGTCGTTCTATAAATCTGGCGTTATCCGATCGCGGGATCGCTGCTTTGAAAGAAGTTGGGATGGATGAATATATGCTCAAGGAAGCCGTGCCGATGTATGGGCGGCTTATTCATTCCATTAGCGGTGAGACCAAATTGTTGCCTTATTCGGGGCGCGAAGGTGAATTTATCAACTCGGTTTCGCGCGGCGGTTTGAATATTGCCCTGATAAATGAAGCTGATAATTATGCTGAATCGACTTTTCACTTTAACCAAAGATGTGTTGATTTTGACTGTGAAACTGGCGAAGCCTTAATTGAAAATACGCAAAATGGTGAAAAGAAACGAATAAAAGGCGACACCTTAATTGCAACGGACGGTGCGGGTTCGGCTGTCCGTCAGGCGATGATGAACAGCCGAGCGATCGGACGATTTAACTATTCGCAAGATTTCCTCGAGCACGGTTATAAGGAATTATCTATTCCGCCAAAGTCTGAATTCGTCGGAACCCTTCCTGAGCTTCCAGAGAAAGCGGAAGGTGAGTTTTTGATGAAAAAAAACGCTCTCCACATTTGGGCGAGGCATCAATTTATGATGATCGCTCTGCCGAATTTTGACGGGAGTTTTACTTGCACATTGTTTCTAGCATTTGACGGTGAAAATGGTTTTGAGTATTTGAAAGATGACGCGTCTTTGATGAAATTCTTTGAAGCAAACTTCGCCGATGCGATTCCCTTAATGCCGACGCTTGCCCAAGATTTCTTCACAAACCCAACGGGAAATCTTGGCACGATCAAATGTTTTCCGTGGAATGTCGGAGGAAAATCTCTGCTTCTCGGCGATTCGGCACACGCGCTTGTTCCGTTTTACGGTCAAGGAATGAACGCCTCGTTTGAAGATTGCCGCGTGCTAAACGAACTCATCGACAAGCACGATACGAATTGGGAAGTAGTTTTTAAGGAGTACGGAAAAGAGCGCAAGGAAAACACAGATGCAATCGCGGATATGGCAGTCGAAAATTTTTACGAAATGCGCGACGCCGTTACCGATCCCGTTTTTGTTCGTAAACGCGAACTCGAAATGAAGCTCGAGCAAACGTATCCCGACTATTTTTCAAAGTATTCGCTTGTAACCTTTCGCGAGGAAATTCCATACGCTGAGGCAATGAAACGCGGAAATGCGCAGAATGAATTGCTAATGGATATCTGTGGAAAAATAACCGATATAACAACGCTTAATTTGAATGAAGTCATGAAGAAAGTCGCAGCGATTTGATCGATTGTTGTTGCCGGCTGAAGGATCCAAATTACTGATATCTTTTTACACTAATCTTAGTATAATTCATCCATGTTGCTTAAAAGTTTAGTAAAATCGAGATATAAAATTTATGCCGTGTAACCCTTCCGATCTCGCTCAGATCAAATTGTTCGAATTCCTTGATCAGGATGAACTAATAGAATTAGCTTCCGTAATCGATTCCAAGCCCCTTGAGATGAATGAGACTCTATTTAATTCGGGGGATATCGGCGAATCTCTGTACATCGTTAAATCGGGCGCTGTCGAACTATTCATAAACGATCATTCCGGTCAAAAGATCGTGCTAAAGATAGCCGAAGTAGATGATATTTTTGGCGAAATTTCGATGCTCGATAATCGCCCGCGTTCAGCGTCGGCTGTCGCAATTGAACCTACAGAGCTTTTTGCCCTTGACCGCGACGACCTTCTCTTACTGTTTCAAAAGAAACCTGACACCGGGCTAAACATGCTTGCGGCGATGGGAGAAATGCTGCGTGATGCGGACAATCTGCTTCGGAGCCGCGTTTCGCGAAACGTCAATGACGAAATGGAGGAAAAACTCCCGACGCTTGTGAGGATAGCCGATTGGATCGCATGGTTTAGCGGCAGCATGCAGTTTTTGATAATAAACGCGTTGATCTTTATAGTTTGGATTGCGATCAATGTTTTTCCACTGGGGATAAAACAGCTTGATCCGTTTCCATTTGGTTTGCTAACGATGATCGTTTCTCTCGAAGCAATTTTCCTGTCTTGCTTTGTCCTGATCTCACAGAATCGCCAATCGGAAAAAGATCATATTCGATCCGATGTCGAATATGACGTAAACATTAAAGCCGAGCTCGAAATCGCGTATCTTCACGAAAAAACTGAGCGCATTCAAGAACAAATGCTCGATAGATTCGCAAAACTCGAACGGATTTTGAAAGATCAGGCAAAATAGAAAACCAGCTCCTCTCGAAGGTCAAAATTTATTTACAACAAAGAAGATTGATTCGCATCCAATAGATTGCGAAGTCACTCCCAAAACTAAAGTCTATACGACATTGGAAAATTATTTGGAAAAGGCGGAGAATTGAATGATTAGAAAAATATTATTGTTAACGACTGCAATTATTATGACTGTTTCGGTAAATACCAGGGTTTTTGCAAGCGGCGATAATCCTTTTTGGACAAAAGGTTTAACGACGGATAAATTTGTAAAGCTACAGGAAGATAGGCTCAAAAAGGCTGATCAAGCGTTGAAAAAGATGCTATCGGTTAAAGGTAAACGAACGATTGAAAATACCCTTTTTCTTTATGATGATATGCAGCTTTTGCTGGATTCTGCGAGCAGCCAATCGGGATTGATGGAGCAGGTTCATCCTGACGTAAAGTTCCGAACAGCTTCGGAAAAATTATCGCAGGAGATTTCCACATTTTACAGTGAGCTTTCACTCAATCGTCGGGTTTTTGATGCTTTGGCTGCTATGGATTTGAGCGGTGCCGATGCCGAAACAAAATACTACGTAGAAAAAACATTGCGCAGTTTTAAATTGGCGGGTGTCGATAAAGACGAAGAAACACGAAAGAAGATCAAGGCTTTAAACGATGAGATCGTCTTGATTGGCCAGGAATTTGGACGAAATATCCGCGACGGAAAGCGAACTATTGAAGTTGACGGTGTTTCGGAGCTCGAAGGGCTACCGCAGGATTATATAGACAGCCACAAACCAAACGCCGAGGGAAAGATCATTCTTACCACAGATTACCCGGATTCAATTCCCGTTTTTTCATATGCGAAAAGTGAAAAGCTGCGGAAAAAAATGTATTTAGCCTACAATAATCGGGCCTTTCCAAAAAATATCGAGGTTCTTGATCGCCTCGCGGCTAAGCGTTATGAATTAGCCAAATTGCTCGGTTTCGCTAATTACGCTGATTTCGTGACGGCCGACAAGATGATCAAATCCGCTTCTAATGCCTCCGATTTCATAACGAAAATCATCAACGCGTCGAATGCTCGCGCCGCACGGGAATATCAGGAGCTATTAAAACGAAAACAAAAAGACGTGCCGGATGCAAAAGTAGTGAATCGCTGGGAATCGAGCTATTACACCGAATTGGTTTCAAAAGAAAACTACAGCTTTGATTCGCAAAGCGTTCGCCCATACTATCCGTATCCGCAGGTTAAAGCCGGAGTGTTGAATGTAACAAGCAAACTCTTTGGCGTGACATTCAAACAGCGAAAAGATGTGCCGGTTTGGCATCCTTCGGTAGAATGCTGGGAAATGTTTGAAAATGGAAAACTCGTAGGGCGTTTCTATCTCGATATGCATCCGCGTGAGGGAAAATATAGTCACGCGGCGCAGTTTGGCGTTAGAACGGGAGTATTAGGAGAGCAAATTCCGGAAGCTACCCTCGTGTGCAATTTTCCGGAAAATACAAAAGACAATCCCGGGCTAATGGAACAAGGCGATGTTGAAACTTTTTTCCACGAGTTTGGACACCTTCTTCACACCTTGTTTGCCGGGCGTCACAAGTGGATCGGGATCGGCGGAATTACGACTGAATGGGATTTTGTCGAGGCGCCTTCACAGATGCTCGAGGAATGGGCAAGAAATCCGGAGACGCTGCAAACGTTTGCGAAAAATTACAAAACCGGCGAACCGATCCCAACTGAGTTGGTAAACAGAATGAATCGTGCGAGCGAATTTGGAAAAGGATTGCGGGTTTCCAGACAAATGGAATATGCGCGTCTTTCTCTCAGTATCTATGACCGCGAACCCTCGAACGTCAATACGGATGCACTCGTTAAGGAAATCGCCGATAAATATTCACCGTATCCGTTTGTTGCAGAAACTCACATGCAGACTGCATTTGGGCATCTCGATGGTTACTCGGCGATTTACTACACGTATATGTGGTCGCTCGTTTTATCGAAAGATCTGTTCAGCAAGTTTGACACTACAGATCTATTTTCCCCGGGCGTTGCAAAACGTTATCGTGATCTCGTGCTTGCGCCGGGCGGCTCGAAACCCGCGGATAAACTTGTCGAGGATTTCCTTGGAAGGAGATCCGATTTCAAAGCCTATGAAAAATGGCTAAACAAAGACACTCCCGAATAAAATTTAAGCAGTTCATCGATCTCAAGCACCGCTTCCTTTGCGGTGCTTTTTTTAATGAAAACTCTGAGAAACCCCGATGTTCCGCATATTTTTCGAAATCTTCGCTTCGTTTAACGATTTTTTCTGGAAATAAACAGTGTTTGTCATTGTATTTAAATAGGTGGCGAATTCTTGCCCCCTGAAATCTTATCCGAAAATGGTGACTCCGTAGCGATGCGGACGATCAAAATCGAAAATCTCGCCCGAGATCTCTCGATTGCCGAAGTGAGGTTTTAATGACATATCTCCGTTTTTCCCCTGCCCTGCTCTTAGGTTTAACACTTCTTTTCTCAACTTCAAATATACTTGGACAAGACATTGAAAGTTTTTTACCTTCCCAGCCGACAACATTCCTATCCAATACCTTCGTGGACATCGAGCCTTCCGGCTTATCGTCTTCAAATACGAGCGTAAAAAAATTCTCAAATCCGACCTTGAAAAGTTTCGAGGATGGCTGCGTCGTTTCAAATCTTGATCGCGAAAGATTTGCCGGCGAAATTCCCGCTGAACAACGGATTCTATTCTGTAATGCGTTTCAGATGGTATCCGACGAACTGAATAACACAAACTGGTCGCCAAAACTGCGCGATGAGCTTCAGAAGATATGGCAGGTTTTTCTCAACGAAAATGTAAAAATTCGTCCGATGAGAAAAGGAATACCGAGACAGATCGCGCTCGCCGCTGAGCCATTTACACGCGGCGGCGGATATGATTTTAGTGCGAGCGTTTATATACGACCGCAGTATGCCGACCAGAAAGTTTTCTTCCTGTTGGCAATGCACGAATTACGCCATATTTATGACTTTTACACACTTTGGGAAACCGGCTCGGCACTTCCTGAAGCGGAATTGGAAAAACGCGGATTCAGAATAATGGGACGGATCGCTCGCGAAACGACTGATCGGGAAAAATTTAGCCGTCTGCCAAAGGTTTGGAACGACTCATGGGCGATGTACGAGCAAGCGAAAATTGATTCCAATATGGAACAAACGATCGAGAAGTTTATGAAGAAGAGCAGTTTTTATAAAGCTCGCCTTCAGCAACCGAATCGATATGTCATCAGCTTCCGGGGCAGACGAAATGTTCCGGATCAATCACAAATGGCATCCGCGAACAATCAACAATCGACAGCCAAGAAAGGCGCTGCTCTTGAAAATTTGAAGAATGAAAAACCTGCAGTCGCAAAGGACTGGCGCGAGTTTGAAGCTCCTCCAAAACTTGTAAGAAGAGAACCGAAATTGGAAGCGCTTCCAAACGATTCGGTCGCGGTCACTTCCAAATCAATTGATCTTTCTGGCAGCCTGCCAAAGCCGATCGAGACAAAACTCTCGCAAAAAGGTCTGGAACCGGTTTCGATCAAGGGCGCATTTGCAATTGCAAAAGCAAAAGACCCGAAAAAATCTGAAGATCTTCTAAGTGCGGCATATTCTAACGAAAAACTTCTTTACTACAAAATGAATGAGTTTAAGTACGATGAAGATTTTGAGCTTCAGTGTTGGAAGAAGGAAAAAGTAACCGATCGCTATCTGAGAAAACGCACGGTTTCCCGTACAGCGGAAGGCAAAGCCGTTTCTGAGAATGAGAAGATCAATAAGCTTTTCAGGAAAGCGAATGCGGAAATGCCCGATTGTATCGTAACTCTCGATGCCGTAACTGCCGACGCCTCGGAAACTTTTTGGTCAGCTTCGTATTTGGAAGATATGCCTGTCAAATTTGACTATTTCACAACACTCAACGGTGAAGACGTTGCCAGATACACCGTTTACAAACCGGCTCAACCCGTATTTGACGCAATTGCCAAGAAGTATCCGCATATTTCCAACTTCCGCGTCTTTGTGGGTACGATCTTTGTATCAGTAAATGATTCTCAAATAATAAAATTCTGGGGAAGTAGTTTTCCGGAAGAAGATACAACCGGAAACAAAACAGAAAAAACGCTGGCGAATTACAATTCAACTGCAATTCGCAAGCGTCTCGAAAGTGGTATTTGGGTGACGACTGAGGTTAACACCGTGGCAGTCGCAAAGAAAAAAGGCAAAATGAAACCCTTTCGATATGCTGTCAAATACGACAACTATCGAAAGGCTGGCAATTAATCAAGCAATTTAATCTGGCTGGTTGCAGAATTTACTACACCCAGCTCAGATTGCCAGATTAAATTGCGGCTTTCGCCTCAGGAGGAAGGGCTTACGACCGGAACGTTGCCGCCGGGGATAACCGGATCGTTACTGCCCAACAATACCGCAGCTATTACAGCTGCGCCGATGCCGCCAAATAATGCGGCTAAAAGTCCTGTGTTGACGTTGTCAGCAAGAGCGATCGGAAGAAGAGCTCCCGGGCGCACACAAGCTTTACTGCAAGCATCGCCTGATGCAGCACTCGCACCTGCCGGAACCTGCTTCATCGTCTGATCGGAATTCGTCGTTAAGGTAACAAGGCCTGCATAAGTTTCCACAAGTGTTTCCTGACAATCTGCATCATCCGCACAACCCAAACTTACCATAAAGCTGTTTGCTCTTCCGGTATCGGCCGTTGCCGTCGCAGTGCGCGTCGTAACCGTTGCTCCGATGCCGGCAGTATTCATTACCTTGATCTTCCCTTGAGTCAACATCGCGACAATACTATTTGAAGTGAATTTGAGGTCAATTATCGTATCGTCAAAGAGTTGGATACTTCCGTTCTTGCCAAAGCTAACAACTGCACCTGAATTCGCACCCGAAGTGATCTTGCTGCCCGTTACTACCGTTCCCGACGAAACCGCCGGTTGACCATTTACCGAAACGTTTCCCGTAACGGTGATTGAACCCATATCGTCTGCCTGAGCAAACGCAACATTTGAGTAAACGCACATTACAGCGATTGCTGTCAGCGTCGTAAAAAATTTATGTAAGCTATTTTTTCTGAGCATTATTTCCTCCGATTTTCCTAAATAAAAGCATTGAGCTTATTGGTTAAGCACAAACAACTGAACTCGTTTATGTCTAACCTGAGTGTGTTAAGCCTGGCAGGCCGCAACCTACCGTTAAATAGTTAATTTCTTATTTGAACATTTGGGTCACGACCCATCCCTTCATGGCGACCGGGCTTTCCGGTAAACCAGGTGTATTAGGTCTGCCAAGATTCACGTTTATATCTTCATATGCTGAACGCCGTCCAACTCCGAAGCCTACTGCGTAAGCGATGAGTGCGCCGATAATCGCTATTGCGATTGGTATTAGAGTTTCTATATTCATTGATTTTTCTCCCTTATAATTCAGTAACTCCGATCTCTACAAACTATGTGAATCAATATATTTAGTTCGGTACACAACAAGGTCCGCCAGTTCCGCCTCCACACGCCGGATCGGACTTTATGACACAACATTTCTTCTGTCCCGGGAAGGTTGGCCCCGCGCACATGCTGGAGCTGTTTACGGCTTCACAATTAAGGTCATTTGTAGTGCAAGGACCGTTTCCGGGTCTTGAGGACCTAAAACCGGCCGCAAATGCATCCACACACGAAGGTGTTCCGTTACCGCCACCCGCCGAACAGTCACAGGATGTACCGCTCGTGACGGTGCATGCAGTTGATTGTGCACTTGCCGCTGTTGGCGCGACAACCGAACTTACGATCGGGAGTGCAATAACCGCGGCGAACCCAACTTTCTTAATCACATCTCGACGAGACGTACCAGAAAATTTTGGCGAAATATTCTCGCCATCGAGAAGCCCTTCCTTCTGCAGTTGATCAAATGCCAACCAAACGAGGTTTTCATCAACCTTTGTTTTGAGTTCTGCGCTCAAGGCCATCGTTATTTCGAGAGCCGTCATCTTGCCATCGCAAAGTTTCCAAATCATCGCGGATGTTTGATTCAAACATTTCGCGTTGTGAGTTTTTAAGTCATAGACTAAAGTCTCATCTCCAACTTCCTGCACTACTATTTCTGAGCTTCGTGCTATCGGTCTGTATTCCATAATTTCCTCCATCTAACTCCAATTTGTGAGTTCATCGAACCCCTTTTTTCTTACATTCAGCGACGTGTCAGGAATTTTCTGAGTTTCCCCGGCAATCGCTATTCAAAAATTATTAAAAACCTTTAATTTTTCGCTTGGCGAGCAAGCCGTGAACTTGCTCTCCGCGCGATTATTTAAATCGGACATCGGCTAAACATGCGCAGTTTTAAGGGCACCCTTTCGGGATGGTACTGCCAAACAAGAAGCTGCAATCGCCGTAGGTGCGGTAACTGATGTAATGCTCGGCAAAGCCATCAACCTAACCTGTCCGATCTTTTCAATTGCCCATCTTCCCGAGAACTTTTTTAAATATTTGTCGATCTCATCGCTGTCAGAAAGAAGCTTGTCCCTTCGCAGCTGGTAAATCGCAAAAAGTATGAAATCGTCTGAAACCATCAAACCAAACTCTTCTTTGAGCTCGCTCCGTATGTCCGCTACGCTCCGGTTTCCATCGCATAAATGCCAAATCAATGCGGATGTCTCATTCAGATAGAGCGCGTTATTCGTTTTCAAGTCATAAACGACCACCTCGTCGTTTAATTTTTTGACCACTAAATCCTTGTCTCGTGCTACCGGTCTAAAATTCATCACTCCCCCTGAGTTACATTCAACCGTCTGTTTTCAACATCTCTCCCGCCGATCAAACACGTTTTACTGTCTTCTTTAATTAGAACTCGCATCCGTTGATGGTTTTCGAAAGAAATATGAAAACCCCGAAAACCATCGCGAACCACTTGTTAAGGCCCGCTTTACGAAATGCGATACGAAAGAATTACTGCGACTATACGGGAGCATAGAAAACTTGAAAATACGTTTAATTGCGTAGAAAACGTTTCGGTCAATGTTTACAGGTGTTTGATTTCTGACCTCACCCTTTTCCACCTGGACGCCCAGCTTTAGCGCAGCGTCGGGATCGCGCCGGCAAATGCGAGTGAGATTCGGGAAGCGCTTGTTGTGAATTCAAGTTCGTTGGAGCGGTTGGGAAAAGGAATGTGATCGTGAGGCGAGTTAGAAACGGAAAATAAAAAAGTGTGGAAAATATGAAAATCTATATATTGTGTGCTCCGGTTGAAGGTACGTCATATATAGTTCGGGCACTTTGAGAATTTTCTTCAAACATGAGGCTTACTAATTTCCTCGTTTGTTACCTTTGTGTCTCATTAGCTGAGTTTTTACATTAAGAAAGACCGGTGTTTGGAAGTGACTTTTGGTTCTCCTCTCGAAACACCTGGTTCCCAAAAAAAATCTTGACATGGAAATTCATTACGTGGTAAACAATAAAATACTAGTAACTTAAGACCTTGATTTGCAAGGGTTTAGAAGTCCAATTTTTCGTTGGATCTTTAGAGCTGTCGTATAGGCATCGGTATTTTCGGATTTATGATGGTATTAGAAATTTATACCTCGTAACGAACGTAGCGAAACCTGCACTGATACAGAGGCTGCGTTTTCCCCGAAACGTCCTTTGGTTAAGATCGAACAGTTCTGAGTTTGGCTCTTACACCTGAGTATCTAGTTTTACCGAAGAACGAAAGTTCTCGGGGGTCCACCTTATGAAAAATTATCGAAGAACTAAAGTTATAAACCGTTTTTCAGCCATTTCAACCTCATTTAGGGCTGAATTTAACCGTCAGGTAGTTCCGAGAGTGCGTCCTAATTTAACGCTCTCTACGGTTCTGTCTAGAAAGGACAATGCTGACGAAACCACTTGGCTCGAATCCCTTTTGGAGATCTGGCATCAAGGTGCGATGGTTTTCAATCGCTCGTCCGAGGTGGTTCAAGCAACTGAATTTACGGAAAAGATGCTCCAGAAATACTTTCCGAAAGGCGAGAAAGATTCGAATGGAGTGCCGACCGAGCTGGCAAACTGGATGAAGCTATATCGTTTTACCCGCAATAAATCGGGAATTGAAATGACAAGCGAACCCTTTGCTGTCGAAGCGGACGGAGATGAATTGATAATTCGGCTGATCGTCGATAGCCTGGCACGTCGGAAAACCCTTCTTCTCAAAGAGACGGTTCAAATACAGCCGGATAGCTTGATGGTTCTTGGTCTGACGAAACGCGAATCTGAAGTGCTGTTTTTGATCGCGCAGGGTAAAACTAATCCGGAAATTGGAATGCTTTTGGATATCAGCACACGAACGGTTCAAAAACACGTCGAGCATATTTATGTAAAACTTGGAATTGAAACACGGACTGCGGCAATGCTGCGGGTAAACGAGCTAAATTCGAGTATGGTAGCAAAGGACATTTCGACTACTGACGCTTAAACAATCTTTTGCGGTCACTTCTCGGTTTTCGAGGATCACAAATTCTTGCTTTTAACGAGATAACTTTTCAACCGCGGGTCGCACCACCTGCGGTTGAATTGTTTTGGATCCCACCTTCTTATATCCTTAAAATTAAATGCAGTTCCTGACAAAAATCGACGATCGTATTTTTGAGGTTGATCTTTCTCAACCAATTGATATCTCGATCCCATTGAAATTTAACGGCCCGCAACCCAACGCTTACGACGTGAAAAATGCCGCATCGACGCCGTGCGACACCGGAGGTCTGATCGGAGATACGAGGCAGGGTGGCAGCTGTAATTTCGAGGAGTACACATTAATCCCCCACTGCAATGGAACACATACCGAATGCATCGGCCATATTACCCGGGAGCGAATTTCGATTCGAGAATGTTTGCGGGATGTTTTTGTTTTTTGTACCTTGATCTCCGTTAAACCTGAGAGTTCGGCTGAGATCGAAGATACAGTTTCATTCGAGAGCTTGCCCAACGACGAGATCATCACTAAATCCCACATTCAGGATGCACTTGTGGCGAACCCTTCTACGCCCCACGATACGCTTTCAGGCTCCGCGTTGGTTGTCAGAACGCTTCCAAATAGCGAAAGCAAATTGTCACAAAAATACGGCGAATTCGTTCCACCATATTTCTCAAATGATGCAATGGAGTTCATCGTGAAATCGGACATCAAACATCTCCTCGTCGACCTTCCGTCGATCGACAGAATATTCGATAATGGTAATCTTGCAAACCATCGACTGTTTTGGGATATAGAACCCGGAAAGTTTGAAACCTCGGAAAACAGCCGACGCGACAGCACTATAACTGAGCTGGTCTATATCCCGAACGAAATAAAAGACGGCAATTATCTGCTCAACCTGCAGATTGCCGCCTTCGAAGCCGACGCGAGTCCTAGCCGACCGATGCTATTTCGATATATTTAGAAAGCTTCGAAAAAATAAAAGCCCGAACAGAAAAGCCGAACTTGATTGCTCAAGTTCGGCTTTTTTTAAGTCGTAAAAAAGAAGTTATTTTGTCGGGATCTTAATTACCCGACCATCGTTTAAACGAGATGTTGTAAGCAGCCCATTAAACTTCGCAACTTCAACCGGCGAAGCCCCATAACGCTTAGCAAGTTTTTCAACCGTATCTCCAGTTTGTGCCTTGACGACCTTTATGTTGGCGGCCACTATCGGCGTTGTCGGGCGTGAATAAGAGGTGTTTGTAACACCATTTCCCTTCACCGGAACGATCACGCGACCCGTCGGATTCTTCATGCCCGGATTTGCTCTCACCAATTCCGCAACTTCGACGCCAGTACGGCGGGAAATATTCTCCCAGGATTCGCCCTGCGACGAACTAGCTAATCTTGCAGTATTTCTATCGGAATTTGGTATTCGTCTGAAGATTCCTACAACTTCATCAGCACGACCTCGCGGAACACGAATAATGTAGGGCTCTGGCGGTGTGCCATTTGTTCGCAGCTCAGGGTTTAGGTATCTCAAGTAACCAACGCTGGTGTCCGCAGCCTGCGCGATCAAATTCAAACTGGTCGAAGCCGGAACTCTCACACGATCATACTGGAGCGGATTCGACGGACGAACGTGCCCAAAACCATATTGTGTCGGATTATTAGCGATAATGATCGTAGCTAAAATATTTGGAACATAGTTGCGCGTTTCTCGTGGTAAATATGGATAAGCTGCCCAAAAATTGCTCACACCCGCTCTTCGAATAGCACGGTCGACATTTCCTTCGCCACAATTATATCCAGCGATCGCAAGTTCCCAGTTTCCATCGTAACGATTAGCAAGAAATCTTAGGTATTTCGCAGAAGCGCGGGTTGCTTGCTCAAAACTTTGACGCTCATCGAGATGTGCGGTCCTTCGCAAACCATAGCGCGCACCCGTTCCCGGAATAAACTGCCACAGCCCCGAAGCTGATGCCCACGACGCTGCCGTCGGTTTCCAGGCACTTTCAACCTGACCAAGCCAGGCTACGTTTTCAGGAACACCTTCCTCGCGAAATATCCTTCGCGCCATCGACATAAACATTCCTGAACGATAGAGCCCGACTTCCATTGTTCTTTGACCGCGCCCGCGATAGTAGTTTATAAACTGCTGAACGAGCCGATGCATTTGAAATGAAAATCCGAAAGATTTATTTCGCTCTACCGCGACTCGAATATATTCATATTCTTGCTGCGCTTCAGGTGTATCGACATTTACTTCGTCTTCGGTCAGTTCAAGCTTGGATAGCTCGTCAAGAGGCGACGGCTCAAACTTTTGCTCGGAAAATCCAAGCTGAAGAATGTCCGGCATATCATTGATTGCAACCGTGTCAGACGACGGCACAGCACTATTGATACTTGGCGTCGAATTATTCTTTTGAATTAATTTAGCGACGTTGTCAGCCAATTCATCTTTTATATCCCAACCGCAAACAGCTGAAAGACTTCGCAAATTTGCCTGCTGCGTGTTCGCCGAAAACTCAATGCGAAAAATCGTTTCGATAAGTTGGTTATAACATTCCCGAAGTTTTTGGTTTCGCTGAACATTGACGCCGGACATGAGAAAAACTTCAACTGATTTGTCGAAGTCCTGTCGAGCTTCCGTTCCGCGGCGGTCAAGCAAATTATACAAACCTTGCTTAAAATATATTCCCGAATCCTGGGTTATCTGATCAATTCTTTCCTCCGCGCTTTTAACTTGATCCGGCTTACCGCTGTTGCGATTTGCCTGATTTAATGTTGTTTGTGCACTAACAAAAACACCCAAGAAAAGCATTGTAAGGGCTGCTAATAAAGGTGTTTTGAAAGAAAAAGAGTTTAATATCGTACTTCTATAATCCATAAAAAAATGCATTCACATTCAAAGATGCGAATTGAATAAATTGCGTTATTACTTAGCTACTATAAATGTTAACGTACCACAGCCTTTTGGAGATTTACTCGTTAACCCAAGCGTGCAGACGAACCTTTAATTAAGGTAACACGCTCAAAAATCGCTGTCAAAGTAATTCTAGCCCGAAATATACGCCTTTTGGCTTACTTACTTCGACGGTTTCCGCGCTCGGCGAACCCTTTTTGGTTCCATTAACGCCGCGCTCAAAACCTGACGGACATCTTCTACGAATATAAAGTTCAAATCACGTGTAATTTCCTGCGGTAATTCGTCTAAATTCCGTTTATTTGGCGCGGGTAAAATGACAGTTTTAATTTTCGCTCGTCTTGCCGCGAGTAGTTTTTCTTTGACTCCGCCAATCGGTAATACGTTGCCCCGCAGAGTAATCTCACCAGTCATGGCGATATCATTCTTGACGGGTCGGTTCGATAAAACCGAAACAAGTGCGGTTGCCATGGTGATGCCCGCGGAAGGTCCATCTTTAGGGATCGCTCCTTCCGGAATGTGTACGTGAATGTCAACCTTATCGAATTCTTCGATGTCGATTTGAAGACGAGAGGCATTTGCCTTTGCGTACGAGAAAGCAGCCTGGGCAGATTCCTGCATTACTTCGCCAAGTTGGCCGGTTAAAACAAGTTTGCCTTTACCTTTGGTCTTAATAGCTTCGATAAACAGAATAACACCGCCAGCGGCAGTCCAAGCCAAGCCTGTAACAACCCCAACCTGGCTTTTCTTGAGAGCTGTTTCCGGAAATATCTTTGGCGTTCTTAGGAAATCGACCACGTTCGTCTGATTAACGCGAATCGGTTTAAAGCGTTTTCCCTGAACTGCTTTCTTACGGGCTATTTTGCGGCACACCTTACCAATTTCCCGTTCGAGCTGACGTAACCCCGCTTCGAGCGTATATTGCGAAATCATCGCCTTGAGCCCCGTATCCGAGATTTTTATGTCCTTTTTCTGAAGGCCGTTTTCGTCAATTTGTTTTGGTAAAAGATGACGTTTTGAGATCTCAAGTTTCTCTTCTTCGGTATAGCCGGAAAGCCTGATTATTTCCATCCGATCGCGAAGTGCGGGTTGGATCGTATCGAGAATGTTGGCGGTCGTCATAAACATTACATTTGAAAGATCAAATGGGACGTTAAGATAATTGTCGCGAAAAGCAAAATTCTGCTCGGGATCAAGCACTTCTAACAACGCCGATGAAGGATCTCCGCGAAAATCTGCGCCAACCTTATCAATTTCATCAAGCATAATTAGGGGGTTGTTTGTCTCTGCCTGCTGAATCGCCTGAATAATTCGACCGGGCATAGCTCCAACATATGTCCGCCGATGTCCCCGAATCTCCGCTTCATCGTGCAGCCCGCCAAGCGATAGCCTGGCAAATTTTCTGTTCAAAGCACGAGCAACCGAACGCCCAAGCGAAGTTTTTCCTACGCCTGGCGGTCCCACCAAACAAAGGATTGAGCCTTTGGGTTTTTCTTTGAGTTTGCGAACGGCGAGAGCTTCAATAATTCTTTCTTTTACGCGATCGAGACCGTAATGATCTTCGTCAAGAATTTCCTGAGCTTTTTTCAGATTCAAGTTGTCTTTCGAGCTTTTTGACCAGGGTAAGCTCGTCATTATGTCTAGCCAATTGCGTAAAGTCGCAGTCTCCGCCGTATCGGGATGCATACGCTCGAGCTTCTTGAGCTGGCGAAGGGTCTCCTCTTCAGCTTTTTCCGGCATTTTCGCTTCTAACGTTTTCTCACGATAAAGGTCAATTTCTTCCGAAAGCTCATTACCGTCGCCCAATTCCATTTGAATTGCTTTGAGTTGTTGCCTAAGGAAATACTCTCGTTGTGAACGATCAATATCGGCTCGAGCTTGAGTGTTTATTTCCTGTTGAACCGTTAAAACATCGATCTCCTTACTGAGGAGTTCGTTTACGCGACGCAAACGTGAAATCGGATCAGAAATATCCAAGACACTTTGACCATCTTCGACCCTCAATTCGAGGTTTGAAGCGGAGAGATCGGCAAGTCTTCCTGCATCGTCGAGATTTGAAATTATCGCTAAAACTTCAGGTGAAATGTTTTTCCCGAGGTTCGCCGCCTTTTCCATCGAATCTCGAACATTTCTCACCATTGCCTCAACCTGCAGCGAATCCGTCGGAGTAGATGGCTCTGTAATTGGTGTGAGATCACATTTTACAAAATCGCCGCTAGAATCAACTGAATTGACCAATGCGCGTGAAAGCCCTTGCGTTAAAATGCGGATTCTCCCATCAGGAAGCTTCAACATACGCATGATCACCGCAACTGTACCGACTGCATAAAGATCTTCTTGAGTGGGATCTTCCTTGTCTAAATCTTTCTGCGAAACGAGTAAAATCATGCGGTTTTGGCTAAGAGCTTCATCAACCGCACGGATCGACCGATCCCGCGAAACAAAAAGCGGAACGATCATAAAAGGATAAATGACAATATCGCGCAGTGGTAGAACCGGTAATTGGGAAGGAATCTGCATGATAGATTCATTCACATCGGTTTCACCAAGCTGTTCGGAAAAATCTCCAAGTTCATCCATAAGTGAGTTATGGTAATTAAAAAAATACTAAAGGGCAAAGTTGTATTTGAATAACAGTTTAATAACGAATTACTTTATAGACCGACGCTTATTTTTTAAGCCCTCGTCCAGTTATTACGAGCAACATCAAACTATTTCGTGGTAACTACTCCTCAACCTTGATTGGAATTTTCACTGATTTCCCGCGCCGGTCGGTGAGTTTTGGCATATGTATAAGGAGCATGCCGTCTTTGAGTTCGGCGGTCGTTTTATTGATATTTATCGCCCACCTAAGATTTATCCTTCGTTGAAACAAACCGTACAATCTTTCGCAACAAAAATGTGAAATAGCTTTTTCCGGGCATCTTGGGTGCTTTTTCTCGCCTTTAATACAAATATCTTTTGCGGTCACGCGCAATTCAAGGTCGCCCGCCAAAACACCGGGAAGTTCAACTGTGACAACAACCTCGTTTTCCGATTCACAGAGATCAATGGTAGGCGAAAACGAATTAAACGAATCTGTCGATTCAATTTCGAGCGCTTCTTCCAGGGCCGAAAATAATCTTTCGACTCTTCGTTGCAAACGTCGAAGCTCCGTCGTCTCAAGCCCGAAATCAGTCGCTGGCATCATTTTAGGTCGTCCGTGGCTCATATCTTATTTTGATTTGGTGTTTTTTTCTCTAGGTTTCTTTGCCGTTTTTCTCGCCCTAACTAAATCTTTTAGCTCGGTCATAAACTCGGAAACATCTTCGAACTCGAGATAAACTGAGGCAAAACGAACATAAGCTACCTTATCGAGTTTTTTCAGCTCTTTCATTATGATCTTACCGATCTCATTGGTCTGGCGTTCCCGGTCAGATGATTCCTGCACATATTTTTCAACCTGATCGACAATCTCATCCAGCTGGTTCATCGAAATCGGGCGTTTTTCCGTCGAACGTCGCAAACCGGAAATGATCTTGTTCCGGTCAAAACTCTCGCGCCGTCCGTCTTTTTTTACGACAACATATGGAATTTCATCAATCCGTTCGTAAGAAGTAAAACGCCGTCCACAGCCGAGGCATTCACGCCGTCGCCGTATCGAATCGCCGTCTTTCGTCTCACGTGAATCGACAACCTTATCCTCAACTATTCCGCAAAATGGACATCGCATAATTTCGTTAGTTAGAAAGGTGAACAGCTCCTGCCTCACCGCCCGCCGGAGAATCATCCTCTTGAGCCTCCGGATCTGACGACATTAAGTTCTTAAAACGCGAAATACTTATGTCTCCATGTAAAAAGTAGTATAAACCAAAAATAATCGCTGGTGCGAAATAAACCAAGTGCATCGCTATTGAAACTGCCGCCGCCTGTTCCTGAGCAACATTAAGAAATATTAATCCGCCTGCAGTAGCAGCATGAAAAGCCCCCGCCGCACCTCCGGGAGTTGGCGCAAGCGATCCGAAGGCCGCCCAACCCATAATAAAAAGCGCATCACTAAAAGTAAGCGGAAGATCAAACGCGAGCAAAACAAGCCATGTCGGGAGTGCAATCGCGAGCCACAGCATAAGTGTCCAAAAGCTTACTGAAAGGATCTCACGCCAGTCATGCAAAATTTCTAGCGATTTTGCAAGCTGTTTCAAAATACTAAGAATTATTCTATGAAGTTTATTTGGTATGAACTCTTTATCGAGTGCCCGTTCCGCGAAAGAGATCACCTTTGGAGAGATTTTATGATAGAGGTACAAAGAGAAAAAACCGAAAGCAACGCCAACGAGCATCAATGCGCCGATCATTTCAATGTAGGCAAATTCCGTCTCGCGTCCCGGAGGGACACTAAACCACAATAAATTAATTGCAAAGAAACAAATGATTGACGCAAGGTCGAAAATCCTTTCGACACCTAGAGTTACGAGTGCAGCGGAAGGACGCACACGCGGATCCCTCATCGGAAGCCACATCGGCCGAACGATTTCACCCGCCCGCCCAATAATAAAAACGGCCGTGAACCCAACGGTTGTCGTCGCAAAAAGCTCTTTTAAGGAAGTTTCAGTAATGGGTTCCAGAAGCACTTGCCATCGTTTCGCTCTAAGCAGATAGCCCAAACAGATAATCAGCGTAGCAGAAATGATATAAACAGCTTTTGCCTTACTCAGACTTTCGACAACCTGTTTCCAATCGAGATTTCGCCCGAAAAACCAAAAAATAAAGACTGCAACCAAAAGCAGTATCCCGAATTTTACGTACTTTCTCAAATTATTTTTTTACCTTTCGTGGGGAATGCAGCAATGGATGAAAACATAAAATTCGAATTCATTCCGGCTCAAACAAACGATACAGCATATTACACTTAAACTTCAATGCTGCCTCCTCCATAACATTTAAAAAAATATTCGAATCTTATCCGGAACATTTCCCGTTTTAGGTTCGTTAAAATAAACTGGCAGGGAAGGTTTTTCACCCGGCTGCTTCGAAAGGAGCGATCGTTCACTTGGAGAAATTAATTTGGAGGCTTTTGAGGTAGAGAAAAAAAGTAATGGTGCTGATCTGGCGAGACGTTGTCGGGCCGGTGATGGTGCGGCGTGGGAGGAGATTGTTTCCGGCTATTCACGTCGGATATTTAATCTGGCTTATAGATTTACGTCAAATGTTGCTGCGGCAGAAGATTTGACGCAAGAGGTCTTTGTAAGAATTTACAATACGCTCAATCAATATGACTCCAAGCATGGAAACTTGTCGAATTGGTTAATGAGGCTTGCGAGAAATTTGGTTATAGACGATTACCGGAAACGTCAGCGAAATCCGCAAAATTCATATGCCGACACGGTCGATAAACATAGTTTCCACCTTCGAGCGGTAGGAACTTCTGCTCAGAAAGAGGTCGAAAGACGCGAACTCTGTAATCAAGTGCAGGAAGGAATTGACAAATTGCCGGACGACCTTCGAACCTGTGTGATTTTGCGCGATATAGAAGAGATGACATATCGTGAAATAGTCGACGTGCTGAAAATTCCGGAAGGAACGGTCAAATCGCGAATAAATCGTGGAAGAATTGAATTGGCAAAGATCTTAAGGCGAATGCGCGTTGTAGAGATCTAAGAATTTTATTATGAAAATGGACAATATTTTATTTTTGCGGGAATTGGAAAAGGGCTGAACTCTAGAGGTTTAGGTTATGGAAAGTCAATTGGATGAAATTGTAGGCTGTGTGGAATTTGAGGAATTCTTGAGCGATTATTTGGATCGATCGCTCGAACCCCTAACTCAAAAAGCCGTGGCGGCGCACGCGCTGAAATGCCCCCTGTGCCACTCTCTTCTCAATGAAGTTAAGGATTCGCTAGAAATTTGCCACAAAATAAGTGCGCCTGACTCATCGCTTACAAAACTAGAAGCCCGCGTCCTTTCAACGACAATGCCCGAAACGGCAATGCCTTGCGACGATTTTGAAGCATATTTGACAGATTATTTGGATGGATTTTTATCTGCCTCGATTTTCCACCGTTGGGAAAGACACGCGGTTCTTTGCGAAGGATGTACCGATCTTCCGGGCGAAGTTGTTCGTTCGATCGCGGCTTGCTATACATATAAAATGGATGAAATGCCGCTTCCTGACGGTTTGCATTCTAGGATTTTAGAGGCAACGATCGGAACTGTAGAGGTAACGACAATTTCTCCTTCATGGACATCACAGCTGAAAGAATGGATGCGCGAACTCAGTTTTCCGGTTTCAGTTCCGCAACTTGCGCCCGTTGCGATGATGATTCTCTTTGCGTTTTTGGTTTTTAGCCAAACTGCCCCGGCGGATGGTTCTTTGAGCGGAATGTATCAAAAGAGTTTTCAACTTGCGGGACAGACCTACCGCGAGGGAACTGATTTAGTTTTGGGCGAAAATAAACTTCAACCCGGTAATAAAAATGCAAAACCCACTGAGGGAAAATTTGTAAACGGGAATAATAAATAATGAATTGCGCTTATCACACTGAAAATGGAGCGGCGGTTAACTGCAACGGGTGCGGCAAACCGCTTTGTCCGGCATGCGACCATAGAATCAAAGGATTTCCGTACTGTCAGAATTGTATTGTAGATGGCGTCGAGCTCCTTAGAAACAGAAATCAGTCAGTTTACGTTCCAATCGTTAAAAAGCAGACATCGCCATTTATCGCGACGGTTCTTTCGCTCTTGTGCCCAGGTCTTGGTGCCGCGTACAACGGGCAAACCTCCAAAGCGTTAATTCATTTCCTAGTTTTCATTGGATTATTTCAATTAGCAATTCTTTCAGGAGGAATGGCACTTTTTGTTTTGGGATTTTTGGGAATGTGGCTATACGCTGCGTTAGATTCTTGGCGAACAGCTCAAATGATACGATCTGGCATAACTCCAAATTCGGCGGAGGATGTCCTGGTCAATAGGTTTTCAGGCAACACAAGGGTATGGGGGGTGGTTTTGACCGTTATAGGTGTTTCGTTTGTTTTGCAAACCCTTTTTAATTTCCACCAAATCCTGACACGTTTCATTCTGCCATTGCTATTGATCGGCCTCGGAATTCATTTGCTACGAAGCCACTTATTTAAGTCGAAAACCAGCTCGGATTTTGGAGGCAATGTAAATGCCGGCGGTTCACAATATTACGCGGATTCATTGACCGACTCGAATTCCCAACTAAATAACTATGATTCCACAGGTGATTTTCCGACTAAAGTACGAACTAAAAACTGGAAAAATGGTTAGGTTATTTAGTATGATGTAGACGGTAGCAGATAAATTTCTTGATCTTAGTTTACTTTTTACCTAAGAATTTTCACTTTTTTTGAGGTTATCAAATTATGCCAGTATGGATACAAGCAGCCGGAAAATGGGGGAGCATACTAGCTATTCTTGCATTAGCAATTACTCTGCTCAAGCAAATCATTGGTTTTATAGCTTTCCTAACGACCGCGATAAAGGTTATAATAATTTTGGTTTTTGTCGCGCTTCTGATCGGCATCGGGATGATGATCTTGCGTTCCTGGAAAGGAACAAATCGAAGCAAAGACTAAAAGATGCTTTCAGACTGCAATTTTTAATTTCTTAATCGCGACAAAACCATCTTCGAACTTTGATTTTGAAGATGGTTTGTGTTAGTTTCCTTCAACAGTAAAAACTGAAAACCTAACGACCCAATCCCCGATATTGATTATGTCCAAAACCTATTCATTTTGGTTTAAGCACGTCTAGGTGCGTGGGGATTAAGTTGTTGACTAAGTTTACGGGAAAACAGCGAAACTAGAAATTTTATTTGATCGTTATGCAGAAAGATAACCGCTACTATACCTTTCTTTTGTCACACACGACGAAGGAAAAAATTTATATAAGAAGACTGGAGATATCGAAAAAAATTCTTCAGACCACGTTCGCAAGTTTGGTTTTGTGTCTTGGACTGACCTCGATGGGGGTTTTTGGTATTTTACAGGCCCACCCAAACGACTTTCTAGCATCGTTCTCCAAAAACGATCGTTCTCAAAATCTTTCAAACCTTCAAAACGTTGATTCCACGATTCCGGTAACCGAAGTTAAAACGATTGATTATTCACGGCCTCCGTCTTCAGAGGAGTTTGCGCTAAACAGTGGCGGACCGTCTGACTACAGGCTTGTTGCGTCAGCGTCGAGCAGCGAAGAAAATGAAATTGAGCGAAAGCTTGCGGCAATCGAAACTAAAACGAGCCCTGATTTCTTACCGACGATTTGGGCCCATCTTGGCAAAATCAACAACGAATTTGGCTTCCGTAGAAATCCATTTGGCGGAAGATCTTATGAGTTTCATTCAGGAATGGATATCGACGGAGATCTCGGTGATTTGGTCGTCGCTCCGGCAAATGGCACGGTTGTTAGCTCAGGCTGGCAGGGCGGGTATGGGCGCATGATCGAGATTGACCACGGGAATGGCTTAACTACGCGTTACGGTCATCTATCGAAAGTAAGCGTGGCAGAAGGTGATGTAATTAAGAGGGGACAATTGATCGCTTTGGTTGGTTCGACGGGACGTTCAACGGGTCCACACTTACATTACGAGCTTAGACTCGACAAGAAACCGATTAATCCTCGACGATTTCTCCCCCCGGAAGCAGCGAAAAATTAGCAATTGAAGAATTTTGAACAAAATAAGGCGAGTCAAAAATGACTCGCCTTTTTGTTTCCTCAATAGCTCAGCTTAATATATCGCATTCCCCTTTGTATTATTCTCTGTCTCCGTTTAACCCTTTGCGGATTCTTTTTTGGATTGAAAACATTTAGCGGACTTGGGATCATCGCGGCAAGATATGCGGCCTCAGCGGGGCTAAGATTCGATGCCGATTTTCTAAAGTAATTTCGTGATGCCGCCTCGGCTCCGTAAATCCCATCTCCCCACTCGATTACATTCAAGTAGATTTCTAAAATTCTCTTCTTGTTTAAGTTTTTTTCAAGAAAATATGTAATGGCTGCTTCTCTTCCCTTCCGAAAAAGGTTTCGATCTTCAGAGAGGTAAAGATTTTTTGTAAGCTGCTGAGAAATGGTTGATGCTCCGCGCTTAAAACTGGGCAACGGTGGAATCCAGTCGTTTCGATCATAGTCACCTTCCGCTTTAGCCTCCTTTTCTCCTTCTTTTACTGCCTCGTCCCAGGCTTTTTCAATTGATTCCCAGTCGAAACCGTTGTGCTCAAAAAATCGTGCGTCTTCTCCAGCCATAACTGCTCGTTGAAGATTCGGAGAAATCTGACCTATCGGCTGCCACATAAACACTTTTCGCGGAGTTTTCCCTTCTGCCCGGGCTTGCGAAATTCTGTATTCGATCATTGAAGTAGTCGTCGGATTTTCGTTTCGAAGCTTGGCTGTATCTGGAAACACAATAAATTCATAGAGAAGCCAAACCGCTGACGCCCCAACTAGAACGAAGAATAATATTTTTGTCCAATACCACATATTGACTCAATTTTAGACAAACTACCGGAAAAAAGATACACGTGCTTTCAAAATTTCGGCAACGTTATAATGCCGAACATAAAGGATAAATCTTCGATTTAAAAGAGTGGTGCGGTTTGTGTTCGGGAACACAAACCGCGAATTTTAAGGAAGGCTTAGCTGTAGGCAAAGCGGAGAAGATAGGCAAAAGGCAGATTTAACGGGCAGGGTAAAGTGCTAATAAACAAGCTCTCCGCAAGTTCAATTTACCGGCACAAGAATTTTTTCATTCGGGCGACTCATTCCAAGTTTGCGTGCTTCACGCGCTATGGTATGGGGGTCGTCTTTAAGATCTTTTATTTCTCCTTGTAAAACCGAAGTTTCACTGGTCAATTTTTCAATTTCAGCGTTAAGCGCTGTATTTTCAATATTCTCTTGTCTGAGCTCAGAAAAGGCGCGAAAGTTAATTGCGAGACAAAGCAAAAAGGTGATTGAAACGATCGCAGCAAAAATAAACCATTGAGGTGTCTTACCTCTATCGCGATTTGTCTTTCCACCTTGGCGCGTAGATGAAAATGACGAATTATCCCAATAAGTATTTCTTACCTTGCTCAAGCAGTACCTCCAAATCCTGACGATTCTCACTTTCGGCGTAAATCCTAACTACCGGTTCGGTTCCTGAGGGTCGCATAAGCATCCAACTCTCGTCAGCGAACAAAAACTTCACGCCATCCATACGGTTTATTCTGTCAATTTTTCGACCACCAATTTCCGACGGCTCCTGAGAAAGTTTTCCTTTCAAGCTCTTCGCGATCTCATCAGTCAGACGGACACTAATTCTTCCTGACTCCAGCCTCCCGATGCGATTCAAAAGTTCATCTAACTGTTCTGTTAAACTCGCACCTCGCTCAGCAACTGCCTCCGCAGCTAAAAGACAAGCTAGAATTCCATCTTTTTCGGGATAATGTCCCTTTATTGAAAGACCAGCGGATTCTTCTCCGCCCAAAATAATCTCGTCTTTATTTATCAATTCACCAATAAACTTAAATCCAACCGGCGTTTCGTAAAGCCTTATTCCCCGATCCTTTGCCACTCGATCAACCAAATGTGTAGTCGCAACTGATCGTGCGATTCCTTCTTTCCAGCCGCGGCTTTCGGCTAAATAATCGCCAAGAAGCGTTATCAAAAGGTTCGGAGTAATAAATTCGCCGTTGCTATCGATTACACCGAATCGATCACCATCTCCGTCCGTCGAAATCCCGAGAGTCAATTTCTTTGATTTGACTAAATCACTTAGTCCCTCGAGTTGTTTCTCACCCGGCTCCGGAGATTGGCCGCCGAATGTAACGTCACGCCAATCGTGGAGCGTCTCAACCTCGAGTCCGTGATCGCGAAGCACCTTGTCGAGATATCCCCGTCCGGTTCCCCAAAGTGGGTCATACGCGTATGTGCCTTTCGCATCCGCAAGCACATCAAATCTAATTTTAGTTTTCAAATCGCCCAAATAATCCGGGCTTGGATCAAAGATTTCTATTTTTCCGCCATCCGAATCGCTTACTTCCGAGTGATCATCAATAAGGTCTTCAATCTGCTTGGTAACTTCAGGAAGTGCGGGTGCGCCATCCGATGTTGAAAACTTTATTCCCTGATATTCGGGCGGATTATGCGAGGCCGTAAAATTAATTCCGCCCGCGGCCTTATGAGCTCGAATCGTATAAGAAATCGTCGGTGTAGGTGTCGGGTTTTTGCATAACAAAACTTTGAAACCTTTTCGTTTGGCAATTTCTGCGGCTACCTCCGAAAACGTCTCCCCCATAAACCGCGAATCATGCCCAATAACGATCGTCTGATTGGATTCGTCCGAACTTTTTTTCAAATAACTGCAAATCGCTTCACTCACACTTCTGACTGCGTCAAAAGTAAAATCCTTGGCAATTATTGCTCTCCAACCTGATGTTCCGAAGCGAATTGCCATTGGGAAATCATAGACTACAAATCTACGCAGTAGCTCCTAACTTTGTACATTCTAAATCCAGCTATTATAACCGCTGCTGGATAGCTCGAAAGATTGGTTGAAATAAATTTCTTCAATCTCTTTCCTTGAGGGTGACCAAAATTTAACACAACTGTTTTAAGAATGTAAAGTGATTCGCAAAATCTGTAACTCCTTTATATTCAATAGTTTTATAACATATGCTCAAGTAAACACTAAATTTATTGCTTAAAGGTGAACGTTTAGAGAACGCTATTGAGCATATTAATTAGAACCCCTCAATATAATAGTGATAGTTTGCAAATATTGGTTTTCGCCCGGCCATTTCCATTTAAGGCTTAAGCTCTTGCTTAAAACTAAATATTATCGAGATTCGGTTTTTGCACCGGAACGGAGTGACGATGCGCCAATGTGTGTCATAATGGTAATTTCAGGCAATTATGAAGACATCGGTGTCGAAACGACACATCCGAGCTGGCCTCAATATTTTCCGCGGCTCTGCTATCTTTAATTGTGTCAATACTTTAAGAAAATTAGCGCGAGTGGCACGCATGTTGCTACTTGATAAGGTTGTCCTGATATAGATGTCCATCTACGGCAAATAATAAAAAACTGGCAACCGGAGTTGAAAGATTACATTAAGTTAGGAAAAACTAACATAATTCCCGTAATTTTCGGCATTTATACCAAATATTAAGGTTTTATCTAACTTGGAGAACAGAATATGAGACCCATTAAGCATTTTGAAAAAGGATTGACTTACATCGCTCGGGGCGCGTTTGGTGCCATCCGGTCGGTCAATCAATATAAGCCCAACGAATCTTTCATACCGAAGTGGTCAGACAAACCACTTCTTAAATCGTGGCAAAAAACCAAGCCAACACTCGGCTTTCCGCGTAAAACGGATTCCCTCTGTCCTAACTGTGTTATCGAAGCGCGCGAGGAAATTTTGAGCGGTGAAAAGGATGTTTCGATATTGGTGAATGAGAAAGTTGGCGAGATCAAAGCAGAGATCGTTGAAAAAGACGGCGAAATTTGGATGATCAAGGATTGTCCGAAACACGGCCATTTTGAAGACCTAATGGCGATCGATTCCAAGTTTCTTGAGCACATTGAAAACAATTTCCCCGGCCGAGACATGCGCGCCCACAACGACGAAAAGCTTCACAATCACGGCTCGTCGACAATTAAATACGGCCGCGGAGCAGTATTAACAGTAGATTTAACAAATCGTTGTAACATGATGTGCGATCCATGTTTTATGGACGCAAACCAAGTTGGGTTTGTTCATGAGCTTTCGATGGAAGACGTGAAAGAAATATTAGACAATGCGATTTCAATCAAACCGCGTCGTCAAATGTCTGTTCAGTATTCGGGCGGAGAGCCGACACTATCCCCGCATTTCTTGGAGTCCATCCGTTACGCACGTAAAGTAGGCTACAACTCAGTCCAAGCCGCTACAAACGGAATCGAATTTGCTAAATCGAAAGAATTCTGTCGTGAAGCTGCTGAAGCTGGTCTTCGATTTGTTTATCTCCAGTTTGACGGAATTGGCAACGACGCAAACTCGCATAGGCAAGTTGGAAACTTATTTGATGTTAAATTGAGAGCGATAAACAACTTGCACGAAGCAGGTGTTGACATTGTTCTTGTTACGACACTAGTAAACGGCATTAATAACGACCAGGTCGGAACGATCATCAGGTTTGCTTTGGATAATCCTAAGAAGATCTCATTTGTATCTTTTCAACCCGTTTCGTTCACAGGCCGTGACGAACATATTACAGAAAAGCGTCGTCTGCAGCAGCGTTATACGCTTTCGCACCTTGCACAAGATGTTCAGAAGCAAGTTGGAATTACAGAACCAACGCGTGACTGGTTCCCGCTTTCATTAATGGGCGCATTCGCAGATTTTGCTGATCTTGTTCATGGCGCCGAAGCCGAATGGGGACAAGTTTCCTGTGGTTGTCATCCGAATTGCGGTGTTGGCACGGCGGTGATGATCAACAAAGAAAATAAAGAAATGGCTCCTGTTCCACAGTTTTTGAACATTCCCAGTCTCGTCGAAGATATGAAACATATCACTGACACAGCACGCGGAAAGTGGTTCTCAAACATTATGATGGGATTGGCACTTTTGAAAAACTACAATCCTTATGGAGCTCCAAAAAGCTTAACTCTCGGCGGAATCTTCGCAAAATTCGATAAATCCTTTGGTTTGTCGGGTAAGGATTACGGCAAGGTTGACGGAACAAGAACACAGGAAGACATTGATAAACGTCGACAAGACCCTTGGAACTTCTTGTTTATCGCAGGAATGTGGTTCCAGGATCTCTTTAACTACGATTTCCGCAGAACTGAAATGTGTATCATTCCTTACGGAACACAAGAAGGCGAGATTTCCTTCTGTGCATATAACACAGGAATCGGTTGGAGAAACATCATCGAGCATATGCACCAGAATGCAACGGTTGCTCAATGGTATAAAGACCACGGCCGCCATGAAGTTTTTGCAAGAGATAAAGAAGTCGCTTTAAATAGTGATAATCACAATCTTAAGCTAAACCAAGTTGACCTGGATCGTCCCGACAAACCGGAAATGGACGGGCCAAAAACCGCCGCTGAAGAAATGCAGCAGATGCGAAAACTCTACAATCAAATGGTTATGGAGAAAAACGACATCAAAGGCGAAAACCTGGTGCAAATCGGCGGAATTGAGCGTAAGAAATAATTACGTTTTAATATTTCCCAGTGGATAAAACCAATATGCCTTGCTGAATACAAATTCAGCAAGGTTTTTTAGTAGACAACATACGCTGCCGTTTCAGGTAAAGGACGAAAACACAATAATGATGTCAGATTCAGCTGGAGTCAGTCCATACCGAATTTTTATCGATATTGTTTATTGTTTGAATTACAAAGATTTCCTCCCGATACAAACTTATTTTTTGCTCCGCGGAATACTCGTCGAGGCTTGCCTTTGGGTTCGAAAAATAGTTTAATTGTTGTTTGCTCAAGCGAAAGCAATCGGAGCAAAGAGGAGTTGATAGCACTTGGCTTACGTAGAACTTAATACTAATGAATCGATCGAGAATGCACTAAGACGTTTTAAACGTAAAGTAATTACCGAAGAGATCATTAAAGATTTTAAGAAACATCAGCATTTCATTCCGCCCGGACAAAAGGCGAAATTGAAGTCAGCAAACGCACGTAAACGCAATAATAAGCGTCGCCGTATGCGCAGAACATTTAATAATAACGGTCCCGGAAGATAAGGGATGAAGTAGACTTAAAAACGCGGAGTGCTTTGAGAAATCATCGCGCCCGCGTTTTGCTTTTGGTATGAACAGAAGACCCCGAATTTTGGTTACGAATGACGACGGATATCACGCCGAAGGAATCATCGCGCTTGAAAATGCGCTTTCTGAGATCGGCGATGTCTATGTCGTCGCGCCTGTCTCAGAAATGAGTGGCGCATCGCACAGCCTGACGCTTTCACGCCCGCTTCGTATACGCCAGATCGATGAGAGACATTGGACAGTCGATGGCACGCCGACCGATTGTGTTACGCTCGCGCTTAACCAAATACTCCCCGAAAATGAACAACCCGATCTTTGTGCTTCTGGAATAAATCCAGGGGCAAACATGGGTGATGATGCGACCTACTCGGGAACGATCGCTGGCGCGTTGGAAGCGACGATTTTGGGCGTTCCGGGTTTGGCATTTAGTTTAGTGGTAAATCGAAATCAAGATTTCACAGAATCGGCAAAAGTTGCGAAGGTAATGACCGAAAAAGCCTTAAAAGATGGACTGCCAAAGGGAACTCTCTTAAATATTAATATTCCTAAAGGAGTGCCCAAGGGATTCCGAATTACAAAACAAGGGTTTAAGGATGCCCGCCCTGTCATTTCCGAACATATCGATCCGAGAGGAAAACCGTATTATTGGATCGGCGAGATGAGAAAAGGTTTTCACGCCGAGGGCGAAACCGATTTTGAGGCGATCAATGATAACTACGTTTCGGTGACACCTATGCGAAGTGATCTGACGAATCACGAAGTTATTAAAGACTTGAAAGATTGGGAATCCTAGCACGATTATAAAAGTGGACGAATATCAAATCCCTCGCGAGCGCATGGTTGAGCGCTTACGCGAGCACTATAAAATAAGTGACGAAAATGTGTTGGAGGTAATGCGAAGCGTGCCGCGTCATTTTTTTGTGCCCGAGGCAATGAAATTTCAAGCTTACAAAGATAACGCGCTTCCGATCGCGTCAAAACAGACCATTTCGCAACCCTATATTGTCGCAAAAATGACAGAATTGCTCGGATTGAATCCGCAAAGCCGTGTTCTTGAAATCGGCGCGGGATCGGGATATCAAACCATCATCTTATCGAAACTTTCGGGAAAAGTTTATTCAATAGAGAGAGTTGAAAAACTTGCCGACGAGGCGCAAAGGCGGCTCGGGCAGTTCGAAATTAATAATGTAACGCTGCGCACCGGTGACGGTACAAAAGGCTGGGAACTTTATTCTCCTTTTGACGCGATCATAGTTGCCGCCGGCAGCCCGGTAGTGCCGGAGCCGCTGGTCAAACAGTTGAAGGTCGACGGCAAGCTTGTAATTCCAATTGGAGAAGACCCGAAATCGCAGAGTTTGATACGAGTTACGCGTACGGAAATGAGCTATAAAACGGAAGATTTTGGAAAGTGTTCATTTGTGCCGTTAATCGGAGAACACGGATGGAGCACATAAGTTTCGGATGAGAGAGAAATCACTTGAAATGTATCTTGAACATGCCAATATTACCGTTGAAGACATCGACGAAGCCATCAAATTTCTTCAAATTGCATTCCCGCATTTCAAAATCAGAGGAAGGGATCAGTCTGAAGTCGATGGGGTCACTCGAAAATGGCTGCACATTGGCACTGAAATGACTTATGTCGCCCTGGAGGAAGTTTCTTCGGAAACCGAGGTTATCCGGAGGCCGTATCGCGATGTGGGAATAAATCACATAGGTTTTGTAGTCGATGACGTTGATATAATCGCGAGAAACCTTGAGACGGCGGGCTACAAGAAAAGCATTGATGTCGAGCCACATCCCTACAGAAAACGAGTTTATTATTATGATGGAACCGGAATTGAATATGAATTTATTCAGTATTTATCGGACGAACCAGAAAAGCGCAACGATTACGAATTTTAGCGAAAACCCGCTGATCAAGTTTTCGAAACTTAAGCAATTTGATAGGATTATCTTGCTTGGCAACACACGCGCCAGGCCTTTTTTATTAAATGGATTTTATTTACCAAATCATTGATTTCATCAAACCCGATAATCTGATCAATTGGCTTTTAGATTTGCTCGGCGTTTACGTTTATTTCGGCTTGTTTTTTATTATTTTTGCGGAAGTCGGTTTAGCAGTTGGGTTCTTTTTGCCCGGCGATTCCCTGCTTGTCGTCACCGGTTTGATGTCAAAAACTTTCCCGGAAAAACTCAACATCTATCTTGTCATAACGGCCTTTTTTAGCGGTTCGTTAATCGGCGACAGTACGGGCTACTGGACCGGTCGCGTTATGGGAAAGAGCCTTTTCAAGCGTGAAGATTCATTTCTTTTTAAGCCAAGTCGCGTAGAAAAAGCGAATAAATTCTTTGAGAAATATGGAGCCAAGACGATAATTCTCGCGAGGTTTGTACCGATCGTTCGTACGTTTGCACCTTTAGTGATTGGAGCTTCGGGTATGCCTTACCGAACGTATTTACCTTACAGCATTCTTGGCGGAATACTTTGGATCTTCTCCATGGTTTTGGCGGGATATTTCCTCGGCGGACTAGTCGAACAATCCTTTGGGATCAAACTTCAGGACCACATCGAAAAGGTCGTCATCGTCGTCGTTTTCCTTTCGCTGCTACCGCCGCTGATCGAATATTTGAAACACAAACGGGACAAGAAAAAAGAGGCAGACGAGCAACCCGCGGAAGCGTGAATCTGAAAGGGTCGTTGTTTGCTTTGTAATAACTATTCCCGTAAACTTCTTAAGTTATTTGTCGGGGCGTAGCGCAGCCTGGTAGCGCGCGCCGTTCGGGACGGCGAGGTCGGAGGTTCAAATCCTCTCGCCCCGACCATTAGATCAAAAAAGGCATTCCGTTCTGGGAGTGCTTTTTTTAGATTGTTTTTCGATCTTGCTTTAACATCTGATACTTTTACTGATATAAATTCTGACATGGCGATTCTTATTGCGGAAGACAACCCGATTCAAAGAAAGTATTTAGCGGATTTGCTTACGAGAGAATTCCCTTCCGCAATTCCCGTACTCGAGGCGGAAGATGGCGCGGCAGCGATTGACCTGACCCTGGCTGAAAAACCTGAATTGTGTATTTTTGATATTCAGATGCCGAATCTTTCAGGTGTAAAAGCCGCGAAGAAGATTTGGCGCGGATTTCCCGAGGCAAAAATAGTCTTCTGGACGCAGTTTCCCCACGAAATCTACATCAATGAGATTCGAAAGATCGTACGCGAACTCGATCCGCAGCCCGCTTACGGGTTTATACACAAAAATAATCCTGAGGAGCGTCTGCTTCGTTTTATTGCGACAGTTCTGGAAGACGGTGCGGACATGATCGATCCGGCGTTTAAGGATTCGTTCAAACGTCCGCTCCTCACAGAGTTTGAGGCGGAAGCACTTCGCTACCTTGCGCTGGGTTTGTCAAATTGGGCAATCGCGCGCAAATGCAGTTTGTCGCAACGCGGCGTTGAAAGTCGGCTCGCAAATCTTTACGAAAAGCTCTTTACAAACTTATCGGAAGGGACTGAGAACGGGCCTTACGATAAACTAGCTTATAATGTGAGAACTCGCGCATTTTTTGAAGCAATAAGACGCGGCTTGATCAATAGCGATGAACTCGAAAAGTCAGAAAAAGAACTTGCGGATTGGATCGAACGCGATCAAAAGAAATTTCTGCGCGATAAATAAAGTTTGAGAGATCATTTTACGAAAAGAAACTTCTCGCGTGTTTTTGGAATTTTTCCCGTTCTGGTGCAACTGGCGTTTATCTCGCAAATCTCCTTCCTCAACGCTCAACTTTCGACCGAATCGGTAGAAGAAAGCATTTTTCAATCTTCCCAAAACCTACATCAATGGGGTGCAATTAATTCCTTTCACGGTCTACCTTCAGAGCGCGTCAATGCGATCGCCCAATCTGCGAATGGGTTTCTTTGGTTTGGAACCGATAACGGCATCGCAAAATTTGATGGTCGACGAGTACAGACTAATTTCACTTCGTCACTCTCTTCCACCCGAATCCTTGATTTAAAAACAGACGATTCGGGCGTACTTTGGATTGCGGCCGAGAACGGCGCATTTTATTACGATGACGAAAGCTTCTCCGATATTAAAGAACTTAGGGGTTATTCGATAAATGCAATTTTCATCGACGCAGAAGCAAAATCAGTAATGCTAACGGATGCAAATGGAACGGTTTTCAAGGTTGAAAAATCTCCGAATGGAACGCTGATAGTTAAAGCGATCCTAAAGAAATCGCTGCCGCTTACGAGTATCGTTAAATATGACGGCAATTTCATGTTGGGCACTTTTAATTCGGGAATCCAAAGGCTCGAAAACGATGATTTGAAGGCAATCCTCACACGCCCAAGACCATATTTTGTCAATGTACTTTCTACTTCTCCGGCTGGAAATTTATGGATCGGTGCACGCTCGAGTGCTGGAAATAGCGGTTTGTTCATTGGTGAAAAACTACCTGAACTAAAATCAGTTGGTGAAAACCTCGGAACAGTTAATTCTGTTTCTTTCGATCATTCGGGCGGCAGCTGGGTTGGAACTGAAGACCGAGGCGCATATTTATTTGAAGGTCAGCAATTTCGCAAACGATTCACTTTTGAAAATACGAGCGGCGGCTTGCGTTCAAATAAAATTCTCGCGACGTTTGTTGACCGCGAAGGCGTGGTTTGGTTTGGTACCGATAAAGGTATCAGCCGCTTTGATTCTAAAAGTCCTCAAAATGAAATTTTATCGGAAAACGTCGAAAGCAATTTTGTGCGTACGCTTTTTGAAGCAAAAAACGGCAAACTGTACGCAGGGTCAAACCGCGGACTCTTTGCGTTTGACGATGTGACGAGTAGTTGGAATTCCGTTAATGGCTTCGAGAATGATTCAATATATGCGTTATCCGAGCTCGGCGACGGTAACTTGTTGGCGGGAACCCGCGACGGTTACTTTATCGTTCGCGAGAGCGAAAATGCCGGTCAAGGACGTGAAAAGCTTTCGGATGAAACGGCACGGGCGATCACACAGTTTAAGGGTCAGATTTATTTTGCTGCGTTTCAAAAAGGATTGAAAACTATAGAAGGTGACGCCGAAAAACTCGTTTTTGCATCAGATGTGATCGCAGTCCACAATGAAAATGACAAATTCCTGTGGATGGGAACGATAAAAAAAGGCGTTCATCTCTTTGACGGAAAAAGAACCTTTTCCAAACCCCAACTTGATCCGCTGAAAGAAATCGTAATTCGTTCGATTGCGGGCGACCAACAAACCGGCATTTGGTTGGCAACGGAGAAGGGTCTATACCTCTTAAAAGACGAAAAACTCGATCTTATAATCTCGGGAACTGAAGCGCGGAGCGTGATTGCCGATTTTGATGAGCAAAGCCAGGCGCGCGTATGGTGTGCGACGGATCGGGGTTTATATCATCTGACGTTCGATTCGAATTTTGGGTGGATAACTTCGCGTTTGGATATTGAGGAAGGACTTTCATCGCAAAATCTTTTTGCTATTTCCCGAAGGCAAGATGGCTCGTTCATAATTGGAACGAACCGTGGAATAGTTCGCTATCAAACAACAAGCATACGACCGCTCCTTGTTGCCAATCGAATCGTCAGCCAAAGAATTCATCAGCTTCGCGAAATAAGATCGGGAATCAACCTCGATTATCCGCAAAATAGCCTTTCAATCGATGTCGCCGGTATAAGCAGTCGTACTTTCCCCGAGCAGTTTCAATATTCATTCCTTCTTTTTGACAGCAACAACGAAATCATCGATAAACGCTTCGGCAGTGATTCGCAGTTTTTGATGGAAAATCTTAAGGCTGATAATTATCACGTCGAAGTTCGCGCCTTTGATGGCAATCTTGTTGCGTCGGAACCATTGAAGTTTAATTTAATCGTAGAAGACGCACCTTTCCCATGGATCGCAACAATTCTAGGAATTTTGCTCATAATAGCTCTCGCTGCTTTGATTTGGGCAACGATCTCGCAACGGAAAATCTTCCGAACGAGTAAACAACTAGCTCACGCAAACGAAGAATTAAACGCCACGCGGCTCGACCTGGCAAACGAAGCGGAGCGCGAACGCCGAAGAATTTCCCGTGACCTCCACGATCAAACGCTCGCCGATCTTCGCCATTTACTGTTAATGGCTGACGAAATCTCAACGGATGAAGCTTCCGCCTTTAGAAGCGAGATCGAAGGTGTTTCGGACGAAATTCGAAGAATCTGCGAAGATCTAAGTCCTTCGGCGCTGGAGAATATAGGATTCGCTGCCGCGCTTGAATGGGCGCTCGGAAACGCCGTCGAGCAAGTAGCTCACGAAGGAGAAATCCATCACGAATTTGTCTGCGATGAAAATCTCGAAGAAAACCTCCGACTCAATAGAGCGGAGCAAATTCAGGTTTATCGAATCGTGCAGGAAATTCTGAGTAATGTCGTCCGGCATTCGAAAGCATCGAATATTAAAATGTCGGTTAAGAATTCTGACGTTTTTCTCTTGATGATTGAAGAAGACGGCATTCCGTTTGACCCTGAAAATGTAAAGAAAGGTCGGGGTCTTTCGAACATAGACGCGCGTGCGCAACTGATAAAAGCAAAGATCATATGGGAACGCGCCGCTGAGAAGGGAATGATATTTACCCTTCATTTATAGGTGTGGGTTCCCACAATCCTCGCAGGTATGAGCAACACTTCCCACGGTATCTCATCACGTTCCCGAAAAAGCTCATTTCGCGCAGAATAACGAAATACTAATTGAACCGGGAAATCCCGGGTTCAATTCGTTGGATCAGCGTTAAATCCTTGGTCTGCCTAATATGTTACTAAAAGACTATCCAACGTGCCGCCCCGCCAAACTATCCACTTCGCCAGGGATATTTAACGCACTCCTAAGACAGGAGCCTCTCTCCTCAAAAAAGAAAGCCGGACATCGATGATGATATCCGGCTTTCTTTCTTTTTTTGTTTTCTGCACCTAATCCCCAAATGCTTTTACAACCCGGCTGATCGAGTCTTTTGCATCGCCAAAAAGCATTCGAGTATTTTCCTTGAAGAATAGAGGGTTCTCAACTCCGGCAAAACCAGAAGCCATCGAGCGTTTCAATACAAAAACAGTTCGTGCAAAATCCGCGTTGATGATCGGCATTCCATATAGCGGGCTGGATTCGTCCTCTCGCGCGGCCGGGTTTACGACGTCGTTTGCGCCGATAACGATTGCGACGTCAAAATTCTCCATGCGCGGGTTTACCGAATCCATTTCCAATAGAACGTCATAAGAAACATCGGCTTCTGCAAGCAGCACATTCATATGTCCGGGCATACGCCCTGCAACCGGATGCACTCCGTACACTACTTCGGCCCCGTTTTTCTCAAGAAGCAGCTGGAGTTCTTTTACCACATGCTGAGCCTGAGCAACTGCCATTCCGTAACCGGGGATTATCAACACGTTTGCCGCCGCTTCGAGGATATAGTATGCGTCTTCGGCAACGATCGGTTTTACCGTGCCTTCTACGGTTCCTGCAATTTGTTTTGCTGAGCCAAAACCGCTAAACAACACGTTTGAAAGCGAACGGTTCATCGCTTTACACATTATTTGCGTTAGAATAATCCCGCTTGCGCCGACAAGTGCGCCTGCCACAATAAGGAGGATATTATTGATTGCAAAACCGGCGGCACACGCGGCAAGCCCTGAATAGCTGTTGAGCAGAGCGATGACGACCGGCATATCGCCCCCGCCGATCGGAACTACAAACATTACGCCAAAGACAAAGGAAAGTGCAATTATCACATAGAGATAAGTTTGATTTGTGGGATCCAAAACGAAGAGAACGCCGCAAACCACAATTGCGATCATCAAAAGCGTATTAAAAATCTGCTGCCCTGAAAAGAGCAAAGGTTTTGAGCTTAGTTTTTCGCTGAGCTTACCCCAGGCGATCAAGCTCCCGGTGAAAGTTACCCCGCCTATCAAAACCGAAAGAAATATTGTCGCCAGCGAGAATTTTGTAATTCCCTTGCCAAAAAGTGCAGCCCACCCTACCAAAAGACTGGCCAATCCGCCAAACCCATTGAATAGCGCTACCATTTCTGGCATGGCTGTCATCGCAACAATTCGCGCCGCAATTGCGCCGACGATTCCACCGATAGCGATTCCCAAAAGTATCCACTGATATTCGATAATGCCCCTGCTCAGGAGCGTGGCAATTACTGCAATGAACATTCCAAGCGCAGAAACTAAATTGCCCCGCCTTGCCGTGGCAGGCGAACCAAGCTCCTTCAATCCATAGATAAATAGGATCGCCGAAAGAATGTATACAATGTTTGTGATCAAGGGTGACATTGAATAAAAAGGACGTCGCTATTTTTTTACGGCCTCCGCACCGGTTTTCTTTGCTTTGAACATACCAAGCATTCTGTCCGTCACGAGATAACCCCCGATCACATTTATCGTCGCAAATGCGACCGCTGCTGTCCCCAAAATAGTAGCGAGCTGCGATTCGCCGGCTCCGGCAGACGTCAGCGCACCGAGAAGGGTAATTCCGGAAATCGCGTTTGAACCAGACATTAAAGGCGTGTGAAGGGTTGCAGGAACTTTATTGATCAACTCAAAACCGAGAAAAATCGCGAGTATCAAAATGAATGCAAAAAATACAATGTTTTCCATAGTGTCAGTTTCCGATTTTCAAAGGCATGCTGGCCTATCGCTTCAAATTCTTTATCGTCTCGTTAACGATCTCTCCGCCTCTTGTAATCACACATCCCGCAACGATTTCATTTTCAAAATCCAATTTTAACGTCTTTTCTTCTTCGTCCCAAAAGTCAGCGATCAAGTTGTATAGATTAGCCGAATACATTATGCTCGCGTCTTTCGCGACAAAATTAGTCCAGTTTCCATCGCCAATAATTTTGACACCATCTATTTCGACCGTTTCTCCAGCAACTGATCCTTCCACATTTCCACCACTTTCCGCAGCCATATCGACGATCACGCTCCCGCGTTTCATATCCGAAAACATATCTTTCGGAATTATTAATGGCGGTTTGCGCCCAAAAAGTTGCGCGGTCGTTATAACTATGTCGGATTCGGCAATTTGCTTTTTCTGCCCCTTTCTTTGCAATTCTTTTTGTTCGTCGGTTAGTTCAACCGCATAGCCGTCCTTGGTTTGTCCCGTTTCGCCTAGGTCGATTTGCAAAAACTTCGCACCCAGGGATTGAACCTGCTCCGCGACAACCGAACGTGTATCAAAAGCAACGACCTTTGCACCCAAACGCTTTGCTGTCGCGATCGCCTGAAGGCCCGCAACTCCCGCACCGATCACAAATACAGTCGCAGGTTTGAGTGTTCCGGCAGGTGTCATCATCATTGGGAGAATGCTCGGAAGTTGTTGGCAAGCAAGAATCACCATCACATATCCAGCGAGATTTGCCTGCGAACTAAGCGCATCCATTTTTTGAGCGAGCGTCGTTCGCGGAATCATTTCCATACTGATCGCCGTGATATCGTTTTCGCGGAATGCTTCGATCAGCGCCGGTTCGTTAAATGGGTCAAGAAAACTTATATGGATCGATTGCTTCTTTATTTTCGAAATGTTCTCCGCGTTGGGTTTGCGGATGCGGAGTAGGATGTCGGAGGTTTTCAATAGTTCATCGCGATTCTCTAATAATGATGCTCCGGCTTCGGCATATTCTTGATCGTTGAAACCGGCTTTTGTACCAAGTCCTTGTTCGACATTAACCTCTGCGCCCAAACGAACAAGCTTCGCGACATCGGCGGGGACGACCGCCGCACGTTTCTCTCCAGAATCAGTTTCCTTTGGAATTCCTACAATCATTTAGCCTAGTTGTACTGCTTTTGCGATTATCATAGCAGAAGAATCAGGAAAGCAAAAAGTAATTTTCTAATCGGTCTGGTACGTGGCTACACTCGTAGGCGTTTCGTAACACCGCACCTTGTATACCTTTACCCGGCCATCTTCGACCCGTGAGTTTACATATTCACAAATGTAAGCCGCGAGGTTTTCGGCTGAAGGATTAAGCTCTTCATCAAAAGGCGGAAGCTCATTAATGTTTCGATGGTCGAGGTATTTCACAATTTCGTCTGCAGCTTTTTTAAGATCGCCGAAATCTATCAGCAGACCGATGTTATTCAACTCCTCGCCACGCGCAAAGATCTCGATCTTATAATTGTGCCCGTGCAGATTTTCGCACTTTCCCTTATATCCGCGCAGTTGGTGCGCAGAGGAGAAATTGCGTTCGATCATTACTTCGTAAAATGATGGCATAATGTTTTCTAGGCAAGCACCCAAGGCGCAAAGTTATTTAGCTTGGGGCAACGCCCCGAGAAACTGTACAAGGTCGGTCAAGCCCTAAAGGGGCGTCGTTAATTTGATCCGAAACATACTTTTCATCATATTCGATTACCCCAATCAAACATATTAAATTTTAAGCATTCTTACCAAAACTATCCTGGTCCTCAAACATCATCTCCACATCCCTAAGTTCCGTCGTAATCGGCGCCTTCGGCAAACTATTCAAAAACTCTCTTCCATAACTCTTCGTCCGCAAACGTGCATCCAATAACGCGATCACGCCTTTATCGGTCGAGCTCCTTATCAAACGCCCAATTCCCTGTTTTAGGGAAATTATAGCCGTTGGTACACTGTATTCAAAAAAAGATTTTCCACCGTTGTCATCTATGTAGCGCGAACGCGCTGCCACAACCGGATCGCTTGGAACTGCAAATGGCAGCTTATCGATAATCACGCACGAAAGCTGCTCGCCGCGCACATCTACTCCCTGCCAGAATGACGAGGTTGCAAAAAGCACCGCGTTTGGTGTTTCTCGGAATTTATCTAAAAGGCCGGCTTTTGACATCGAGCCTTGAACGAAACATGGGAAATCAACGCGCGACGAAACGAGCTCGTAAAGCGCGTTCATCGAATAATTGCTTGTCGCTAAGACAAACGCACGGCCATCCGTGATCTTTATGAGCTTTTCAATTTCGCCGGCTGCCAGCTGTGTAAACTCCGGCGAACGCGGATCGGGCATCACACGCGGTAGATAAATGATCGCTTGTTTTTCGTAGTCAAACGAACTCGGCGCGATGAGGGTTTCTGTTTTATCATCCGTTAAACCAAGCCGTTTTTGCAGAAACTTAAAATTGCCATTACTCGACAAAGTGGCGGAAGTTAGTACGCAGGTTGCGACCTTTTCAAATAGTTTTTCCTGCAAAAGTTCTGAAACGTCGATCGGCGAAGCGCGTAGGAAAATTCCCCTTCCGCGGCGTTCGAGCCAATAAACAAAATGTTTTTCGGCCTGCGATACGATAAATTCCATATCAAACCGCGTTTGACGGATTCGCCTTACAAGTGAATCGGCTTCGGGTATTTTTTCACTGAATACATCGATAGCCGTTTCAAGTCTTTGAAGCGCTGCGTCGAGCTGAAAATAAGCCTCGCCAAGCGGCGTAGTTTCAATTTCGCCACTTCGGGCTTCTTTTGCAAAAGAATTCGGAACCAGCGGAAAGCGTCCATCTTTCCCGCGCCCTTCGTTAAAACGCGCCCAAAATTGGTCTGCAAAACCGACAATTCGTGCGACAAGTTTCGTTATTTCTCTGACAATTACGGCATCGGTTATCGGCAACGCGTCGGAATCACGGGCGAGTTCGTCGATCTGAAAGTTGGATATTTGAAAGCCAAAATAGTCGGCAGCGACATCCTCGATCAAATGTGCTTCATCGAAAATCACTGCGCCGTAATCCGGGATCACTTTTCCAAACTGATTTCCCCGAACGTTCAGATCAGCGAAGAACAGATGATGATTTACGATAACGATATCGGCATCTTCTGCTCGTTGACGCATGCGCGTAACAAAACACGGCTCAAAATCAGGACATTTTTGCCCAAGACAAGTATCGCTCTTTGCATTAATGCGGCTCCAGAATGGGATGTTTTCGGGTAGATCGAGGAGCTCCGCTTTGTCGCCCGTATTCGATTCACGAGCCCAATGCCGGATTTCTTCAAAATGATCCATTTGATCGAGTCCATCCAAAATGGGCTGATTTTCCGCTTTCGCGATCCGGTAAAGACATGCGTAGTTCGACCTACCTTTCATATAAGCCGCTGTAAACTTTTTTGGCATGATCTTCTGCAAAAACGGAATGTCTTTTTCCATCAATTGTTCCTGAAGATTTTTCGTGCCGGTAGAAATTATCACGCGCTGATTATTCTTTAGGGCCGCCGCGATGGCTGGAACGAGATATGCGAGCGTTTTACCCGTGCCGGTTCCCGCTTCGACGATGAGGTGTTTTTTCTCGTCAAACGCCGCAAAGACAGCCTTCGACATTTCGACCTGCCCCGCGCGGTATTCGTATTCCTTATGATGTGAAGCGATTAGCCCTTTTTTTCCAAATATATCTTCCACTTTTTTTCTTTTGAGGTTTTGACGTGCGCCCTATCCATTTTGAGATTAACAATTATTCTAGTGGTAAATGTAACGTCTGTCTAAGATGCGATTTTTATTTTCGCGAGACCGGATTTTGAAGGTTTTTTTGACGGTAGAGTTATGGTTTTGTTAAGATTTAAAGGATGGACAAAATAGTCCTGCCCTAGAATCCGATTCGAATTTCATTGCCTTCCTCGCTTCGACTTTATAGACTTCTTATACAAACATGAATCAAGACGTCACGGAATTTGAGACTTCATTGGAGCACACGAGAGAATCGACATCACCGATTCTTTCGGTTGATGACCCAGAATATCTCTTTAATCGCGAACTCAGTTGGCTCGCGTTTAACCGCCGTGTGCTGCAGCAGGCTTTGGATTCCGATGTTGCGTTACTCGAAAGACTAAAGTTTCTCTCGATATTTTCAACCAATCTTGACGAGTTTTTTATGATACGAGTTTCGGGTTTGAAAGAGCAGATTGCTGAAGATATTACGCGAACATCACCCGACGGGCGGACTCCGGAAGAACAGGTTCGCGAAATACGGCAGATGCTGCGGCCAATGTTGATCGAGCAAATGTTTTGTCTAAATGAAGAAATTCTTCCACAGCTCGAACACGAAGGAATTTTTCTGTCATCATACCAAGACTTAGACGAAGCCGAACAGCAAGGGCTGAATAACTATTTCCAGCAAAATATCTTCTCTGTTTTGACCCCGCAAGCGGTGGACGAGAGTCACCCTTTTCCATATATTTCTAATTTGAGTATAAATCTCGGCGCTATGGTAAAGCCGGAAAAAAACTTCCAACAAGGCAAACTAAGTCACCTGTTTGATAGAAGCAGGTTCGTACGAATAAAACTACCGCCCAAAATTCCAAGACTCATCCCCGTCAAAGAAGACGAAACACGTTTTGTATCGCTTGACGAAGTTATAGCGGCAAATATCGGCGACCTCTTTCCGAGCATGAAGGTTAAAAAACCTAACCTTTTTCGCGTAACCCGTGACGCCGACATTGAAATCCGTGAAGATGAAGCGGGTGACCTACTGCGCACTATGGAACGCGAACTGCTATATCGAAGACGATTTAGTGTTCCCGTAAGACTCGAGGTTGAATCAACGATGTCCGAAAAGGTTTCGGAGCTCATTGCTACTTCGATCGGACTTACTGAAGATGATGTTTATCGAATCAACGGTTTTGTGAATATTCCCGATTTGATGGCACTCTATTCTTTGGACCTTCCAAACCTCAAAGACACCCCAATTGCTTATTCGATCCCAACCGCGCTGAAAACCCAGGAGAATATATTTGATGTTCTTAAAAAACAAGACGTCTTTGTGCATCATCCATATACTTCGTACAACGTAATCACCGATTTTCTTGAAGCGGCGGCAGAAGATGAAAATGTACGTGCAATAAAGATTTGTCTGTATCGAACGGGTAAAGACTCTCCGATCGTCGAATCGCTTACGAAAGCCAGTAAGAATGGCAAACAGGTAGCAGCACTTGTCGAACTCAAAGCAAGATTCGACGAGGAAAATAATATCGAATGGGCTCGAAAGCTTGAAAGCGAAGGCGTTCATGTTATATACGGGATGTTTGGTCTCAAGACACATTCGAAAGTTCTACTTGTCGTTCGTCATGAGAACAACGCCCTGCGTCGATACGTGCATATAGCTACCGGAAACTACAACCCTACAACTTCTCGTCTTTATACAGATGTCGGATTGCTAACCTCAAATCACGAAATCGGTGAGGATGCGACCGATCTATTTAATTTTCTGACCGGCTATTCGTATCAAAACGAATACCGCCGGCTGCTTGTCGCTCCGTTTGATCTTCGGGAAAAGATGATCAGCTTGATTAGTCGCGAAACGAAAAACAAGCTTCAGGGTAAAAACGCCCGCATCATTGTAAAACTGAATAGCCTTACCGATGATAAAATCGTTCGGGCACTTTATCGGGCGTCTCAGGCGGGAGTAAAAATAGATATGATCGTACGCGGAATCTGTGTTCTGCGACCTGGAATTAAGGGGCTATCGGAAAATATACGAGTTGTGTCCATCGTCGGACGCTTTCTCGAACACAGTCGGATCTTCTATTTCGAAAATGGAGGCGACGAAGAAGTTTACATTGGCAGTGCGGATTGGATGCACAGGAATCTTGATCGAAGGGTCGAAGCCGTAGTGCCAGTCAACGATGAGACTATAAAGCGATATTTAAAAGATCAGGTCTTAAATGCATATCTCAACGATAACCAAAACGCGCAGCTTCTCGACAGCGAAGGGGTTTATCGGGAGATCGAATTTCAGAAAGACGAGAAGAAATTCGATTCGCAAATGTTTTTTGTTGGACAAAATATTTAGTCTGAATTAGGAACAATACTTCCTAGTATTTCGTTATCCGAACCAAAGGTAACAAAAATGAAATTCTCCGAATCAAGTTTTTCGAAAAGTTTTGTATTTTTTATTGCATGCCTATTTATTGGTTCCGGCATTTACACTTTATTATCCGACGATTCTCCAAAACCAGACGCCTATTCTAACCAAGCACTTTGCACACTAAGTGTGACTGGAAAATACCACTGCCCCGACGACGACTTTGACGGATGCTTTATCCCTGCGAATGGCTCACCCCCGTATTGTGTGCAGAATCCCGCAAAACATTAAACACTTGTTTTAAAATTTGAACCTTTCGTGATGTTTGTTTGAGAACCTAGGAAAATTCTCATCAACTGGCGATTGGTATACCAATGCTTATAATTTCCTTCCTTTTGAGTTAAAATTACTTATTGACCCAGAAAATAAGAGAGGAAATCATAGAGTGAGCGAAAACGTTTCGAATCTAACCGAATATATAAACGAAAATTTTGGCGCAAACGCCAGCTATGTCGAAGGTTTGTACAATCGTTACAATAGCGACCCAAATCTGGTAGATGAATCCTGGCGAAGCTATTTCGATGATCTCGTTTCGGGGTCGAATGGAGCAATTCCTGTTACAGCCAAAACCGTCCCCGCCGCGTCGGACTCCACTCAGGTTGCCGAAAAGGAAACCGCTCCGGTTGCTGCAAAACCCGCAACTGAAAATCGCACGGAAACTATAGTACCGAAGGGGGTTGAAGCACAAGCTCTAACCGGTGTCGCGAAGGTTATCGTCACAAATATGGACGAAAGCCTGACTGTTCCGACGGCGACTTCGGAAAGACGAATTCCCGTAAAACTTCTCGAAGAAAATCGCAAAGTTATTAATGAAAGTCTCGGATCACGATTGCTCGGAAAAGTTTCGTTTACGCATTTGATCGGTTGGGCGATCATCAAGGCGACAGAAGAATATCCGTCGATGAACAATGGATACGGGGTCGTCGATGGTAAACCTTCGCGGCTCGTAAGCGAAAACATAAATCTCGGCATAGCAGTAGATATTGAGAAAAAAGACGGTTCAAGAAATTTGCTGGTACCAAACTTGAAAGACGCCAGTGAAGGAACTTTTTGGCAGTTTTATGAAAAGTTTAACGAAGCGATATCAAAAGCACGAACAGGAAAACTCACGCTAGATGATTTTCAAGGCACAACAATTTCTTTAACCAATCCCGGAACGATTGGAACGGTTGCATCTATACCGCGTTTGATGTCCGGGCAGAGTGCGATCATTGCAACGGGCGCCATTCAATATCCGGCAGAATATCAGGGGATGACCGCTGCGGCTCTTTCTCAACTGGGAATAAGTAAAATAATGACAATGACGAGCACCTACGATCACCGCGTGATTCAAGGTGCCGAAAGCGGACTATTTCTTAAGAGGATTCACGAATATTTGGTAGGCGATCATGAGTTTTACGACGGGATCTTCAAGAGCCTGGAAATTACCTATCCGCCATTGCGCTGGGCCGAAGACTATAATCCGTCACTTCTCGGAAGCGACCACGTTCATGAAGCCACTGTTAAGCAGGCAAAAGTTTTACAGCTGATAAATACTTACCGAAAGCGCGGGCACCTGCTGGCTGATATTGATCCTTTAAATATGACCAACCATTATTCGCCTGAGCTCGAACTCGAGAATTTCGGTTTAACGATTTGGGATCTTGATCGCGAATTTATTACAGATGGTTTGCATGGAAAAGACCGCTCCCCGCTTCGAGAAATTCTTTGGGTTTTGAGACGCGCATATTGCGGAAAAGTGGGAATCGAATATCGACACATTCAAACTAAAGAAGAGATCGCATTTTTGCGTGAAAAGATCAGACAGGAATTTGTCGATTCTGAGCCAGTGCCCGCAGAAACACAGAAAAAACTTCTTCTCAAATTGATCGAAGCCGAACAGTTTGAACAGTTCTTGCACCGTAAATACTTAGGTCAGAAGCGATTTTCGCTCGAGGGAACAGAAACGCTGATTCCGCTTCTTGACCAACTTGTCGAACTTTCCTCTGAACAAGGTGTTGAAGAAATTTATCTCGGAATGGCGCACCGCGGACGCTTGAATGTCTTGGCGAATATCGTTGGCAATGCAAAAACCGGCGATATGGCGGAGCGTATTTTCACATCGTTTGAAGGAACATCACATCCGAGTTTTCCAGCTGACGAAGGAGATGTGAAATACCATCAAGGTGCTATTGGCGTACGAACAACCGACAGTGGAAACGATATTAGGATACAGCTGTCATGTAATCCCTCCCATTTAGAATTTGTCGATCCGGTCGTTGAAGGAATGGCACGCGCCCGACAAGATCAGCTTCTTGAGGGCGATGAAAATAGAAAAGAAGAGGTTATTGACCGCGTGCTTCCGATTCTCCTTCATGGAGATGCCGCATTTGCCGGCCAAGGAATCGTAATGGAAACGCTGCAGCTCGCGAGCCTTCGAGGATACCGTACGGGCGGAACAATTCACGTTGTGGTAAACAATCAGATCGGTTTTACAACTTCGCCGGAGGCCAGCAGGAGCTCCATCTATTCGACTGATGCGGCGCAGATCACACAACTTCCGATCTTTCATATCAACGCTGATTCGCCGGAAGCCGCGTATCGGGTTGTAAAGATAGCACTTGAATATCGTCAGAAATTTAACAAGGATGTCGCTCTTGATCTTGTTGGTTTTAGAAAGCTTGGACATAACGAAGGGGACGAACCCAGTTACACACAACCCTTGATGTACCAAAGGGTTAAAGCGCATCCCGGCGTTAGACACATCTACGCACAAGAATTGGTTAGAGGTGAAGTCATATCAGAAGGCGAGCTCGATAAGATGACAGAAGGGGTGATTGAAAAGTATGAGGAAATTCTAAAAAATGCTAAAAAAATCGCCTCCGAAAAGAAAAAGGTTGTCGAACTTCATCCGCCGGTTCCGGAAGAAGATGGTTCTAATATTCTGGACACCGCGGTTCCCGGTGAAATGTTGGATCAAATAACCGACAGGATCTCGGTTGTCCCGGAAGGGTTTAACATCAATCCCAAAATGGTCGGACAGCTGGAACGACGTTCGAAAATGGGAGCGGGCGAAACCCCTATGGATTGGGGATTCGCCGAGGCAATGGCGTTCGGATCGATCGTTTTGGATGGCGGCAATGTCCGTCTTAGCGGTCAGGATTCGGGGCGGGGAACATTCTCACACCGGCATTCCTTAATGTACGATACTCAGAACGGATCAGTTTGGTGTCCGCTCGCGGAATTGCGAAACGAAAAGTCTCCGGAAGCGCGGTTTCTGGTATTTGACAGTTCGCTTTCGGAGTCAGGTGTCCTCGGCTTTGAATATGGCTATGCAAACGTCGCGAATGATACGCTCGTTATTTGGGAAGCACAATTCGGTGACTTTTCAAATGGCGCACAAGTTATAATCGATCAATATATTTCTTCATCCGAAGACAAATGGAAAGAGCGAAATCGCCTCGTACTGCTGCTTCCTCATGGTTATGAAGGACAGGGCCCCGAACATTCCTCTGCAAGACTCGAAAGGTTCTTGCAGCTTTGTGCTGAGAACAATTTGCAGGTCTGTTATCCAACCACGCCCGCGCAATATTTCCATATGCTTAGGCGGCAAGTACATCAGGAAATTATCCGTCCGTTGATCGTTATGACTCCAAAAAGTCTTCTCCGGCTTCCGGCGGCCAGTTCGGCGCTTGGAGATTTGACAAGCGGCGGCTTCCAGCCTGTTATCGATGACGCATTCGTTCGTGATAATTCGAAGGTGAAACGAATCGCCGTGTGTAGTGGAAAGATCTTCTATGACCTCGAAGATGCGCGCGCTAAATCGGAGATTGAAAGTGTTGCCTTGATAAGGCTTGAACAATTTTATCCGTTTCCCGCTGAAAAGCTTGCGGAGGTATTTGCGCAATATCCGAATGCGAATGAAATTGTTTGGACACAGGAAGAGCCCAAAAATATGGGTGGCTGGTTCTTCGTGGAATCAAGATTGCGTGCAATTCTACCGGAGAATACAAAATTGGAATTTGTCGGACGCGATGCCTCGGCGTCACCGGCTACCGGGTCTTACGCAATTCACGGATTGGAGCAAAATCAGATACTGGAAGAAACTTTATCGGCCCGTCAAAAGATCGCTCCGGCTGGAAAATAGGTTTTGAATCTATCAGCATCGCCGTCGATATTGAGTCAGTGCTATTGCTTTTGTGCGACGGGTTTGTCACTTTTCTTCTCAGCAGACTCAATTTTCTGAGCGATTCGCGCCGCGTGGTTGCGGGCAATTAACGGGATACTTTCGTCGCCGCTTAATTTTTTCAAATACGGCACAATGTGCGGAGGGTCAGGAATTGCATTTCTTCGCACGTGTGAATCAAGCCCCGTCATCATTTGAGGAGTTCGAAGAGGCTGGTTTCGTTTTGCAACTTCAAAATCAAACATCCAGACGGCGAGCGTTCCAATTTTCCTATATTCTTCATACAAAGCTCTAACGTCTAAATTCTCCGTCCAGTTAAAAACCTCTTCCCTTTCGACATCGCCCTTTTTCATTCGAAGCTTCATCGTTCCGAGATGACCGTAATCGCGCACATCGGACTGAAATTTTTCTTTGGATTCGAGAAAGTTTACAGGCACCCAAAGCTCCTTTAGTTTTTCGAGCGTTGCCGGAGAAATCGCAAGCGGCTCAGAAATATCTTCTTCAAAATCCCTTTCTCGAAAAGTGATTTCGCCATTTCCATTCTCATCATGGGTGATGACAACCTTTGCAACAACAAACTCAGGTTTTTCGAATTCGTAAGTGTATGCGATTTCACCTTTTATTATGCTTACGGGTGCCTTTTTCTTAGTTTCATCGCTGTCCGATGAGGGGCGCGCGTTTTTCTTTACATCCGGCTTTTGCGGATAGGCAGTTACCGCAAATAGAGAGAGACAAATCACAACTACAAAAAATCTTAGAAACTCCATAAAACTTACTCAAATCTAACGGAAACGATCTTCGAAACGCCAGCTTCCTGCATTGTCACACCATAGAGCGCTTTTGCCGCTTCCATCGTCCGCTTATTGTGCGTGATAACAATAAACTGTGTGTTTTCTGACATTTCCGCAACTCTTTCGACGAATCGTCCAACGTTTGCATCATCGAGCGGTGCGTCTACTTCATCTAACAAGCAGAACGGCGAAGGTCGGTATCGGAATATCGCCAAAACGAGCGCGATCGCCGTCATCGCTTTTTCGCCGCCCGAGAGTAATAGCATATTTTGAAGCCGTTTTCCGGGCGGTTGTGCCACGATCTCAATTCCAGATTCCAGAATATCATCGGCTTCAAGAAGGGTCATTTCACCATTTCCTCCGCCAAATAACTCTTGGAAAAACTCTGTAAAATTAGCATTTATCGCTTCAAATGCGTCAATAAATTTCTGTCGCGAACGCCGTTTGATCTCGCCAAGAGCGTCTTCAGTAGCTTTTATGCTGTCAACTATGTCTTTCTGCTGCTGTGTTAAAAATTCAAGCCGTTCTTCAGTTTCGCTAAGCTCTTCGAGAGCCAGCATATTTATTGCCCCGAAATTCTCGATCTGCGCCCTTAATTTCTCAACCTCGTTTCGCGCCGCGCTGAGTTCAAAATCCTCATCAATTTTATTAGCCTCGACTAACTCACTCAGCGAGATATTTAGGTCCTGGAGGCACTTTTCATCCAAACTATTGAGTCTAGTGAGAGTTTCTGCCTGATTGATTTCAAGCCCTGCGCGCTCATCACGAGCCATTGCCGAGCTCTTATTTAATTCTCCAAGCTCTTCCGACAGGGCATCCGAACGATCACGCGCCTCTTTGAGATGCGCAATTGCTTGATTGAGTTCGTCGCCTTCACGCCCCATTTGCTCCTTCGCAAGAGCGATTTTTTGTGTCAGATCTTCGGTCGCCGTCGTAATTTCTTCAACACGCTTTTTATTTTCTTCGTTTTCCCGGGTCTGCCGTTCGAGACGTGATTCCAGTTCAGCACTTTCCGTGCGAATCCTCGCGAGACCATTCTGTGTCGAACGCTTCCGCTCAGCAGCGACTTCCGCACGTGTTCGTTTCTCACCTAGTAGGGAATTTTCGTCTTCGACGGTTTTTCGTACCTTATTAAATTCTATCGTTACACGATCGATCTTCTCGCCTGAAAGCAGCCTTGCTTGCTCCGCCGTCTTGGCGTTTTGCCTTGATTCGACCCGGCGCTTTTCAATCTGCGAGATCTCAGTATTGATCTGCGAAGTCTCATCAGCAACAACCTTTTTGTGTCTTTCAGCACGCTCTATTTCCTGTCCTAAAGACTTCGAATGAATCTCTTGCGATAAAAGCTCTCGCTCGACTTTTACGATAAACGCTTGTAAATCAACGATTTCGTCTTCCTTCTGAGCTAGAATTTCCTGAGTGCTCTCAAAACTCCGTGTCGCTTTCTCAATTTCATTCTTCGATATTTTAAAGCCTTTTTCGAGACCACGCAGTTCGCGCTTAAATGCAAGCAAAGAGGAATTTTTCCCACCCTCGTTCGGGCTTCCGCTAATAAACAGCTTTCCGCCAATAACCAAATCTCCGTCGAGCGTAAGATAGACATCGCCTTTACCGTTAACATTATCGACCGTTTCGACGACCTTCGCAGCCATCTCACGCGGAAAAACATCTTCGAGTGCCTTCACAAAATCTTTTGAGACTCCCAGAAATTCCGCAACTGATCCGCCGTTTTTCGCTGCCGCCGCACCGCTTTGCGTCTTAGGATCGAAAACAAGAACCGGAATCCGCCCTAAATTATTATTGTTTAGAAATTTTACAACAAGTTTTGCGTCTTTTTCGCTTTTTACAAGAATCGTTTGAAGGTAATTGCCAAAGAGATTTTCGACAGCTTTTTCGAGCTTGCCCTCAACATTAAATTTGTCCGCTAATATTCCCAGGAATTCTACACCGATTTTTTTCTGTTCGGTAAAGAGTTTTTGCACACTTGGGGCGTAGATTGCTCGATTCTCCTCAAGTTCGTTGAGAGTTTCAAGGCGGTGTTTACGACGGGAAAATACCTCCCGAAGTTCGTTGAGGATATTTTCTTCGATTGCCAGATCAACGCGCGCTTTCTCCGCTTGCTCGACGAGAATTTGTTTTTCGGCGAGCAGTTTTTCGAGTTTTTTGCGTTCATCAATAATACTTATTTCCAGCTCGTTGAATTCGCCTTTTCGCGCTGAAAAAACCTCTTCGGCGCGTTCATTTTCCCGGCGCAAACCCTCAATTCGCTCACGCAATTTCTCAAGCGTCGTTTCAAACTGCCGTTCGACTTCGGCGAGTCGCTCAACGGCGGCCGTATGTTCTAAATGGCTTTCTCGTTCCTGTTCTAAACCCGATTCGAAACTTCTAAGCTCATCGAGTTTTGCGCGATACTCTTCCTCCGCCTTGAGCAGAGTCGATTGTTCTTTTTCCGCCCGTGCGATTTCTTTCGTCTCTTCCTTTTCGAGGCGCTCAATCTCGTTCTTAAGAAGGCGAATCCGTTCAACCGATACCTTGACCTCAGAATCTAAAACCGAAGTTCGTGAATTAAGTTCAACGATCTGCTCCTTTTGATATCGGCGCTCTCTTTCAGCTCGATCGCGATTTAATGCATTTTCCGCATGTCTTGCTCTTACTTCTGTAAGATTTTCTTCGGCACGCCGGGCATCTGCCGTAGCCGTGCGAAAAGCCTCATCCCTCTCGGAAACTTTCCCTAATATATCGCGCTCGATCGAACCAGCGTCTCCAAGTTTTGACTTTAATTCGGTTACTTTTTCAGTAAGATGATTTCCCTCGGCAGCATAAGTCTGTTTTAAGAGATTTCTCAGGTCGTCCCGAAGAATTTTATATCTTTTGGTTTTATTTGCCTGCCGGCGTAAACTTCGTGTTTGTTTTTCAACTTCGGAAACGATGTCAAAGATGCGACCCAAATTATATTTTGCAGATTCAAGCCTTGTTTCAGCCGCACGCTGACGCTTTCGAAACTTCGAAATTCCAGCCGCCTCTTCAATTAAACCGCGGCGGTTCGAGGGTTTAGATGAAAGTATTTGTCCGATCCGACCTTGCTCGATTATCGCGTAGTGCGCACCGGAAAGCCCTGTCCCCGAAAACAAATCCTGGATATCTCGCAAGCGGCAGGTTTTATCATTCAGCAGATATTCGCTCTCGCCTGAAAGATATAATCTTCGGGCAACACTTACCGCTTCTCCCGGCGCGAAATCAAGTGCGAAGTTTCGCGGTTTCCAACGGCGTTTTGTTCTTACTTTTGTTTCAATCGTCTGAATCGATCCGACCTGTGCCGCATGAACCGTTTCCATTTCCTCATCTTCTTCCGTTTCGGCTATTTCAGATACAAACTCGCCCTCAGAAATTTCTTCTAGGTGCTCGGCTTCTATAACATCAACATCTACAGCGTTTTCATCAATATCGCCAAGTTTTTCGTCTATATCTTCGAGATCAGATTCATCGGATACGTATTCGGTTTCGTCACGAACAAGATGTAAAACTACCTCCGCCATTCCACTTGGATTCCGTTTGTTCGTTCCCTGGAAAATAACGTCTTTCATCTCCTCGCCGCGGAGTGTGCTCGCCCTTTGCTCGCCAAGAACCCATGACATTGCGTCGCTGACATTCGACTTGCCGCAGCCATTTGGACCTACAACGCCCGTAATTCCTTTACCTGTAAAGATTATTTCGGTGTAATCGGCGAAAGATTTGAATCCTGTGATTTCCAGACGTTGAAGTTTAAACATATTGTGCTGCAATGGGGAACTAGCACTATATTTTGTGGTTTTCGCCTTTTAAAATCAAGTTTAAATCAAAGATTCTCACGGTTTTTAAATTTCGACCGAAAAATGCGACAATTGCGGTTTGGTTTTGACAAAATGAAGCTGGACGAACTTATAGAAAAACTTCTCAAAGGCGAGAATCGCGCAGTTGCCCGTGCAATTTCGAAGATTGAGGATTCGACACGAGACTCGGCTGAAATGATGAAGGCTGTATTTCCGAATACCGGAAACGCTGCGATCATCGGAATCACAGGATCTCCGGGCGCGGGAAAATCTTCGTTAGTAGATAAGCTTGCGCTTCATTATCGCGAAAAAGGATACAAAATCGGAATAATTTGCGTCGATCCCTCAAGTCCTTTTTCCGGCGGTGCGATTTTAGGCGATAGAATTCGCATGCAAACATTGGGTTTGGATCCAAATGTTTTTATACGTTCAATGGCGACGCGCGGAAATCTCGGCGGCTTGGCGCGTTCTACAGTAGATGCAGTGGCGATTCTGGACGCAGCCGGTTTTGATAAAGTTATCGTTGAAACGGTAGGTGTTGGTCAGGATGAGGTTGAAATCGTAAAAGCAGCTGATGTTTCCGTTGTCGTGTTAGTTCCCGGTATGGGCGACGACATTCAGGCGATCAAAGCGGGAATAATGGAAATCGGCGACGTTTTCGTGATCAATAAATCCGACCGCGAAGGCGTTCATCGAACCGAAAAAGAACTTGAAGCACTTCTATCGCTCGCTCATCGGCACGATTTTTGGGAACCACCGATCGTCAAAACCATCGCGACTGAAAATAAGGGCATCGAAGAACTATCGGAGGCCATCGAATCCTATTCGAAGTTTCTGCAAACTGGAGAAAAGAGTCTCGAAAGGAGAACCGCGATTGCAAAATGGAGGCTTCTTGAGCTTCTCCGCGAAAGGCTTCTCGCCGACATATTGGAGAAAAATGGAATCCGGGAAAAACTGGATGAGTTTGCGATCGAAATTGCTGAAAAGAAACGTGATCCATATTCAGCTATAGAGGAATTATTGAAATGAAAATCGATCATTTGGGAATTGCGACAAAAGAGATCGCGGAGGCGTTAAAGTTTTGGCAAGACGCCCTCGGCTTGGAACACGTTCATACCGAAGAGGTTTCCGAACAAAAAGTCCGGGTTGCTATGCTTCCGATTGGCGAAACAAATATAGAACTTCTTGAGCCGACATCACAAGATTCTCCGGTCGCCAAGTTTTTGGAAACGCGCGGGGAGGGAATTCACCATATTGCAGTCGAGGTAAAGGATATTAAGAAGTCTCTTGAAAAGTTAAAGTCCGAGGGCGCACGTCTGATAGACGAAACGCCAAAAATAGGCGCAGGCGGTTGCTTAATCGCTTTCGTTCATCCAAAATCTACGGGCGGAGTTTTATTGGAATTAGTAGAGAAAATTGAGGAGTAATAATTTTGAGCAGTAAAGTAAAAATGTTAATTCTTGTCGCCGTAATCATTGCGGGCGGCTTGGGTCTTGTTTTCTGGAAAAGCAAGGTTGGTGGGCACAGCGAGAGTCTGACCAAGGTCACAAAAGAACAGATGGAAATGCTGATAAAGGATCTGAATCCAATGCAGCAAAAGATGCTCGCAGAAAACCCTGAGCAAAAGAAAGAGCTGGCGAAAAATTTGCAGGAATTTCTTGCTATTGCCAGCCAGGCAAGGAAGGATGGTTTTGCGGAAAAACCAGAGGTCAAGCAAGAGCTCGCTTACATGGAAAAGGCAATTCTAGCGCTCAGCTATGACAAAGAGAAAAATAAGGATAAGCCGATGCCTCCGCTGAGTATGATAACGGAAAAGCAGGTTGCTGAATTTTGGGGTGAAGATCCAAATAAAGTAAACGAAACTCCTGAAAATAAGGATGGCGAGATGCCGATTCCTGATCCAGATACTCAACCGCAACCCGTCCAGAAAGAAAAAGCACCCGAGGCAAAACCCGCAGAAGCGCAGGCACCAAAGGAAGAAAAGCCAAAGGAAAACAAACTCATAATTTCTGAGGACAAAAAAGGATTTTGGGAATCGATCGGTTTGGGCGGCAGATTGCAGGAATCGGAAGCAAAACGCCATGAAGCTGAGTTTCAAGAGTTTTTGAAAGCTCAAAAGAAACTCGAAGAAGGTCGAGGACAGCGTCCGCCCGGACAGGAAATGACGCCTGAGCAAATAAAGCAAATGCGTGATTCTTTTGCCCGGTTTTCGATTTACGCTGAAGAAGCCGAATCAAAAATGGACGATCTCGGAAAAGAGTTTAAGGATAAGGTGGAATTTCAAATCAAGCTTCAGCAGTCGCAACTTCTCGCACAGCTTTATGCTCGTGAAAAACTCGTTCCTCAGCTTGAGGTAAAGGAAGAAGACGTAACAAAATATATTGATGAGCACCCTGAGCTCGTCAAAGAGAAAAAAGCTAAAGCCGAAGAGATTCTTAAGAAAGCAAAAGATGGCGGAGATTTTGAAGAGCTCGCGAAGGAATTTTCAGAGGATCCGGGCAGCAAAGAGAAAGGCGGTCTTTATGAAAAGGTTCCGATGGGACAGATGATTCCGGAGTTTGAGAAAGCGGCGCTGGCGCTAAATCCGGGAGAAATTGCACCAAATCTTGTCCGGACAAAGTTTGGCTATCATATAATCAAACTCGAAAAGAAAGGCGACTCGGAAGAAAAGGACGGGAAAAAGATTGGAACTTATGACGCGCGTCATATCCTTATTTCAACTACCGTCAAAGATAATGAAAATCCGATGCAGCAGGAAATGCCGCTCGATGATTATGTGACAAACTTGCTTAAGAAGGAAAAGCAGGACAAAATTTTGGCTGAGATCTTGAAAAATAATCCGATCGAGATCGCAACCGATTTTACCGTCACACCGCCACCGATGCCACAGCAGCCGCAGCTTCCACCTGGAATGCAGTTGCCGCCACAGCAGCAACCTGAAGGACCTCCGCCGGCAACAAATGGTGACGAACAGCCAAAAGATGCACCGAAGGCTTCAGAGGACAAAAATTAGTAAACAAATTGGAAACTGATAGCGGATAATGGATAGTTTTTGGAGACATTATCCGCTATTCGTTATCCATTTTTCGTTATGTTTTTCGGTGATTACAGAGTTGAAATAATTCCTGATACGGAATTCAGCCTAGACGGCGGGGCAATGTTTGGAGTTGTCCCGCGTGTTTTATGGGAAAAGAAATGCCCGCCCGATGAATTGAACCGCATCAGGATGAACATGAATTGCTTGTTCATCGAAACTCCTGATGAAAAGATTTTAGTCGAAACAGGCATCGGCGAAAAATGGTCGGAAAAAGAAATACAGATCTACGGAATATTTCGCAATAAACCGCTTGCTCAAACCCTTTTCGAAAAAACCGGATATAAACCGGAAGACATTTCGATAGTCGTAAATACGCATCTTCATTTTGACCATGCAGGCGGAAACACCATATTGGATGAAAACGGTAACGCTGTTCCTCAGTTTCCAAACGCCAGATATTTTGTGTCCGAATCCGAATTTATCCACGCAGAAAACCCGCACGAACGGGATCGTGCAAGCTACTTGCCTGACAATTGGCGGCCCCTGGAAAAAAGCGGTCAACTGGAACTAAAGCCCGACAATTATGAGGTAATCGAAGGATTAACCTTACAGACTATCCGCGGGCATTCGGAAACGATGCAGACGGTGAAACTAGACCGCGGCGGAAAAATTATTTACGGTTTTGCTGATTTAGTACCCATGACTGCCCACTTACCATTGCCTTGGATCGCGGGATTTGATCTATTTCCAACTGAAACGCTGGAAGCGAAAAGAAGTTTATTAAAAAAAGCGGCTGACGAGGAGTGGATATGTCTCTTCTACCACGATCCAGAAACGCCGTTGGCTTGTTTGGAAGAAATTGACGGAAAATTAGTGATAAAGGATAATCACTAACAACAATATTATATGGAAAAAGTAAATATCGGAATAATTGGCGGCAGCGGTTTATACCAGATGCCGGAACTTGAAAATGTTCGCGAACTCGAGATCGATACTCCGTTTGGTAAACCTTCGGATGCGTTTATTATCGGCGAATTAGAAGGCGTCACGGTGGCGTTTTTGCCAAGACATGGCCGCGGACATAAGTTGACGCCGACGGAACTTCCCTTTCGGGCAAATATATACGCGATGAAGTTGCTTGGCGTAAATTATATTTTGTCGGTATCTGCGGTAGGAAGCCTGCGCGAAGATTATGCACCGACGGATTTTTGTATTCCCGATCAGTTCTTCGACCGGACGCGTGCGAGAGCCGATGAATCGACTTTTTTTGGCGAAGGGATTGTCGGTCATATCACATTTGCGCATCCGGTTTGCGAGGAATTGGGCGACATTTTGGAAGCATCGTGTAAAACCGTCGAAGGATTGAAAGTTCACCGCGGCGGAACATATATCTGCATGGAGGGTCCGGCGTTTTCAACAAAAGCTGAATCAAACGTTTACCGCAAATGGGGAATGGACATCATCGGAATGACAAACTTGCAGGAAGCAAAACTGGCGCGTGAAGCCGAGATCGCCTATGCGACGATGGC
>JBBKXN010000157.1:0-2953 GCA_037969475.1 Pyrinomonadaceae bacterium | reverse complement strand
ATAAAAGCTATCTGTTTTTATAAAAGTCCTTCTTTATTTCCACAATTGGGGAATAAATATTATTTTTTTCAACCGTTGCTTTTTTCCAATAACGACTATCTTCACTATTTGGGCGATTGTCGCCTAACAAAAAATATTCATTAGCAGGAATAATTATTGCCGGAAAATTTTTCTTTAGATCTTGTTCATCAACAATCTTTTCAAAGGGCTCTTCTATTCGGCTATTGTTGATAAAAATCTTGTTTTCTTTCATTTCAAGTTTTTCATTTGGCAACCCGATTATACGCATTGCATATCGGAGATTATTCTCATTAAAGCGTATTCGCTGTTCTTCGTTGGCCTTAAAGACAACGATATCAAAACGCTTAATTTCACCAAATGAATAAGCCAACGGATTTGCAACGCACATATCGTCAGAACCAATTGTCGGCTTCATGGCTTCGGATGGAACTCGATAAGCGAGACCACTACATCCAATTACCAAAAAACTAAAAACTAAAATTGTGTAAACAACAAGAGCTCTCATTACTTCAACGAATCTAATAATTCATCAACTTTCGCAACCGTCAGATCTTCGTAATAATCGAACCCGACCTGAAGCATCGGCGCCGTTCCGCAACTTCCGAGACATTCAACGCGCGTAACCGTAAACTTTCCGTCTTCCGTCGTTTCACCCGGTTTTATACCCAACCGGCTGCAGATATGTCCGGTAATTTCGGGCTCGCCCATGATCCGGCATGAAAGCGTTTTGCAAACCTGAATATGATATTTTCCAACCGGATGAAGGTTGAACATCGAATAAAAGGTCGCCGTTTCCCAAACATCCGTTACTTCGAGATCAAGAAATTTCGCCAAAAAATTAACGCCGGGATTGTCCAGATAACCTCGTTCCCGCTGGATTACAAATAAAAGCGGGATAAGCGCCGAACGCGTTCTGTCCGCCGGATATTTGACGAGATGGGATTCCATCTCTTGCACGACTTCTGGCGAAAATTCCGCCATTTCGTCGGTTACCACCACTTTGTTTGTATAATCTGTCGCTACTGAAGCCATACTAAAAACTTAACTCACATAAAAATATACGAAATTATACCCTTAACTTTTACCGGAATACCTTCAAGCGTCGTCATCTTAAATTTCGATTCGCGCGCGGCTTGAACCGATGTTGAATATAAAAGCGGGCTGCCCGAAATTGCTTCTGCGGAAACGACATAACCTAGTTCATTGATCAGAACCTCGACCATGACTTTCCCATTCGCTCGTGCCAGTCTCAGAGCGCTTGAATATCGGGGTCTGCCTAAAGAAATTGCCTTTCCGTTAATATCCGATTCATCTGACTGCAATGATTTAACCCTTGTAACACCCAAAACATTCGGGTTCATGTTAATCGTTTGGTCCGACGGTCCTTTCCAAAGAAAAGCTATCTCGGTAACCATATTTTGGAAATCTGCAGCGCCGCAATCTATCGAAATTTTCTTTTCCGACTTTTTAAAATTCTTTTTCGAGATCGCTACATCATAACTTCCTTCAATTAAATCTGTGGCGATAAAAGCACCGTTGGTGTTTCTAACTTTAGTCGAATTACTCCCCGTTTTTAATACAATCTTGGCATCTTTTACAGGAAACTGTTCGGCCGATCCGTCTTCTTTAAATTCATAAACATCAATTTTAAGACTACACTTATTCTGTGAGTACGCAGAAACGCATCCAAAAATCAGGAACGCAAATACAAAAATGCTGAGTTTGATCAGATTTAGATTCATTAGTGCAATTTGTGTCAATCAATTTTATCTTTTCCAATTTAAGTCCTAAGATCAATCCGTCGAATTAATGAAGTCCAGTCTGCAATTCTTCAATATTCTTTTCCGCTTTTGTTAAACGAGTTTCGTGGTCTAAGACCCTCTCAGCGATCGTGTCTGTTTTCGCATCTATCCGATTGAGGATATTTGAATGCTCATTCAAAGTCTTTGAGTGTCCATTAAGAATCTGTGAATGCTCGCCTAGAATCTGTGAATGCTCTATCAAGGTTTCCTTTATTTCCTTAACATCAGACTGAATGACATTCACTCCTGTCACCAGCGTCGCAAGCGTTGTAAACAATTCCTTTTCCTGATTGTCGGTCATAAATTTTCCCCCAAAATTTACCTGTCGATCTCACCCAAAACAATATCCAGCGAACCGATGATCGCTACCACATCGGCAACCATCTCGCCTTCACTCATCACCGGCAGCGCCGAAAGATTTACAAAACTCGGTCCGCGGAAATGAACTCGTTCAGGCATTGGACCGCCGTTTGATTTCATGTAAACCCCAAGCTCACCTTTTGAGGCCTCGATAGCGTGGTAAACCTCTCCTTCCGGAACGTTGAAACCTTCGGCGACGATCAGGAAATGATGGATCAGCGAATCCATATGTTTCCGCATGTCGTCGCGATCCGGCAAAACCACTTTCGGAGCATCGGCCTTGATCGGTCCCGGTTTCAGACGGTCTAAAGCCTGTCTGACGATCTTAAACGATTCATAAAGCTCACGCATCCGGACGCGGAACCTTGCCCAAACATCGCCGTCGCGTTCAACCGGAATCTCAAAATCGTACGTTTCGTAACCCGAATATGGGTTATCGCGGCGCAGATCCAGATCGACGCCGATGCCGCGAAGGCACGGACCGGTCAAACCCCAATCAATAGCTTCTTCAGCGGTAATAATACCGATTCCTTTTGTGCGGCTCTGCCAGATCGCATTTCCCGAAACAAGCGTTTCAAGCATTTCAAGCGCGGCCGGGAAATCTGCCATAAATTGATTCGTCCGCCGTTCAAACCCGGCCGGCAAATCCAACATCAGACCGCCGATCCGGAAGTAGCTCGGCGTCATCCGTCCGCCGGAAGCGGCTTCGATCAGATTCAAAATCTTTTCACGCTGGCGGAAGCAATAGAAAAAAGCGCTCATCGCGCCGA
>JBBKXN010000156.1:0-3130 GCA_037969475.1 Pyrinomonadaceae bacterium | reverse complement strand
GAATATAATAGTCGTTCTCAACTCAATTATTAAATCTATTAAAGGAAGTAGGTGGATTGAAAAAGTTGAAATCGAAGACCTGAATACGAAACAGAAGAAAATACTTGAAGTAGAAGGTGTTTTATTTCGGCTTGGAGTTCAGCCGAACACTGAATTTTTGAAAGGATTGGTAGATTTGGACGAGCAAGGCTACATTACGATCAACGATGTTTGCGAAACAAATCAGGATGGCGTTTATGCCATCGGCGACGTTTCTAATCCCAATTCACCAACCGTTAGCAGCGCGGTAGGTGCAGGAGCAACCGCCGTCAAGCGAGCCCGTTTTTGGCTAAACGGCTAAGCGTGCTATCATTAGAAAATTCATACCCGAAATTTTGAATTTTATTGACATTATTTCGGATTTTTCTAAAGCTAACAATCAATTGAATTAACGACTTAGGCAGGCATTTCCTACTTTTAATGCCGTTTTTCGATTTCGGCACGCAAAATGCCTGATAAAACTTTAAACATTTCTATATATGTCATCATTTTTATCACAAGTCTAAAGGAGGCACTATGAGTTTTAATGCATTAAGAGGAATTGTACTAAAATCCTTGATGGTTGTTTTCGTTTCTACGATATTGTTCGGAACGATAAACGCCCAATCTGGGGTTTCAAGAATCATTGGAACTGTAACCGATCAAACCGGGGCGGTTGTCCCTGGGGCCACGGTTAAGATTTCAAACCCGAAGACCGGGTTTTCTCGGTCAGTCTCGACCGATAGCGACGGAAGTTTTAGCTTTCCTGGAATACTGTCAGCGACATATCAAGTTGAAGTATCGGCTCCTAATTTTAAGAAATCGATCGTCCGCGATGTTGCGGCGCTTGTGGACAGCACATACACTCTGAACGTAGCTCTTGAATTGGGAGAGGTTACTGCGATTGTCGATGTTACTACAAATTCGATCGAATCTGTGATCAATAACACAGACGCATCTATTGGTAACAATTTTACACCTGAACAAATCACGCAGCTGCCGACGGATTTGAGAAGGGTTAATGATTTGCTTGCGTTGCAGCCTGGAGTAACCCGAGATGGATACGTCGCGGGCGGAAGAAGCGACCAGTCGAACATTACGCTCGACGGAATAGATATTAATGATCAACAAACCGGTGGGCGGACTGATCAATTTCAAACCAGTCAAGGTTCGGCGTTAAGAGCGACAACTGAATCTGTTGAAGAATTTCGAATTACCACGACCGGCGCAAATGCTAGTCAAGGCCGATCGTCCGGTGCTCAAATATCGTTGGTTACCAAAAGCGGAACAAACGACATTAAAGGTTCAGCCTTTTATTTCTACCGACCAACGTTCGGCTCAGCAAATTCTTTCTTTGGTAATTTGTCGGGGCTAGACCGACCAAGCATTGCGAGAAACGTATTCGGCGGAACCGTCGGCGGACCAATCAAGAAAGACAAGCTCTTCTTTTTCTATTCTTATGAAGGTCAATATCAAGTTGAAGATGCAAAAGTAGACCAAGTAGTGCCTTTAGCGCATTTGGGCCAAGGATCGGTTAGGTTTACCGGTACTGGTCCCGGATGTGCCGCTCCCGGACCCGTCAATTGCACGATTAACCTTGCGACTTTGAACTCGATTTACAATGAGGTTCGGATCAACCAAACAGTTTTAAATTTATTTGCAGGTATTAGTTCCAGCTATCCTTCAAATAATGATTTTAGCGGAGACAATGTAAATACCGGCGGTTATTCATTCAACGCTCCCACGATTCAAAAAGAAAATACGCATATTGTAAGATTTGACTATAACGTCAATGATAGCCACCAACTCTTTTTCCGTGGCAATTATCAATGGGACAACACGGCGGGTGTTTCCGCCTTTCCTGATACCCCGGCAACATCTGCATGGAGCCATCCATATGGTTTTGTAGTTGGACATAACTGGACTGTCAGCAGCAACAAGATCAACAATTTCCGTTATGGGCTTACGCGGCAAGCGTTTAGTCTACAAGGAGATTCCAGTGCTCCAAGCATCAGTTTTAGAGATGTTTATTCGCCTTTGTTTTTTGCCAGAACCTTAAGTCGAGTAACACCGGTAACAAATATTACCGACGATTTCACGATCATTGCCGGGTCGCACACGGTTCAATTGGGCGGCAATGTCAGAATAATCCGTAATAAACGTCAAACGTTCGCAAACGCTTTTGATTCTGCAATTACGAACAACTCTTTCTATAATTTGTCCGGCGCTGTTCTAACGAATCCGCTAAATTGCGCGACTTGCCCTTATACGATTTCGGAAGTATCATCGGTCAGAACTGCGTTAGCGGCAATTATCGGTCGTTTTTCGCAATACGCGGGAAATTTTACGTTCGACCTTGACGGTAGTGTTTTGGCTCCCGGAACGCCAGCCGATAGGACTTTCGCTACTGAGGAATATGATGTCTATGGTCAGGACATATGGAAACTTAAAAGGAATTTGACGCTAACATTCGGAATGCGTTATGCCGTGAGCCGTCCTGTTTATGAAAAGAATGGATTTCAAGTTGTTCCATCGGTTCGCTTGGGAGATTTTTTTGAAAGACGTGTTGCAAGCTCTGCTTTAGGTATTCCGTACAACGAACTAATCAATTTTGAAAAAGCCGGACCTAAAAACGGTGGTCAAGGTTTCTACAGCATGGATTGGAACAACTTCCAACCCAGGGTAGCACTTGCTTGGTCGCCGAATTTTGAGAATAAATTCTTGAAGGGATTATTTGGAAGAGAAGGCGATTCAACGTTTCGCGGCGGATTTTCGATAACAAATGATTACTTTGGTGGTCAGCTTGCAGTTTCGTTCGACGGATTGTCTACCATCGGCTTTACGAGCAGAAGCTCGATTTCTGCCAATACATTTGACATCACCAACTGCGGAACAACTGGACCAACAGGACTTCCACGTTGCGCTCCACCGTTCACGGGCTTTAATCAGAATATTCGAAGCTTGCCAGGAATTCCTGCACCAACACAGCGATTTAGTACCCCTGCAGATGAGTCGACTCGTATTGAGTCTTCGCTTGACGGCACGATCGTTTCACCGACGCATTATAGTTGGAATGCTTCGTTCGGCAGAAGTTTGCCCAAGGGTATGTATG
>JBBKXN010000155.1:0-54637 GCA_037969475.1 Pyrinomonadaceae bacterium | reverse complement strand
TAACAATTTTCGCTGCAAAACGGCTTAAGTGGTTTTGGGGACTACAGCGCTCATTCGAATCCGTGTGAATATCCTTAATTTTGGATTTTTCTTTCAAATTTTGGTCGCGTTTTCTTGCGACAAATTGCACTTCAAACCCTCTACTGGTCAATAAAATCCCGTAAGAGAGAGCTAAATGTTGAGAACGCACACCTTCAAGCATTTCCAGAGCTCATACGTAAAATTGCTTGAAAAATTAATAAGTATTATTTGGTCGTCAACGAAAAACCTAGGCAATTTTAGTTCCCAAAAATTTGGCCGATTCCTCAACGGTAACTATCGATTATTACACCCAGTGGTTAAGGAAATGTTAAAGAGTAATGACACCTTTGAAATAATTGGAATTCCCGAGATTTCGATTCTAAATCGAGAATGAAAATGTCGTTAAATCTACAAGAATATTGACGATCCTGGACCAAGCTATAAAATATTTATACTTTTTCCGATACTAGCAACCGTCTTAAAGATAGATTCATCATATCGCTCATTAGTTTTAGATCAAGGATTTCGATGAGGGAGGTTGAGGTATGGCAAATAGAGCATTTACAAGAATTACGGAGGCTTCACAGCTGCCGACAAGGGTTTGGGCAAACTTAAAAGCGCAGGTTAGCTGGGTAGATTCCGCGAGCGGAGAAAAGATCTCAACATTTGGCTTAACGGAGCATGTAGGAGAATCGAGTGCTCTGGTTAACATTGATTTTCTGCCGGCGGTTGGAAGCGTAGTGGAGTTGCGCCTCTTTGACGATAAAAAAACGATCGTCGAAACAACGACCGAGGTAATTCGGGTCGAGCGTGATCCCGGCAAACCGCTTGTTGCACTTTCGGTTTTGAGTAATTTTGAAAACTGGAAGCAAAAGGCGATGGATGCGGCGCAGGATTGGGTTACACGAAATTGGCAGATCAATTACAAGGAAGAATACGCTAACTAACAAAGGAGTGATTAAGTGATCGGGTCGAAACTTAGGTTGTTACCGAAACGACTTTATTAGTTCGTTAACACGAAGTTCGACCGAATTTCGCATCCTGTTAAGATTTTCTTCGCTATTCGCCTCGAACCTCAGAATCAAAAGTGCTTGAGTGTTCGACGGTCTCACCAGACCCCATCCATTTTGAAATTTTATCCTCGCTCCATCTATCGCCATAACATCATTGGTTTTAGAAAACTCTCCTGCAATCTTTTCAGCGATCAGGAATTTATCTTCTTCCCGGCATTCGATTCGGATTTCGGGTGTTGAGTAAGTTTTCGGAAGGGCGGATAAAAGTTCAGAGAGTGATTTTTTAGTTTTTGAGAGAAGTTCAAGAAGCCTTGCGCCAGCGTAGCATGCGTCGTCAAAACCGTAATAACGATCCGCAAAAAAAATATGTCCGCTCATTTCGCCAGCAAGCAGAGCTGCCGTTTCTTTTATCTTCGATTTAACGATCGAGTGTCCGGCTTTGCACATAACCGCTGTTCCGCCTAGTCTTTCGACTTCATCAAACAAGATTTGCGAGCATTTAACCTCGCCAATTACCGTCGCGCCAGGATTTTCTTTCAGAACGTCACGTGCGAAAAGCGTCGTTAATTCATCGCCCCAAATGATCCTTCCGGTTTCATCCACCACTGTAATTCTGTCCGCGTCTCCGTCGAAAGCAATTCCCAAATCGGCATCGCGATCGATAACCGCTTCTATCAAATCCTGTAAGTTTTCCTCAACAGCCGGATCGGGCGGGTGGTTTGGAAATCTCGAATCGGGCCTAGTATGAAGCTCAATGACCTCGCAACCCAGGAGTCTATAAACCGGAACCGATGTTACTCCGCCCATTCCATTTCCGGCATCGATGGCGATTTTCAAGTTGCCGTGCCCGATCGAAATTTTCGAAACAATATCTTTGACGTAATTATCAAGTACCGATAGATTTTCGACTCTTCCTTTACCCGCCTCAAAATTTCCCGAAACAACAATTTCCCTTATTTCCTGAATTTGCTCTCCAAAGAGCGTCTCCTCGCCAAGGCAGATTTTAAAACCATTGTGATCAGGAGGATTGTGCGAACCGGTAATCATCACGCCGCCATCAACGGCTTTTGTATAAACCGTATGATACAAAACCGGCGTAGGCACCCTTCCGATTACGACTGCGTCGCAACCCGTTTCGTTGAGTTTCTTTACAAGAATTTCGCAAAATTCCGGCGAAGATTCGCGGGCGTCGTAGCCTACGGCAATTACCCGCGCGTTGTTTTGTATAAAAAATGTGCCGATGGCTTCAGAGACAGTTTCGACAATTTCCGGCGTCAACTCTTCGCCAACGATCCCGCGTATGTCGTATTCCCTAAAAATATTCATCGAAGATGTTTTCTTAGAAATGAGATGATCTTGAAGCCGTCGAGATAGACCCAGGGTTTTTCGCCAAGTGTGTAATGCCCGCATGGAATGGAGACTTCATCATGCTCAATGTTGTATTTATTTAACGCGTTCATCGTGTCGCGTGAGAGATCGATCGGAAAACTGAGGTCATAAAGCGTGTAGATATAACGCTGCGGACGCTCGGGAAGGGAAGCGAGTTTTTCCATGTAAGCCATCGGCGAAACGGGCAGCCAACACGTGCGCAGATCGTCTAAAGCGATCTTATCTTCCAATCCTTCTTTCACATGATAGGTTGAAAGTCCGCGCCAAACTACATCCGCTACGTAACCCGAAACGTGATTATAAACGGAAGCCTCGATCGTTTCATCATGGACAAAAGCCAGGAAACCGACACATGACCCTATACTTGTCCCGACCAATCCGACGCGTTCGTAACCTTCTTCTTTAAGCCATCTGACAGCCGCTTTTGTATCCAAAACGGCCTGTTGAATCGATTCGATCGTTCGTCCGACATTTGGCGACACGAGATAATCTGCCCGCTCAAGCTCGGGAGGCATGCGTTCTTCGTGATACGGCAAAGTAAGCCGAAGCGCCGACACGCCAAAGCGATTGAAAAACTTACATAGATCAAAATAACTTCCTTCTTTTGCGTTCCAATGCGGGAGCACGACAACGGCGGCTTTTTTATCGTCTTCGTGTCTAAAAAGTTTTGCCCGTGCCAAATTGTTTTCGGCGGAAGGAGTTGTTTTCGAGCTTTCCCAGGTTAGGATCTGTTCGCCGCGCTCGAATTCAAAATCGATTCTTTCCCGAAGCGCGAAAAACTCATCGCTGTTTTTTAGGATAGTTTTTGAATGATCAAGGAAAAGGCCTAGAGGATCCGCGCCATTTGCATTAGGTTTTACAAACTCCGTTCCCCATTCAAATGGACGTACGATACGATTATCATTCAACATCGCAAAATATCTTTCCCGCTTGTGCATCCAACGCTTAAGCATAAGTTGTTTATGGTAGAGAAAATGCTCGTATGTCGCAACCCAGTATCGGAGGGCGCAGAGATTGGGGAATTTCCACGCACTATGCGCTTCGGGATGAAACTAATTTATCCTTTGTGTCCTTAGCGGCCTTCGCGGTTAAAACTCTTTCCGAAATTTGCATCCATCACATTTTTTCTCAATGGGAAATGAAACAGCATTCCAAGAGTTCCCAAGATCATCCAGGCAAAGAAATATTGATACGCTGCAATAAATGCGAGCATCATTCCAAAGATCGAGACCGATTCACAGAGTGCGGCGCCGGCGATCATTGCTGTTTGTACAAAGCTGACGTTTTGCTCGTTAATTGCCTGATCCAAAAAGCGCTTTTTTAAAATGAATGAAAGTGCCAAATTGAAAACTGCGGCGACGGCGAAGATTAAAATGATCAGGGAATTCTGATCGAGTATTGGTTTTGTAAAACCAAATTCAAATACCTTTGGTACAGCGAAGTAGACCATCACCAGAAAAGCAAACTGTGACATAAAAAGACCGAGCCAAATAACAAGCATGTTTTTATAGATCGCTTCGGTGGATGCATTTTCTTGATTCATCGTATTTATTCCGTGGCCTCGATCTCTTCTTCCAGAAGTTGTCTCCGGTAAAGATCGGCGTATTCGCCATTTAATTCGAGTAATTCGTTGTGGCTTCCGCGCTCGATTATTTCGCCATTATGAAGTACACAAATGAGATCGGCATCTTTTATCGTAGAAATTCTATGTGAGACGATCAAGGTTGTGCGGTCGGTGCGTACATCGCGGAGTTCGTGGAGAATTCTTTCTTCCGTGAGCGTATCGACGGCGGAAAGGGAATCGTCGAGAATCAGGATTCGCGGATTTCGCATTACGGCTCGTGCGATCGCCGTTCGCTGTTTCTGACCGCCTGAAAGCGTTATCCCGCGTTCGCCGACGAGCTGTTGATAACCGTTTGGAAACGCGCGAATATCTTCCGTCATTCCGGCAACCGCTGCGGCTTTTTCGACAGAAATTTCTCGCTTCGAAGAAGTGGAGATTTGCTTCTGCGGTAAATCTTTGACGCCAAATCGGATATTCGCTTCGAGAGTATTGCTAAACAAGAATGTCTCTTGCTGGACAAAGCCTACCGAGCGCCTGAGTTGTTTCAATGGAAATTTACGGACGGGAATTCCATCGACAAAAATCATATCTTCCTCAGTATCCATCAGACGCGGGATCAAACTTACTAGCGTAGATTTTCCGCTACCGGTTTTTCCCACAAAGGCAACCGTCTTTCCCTGCTCAATTTCGAGGCTGATGTTTTTGAGCGTCGGCGTTCCGTTATAGGCAAAATTTAAATTTCGGAATTCTATATTCCCCTTGATTTTTGGTTGTTCGCGAACATCGGGTGCGTCATCAATCGCGGGCTCGGTTTCGAGGATCACATTGAAACGTTTTAGGCTGGCAGTTCCGCGCTGGTAGAGATTTACGACGTAGCCCAAGGCGACCAAATACCAGATCATTCGCTGAAGATACAAGATGAAGGCGGTAAATTGCCCCGCCGAAAGTTCACCGCGCACGGCCATAGGCACGCCGACCGCGACTATTATCACAAAGCTCAAACCGATAAAGAAAAACAAAAGCGGGCGCATCGCTGCCGCATATTTTACAAGCTGAATATTTTTCTTCGCATATTCAACGTTAAGCGTTTCAAATTTTTCGATCTCTGCCTCTTCTTGCGCGAACGCACGTATGAGGCGTGCGCCCGACAAATTTTCCTGGGCGCGGGCTGTGATTCCCGAAAAGAATTCCTGAATCTTTTCAAAACGAACGTATATTTGCTGTCCTAGATATTTGACGGTCAGCGAAACAAAAGGCAGCGGAATGAGCAGGAAAAGAGTCAGCCTGACCGAAATACTAAACATTATCGGCAGAACGACAGCGAGTGCAAAGATCGCCTGAAATGAATATAGAATCATGGGACCGACGATTTGACGGATCGCGCCGAGGTCGTTTGTCGCTCGAGCCATCAGGTCGCCGACTCGGTTGTTTTCAAAATATTCAAGCGGTTGATCGATCAATGCATCGTAAAAATCCCGACGCATATCATATTCGATGTGGCGGGAGGCGTTTATCAAGAGTCGCCGCTGCCAAAAAAGAAAGATCGAACCCGACGCGCTGACGCCTAGTATCACTAAAGGATAGAAGATCACGTTATTCAATGTGAGGTTTGTAGTGAGCGAATCGATCGCCAAACCGATCAAATACGGGATCAGAAGATTGAACATCATTCCGAATAAAATACACATTACTCCGCCGATGACATCCCAGCGGTAGGGTTTGAAATAACGCGCAAATTTTCGAAGTTCTTCCATTTAAACTTTTGTGTATGAAGACAGCGCGGTCGCGACAAGCTTCCCATCTTCATTGACGACCTCGGCGGAAATGGTTGAGATACGCTTTCCTGCCTTTACGATCTTTGCAGTGCAGACGGACGTTTCATTTATTACGGGCCGCAAATAATGAACTGTGAGATCGATCGTCGAAGCTTTTTCACCTTCGGTCAAAGTCGTGACCAATGCAAATGCCATGGCGGTATCGATCAACGAAGCGGTTGCGCCTCCGTGAAGTAATCCGTGCGGTTGACGAAGCTCGTCACGCATTTTTAGGCGGACGATGGCTTCGCCCGGATGTAGATCGACGAGTTCCATTCCGAGAAGTTGGACATATGGAATCGTCTTGAATATCTCATGTGCCTGCGTTTTCTTGTCTTCTTCGATCATTTATTTTTTACCGTTTGATCCCGAAAATCATCCGGCAAAACGAAAAGCTTTTCCGGCGCCTCGGGTTTGAATTTTTTGATCTCTATCGAATAGGTCAATTCTTTCTTACCACCCGAAACACTGTAAAACTCCTGCTTCATCGGAATCATTAATTTTTCATCATTGAAGATCACGATTTCTGATTTTTTCGATTCATCGATAGTTACGCGGTATTTCGCAAGCCCGTTTTCAATTCCGAGGCTCTCGAATTTCGCTTCTCTTTTTTCGTTAAGCCATTTGGTTGTAAGGAAATTCCTGAGCTCGTCCGGCTTTCCATTGTTGTCCTCGTATGTTTTCTCGATGTAGGTCTTATTTCCTTTATTTATTACGAAATGTTTGCCATTCGCGGTTTCCAAAAGTGAAGTTTCATTTTCGTCGCCAAAGTTAAATATCAAAAGATTTGCGCGTTCATTCTTTGCAACGAAATATTTTTTCTCATTTTTCGCTCCATTTAAGAACGTCGTTATTGCAATTTCAGCTTGATAAATGCGAGGTTCTTGTGTCGAAAATGGGGCTGTTTGTTTTCCTTGATTTTCGGGTTCCAGTTGATTCTGTTTTTCACTTTCCGTCTGCCAAAAACGGCACGCCGAAAAAAGCAAAATTGCCGCAAGGAACAGAACGAAAAACTTGATATAATTTGACGAAAACATTGGCGAAATGCGATTTTAACACAATGGCCGAAAGCGTAAGAAACACACAAACCCGAAATCACGCACGCGAAATTGACCTGCGGAAAATGCAGCGTCAATATATCGCGGGCGGTCTCTGTCTGCTCCCGTTTTCGCCGTTTCTATATATTCAGGGCCAGTATACGCGCTGGAAAGTTGGGCGATTGCCCGATGCGGGAGGTGAGAACTCAGGTTTTGTCGGAGAAGGGAGCGAAACGCTAAAACTTCTTGCGATTGGAGAATCTACCGTCGCGGGAATCGGAGCCGAGACACACGCAGATGCGCTCACCGGCCAATTTGGCAAACATCTCGGAAAAAGACTCGAAAAACGCGTAGAATGGCACGCATATGGTGTCAGCGGAATCACGATTCGGCGAGCGATCGAAGAACTTCTTCCAACTATTCCTGAAACCGATTTCGATTTCATCGTGATCGCAGTCGGAGCAAATGATGTTTTTAAACTAAGCAGCCCGGAAGTTTTCAGACGGGATTTGAGCGAACTGCTCGGATTGTTGCGAAAACGTAATTCGGGGGCGAAAATGTTTTTGGCCAACGTCCCGATGGTACGGGATTTCCGAGCGCTCCCAAATCCTCTCCGCTATATACTTTCACGACTCGCAAAACTTCATCATTTCAATGCTCAAGACCTGATCGCCACGATGGAAAATGTTTATTATTTTGACGACGTCAATCGTGTCGATGACGATTTCTTTAGCGACGGAATACATCCGTCAGCGAAAGGCTACGATCTCTGGTCTGAGGCAATGGTCGAATGGTTTTTGGGCAAGATCGGAAGGCTTTAGGTAGTTTTGGAAGTAGTTCAGAATCGATTGGATTCGTCATAGAATGGGCTGTTAGCCCGTTCATTTCCACTCAGACATGACCTCGCTGAACAGGCTGACAGCCTGTTTTACATATGAAAGAAATTGATCTCGATTCCCTCACAGCCCTCCTTGCCGCTCATACCGAATGGATCCTCGCCGGTGAATTCGGGAAAACATTTGCAATACAAAATACCGAAATGGAAATCGAAACCGAGCACGATAAAGTGCTTTTCAGTTTCCTTGATGACAAGGGATACCGGACGTGGAGGGTTGTGGGCGCATGGTATGAGAATTCCAAAATCTTACTCGATCTTGCGCGAAACTTTTCAACCGAGCAAACAAAACTCCAACTGATTCCACGTGTCGCCGCGGAGCAATTAAGGGACGCGGTCGAACTTGCGCGACTTGAAAAAGCAACCAAGATCGCGAATTTAATAATTTCCCAATTCAAAAATACAAATCTTGTTCGCGTCGAACTCAATAAAGAAAACGGGCGGTTTGCACAAATAGTGTTGAGACCGAAAATCGGTAACGAGATCGCGGTATTGTGCGATGTTTCAGAAAAAGTCCCAATCGAAGGGGTTCTGACAACCGGAATAATTTGGCTTTCGAAGCTTCAAAGAAGGAAGAAACATCCGATTGACGATATTTGGATTTTAAGCCGAACAAGAAAAGCGCCCGAACTCCGAAAACTTCACGCGTGTCTTGCAGAAACCTGGAAAAGTAAGATCAGTATCTTTCGGATCTTTACAAAAAGCAGTGAAACAAAAATCGAAGAGATGAAAACCCTCAAGATTTCAGGGCTTTGGCGGTTCAAACCGACGAAACTCGCCGCAATTGGGAATCGCAGCTTGAGCAAAATTTCAAATGAGATCATCAAGCTCGCGCCAGAGCGGATGGATCACGTTTTTTCCAAGAGCGGCGAAACTTTGCGCTATCTCGGAATACCTTTTCTGCGTGTAAGGGAAATATGCGGCGAGGAGAAAGCCTGGTTTGGAGTCGAACGAAAGCGCCGAGCGCTTAACGAAGAAACACACGAGGATTTTTATGAGCTGGTAGAGAATCTAAAGGTGTATCGTTCGCATAAATCGCCGAATCGTTTCCACCTTTTTTATGACAACGCACCGGAAGCATGGCTCGAATCAATTCTCAGAAAAAATATTAAGCTTCTCGACGAAAACCTGATCCTTTCGCCGATTTACAATCAGTTTCGCACATCTCGGGATAAGATAGATCTTCTGGCGCTGCGCAAAGACGGACGTCTTGTGATCATCGAACTCAAAGTATCTCAGGATCGCGAAATGATATTTCAAGCGGTCGATTATTGGAGAAAAATCGAACACCAGAGAAGAAAAGGAAAATTTGATGACGCGAGTCTTTTTGGCGAAAAGAAAATTGCCGATAAACCCGCGATCATATATTTGGCCGCGCCCGCTTTGAGCTATCATCCTGATTTCGCGTTTTTAACGAAGACGATTTCTGAGGAAATTGAGATATTCAGATTCGATCTGGCGGAAAATTGGCGCGATGAAATAAGAGTCCTGGGACGAAAACGTATCTGATTGAATGGTTTTTCACAACTCTAAGCGCATTGTTATCATCCGACACGAGTTATTGATAAAATATTTAATCTACAAGTCAGTTTCACATAAGTTAAGAGGAGTAAAAGCATGAGAAAAGGATTAGCCACATTTTTAAGCATATTGGCAAGTTTTGTTCTAGTTTTTAGTTTATCAGGTGCAATTTCCGCTCAAGGAAAGAGCGGCAACAAAGGAAAGAAAAAAACCAATATTAATAGCGGAAAATCTACCGACACCGAAAACCGCGGTAAATCGGCCGACAAAAGGACTTCGAATAAATCAGATAGAGATGACAGCGATTCTCGTAATCGTGATGATTACGACGACGATAATAATCGTTACCGCGGGAATGATCGTCGTTGGAAAAATGACAAACGCGGCGATAGATACAATGACGAGGATTATAGAGCGCAGGGAAAATCAAACCGTTTCAGAGGTTTGTCAAAGAAAATTGGTATGTCTCCGGAAGATGCGCAGGATTGGTACGAACGGGAAAAAGATCGAAATCCCAGTTTAACATACGGGCAATTTGTCGCAGCAAATATGGTCGCTCGAAAAAATAATTCAAGCCACCCGCGAATTACAACAGAAAGGATTTTAGATAGATTGGGAGACGGGCAAAATTTTGGTCAGGCTGTAAAAGACCTGGGTTTAAAAGGTGACAAATACGAGAGCGAGAGAAGGCGAATAAGACGCGAGCTCGAGGCGGGCGGTTACAATGCAAGAGATGGTAGGAATCGTGATGACCGTTATGATTATCGAACCGGATGGTAACTTTTACGGATAAAATATTCTTTAGGCAATTCTAATTTCTGAGTTGCCTTTTTTATTTTTTGTGCAATACGAATTTATATCCAACCCCGCGAACGGTCATTAAGATCTTCGGTTTCGAAGGGTTTTCTTCGAGATATCTTCTAAGACGAACAATAAAATTATCAATCGCCCGGGTATCCGTTTCTTCGTGCAAACCCCAAACCTCCTCCAAGATTTCTTTTCGTGATACAGCTTTTCCCTCTTTTTCAATAAGGTGCTTTAGCAGCTTCGCCTCCATTAGCGTTAGGCGAATCTTTTCATCGCCAGTAGACAATTCGAGGTTTGCGAAGTCAAAAGTTTTATCATTGATCGAAAACACATCGATGGATTCGCCGGGAGGGTTTGACCATTTTTGCCGTCTTAGAAGTCCTTTCAATCGCGCGAGGAAGATATTTAATTCAAACGGTTTTTGAAGATAATCGTCCGTTCCGGCTTCAAACCCCAAAAGCACATCTTCGGGACGGCTTCGTGCAGTAAGCATTAAAATTGGCGTAAAATTCTGCGCTTCCCGCATTCGTTTTGCTACTTCGAAACCATCAACCTTCGGCAACATTACATCTAAAACAACCGCGTCAAAAAAAATCTTCGAATCGAGGAGTTTTTCGAGGGCTATCTCTCCATCGGAAGCTATTTCAACATCAAAACCTTCTTCTTCGAGATTAAAACGCAGCCCGTCAGCGATATGTTTTTCGTCTTCGACGATCAAAATTGTGCTCATGCCGAGAATAGTTTACCGAGTTGTGTATAGGAAACAAAAGTGTGATTTTGCTATTCTGAGACTCACATTGCCTGCTTTAGTTCTTGAGTCCAATTGACTGGCACGCTGAGGCTTTTTGAAAGGGAACCATCCATATCTTTAACCAACAGAAATTTTGATCCATCGGGTGTATCCCAAGACTCCTCATAAACAAATCGCATGGGCCTGTCTGGCGTATGCTTTTCAAGGTCTCAAAATGCAATTAACAACTCAATTATCTTGTTAGTGGTAACGTCGATTGGCTCTTCTCTGCAAATTTTTGCACTTAAAATTTGTATCTATTTTTCTGTGAAAGGTTTACCCTACACTGGAAACCCACTAAACAATTTTTATTTAGCGGGGCTTGGCCCATCTTCGTCACTGTTTCCGTCTTAATAATTACAGGCGAGAAGATCGCCAATGATTTTAGCAACCAGGAGAAAGAAAATGAACATTAACGAAGAAAAATTAAATAACCTGCTCGGTAAGTTTGTCGGAGATCTGGGTGCGACAATGTCCGCTGGAACGATCGTGATCGGCGAAAAACTTGGACTCTATAAAGCAATGCGAGATGCGGGAAAAGCAGTTACGTCGCAAGAGCTCGCTGATCTCACAAACACGAAAGAGCGATATGTGCGCGAATGGCTCAATTCGCAAGCCGCGAGCGGTTATGTCGAATACGATGCGGAAAGCAAAAGCTATTATATGACGGATGAGCAGACGTTTGTTATGACCGACGAAACAAGTGCAGCATATTTGCCTGGTGCATTCGTTCTCGCAACCGCAGCTTTACAGGCCACTCCGAAAATCATTGAGCGATTTAAGTCGGGTGAGGGTTTAGGCTGGCACGAGCACGACCACGATCTTTTCTGTGGAACCGAATTGTTTTTCCGCCCGGGCTACGGCGCTCATTTAGTAAGCGATTGGATTCCGGCGTTGAACGGCGTTGAAGACAAACTTCAGGTAGGAGCGAAGGTTGCGGATATTGGTTGCGGTCACGGCGCTTCCACAATTTTGATGGCGCAGGCATTTCCGAAGTCGCGTTTTTACGGATTTGATTATCACGAGGATTCGATTTTGAATGCGCGAGCGAAAGCTGCAGCAGCAGGCGTTTCTGATCGGGCTACATTTGAAGTTGCAAAAGCAGCCGAATACCCGGGGAGCGACTATGATTTCGTGACTACTTTTGATTGTCTGCACGACATGGGCGATCCGGTCGGTGCATCTGCGCACGTAAAAAACAGTCTTGCGGAAGATGGAACGTGGTTGATCGTCGAACCATACGCCGGCGACACACCAGAGAGCAACCACAATCCAATCGGAAGAATTTTCTATTCGGCATCGACATTAGTTTGCACGCCCGCTTCGCTTTCACAGGAAGTCGGATTAGCACTCGGCGCACAAGCTGGTGAGCAACGTTTGAGAGAAGTAGTAACCGAAGGCGGTTTTAGTTCACTTCGGCGCGCCAGTGAGACTCCATTTAACATAATTCTTGAAGCTAAGTAGTTGGACGGAAAATTGGCAAAAGCAGGCGAGAGATCGCCTGCTTTTTATCGTCCGTTTTGCTCCTTAAACGCCTGAACCGCCTCTGCTGAGCCCGCGTGCATAATTTCGGGTTTGTGATACTTCCAGAATTTCTCAAACTCTTCTTCGTTCATTTCAGGCTTTTCGGCTCGCGTTTTTTCCTTTAGATATTGTTCTGCCCATTCGCGCATATCCATATTTGTATTCAACGCCGTTCGCGCACCATGCATCATATTGTCTCGTTCCATAATTGCTGCTCCTTGTGGTAATTTCTTTTATAAGAACATTTTCGCAAGTTTTGCGTAATATTTGAAATTCAAAATTCACAACGGAGTTAATCTGTGAAAAAAATTCTAACGTCAGCACTTTTTACCTTAACCCTTTTATCAACATTAATTTTCGCTCAAAACAATTCAGGCATCGAAGTTCCGTTTGTAAATAAGACTCTGAAAAATGGTCTCGAGGTTATTGTTTTACCGGATTCTTCCGTGCCGCTGGTAACGGTCGAACTCGCAGCGCGAAATGGTTCATTTACGGAACCGCCCGAATTTAATGGCTTATCGCATCTTTACGAACATATGTTTTTCAAGCCGAATCGCGCGGTCAGAGTTTATTGGTGCAGGGTCTTTGTAAATTTGCGGAGAACCGATCTATATAATTCCCGCGGCTGCGGCGCACAGATGGCATTTGGTGCACAGATCGGAGATGTCAGCTATCTGACAAATATAGATGGGATGGGGCTCGCAAACAATGCAACAACACGCGAAGAAGTAGTCAATTATTATTTCACGACGACGAGCCCGTATATGCCGACGGCAATTCGTTTTATTAATGATGCGATTCGATACCCGGCGTTCGACGAAGAAGACCTCGAACAGGAAAAAAAGGTTGTACTCGGTGAATTTGATCGAAATGAGGCAAATCCATTCTTCTATCTAAGCGAGGCTCTAAAGGACAAACTCTTTTATAAATATCCGACTAGAAAGAAGCCGCTTGGCACACGCGAAACTATTACAAATGCCACGGTCGAAATGATGCGAACTATTCAATCGCGGTACTACGTACCTAATAATACGGCCTTGATTGTCACCGGCGATGTAAAGCCCGATGAAGTTTTTCGGCTGGCGGAAGAAAATTTGGGGAGTTGGCCGGCTCGTAAGGTTGATCCGTTTAAGGAATTTCCATTGGTCGAGCATCCGCCTCTTAAAGCTAGCTCTGGTGACATTGTTGAACAACCGATTCAAAATGTCCTGATTCAAATAGGCTGGCAAGGTCCATCAATCGGAAAGGATGATTCCGCAACTTACGCGGCAGATGTTTTTTCTTACATTATTGGTCAGCCTGATTCGAAATTTCAGCGAGCACTGATCGATTCAGGTTTAACCGTCGGCACGGATTTCACATATTACACCCAGCGAAATGTCGGTCCGATTACTTTAACGCTAATAACTTCGCCCGATAAAGCAAAACAGGCTTTGAAGGTTGCTTACCAAGAGATTGCGAAATTCGACGACCCGAATTACTTTAGCGATCAGGAGCTCGAAAACGCAAAGACCCTTCTCGAAGCAAGAGATCTGTTTGACCGGGAACAGCTCAGCGATTATTCGCATACCCTGGCATTTTGGTGGTCATCGACTGGAATCGAGTATTTCCGCGGTTATCACAAGAATTTACGTGCAGTTTCGCGGGAAGAAATTAATCGCTATATAAACACATATGTTCACGGAAAACCTCATGCGGGAGTTGCGCTGATTTCAAGGGAATCGCAGGCTATCGCCAAATTGTCTCAAGCGGATTTGATCGGAAAATAATATGAAATATTTGAGAAATCTAAATAATTATAAATTGATTTGGGCAGTTATTTGGCTGCTTTTGATAGTACCGCATTCGTTTGCGCAAACCGGAGCAACAAGCGTTGCCGACCAGGTTGCACTCGTTTCCGAATTCGATGTTAATGGTTTAAAGGTTTTGGTAAAACGCCGGCCAAGTGCGCCAACTGTTGCCGTTGGGTTATTTATTCGAGGTGGCTCGCGAAACATCGATGAAAAAAATTCAGGCATCGAGAATTTCATGCTCGAAGCTGCGACCGAAGGCAGTAAGAAATATCCTCGCGTAGCGCTAAGGCGAGAGCTCTCCGCTACCGGAAGCAATATCGGTGCAAGTTCAGCAAATGATTTTAGTGTATTGAGTCTCGCTTCTACGCTCCAAAATTTTGATCGTTCCTGGGATATTTTTACGGATATCGCGTTGAATCCAACGTTTGATAAGACGGATGTTGACCGCGTCGGCACGCGAATTCTCTCAAACCTCAAGGAAGAGGAAACCGATAACGACAACTTCCTGGATGTCTTGCAAAACCGTATTATTTTTGCGAATCATCCTTATTTTAATAACGTCGAAGGAAATTTACAGACCGTCAGTTCGTTCAAGCCGGCTGATCTAATCGCTTATCATGCAAAGGTCATGCAAACCTCAAGGCTTCTTCTCGTTATCGTTGGAGATTTGAATGCTGATGCGGTTAAGGCGAAGATTGCCGCCACGCTGGGAAAATTACCGCGCGGAAATTATAAAGAGGCACCGTACCCCGCATTAGATTTTTCGTCCGGAACTCTCAATATAACTTCACGGGCATCGCTTCCTACTAATTATATCCGAGGAGTTTTTAATGCGCCGTCATTAAGTAATTCCGATTACTACCCGATGCAGGTCGCGACCACGCTCTTAAACAGCCGTCTCTTTCAGGAAGTTCGGGTAAAACGTCAGCTTTCGTATGCTCCGAGTGCGACGCTTGATTCGAGCTCGGCCAATACCGCAAATATTTATGTGACCGCAGTCGACGCGAATCAGACTGTCTCCGTAATGCTAAACGTAATAAAATCGCTCAAGGTTGAGCCCGTTAGCCAGGAAGAGATCGACGGAATGGCGGGGCAATTTTTGACCAATTATTACTTAAAGCAGGAAACGAACGCCGCCCAGGCACTTGAGCTCGCAAAGTACGAACTAGTCGGGGGTGGATGGCGAAATGGGTTTGAATTGTTAAATCGCCTTAGAAATGTGAAGTCGCAGGATGTACAGGCAGCCGCTCAAAAATATATGAAAAATATACGTTTTGTTGTTATTGGAAATCCGGTTTCGATTCAAAAGGACATATTTCTGCAGCAGACAGACTAACTAACTACATCACAAAAGCAAAAATGGCCTTAGACCACGTCGAAAACTGGTCTAAATGTCTTACCGTAACAATCCCCGCTGCAGTGAGGCCTGTCATCAGGTGAACGAGCATTAACGCGATATAAGCCGTAAGCGCGATAACCACCCCGTATCTTGCGAGCTTGTAGTGCCCCCAATAGGAAAGCACAAACGCCGTAACTCCACCAGCAGCTATTTTTACCGTCAAAAACGGAATTGCTCCTATGTCTAATAGATTCGCCATTAAATGATTTCCTTCGGTAGCAAAACCATTATGAACCCAATAGATCGTCAGTATTGCATCGATGAGATTCAGCAAAAATAGAAGTGAAGTCTGTCGCGTAAGTTGCATTAAAAGAGTTATCCTTTTGTTAAATTTGTTTAAACTCTGCCCTAAAAATAACAAACCCAAAGCCCTGATTTAGCAGGCTTCGGGTACCCGGAAGCGGGAAAAATCGAAAATTCTGTTGTGCTTAAACTATACGTTCAATAGCTTCGATTTTCAAGATTTTTTAAATAAATCTTTCTTCAGATTTGATTTGGAAAATGGTATTCTTTTTTACATAGCTAGAATCGCCAAAAACGTATTGATCCGTAGGATTTACGGAAGGCCAGTTTGGCTGAGCATGAGAAGTCCCGGCAAACTTGAGATAACAGGCGATCATCTAAGAAATGGCAGGTGAAATATGGAAAATTTGAGATATATGAAGCTCTTTTGTGCAATTTTATTATTTGTTTTAGCGGCGGGATCTGTTGAACTTTTTTCGCAAACCAAACCGCGGATCAGGACTACTTCGGGAAGGTCTGTCGGTCAGGGCGCTTACACTGTAGCGGCAGGAACCAAGATACGTGTTCGAATCGAAAACGAGATCAATTCTAAAGTGTCACAGGTCGGCGACAGATTTGACACAAAGGTGACCGAACCGGTTTACGGAAACTCGGGTGTGATAGTTATCCCAACCGGGAGCACGATCGTAGGACGCGTCGATGCGGTAACCGCCGCGAAAAAAGGAGGTGATCCCGGAACAATTAGTGTTAATTTTGTTGAGGTTAGGCTTCCCGATGGAAGAAGTCAGGCGATAAGCGGTTCTTTGACTAGTTTGGATACCAAAAGTGCAAAAAGTGATAATGAAGGCACTGCTTCGGGCGATGATAGAAAGAACGACAAAATCATCTTCATCGGCGGAGGTGCCGCGGGTGGTGCAATCTTGGGAGCGATCATTGGCGGCGGAAAGGGCGCCGGAATTGGAGCAATTGCTGGTGCTATCGGCGGACTCCTTGGAGAAAGAATGACCAAAGGTGAGGACGCAAGGGTTAAATCCGGCACAGAATTCGGAGTTTACATAAATCGCGCGTTTTCGCTGCCGAGATATGACGCTAACGATCCGGTTAACAACACTCCGCAGAACAACGATGGCTATGATGGACCTGGCAGCGGACGATCTTATACCGTGCAGCGAGGGGACACGTTAGGGCTAATCAGTCGAAAAATGTACGGAACATCGAGTCGTTATATGGATATTTACAATGCTAACCGAGATAAGTTGTCGAGCCCGAACAATGTTTCGGTCGGACAAGTTCTAGTCATTCCGTGAGTTAATTTCTTTAAAAGTTGAAAGAGGTCGGCGAATTTGCCGACCTCTTTCTTTTCTAATCTCGCAGATTCTGTTCAAATCACAATTTCGCAGTTTTGCCGATTTCACCAAGACGGGTCACAACCTTATCGATTAACCATTTCGGAGTTGAAGCCCCTGCCGTTACCCCAACTTTTTTTACTCCGGCGAGATCTTCAGGGTTTATCTCAAGCTCCGTTTGAATAAGAAAACTCTTTTCACAGTATTCCTTGCAAACCGCCACAAGTTTCCGGCTGTTTGACGAATGCTCACCACCAATCACGTAAAACGCCTCGACTTGTCCTGCAAGTGCACGCGCCGCATCCTGCCGATCGCGAGTCGCGGAGCAGATCGTATTGACAATTTCCACTTCATCGTCCGTTTTTGATTTAACGGCTTCCGCCGTGTCCATAAAATTCTTGAGCTTTATCGTCGTTTGAGAAACGACCAACGGCCTATTTAATCTAGGAAGACCGGCGACCTCGCTTTCATCGTTGATAACAAACGCATTATCCGGTGCATATCCTTTTACACCGATCATTTCAGGGTGATCAGGATTTCCGACGACGATCACGTGACGATTTTCAATAGCTGCGCGCGCCGCCAGCCGCTGTACGCGTGTAACGAATGGACACGTCGCATCTACAACCTTCGAAGCTTTTTCTTCCAGCTCTTTTTGTACATCCGGCGTTACTCCATGGGCGCGTATCACTGCGGTTTCGCCACGTTTTATTTGAACCGGTGAATCGATCATTGTTACACCGTGTTTGCCAAGCCGCTGCATTTCCTGATCGTTGTGAATAAGCGGTCCAAGAGTGCGGACAGTTTCATTCTCCGCAAGAGAATCTTCGACCATATCGACCGCCCGCTCGACTCCAAAACAAAAACCAAATTCATCTGCTAATAGAACTTCCATAAATTATTTCTCGCATTCAATCTTATCAAAACTATACTCGAAATGTTAGCCAAACTTCAGTAAAGTAGAGCCATTACAAACTATCTTATCGGCTCCCGAAGTATTATTTCTGACGTAATTCGCGCACGTTTCGCTGCCTCGGGTTTTGATTTCCCAAGATTTGCAACCTGCATTAGTGCTTCGCCCGTTCTTGAAAGTAGGCGAACCAAATCGCCTTCCTCGGCTTTTGTTTCCCAAACCAAATCAGCCCAATCCATTCCGCCGACCCAGGCTTCGGCGGTTGCGGCTGCCGAAAAGTTTATCTCTTCAGCAGGTTCGACACCAAAATCCCATTCGACACCGGAAACCGCGAAAACAATGTCTTCTATGGTTGTCAATATATTGGAAAGCTTGTCCGATAGATCGAGCTTTCCGTAGTCTCGTTCAGAATCGGCGGCGAGCGAAGCCATCAACCCCGCGATTTGCGGTGATTCGAGTTTTTCAAAAATTCCGCGTTCTAAAACTTCACCTACCAGCAGCGGTTTATCGATTCTCAGGTCAGCGAGCCATTTTCCTTTTTCGGTAACAGTTTGTCCGGTAAAATCCAGATATCCGAAATGATTCAAAACGCGTGCGCGGCTTTCAAACGGGAGCCAGATATCGCTTTTCAGATACTCGATATCGCGCGCCGTTTTTGTAATGTACTCGGCGTCGTTACAACTTTCCCACAAAAAACTCTCGACCTTTTTTTTCTCGATATCTTCAACGCCATCCGGAATAAATTTTGCGATCAAAGAGGTAATTAAACCGACAGCGTCATCCGTATTTTCCTTGACGAGTGACATTTTTGGTTCTTTTACGATCGGATTTTTTCCGTCGTGAATCTCCAAAAATGCTTCATCGACGGCCTTTGCGTCCATTCCGTATGTTTTCGAATAGACCCTTTTTATTTGGGAAAGCGACAAATTCGTACCGCTGCCATTGGCACGCATCGTCACAACCTTGTCGCCAAAAACACTTAGTACCAAATAAAATTGCTTACCGCTTTTTCCTTTTGAAACGAGCCGGCCGCTTTTTACGTGTTCCTTTAGCCAGGCGCGCCGCATTTCTGCCCGCGCATCCGGAAGTTTTTCCTGGAGACGTGTGCGTGCACCCACCAGATATTCAAATCCGATCACATCCTCGACGGAAATTCCCAGTTTATGATCCTTGATCGAATTTTTGAGTTTCTTTTCCAGCGTTGCCCGCTTTCTTTCCAGGCGACTTATCTGCCTTGCTGTTCCTCGGAATGCAAAACTCTTTTCGGCAATTTCACGAACATGCGCAAACGATCCAAATGCATCAAGTAGATTCAAAAGACTTGAATATGTTGCACGAAATTTACTCTCAAGCGGATCCGGCGGCGCATCCAAAAGTTTTGCAATTCGGGGGGGATTTTGAAAATTGCTCGGCGCCACAACGACAAAGCCGACATTGTCCTTTCCACGTCGCCCCGCACGTCCGGTCATTTGCTGGAGTTCGCTTGCTTCGATTGGCCGCCAACCGTCATTTCCGCGTGCATCGGCATTTGAAATGACAACAGATCTTGCGGGGAAATCTACTCCCGCCGCAACGGTTGAAGTCGCAAACAGTGCATTGACCAATCCCGCAGACATCATTTTCTCTATCAGGAACTTCCACGAAGGAATGTGCCCCGCATGATGAGACGCGACGCCCGAGCGAAGCAGGATATTACGATGTTTGTGCGTTTCTATTTCAGGATTTTCTTTTAGAAACTCCTTGTAGATTTCCTCGCGGGCTCTCTGTTTTTCCGCATCGACTCTCTGCGATTTGTCGAGGGCAACCTCCGTCGCCGCCTCATCACATCGTTTTCGCGACGGCACAAAAATGATCGCGGGCAATAGATCATATGATCGCAACGCCTTGATCATTTGGGGAGGAGGAATTTCGGGCATTCGGAATTTCACGTGAAGATTCTATCTTAAAGGAGGGAACTTGCAATGGAAAGGTTGAGGTTATTCGCAGAGAGTTAACAGAAATTTCTGTTGACTTGGTGAATTTCAGCGAATAGACTTACCAGATAAACCAAGAACAAGGAGAAATGAAGATGAGCAAAGTTGAATCTGCAGATCTGATTCTGAAACTCTATGATTTGCGACGCGAAGCCACAATGCGTGAGGCAAGAGATTGGATGTTTACGTTTAACCCGACGAGCGCGCAGGATATCGCCAATGGAATGATGGATCCGGAAACTGGTCCGTATTTACGAATGGTAACTTCGTATTGGGATATGGCGGCGTCATTTGTAAATCACGGTGTAATTGATGCTGAAATGTTTAGCGACGTGACTGGTGAGCATATGTTTGTTTTTGCAAAGATCGAGCCATTTTTGACCGAACTTAGGGAAATGTTTGAGAGTCCTGACATGTATAAACATCTTGAGAAGGTAATCAACGATATGCCCAACGGTGCGGATAAATTGAAAAAAACAAAGGAATGGATCGCGAGTATGAATGAGCAACAAACGGATGCGGCTGCAAGCTAAAACTGTTTGAAGTTAAATATATATGCCTCGGCTCACAAAAAAATGTGGAGCCGAGGTTTTTCTCGGTTTTCATCTACTATTCTTTTTTGCGGAACGATCAATTCAATGAACAGCCAACTTTTGAAATGGCATCGGTTTGTAGAAACTCAAAATTCCGATCTTTTGAGCGAAATCTTAGCGGATGACGTTAAATTTCATTCCCCCTTCGTCTGGAAACCTAAAGAAGGGAAACTGATTACTACTACAATTCTCCTGACCGCTGCGACGGTTTTTCAGGAATTTAAATACATTCGAGAGGTTTTGCAGGATAAGAATTGGGCACTTGAATTCGAGGCGAAGATCGGCGATTTGTCGATGCGCGGGATCGATCTTATCACCCTAAACGATGAAGGAGAAATTATCGATTTTGAGGTCATGATCCGTCCGGCAAACGCTCTTCAGGCACTTGGAATCGAAATGACAAAGAAACTAGTGGAATTGGGAGCCGTATAGACTTCATCGACGCCTGCGTCTGTAGTGATTTCGCCGATCAGAATCTTTTTGCCCGAACTGGCGGATTTCGTTATTAAACTTCCCGTAGTGATTTATGAGCGGATATAGATCAAGATTCGGAGCAAGGAATGCTGCGCGAAGTTCGACCGGGCGCGCACCATCGCGATTTATGATTTTCACCTTTGTGCCGCGCACATCCTCGATCCATTTTGCAAATTCTTTTGCGTTTCCGATCGTTGCCGAAAGCAAAAGAAGACGAATCCGCGGCGGTGATAAAATGATCGCCTCTTCCCAAACATGTCCACGATAATCGTCTGAAAGATAATGCGCTTCATCGAGAATAACGAAATCGGTGTTTACCTGTTCGCCGTTTCTCAATGAATCGAAAAGCTGGTTTCGATATATTTCGGTTGTACCAACGATCAATGGCGCACGCCCATTTTCCTTCCGGTCGCCAGTAAGTACTCCGACGTTTTGTTCTCCAAATTCTTTGCTGAATTCTGCATATTTCGAGTTTGTCAGAGCCTTGAGCGGAGTTGTGTACCATGCGCGCTTGCCGTCAGCGAGCAAACGACGTATCTCCTCACGGGCGATCCATGTTTTTCCACTTCCCGTCGGTGCCGTCACCAAAACATCGTGTGTTTCGATAGCATCGAGTGCGTCGGTCTGAAATTTATCTGGCACAAAAGGCTGCGGCTTAGGAATACCTATTCCTGACAACAATTTATCGATCTCTTCTTTTTTTGGAGGCGAATATCTCGGCGTATTATCGACTTTTTTTGCAAAAAAACGCTTTGGCACGCGTTCTTCGACTAGGTTAGTCTTTGATTCGGTTTGAGAGGCATTTTTCGGTTTTTTTCGACCTGTAGATTTCGCATTGCGCTTTCGTGCCATGTTCTTGATGTTAGAGGGTTGTCGGCCGTTTGTCTATTCCTTTAGTTTTCAAAGCGAAAGTGCTAACATCATATGTTTATCCGCAACTTTTTTGCGGGTCTTGACGTCTTATAATTTTGGAAGTTTCAATACCATAATTATTACGGATTTATACTTATAAAGCTATGGAAGAGAAGGGTTTCTTAGAAGGATACGAGATAGGTAGATGGGATTTTACACCGAGATTGATGAAATTTCTCGGGGTCTCTCTAGCGATTAACTTGTTGTTTATATTACTGATAGGTCAAACCAATCTTTTGCGAACAAAAGCCTGCGACAGCCACTATGTCGGGAAAGTTTGTCAGGTTTTGGATATGATCTATGTCGGCGGCAAGGTTTTTAGCGGGGACACGGATTACGTCGTAAAGGATTACGCTAAAACCGAGATCGATGACGCAGATGTATTTTGGGTAGACCAGACCGGCGAAGGCGAAAAATTTTCGTATCCTGAAGGGTTTTTCTACAAAGAGGAATCCGAACTTGAAGCTCTAAACAACGATTTTCCGACCATTGCCGAAACGATTCCGCCACCGAGAAATAATCCGATTATTTCTCCACCGCCTCCTTCAAATAGCGGCAGCGGACTTCTGGGGACACAGCCAAATCTTCCAAGGCGAAATAAAAACGTAGTAAAAGGAAAAGTTCCGGATTCTATTCATGGTGACGCGGATGACAAAACGATTGATTCTCCTGACAAGCTCCCAAATCTGGATGGAGAAACGGCGAAAAAAGATCCAAAGAAAACTCCAGTAAAAGAAAATCCGCTTGAGAAAGATACTGCAAAGAGCAGCGATTCGGTTGCGGAAATTGAAATAAACAAAAAACCGCTTTTGGATTTTGCGGACGAAGTTTTTGAACAATGGGAATCGAAAAAAGTAGATTTCAGCCAGCAATTTAAGGTTAAATTGACAGGCGAGCTAACCAAGAACGGGCGTCTGGATCCGAATCGCACGAGATATACCGAACAACTAGGTAATCCGGAGATGATCAATGTTGCAAAGCGTGCGATCGAATCCGTCGGAGATAGCGGCTGGCTGGATTATTTGAGTAGGTTTGATGTGAAGAAAATGAACATCATATTTGCGCAAAACGATTCGCAGCTTGTTGCGGTAGTCGATTCAAATCTGCCGACCCCTGAGAGAGCGCGAACAGTTGCTTCAGGACTCCAGGGAATAATTCAAGCGGCTCTATTGGCTCACAATAATGGCTGGAAGAAACTCAAAGATGACGAAGTTCTCTTGCTTAAAGCCGCAAATATATCGAGTAAAGACAATTCCCTTGTTATTAATTTCAACCTTGAAAAGCCAATTGCGCAAAAGATGATCGATGGGAGATTGAGGGAATACCAAGCCGACAAATTAAAGAAAGGAAAAACACCGCCGGAAGCAAAACCAAATGGTACTATAGAAAAGGCGGGAAACGGTCAGAAATCAGCTAAGTGAGAAAAAGAAAAAACCACAACTCGTTTTATTTCCTTACTACTCTTTCGGTCTACCTCGGATTAGTAATTGTCGGTGCGTCGCCGCAGGTTTTGGCACAGGCAAAGCCATTACAAAGTTCGCATGCGCCGAGTTTTGAAATTCACGTTAAAAGCAATAGCGTAATTTCCGAGCTAAAATTCAAAACCGATTTCGAACGACAAGACGTTTCGCCATTTTCAGTATTTAACGGACTCGGAAAAAGTTCGTTTAAGTTGATTGACGCCGATGCGGGCGAATCTTACCAAAATTTATACCCTCAAATCTCAGCGGAGAACGATCAGGTTTTTGTAATTACCAATTTACCTCGTGCATCTTTGTAGCTACATTCCTTTAGGAAGAGTGCCGGAAACGCATTTTTCTTTCCTAAATAATCGATACAATAAATAACTTTGCCGGAAGATTCCGGCGAGATTTCTGTGTTTTAGCATGGCGGAATTTTAACAAACCGCATGCCAACTGCCGTTTTTAGCGGCTCAAATATAAAAGAGGAATTATGGCTGTAAATAGTTTTGCAGATAAAATTGTAAAGAAGATCTTCGGTACAGAAACCGACAAATATTTAAAGGATTCTCAATCATTTGTTGAGGAAATAAACGATCTAGAACCCGAAATCAAAAAACTTTCGGACGAACAGCTCCGCGAGAAGACCGCCGTATTCAAACAAAGAATTCAAGACGCGATCAAAGATATCGATGACCAAACCGAACGTAGAAAACGCGAGCAGGAAGCGTTGACGGAACTTGCGGCCGAAGCTTCCGCCGTCGTGCGTGAAGCATCTATTCGGACGACTGAAATGCGACATTTTGATGTTCAGCTGATCGGTGGAAAGGTTTTGCACGAAGGGAAAATCGCTGAAATGCGCACGGGTGAAGGTAAAACACTTGTTTCCACGCTACCAGCTTATCTTAACGGTTTAACTGGCCGCGGCGTTCACATCATCACAGTAAACGATTATCTTGCAGCTCGTGACGCCGAATGGATGGGAACGATTCACCGTTTCTTAGGTTTAACGGTCGGCTGTATTCAAAACGATATGGACGATGCCGAGCGTAAAGACGCTTATTCCTGCGACATTACGTACGGTACAAACAACGAATTCGGATTCGATTATCTTCGCGACAATATGAAATTCGATGTCGAATCGCTCGTTCAGCGTGATCATTATTTCGCGATCATCGATGAGGTCGATTCGATTCTCATTGACGAAGCGCGTACGCCGCTAATTATATCGGGTGCATCGGATGAGGCGACCGATAAATATTATGTGGCAAACGAGATCATTCCAAAGCTTGAAAAGGGTGAAAAAGACGAGGAAACAAAGAAAACGACGGGAGATTATCTTGTCGATGAAAAAAATCATTCTGCTGTTTTAACGGAGCAGGGCGTTTCGAAGGCGGAGAGATTGCTTCGCGTCGAAAATCTTTACGATCCGGCCAATATGGATCTGCTTCATTGTGTTGAGCAAGCACTCAAGGCACACACGCTTTATAAGAAGGATCATCACTATGTAGTGCAGGAAGGTGAAGTAATTATCGTCGATGATTTCACGGGTCGCCTTATGTCTGGTCGACGCTGGTCCGATGGTTTACATCAGGCGGTTGAGGCAAAAGAAGAAGTAAATATCGAACGCGAAAACCAAACTCTCGCAACGATCACGTTACAAAATTACTTCCGTATGTATGAGAAACTTTCCGGTATGACGGGTACAGCCGAGACTGAAGCGGAAGAATTCGGTGAAGTTTACGGGCTTAGCGTTATCGTTATCCCGACAAATCGCCCGACCGTAAGACAAGATCATTCGGATGTGATCTATCGAACTGTTCCTGAAAAATGGACTGCGACGGTCGAAGAAATAAAGCGCGCGCATGCTAAGGGCCAGCCGGTTTTGGTCGGAACGGTTTCGGTGGAAAATTCAGAGGTTGTTGCAGAAAGATTGGTCAAAGAAGGAATTCCGCACAACGTTCTAAACGCGAAATATCATGAGCGTGAGGCGGAGATCGTCGCACAAGCCGGACGAAAAGGTGCTGTCACAATTGCAACAAATATGGCGGGCCGCGGTACGGATATCATTCTCGGTGGTAACCCCGAATTCCTCGCTCGCGATTATCTAAAACGTCAGGAAATAAATCCGGATGATGCAAGCGAAGAGCAATTTGAGGAAGAGCTCAGAAAGGCGAAACGAGTTGTAGATGCTGAGCATAAGGAAGTTTTAGACGCAGGCGGATTGTATATTCTTGCAACTGAAAGACACGAATCACGCCGGATCGATAATCAGCTTCGTGGACGTTCGGGCCGGCAAGGTGATCCCGGTGAAACGAGATTCCTCCTATCACTCGAAGATGATCTGATGCGTATTTTTGCGGGTGACAAGGTTCGTTCGATGATGAGCTGGCTAGGAATGGAAGAAGGCGTGGCGATCGAATCCAAAACTGTTTCGAAACAGATCGAGCGGGCGCAGAAGGCGGTCGAAGCTAGAAACTTTGAAACTCGTAAGCACGTCCTAAAATACGATGATGTGATGAACAAACAGCGCGACACGATCTACAAATTGCGCCGCGACCTAATGTTTAAGCCAGAACACCGTGAATATCTGTTGGGTGAAACAGGTGTCGCAAGAGACCTTCTCGGAGATCTGACCGCGTACTTCCTTAATCCTGAAGTTGATGCGGGCGATTGGGATGTCGATACATATGCAGCGGAAGTCGAAAACATATATTCCGTTGATCCGGCAGTCGATGCAGGCGTCGATTACAAGATTATGACTCCGGAAGATATCGAAGCAGCCATTTGGAAGAAGGCTAGCGCAGATTACAACGCAAAAGAAAAAATGGCGGGCGAAGAATCCTTAAGAGCCTATGAACGCTACATAATGCTCAATATCATCGATTCGCAATGGAAAGATCACCTTCTTTCTATCGATCACGTAAAACAGGGAATCGGTCTGGTCGGATACGGACAGAAAGATCCGCTAGTGGAATACAAAAAGCAGAGTTTTGATATGTTTCAGGATATGCTCGATCGGATAGACACGAACACCACGCGTTCTTTATTCAATCTCGAAGTCGTCGACAAAGACGAACAGGAAGAGATCGAACGCCTCGAACGTCTCGCTCATCAGCGCGCCCAAAAACAAGCGGCGGGCATGGCGTTTACGGGAGCCTACGAAGGCGTTTCGGCGGCCGGCGAAGAAGCACTGAAGAGTATCCCGTTTGTTCGCGATCAGCCAAAAGTTAAGCCAAACGAGCCCTGCCATTGCGGTTCGGGAAGGAAGTATAAGAAATGCCACGGAGCCGGTGGGTAGATACCAACACCAATCCAATATTAATGGGCGGGAGCTAAAGTCTCTCGCCTTTTTTCTTGCCTATCAAAGGAATTGAATCTAAACTGAAATCATCTAACAAGAAGATTACCGCGTCCTTGTTTTTCATTATTTGTATTACTAGCTATGAAAAGATTCGAAACAGTCGATGAATTCATTGACAGCGAAACCCAATGGAAAAAAGAGTTGATTGCGCTCAGACGAATCCTAAACTCCACGGAGCTTGAGGAGACTGTAAAATGGGGCGGTCCGGTTTATACTATCCAGGGCAAAAATGTTGTTGGAATAGGTGCTTTTAAATCTTACTTCGGGATATGGTTTTATCAGGGTGTTTTCCTCAAAGACAAAAAGAATAAATTGATAAATGCTCAGGAAGGCGTAACAAAAGCCCTGCGTCAATGGCGGATGAATTCCACGGAAGAAATAGATGAGAAGATCCTTTTGGAATACCTTAAAGAAGCGATTCAAAATCAAAAAGCGGGAAAGGAAGTTAAACCGGAAAAGAAAACGCTGGTTATTCCTGAAGACCTAACGAATGCTCTTAAGCGAGATACAAAACTCAAAAAGGCATTTGAACAATTTACGCACTCCTGTAAGCGGGAATTTGCGGAGTACGTTGGGGAAGCAAAGAGGGAAGAAACAAGATTACGCAGGCTTGAAAAGGTAAAATCGATGATTCTCGATAAGATCGGTCTGAACGACAAATACAAATAATGCAAATAATTATAATTGGCGGAAACGGGACAATCGGCAAACGCGTCACTGCGCATTTGGCAAGAAAACACGATATTCTGGTTGCCGGAAGAACGGGCGGCGATTTTAAGGTTGATATTGCGGAAAAAGATTCGATCAAAGAACTTTTTGAATCGGTGGAAAATATAGACGCCGTGGTTTGTATTGCGGGCGAGGCGAAGTGGGATTATTTTGAAAACCTCCTGGAAGAAGATTACTACATCGGCATTCGAAGCAAGCTAATGGGACAGGTGAATCTTGTAAGAATCGCTCAAAACTATTTAAACAAAAACGGTTCGATAACGCTCTCGACAGGGATCTTAGCAGATGATCCGGTTGTGATGACGGCAAGCGCCGCAATGGTAAACGGCGGAATACATAGTTTCGTAAAAGCGGCATCGCTGGAAATGAAACGCGGCTTGCGGGTTAATGTTGTTTCGTCGGGGTTGGTTGAGGATGCCGTTGATAAATATCGCGATTATTTTCCCGGACACAACACGATCCCTATGGAAAAGGTGGTAAATGGTTATGTCAGAAGCGTTGAAGGAAGAGGAAGCGGCGAAATAATTAGAATCTACGAGTAGCAAAGCCGCCGCAGTTAAATGCCAGAAAATATAGTAATTCAGGGGATTCCTTTCGACGAAAAGTCATCATACTTACAAGGCGCAAGACACTCACCTCCATTGATCAGAAAATTTTATCATTCACGGTCGACCAACTATTTCGCCGAAAATGGGCTGGATACCAATTCGCCTCGCGTGATCGACAGAGGCGATTTCCAGATCGCAGAGTATATTGATATCGAAAGCATAACTTCCACGAATTTGAATGGAAGAAATACGAAATTAGTAACACTCGGCGGCGACCATTCGATTACATATCCGATCGTAAAAGCCTTTAATAAGTTTCACCCAAAAATCGATATCCTACATTTTGATGCCCATCCCGATTTATATGATGAACTAGACGGTGACAAACATTCCCACGCGTGTCCCTTTGCCCGAATAATGGAAAACGATCTCGCCAAAAGACTTGTTCAGGTCGGAATTAGAACCATGAATTCGCATCAAAAAATTCAGTCGGAGCGGTTCGATGTCGAGATACACGAGATGCGAAACCTCGATATAGCAAAGATCCATAAGTTCGAAAATCCTGTTTACATATCGCTCGATATGGATGCCTTCGATCCGGCATTTGCACCCGGCGTTTCTCATCACGAACCAGGCGGTCTTACATCACGTCAGATCATAGAAATTATAGAGAATGTTGAAGCCGATGTGATCGGCGCGGACATCGTCGAGTACAACCCAATAAGAGATATTCAGGGTATTACCGGGGCATTAGCAGCTAAAATGCTAAAGCAGATCTTGGGCAAAATGTTAGAAAATTGATCGTTTCGCCTGTCAAGTTTGCTTTGAAATTCTCCTAAATCACCTAAAAATTAACGCTGTATTCTTAGCGAATCGTTCCCGGGAAAACGCGGTACGCCATTTGCAATAGTAGTTATAGAACTACCCATTTTGGGAGTTTATATCTCAGATTGACCGAATGACCGTTCAATTTGACTAAATTTGAATAACTACTGAACGAATTATCCTGAGGAATTAGCCTCACCGAGAGGCCGAACAGCTAATATGCATAACCACCTAAAGCGGCAATTAAAAAAATATTCCGCCAGCGAAAATAACCTGCCTTCGAAAAAGGACTGGAAGGATTTTATTGAAAGTATAGACGGAACATATACCGAATTTGATAAAGATCAATATTTAATGGAGCGATCGCTGCTAATTTCTTCACAGGAAATGCAGACCGTTTACGAAAAACTTAGGTCGAGCGAGGCTCGTTACGCGCTTGCCGCACAAGGCGCAAACGACGGATTGTGGGATTGGGATCTAAACTCGGACACCACTTATTATTCGCCCCGCTGGATGGAAATACTCGGCTTGGATATTGAAACGGACGGCCAACAGACAAAAAAATCCTGGTTGGAGAGGATCCATCCTGACGATCGCGCAAACGTGGAAGAAGAGCTCGACGCCCATATTGCCGGACAATCGAACCACTTTTCCAACGAACATCGGGTAAGTCATATCGATGGAAGTTACCGATGGGTTCTGATCAGAGGACTCGCCGTTAGAGATGGAGATGGAAAAGCATATCGGATTGCCGGTTCTCTTACGGATATTACGGTTCATAAACACGTCGAGGAAAAACTTGCCCACGATGCCTTTCATGATCCTTTAACGGGATTACCGAATCGTAAGTTGTTGATGGCGCGGCTTGAGAAATCGCTCGGTCGGATGAAAATCGACCCGCATTATTCGTTCGCAGTGCTTTTCGTTGATATCGACAGGTTCAAAACGATAAACGACAGCATGGGCCATCAGGCAGGTGACGAACTTCTCCTCAAGATTTCGGAAATCTTAAAGTCGATGACACGCACCGATGATTTGATTGCGCGTTTAGGCGGAGATGAATTCGTGGTTTTATTTGAGGAGATAAAGGATCAGGAACAAATCACAAAAATCGCCGAGCGCATACTAGGTCAGCTTCAAAAACCTCTACGTGTAACCGGAAAGCAGATCTATTCGAGCGCAAGCATCGGGATCGCATTTGGTTCGAGAGAATATGAAGACAGCGATGATCTAGTTCGCGACGCCGACCTGGCTATGTATAGAGCCAAGGTAAATGGTAAGGGAAGATACGAAGTTTTTAATGCCAAAATGCGTTCGGGTGTCATTTCGTCGATGCAGCTTGAGCTCGACCTGCGGCGTGCATATGAGCAAAAAGAATTCGTACTTCATTATCAGCCGATAGTTTCGCTCAACAATGGAGAAATAATAGGATTTGAGGCGCTCGTTAGATGGAATCACCCGACCCGCGGGATGGTTCCCCCAAATGAATTCATACCTGTCGCGGAGGAGACGGGATTGATCCTGCCGATCGGTGAATGGATCCTAAACGAAGCGTGCCTGCAAATGCGGCAATGGCAGGAGAAATATCCGTTATCGAATTTACTGACGATTTCCGTAAATCTTTCGGCCCGGCAATTAGAACAGCCGTCATTGAGCAAACAAATCGCTGAGATACTGAGCGAAGCCCGGCTTGATCCTAAGCTTCTCCGCCTTGAAATCACCGAAAGTGTGATCATGCATAACGCGGAACAGGCTGTTGTCACGGTAAACGAATTGCGGGATCTTGGCGTAAGGATTTCGATTGATGACTTTGGAACGGGTTATTCAAGTCTTGGTTATTTACACCGTTTTCCGGTAGATACTCTCAAGGTTGATCGATCGTTTATTAATCGTATTGGAAATGAGGGCGAGAACGCGGAAATTGTTCAAACGATAATCAATTTGGCATCCAATCTAGATATGGAAGTCGTGGCAGAAGGCGTTGAAACTATCGAACAACTCGATTTCCTGCGTAAAATCAACTGTAAGTATGGTCAAGGTTACTACTATTCACGCCCTCTCGATTCCGTTGCGGCTGCTGAAGTGCTTCGAGGATTGGTACGCGAGGAGTATTCATTCAAGGGAGTTCTTCCTTTTAGGCAATTACAGCTTAACGAGATGACAAATTAGACCGGCATTCATCAGTTGTAAATTTTTTGAATAAAAACGGCACCGCCGAAAGTTACAAATAAAATTACGCTGACAAAGGCGTTTGCTGTAAAAAATGCGGCATTCATTTTTGAAAGGTCACCGGGTTTTACCAACGAATGTTGGAAGACCATAAGTGCTCCCGTACTGATAACGCCGATCAACGCAAGCCAACCCAACCCGGTACGGTAATAAAGCAAGAAAAGGACCAAAAAAGCCGCGCTATGAAAAAGCCGGGCTATCCACAGTGCCCCAGTTATTCCAAAACGGGCAGGAATTGAACGCAGGCCGTGTTCTTTGTCGTATTCGTAATCCTGACAAGAATACAAAACGTCAAAACCGGCAGTCCACATCATTACCAGCAAAGAAAGCAGCAAAGGAATTTCAGAATCGAGGGAGCCGCGAACAGCGATCCATGCACCCGTTGGCGCAATTGCAAGCGCCCAACCCAGAAGCAAATGTGCGAACGATGTGAATCGTTTGGCGTAGGAGTAACCGAGAATGCTGATGAGCGCGACGGGCGATAGAATCAACGTAAGACGATTCAGCATAAAAGACGCCAGAAAAAATACCGCACATGAAGCAATCATAAAAGCCCATGCAAATTCTACGCTCAACTTTCCACTGGGTAATTCCCGGTTCGCCGTTCGTGGATTTTCGCCGTCAATTTTACGATCCGCGATCCGGTTGAAACTCATGGCCGCGCTTCTCGCGCCAAACATTGCAACTGATATCCAAAGAATTTGCCACCACGTGGGCAGCCCGTTTGCGGCAAGTATTGCTCCGAGAAATGCAAATGGGAGCGCAAAAAGCGTATGCTCGAATTTGATCATTTCGAGAGTCGTTTTAAGTTTTTCCCAAAAGCTATTCATTATCTTTTGCTCAAATTTTAGCAAGAATTGCGATAGGTTTCAGATACGAGAATGCGATAGAATGTGTGCGACGCGGAAACTCTCAATTCACTTCCGCTGCCGATTCTTAACATATGCCTTCCGGAAATACTCACGACGCAATCACATTCATCTCAACACTTCCGGTTTTCCTTTTCTCGTGGTCATTTGCCGGTTTTATTTCGGCAGCGGTCGTAACGACCGCGTTTCTTATCGGTGGACTTGTATTTGGCCCCGATTTGGATACTGCATCAAAGCAATATCAACGGTGGGGTCTATTCCGCTTCCTTTGGTTTCCGTATAATCAATTTTTTTCACATCGTTCGCGCTGGTCGCATGGATTGATATTTGGCACTTTCATTCGTGTCGTATATTTTGCCGGGATTTTAACTCTTTTTTCATTTTTATTGGCCTACCTAAACGCTGTTTATGCGGAGAGCCAACTGCCGAATTTAATGGAGTTTATCGAATCCTGGAAAATGACCGGTGATCTTGTACGGAAACATTTGGGCGATTACGCAATTTTTAAAATTTTTATCGGACTTTGGTTGGGCGCGGCAAGCCATACGCTTACGGACATTGCAGTTACTTACATAAAAACCGGACGGATAAAGGGTCTTTTATAAGCCGATACTATCCGCGACCAGTCCCGCCGGTGCGCGCATCGGTCAATCGCTGAGCGTGCCTTCGCACTGCGTCCGGAACGTTTCTGTTTTTTCCGATTGCAATGAGATCCCGCAATTGCAAACGGGTTAAAATGCTCATAACGTTGCCTATTGGTGTGCGGGGATTTTTTGCGAGGTGGTGCATGATCATATAGTTTCTTGCGAATTTTCTGTCGCTGGCGATCGTACGCAATACGTCTTCGGGAACCGTTTTCATGGTCGCGATTTTTTCTACTTCCTGTTCTGTGATTTTGGGATTTTGAATTACGGCTTGCGAAACGATACGATTTGGATCTCGAATCAAAATGTTTCGAACCTCGCGGTCACCTTTCATTGCAGCTTTCATGCGGTCTTTCATTCCCATTCGCATTATCTTATTGAGAACGGAAACGCGTTCGTTTGAGATCTCGTCATCGCTATCCGCGTTCCATTCTCCAACGATCTTGTCGACGATCGCATCACGCTCTTCCTGAGTTTCCTCGTAAATTTCTTGAATATATTCAAGCGAGAGCCATGAATCATCGATTTCGTCATCCGGAACTTCAATGTGTGACGCAAGAAGAATTAAATCTTCTGCACTCAATTCTCCGCCATCATCCGTTATCTCCGCGTCTTCAAGAAACTCCGCAGCCGCTTCGTTTCCTTGGGCACGAAGCTCATCCGCAATTTGTCTTGCGCCGCGTTCTTTTTCAAAAAATTCCTTCTTGAGTTCGGAGGCGCGTCGATTAGCTTCGGTAGTCCGACTATTGTTGTTGAGAATCGCATCAATAAGATCAGGAGTTTTTATTAAAAGCTGCTGATTGAAAGATAAAACTTCAAGCAGATCGCCATTAGAGGTCCGTTTTGCAAACTTCACGATCGAATCGTTTGGAGTTTTCGGGTTCGCAATTACAACCTCGTAAATTTCCTGAGAGAGAGTTTCCTGAGTAGCAAAATAGTCCAAAACCTGCGGCGCAACTTCCTTTGACGCAATGATGCCCTTCAGTTGTTCATTATCCTGAGACTTAAGGGTTTTTTCAGCGTTCTGTGCAAGTTCCTTGTCTTCATTCCGCGCAAGAATAACGAGTGCTTCCAGCAGATCGGTTTGCGGTAAAGGCAGCATTCCCTTTGACGCGGCCAGTTGAGCAGGCCGCGGAGCCGTGCCTTCCGCAATAGCTTTCACCACTGAATTTTCAGAGTTTAATTCGAAATTCATATGCGATTTGGACAGTTGGATTACTTTTGAAACTTCTTTTGGGGGTTCGGACGAAACCCTAGAATTCGAGCATAATAATTGTATCACAAACGGTATTTCTTAAGTTTAACATTCTTGACTTTACGCTACTTAATACTTAATCTAATTCATTGCGAGGAAATCGATAAACTTCGCATCCATTCTAAAATTCTTACTAAAATAATTTAAATTTAACAGTTCATGATAAAAGACAAACTTAAATCTCTTATAGAGGAAAATAACGCGTGCGTTGGTGTAATTGGACTCGGCTACGTAGGGTTGCCGCTGATCGTTGAATTTGTGTCAAAAGGCTTTCAGGGAATCGGTTTCGAAGTTGATTCGAAAAAGGTCAAGGCGATCGAAGCGGGCGATTCCTATATTGTCGATGTTCCCGATGAAGCAGTTCGAAGGTGTCTCGATAGCGGAAAATTGACGGTGACTACTGATTTTACGCAGTTAAGTCAGTGTGACGTAATCATAATTTGTGTTCCAACTCCGCTTCGCAAGACGAAAGATCCGGATATGTCGTTCATACTTGCCGCGGGCGACGAGATCCAAAAATATATGCGTTCCGGCCAGCTCGTGATTCTTGAGTCAACGACCTACCCGGGAACAACGGACGAAATTCTTCGGCCAATTTTTGAGAAAGCCGGATTCGCGCTCGATAAAGATTTCCTACTTGCGTTTTCACCCGAACGCGTCGATCCCGGAAATCCTGATTTTCAGACGCACAATATTACAAAGGTCGTCGGCGGTGTAGGCGAAGATTCGACAGAGATTTCTTCGCTTCTCTATTCGAAAATCGTCGATAATGTTCATCCGGTGACGTCTGCGCGAGTCGCGGAAGCCTGCAAGCTTTGGGAAAACACGTTTCGTGCGATCAATATCGGTATGGCAAATGAAATGGCGAAGTTATGCAACACCCTGGGAATCGATACATGGGAAGTTGTAAAAGCTGCCGATACGAAACCATTTGGCTTTATGGCGTTCTATCCGGGACCCGGCCTCGGCGGACACTGCATTCCGCTCGATCCACATTATCTTTCCTGGAAAGCGCGCCAACACGGGTTTGATTCACAGTTTATTACGCTTGCCGAGGAAGTAAATTCGGGGATGCCAAAGTATGTCGTTAAACTCACGGCCGATGCGTTGAATGATGATAAGAAGCCGCTCAACGGTTCGAAAATCTTGATACTGGGTGTGGCATATAAGAAAGACATCGATGATATGCGTGAATCGCCCGCTCTGTCGGTTATCGATCTACTTCGCTCAAAAGGCGCTGAAGTGGTCTTTCACGATCCTTTTGTCCCTGAAGTAACATTTGACCACGCTTATACGATCGGGGCCGGCGACCCGCTTTACAGCAAAGATCTGACCGATGATCTGATCACTGATTCAGATTGCGTGATCATCTGCACAAATCACAGCAATGTTGACTACGCCAAAGTTACACAACTTGCTTCGCTGATTGTTGACACGAGAAATGCGCTTGATAGGGAAACGAGGGACGCAAGCAAGGCGAAAATTGTCAGATTGTAATGATGATTGGCGGTAGGTAATAGATAATTGGTTTAGAAATTTCGAATTACTTATTACCAATTATTAATTACCGATCCTATATGATTAAAGTTCTAAACATCGTCGGTGCTCGACCCAACTTCATGAAAATAGCTCCGATTTACGCTGAAATGAAAAGGCGTGAATCGGAGTTTTCTCCATTGATCGTCCATACGGGCCAACATTACGATGCGAAGATGTCCGATTCCTTTTTTACGGACCTTGGAATGCCCGACCCCGATATTCATCTCGGGATCGGTTCGGGTACACACGCAGCGCAAACGGCAAAAATCATGCTTGAATTTGAGCCCGTCGTCTTGCGCGAAAAACCAGATTGGGTTTTGGTAGTCGGCGACGTGAATTCTACGATCGCCTGCGCTCTGGTTTGCTCAAAACTCGGCGTGAAGGTCGCGCATGTGGAAGCCGGGCTAAGATCCTACGATCGCACAATGCCGGAGGAGATCAATCGCATCCTGACAGATGCAATCTCTGATCTGCTTCTAACGCCCTCGCCTGACGGAAATGAAAATCTTAAGGCAGAAGGTATTCCTGAATCGAAAATAAAACTCGTTGGAAACGTGATGATCGATTCGCTTCTGCGAAATTTGAAAATTGCTGAAAACTCAAAGATCCGCGAGAAACTCGGAGTTGGCGATAAAAAGTATGCGGCGATGACTCTTCATCGCCCTTCAAATGTTGATGAAAAAGATGTGTTTGAAGGATTGCTGGATGCTATTGCAGAGATAAGCCAAAGACTTCCGATCATTTTTCCAGCTCATCCCCGCACAAAATCCCGAATCGAAGAATTTGGATTTAGCAAAAAAATCGAAAATGCAAATATTATGCTCACCGAGCCGCTTGGTTATTTAGATTTTCTCAACCTGATGGGCGGCGCTAAACTCGTGCTGACCGACTCCGGCGGGCTTCAGGAAGAAACCACCGCTTTGGGAATTCCTTGTATTACGCTACGAGAAAACACGGAAAGGCCGATTACAATCGAAATGGGTACTAACGTTTTGGCAGGAACCAATCCTGAAAAAATTATTAGGGCGGCATTTGAGATCCTGGGAAACGAGAATTTTACTCAAAATGCAAAAATTCCTCCGCTCTGGGATGGAAAAACAGCGGAAAGAATCTGTGACGCATTGCTTACCGAAGCTAACAAGAATTGAAGTTAAATCAATCCTACGTCTCGCTTATTGCATTTTTCGGATACTCATACACAAGCGACTATTAGTTTAATCTAGTAATTCTTCCCTCAATACGAGGCGAAATCGTCTGATTTGGTGATTCCTTGATGTATTTTTCGAGTAGCTCGGAATCTTTCTCCGCCGCGGATGCCGGAATCAAAACCTTGGTATCCTTAAACATGGTGTAGCCATCGCCGCCGCGAGATACTATAAAATCCGAGGTCGCGAGCGAATATTTTGCTTCTTCTACAAGCCGTTTGCCGCCAACATAAACTTCCATAATCCGGCTTCCCGCCGGCTTTGACGCATCAAAAGTAAACTTCAATCCCGAAACCTGCGGGAATCTCCCGGGTTCATTATCTTCCGCGCTTCTTGCAACGCCGTGTTCTAAGACTTCCAACAAAGTTTTGCCAGTGATCTCTACTTTCACAATCGGATTATTAAACGGCAATATCGATAGCACATCGCGCTTGGTAATTTGGCCCGGTGTGTAGTTCAAATCTGCGCGGATCGAGCCGCCGTTTACAAATCCGATATCTGAATCCGTCACGCGTCGGTAAGAATCCGCAATGAAATTGCCGATGTTTGTTTCTTTTGTACGATTGGAAAGTGAAAGCGCATCGAGGTTAACTGCAGTCCTTCCTACGGGCTCGGCGAGTTTTTCGAGAAGATCTTTGTATTTCGCAAAAACGGGCCCGAATTCGGGGGCATCTTTTATTTCATCTGTTATCGGTAAGATTTCCCAGTCCATACTTATCAATTTCTTTGTTGTACGATCAAAATTCAGGCGCACTTTAGCCAATTCACGAGCATCCGCTGTTACTTTTATGATCGGTGTTCCAACTGCGGAAGATTGTAAAAGTGTGTGTTCATGCCCTCCAAGTATCAAATCAAAATCAGCGCAGCCCGCGAGCTTTTTGTCCTGCGCCATAAATAGATGGGTAAGCCCAACTACGGCATCAACCTTTTCAACCTTTCGCAAACGGCTGACTATCAAATTCGCAGTCAGGCAATAATCCGCTACCTTGAGACTATCTTCCATCGAAGACGTTTCTTTTGCTTCCGGTAAAATTAGCCCGACTATAGCGATTTTTACACCTTCAAATTCGCGGATAACAAATTCCGGAGTATCTGCAAAGATCTTATTCGTTTTTGTGTCGATGATATTTGCGCCAAGCCACGTGAATTTTGATTCCTTGATGCGGTCCAGCAAAATTGGCGTTTTGAGATCAAATTCGTGATTTCCAAATACTGCGTAATCTAGACCCGCAGCATTCCAGGCTTCGATCATCTGTGCGCCTTTGTACGTCAGGGTTTCGACTGAAGGTGAAACCGTATCACCGCCCATTGTAAAAAGCGTATTTCGGTTTTCCTTAATTATTTCTTTTCTAACTGTTAAAACTCGTGCGAGCCCGCCCCGTTTTCCGCCATCAACCGGGGTAAACTGATAAACGTCATTTAGATGAAGAAAGATTACCCTTATCGGTGAGCTTGGATCGGCATTCTGGGCCGGAATCGAAGATAAGCCAAGCAACAAAATCACTGACGAAAAAAATAAATGTTTAATCTTATTCATAGTTTAATCCGGAACATGCGGGCATAGAGACGCGGGATCAAAATCATCGTTTCCATTAATTTCAAGATGTGTTCTCGCCTCCCAAAGCTCGGGGAAGAGTCGTTTTGAGAGTGTGGTTTTTAGATAGCCGACACCTTCGGAGCCGCCTGTCCCGCGTTTTGTACCAAGCATTCTCTCTACCATCAAAACGTGATGATACCGCCAAAGCGAAATATTCTTGTCGTGTTCAATCAGTAGATCCTGCAGGATATAAATTTCCGGATTCTTCTCGGTTTTTTCGAGAATCTTTACGATTGATTCGACGCGCGCTTCGTTTGTTTCTATTGAAAACCCGCGCCTTTCTAACAGTTTCCAAAAGACATCGGCAAGGCTGGGTTGATCAAAACGCGTCCTGAGACGCTCGGTCGCAAAATTATCAGATTCGAAAAATTTCAGGAGCTTTTCGTCCTTCGCGCCGGAAACGAATTCCATCTCCCGAAACTGCATTGACTGGAATCCGCTTGCAGGATTTAACTTTTCCCGAAATTCGAGAAAACCGATCGGTGCCATTGTCTCAAGAATGTGAATCTGGCTAACGAGTATCTTTTCGATTTCAAGAATAACCTTTAGTGAATGATTTGCACGAAAAACCCTATCTTCGTTGAGCCACGAGATCGTAGCGTCAATCTCATGGAGAATCTGTTTGAACCAAAGTTCATAAGTTTGATGAATCACAATGAAGAGCAATTCATCATGGCTCGCCGGCTCGGACAGTCTTTCCTGTAGATCGATCAAATCATTAACTTTCAGGTATTTGTTATAGGAAAGCAGCGGATTGTTCCCGTATTCTTCCATATTTTGAGGTCACCTCGACGCGAATAAATGATTTCGCAACCAAAATGGCTTGTTCCTAGATTTCTAACATTTCTTGCTAGCATCTATCATCATTGATTACTTATTTCCTGTCAATTTATGGAAAAAATCTTATGCGGGGAAAAAAAATCTTGACATATCTGGCTATTTTCGATAAATTTTGCAACATTCTGTCTATATAAAACAGCACACAGAAAAACCCCCAAAAAAATCTTGCAGTATAAGATTTGTTACTTATTTGGAAATGAGTTTTGTCACATTTCTTTTTGTCTGCTAACCGCGAAGTAGTTTGGTAAAAAAAGCTGTCTCGCCTAGGTAGATTTCGTCTTCAAGAAGCTTGAAGAACTAATTAATTGAAACACAGGAAAAAAATAATTCACTGAAGTTTGTAGGAGGAATTTGAAAGTTATGTCTAAAACTGTAGGCACGGTAAAATGGTTTAATAATGCTAAGGGTTATGGGTTCATTGAACAGGATGGCGAACAGGACATCTTTGTTCACTATAGCTCGATTGGCGGAGACGGATACAAGACTTTAATTCAAGGTGAGGAAGTTGAATTCGAAGTGACCGATGGTCCGAAGGGCCCCCAGGCTGAAAATGTGATTAAGGTATAACACCGAGTTTTTCAATGAGAATTGCGTTATTACACGCAATAAAAAAGAGCGTTCCTGATCGTTTGGAATCGCTCTTTTTACTGTTTTGACGGGATGTTCTAAATAAAATCCTCTCCCAAGGCTTTCAGCCGTCTCCTCCAGAGTTCTCTATAAGAGGTATACCTGGAAATTAGTGCGGAAAGACGATAGCGAGTTGCGTACGAAAGATTTCGATTTCCATTAATTCGCTTGATCCGCGCTTCGAGACTTGCCCGCGATTGATGCGGGGCCTTCTTTGTACCGCCGTTAAAAAAGATATCAAATTCGATCTTCAAACGCCGAATATCGTCCTCAAGACGTTCGATCTGATCCTCCAGATCTTGAAGTTGGTCGAGTTTGGATTGTGCTTTACCTGAAAGCTTGTCAAGGATTTGTGCCATTAACGATTCCTGCTTGAAGTGGATTTGGGCGTCGAGTGACCCTATTTAAATAGATGTCTAACAGGAGCGTTATTCCTTGTTTTGCCGTTTTCAGTTAAAATAAATTTTCTCGATATACGAAAGCCGCCCGAATATAAATGAAAAAAAATAGCGATGATAAACATCAGAGTGAAGTTTTACGACTCTTGCCGTCAATCGATACGGTTCTTCGAAGCGATACCTCGCTCAAGCTATTTGGAGTGGTTGGTACTAAGCATATAGCCGGGTTGGCGAGATTTATCACAGATTCTATGCGGCAGGAAATACAAGCTAAAATTTCAGGCCAATCGATTGAAGAAGAAAATTACACACGCGAATCGCTTTTGATCGAAGCGGAAAGACGCCTTGAAGCAGCTTGGCGCGCGGAGAAAAGTACGGGTCTTCGTCGTGTGATAAACGCAACCGGCGTAATAATTCACACGAATTTGGGCCGCGCACCGCTTTCCGAAAACGCCAAGAAAGCGATTATTGAAGAGGCGGCGGGTTATTGCACTCTGGAGTTTAATGTTGAAACCGGAAAACGCGGAAAGCGCGGTGCGCGAGCCGAGCATCTACTGGCTGAGCTAACAGGCGCCGAAGCGGCATTGATCGTCAATAATTGCGCTGCAGCAGCTGTGTTAGTTTTAACCGCACTTGCAAATGGCGGCGAGGCGATAATTTCCCGCGGCGAGATGGTTGAGATCGGCGGCGATTTTCGTATTCCCGACGTAATGGAGCAATCGGGCGCGGGTTTGATTGAGGTCGGAACTACTAATCGCACCAGCGTTGGTGATTATGAAAAGGCGCTCTCTGAAGACACACGATTGATCTTAAAAGTACATCCATCAAATTACAGAATTATCGGTTTTACGTCGTCGCCGACAATTGGCGAACTTGCCGAACTTGCGCATCGCAATGATGTTTTATTGTATGAAGATGCCGGTTCCGGGGCACTTCTGGATTTAACGGAATACGGGCTGACAGACGAACCCCTAATAAATCGATCTATCACATCCGGTGCCGATGTAGTTACATTTAGTGGAGATAAACTGCTCGGGGGAACGCAAGCGGGATTGATCGTAGGGCGGGGAGAAGTTATTGAACGAATTCGCAAACATCCATTATACCGCGCGCTTAGAGTGAGCAAATTGATCTATGCTGCGCTGGAGGCGACGTTCGATGCTTTTCGAAAGGAAAGCGTTACCGCCGAGATCCCGGTACTGAAAATGCTTGCTGCAACGTCCGCAGAGCTAACGCGCCGCACACATAGTTTTGTCAGCCGCTTGGAAGATAGACTCGGCGAAAATTCCAACTGGTCATTTCAAGTGATCGATGGTAAATCCGTGATCGGAGGTGGTTCTGCGCCTGCTGTTCAACCGAAAACGACTCTTCTTGGAATTTTGCCAAAGAATATGTCGGTTGATAAATTGGAAGAAAAGCTGAGGCATGCAGATCCGTGCGTCGTAACCCGCGTTTTTGAGAATCGCGTAGTAATCGATCTGCGAACTGTTTTTGAACATGAGGAAGCGGAATTGCTCGACATCCTCGCTAATCTCGGGGTCGCAAAGGCATAAACTTATGCTAAAACGATTAGCCGAAAAAATCTGGTTGGTGCTTCCTTACAAAATGCGAATAAGATCGGTGAGAAAATTTCAAAAAAAATTTACCGCGTCAGTTGTCGCCGTCATAACAAACGAAAATGGAGAAGTGTTGATTCTTGATCATTTCTTTCGACCGAGATCAAGTTGGGGATTACCCGGCGGCTTTCTCGATGCAGACGAAACACCGGAAAATGCGATTCGAAGGGAGCTTCTGGAGGAGGCAGCTCTCGAACTAACCGACGTCAAACTCTTTAGTGTGAGAACAATTGGTACACACATTGAAATTCTATTTAGAGCGCGGTCTTCCGGCGAAGGAAAAGTAAATAGCGGGGAAATTCGCGATCTGGGATGGTTTTCTGTCGAAGACCTGCCCGAAATGAGTGAATCTCAAGTCAAGTTTCTGCAAAATATGTTGAGGGAAAATCGAGGTAGAGATTAATGGTCAATTTAATTCCGCCAAAAGACGAAGTCATAAAAATTCTGGAGGAGAACGGGGCTTACACACACGGCCATTTTGTTAGTCCGGAAGGTAAACACACCTCGCATCATTTTAGGGTTCCATGGGCATTTCATTATTACGATAATGCGCGGGTTCTTGCCGTTGGTTTGAGCCGTATGTTTCGTATGGACAAAATAATATCGAGTAATCTCCCAAACGTTACGATGATAAGCCCGAGCGCGCATGTCATTCCGGTTGTTTTTAGTATCCGGGAAGCGCTCAATGCGGATCAGATCTTTTGGGCCGAAAGCGACAACGGTGAGCGTAAGTTCCCACAATATGTTGAAAACTGCGATCTTAATCCCTGTATAATTGTCGATGACATCGTGAGATCAGGCTCGACGATGCGGGAAACATTCCGAATTGTAAGAAGTATAGGTGCGGAAATTATTGGCTGCGGAGCGATCGTGAAATTTTCCGATGGACCCGACGAGATTGACGGAGTAAAAATAAAAGCACTAATGGAATTTGATTGCCGATCGTATAACTCTGCCGAAGAATGGGAAGCGGCCGAAGGCAATGATTCGCCAATTGAAGAGATCAAATTTTAGAACAACCTGGAAATTTATTAACCGTTCAACCTTTTGAGTTTACGATGTAGGGCTCTCCTTTCGCGCAACAATTCTATAAACAATTCGCGTTTCCGAAAAAATACCCAAATTGCCTTAAACCAACCACGCATCTCGTAAAGTTCTTCGAGTGCCCGGAGGGCGGTATACCCGCAAAATAACGAGATCGGTATGGATAAAAGCGCAATTTTCCAACCCCAATAAAAATAGATCCCAGCGGCCAAAATCAACCACGTAAGCGGCATAAAAACGACACCTGCAAGAATTTTTACGGTTGATACGATATCGTCGACGCCGTGATTGGTGTAGCGATTTCCTAAAAACTTAATCATTTGGTAAGCAGGAAAATGCAGGAATGCGCCGGCAATCGCAAACGGCGCAAATAAAAGAATCACCCAACTTCTCACCAGAAAATGCTGAAACACATACCAAAAAGGCTGGCTTGATAGCGATAAGTTTTCCGGCTCGAGCCCAATCTCGCGAAGTTTCTTTTTGTATGTCGAAATATTTGCAGTTATTTCTGCAGCACCAAAAGCAGGTTGGCTATCCGATTCCTTCTCCGCCAAATAACTTCTTATGAAATCTGATCGGACGGCAAGCGATTCTTCCAAGGCAAAGGTTTCGGAAACAGATAAAAATAAATTTGCGGCTTCATCGGCAGTTTCTATTTCGGCTTCAGTTTCGGCATTGATCGTAACCTCGCGAAGTGCAGCTTCGATCCTGTCGGATAAATCCTTTACGGCGTCTCTTGGAAGAGTTCCATCCGATTCAAGCTCGACCGGTTTAACGTCAAACGCTTCGCCAAAATGAAGCAGCGCTTCGCTTCGAAAGGTGGTTTTGTTTGTATAGTAAAGACCAACGGGAACTATCTTCAGATCAACTGATTCGCCCTTTTCAAAACCGGAAATAGCGCCAAGTGCGATGCGTGCCGCACCCGTCTTTATTGGCAGGAGCTTTGGAGAATTGTGTGAAACACCTTCAGGAAAAAGTGCTATCGCACCGCCTTTTTGCAAAAGATCGTGGCTCGCCTGAAAGGTTAAATTGTTTTTTGTAACATCCGCGGAATCAATCTTTCTGTAAACGGGCAAGGCTTCCAACACTTTTATGATGTAAGAAATTACAGGCATCGTAAAAAGTGTTGATTTTGCGAGGAAAGAAACTTTTCTTGGGAGCGCGACGAAAACCAATGCGGGATCGATCAAGCCGTTTGGATGATTCACTACAAATATCAAACCGCCTTTGTAAGGCACCTCATTTGCGTTTACCGTTTCTATTCTTCGGAAAAACAAGCGAAGCGCACTACTAATAATTGCGTGAATCAAACGCCGGACAAAAGTGCCCTGGCGATTGAGGATCATATCGCCAAGGCGCAGAATTTTTATTTCAGTCGGCATTTTATTGCGGAGGTCTAAATTTCGTGCCGATTCACCATCGCCTTGTCCATTGTGACTTCATCTACGAATTCCAGATCAGACCCAACCGGCATTCCCATTGCGATCCTTGTTACGCGCACACCGAGAGGCTTTAGAAGGCGTGCAATATAATTCGCCGTCGCCTCGCCTTCCGTAGTCGGGTTTGTGGCGACGATAACTTCCATAACTTCAATGCCTTCGTTATTTTCAGGCAACAAGCGGGGAAGTAAATTAGCAAGCATAAGCTCGTCCGGACCAACGCCCCGAATCGGCGAGAGTGAACCGTGAAGAATGTGATATAGACCCCGATATCCGCGGGTTTTCTCTATCGCAACCAAATTGTAAGGTTCTTCAACAATGCAAATCTGCGTGCGTTCGCGATTTGGCGAAGCGCAGAACATGCAGGGATTTACATCGGTTAGATTATTACAAATCCCGCAAAAAACGATTTTTTCCTTTACTTCCAGAAGTGCCTGGACAAAACTTTCGACGTCTTTATCCGGGCGCCGAAGAATGTGAAAAGCGAGTCGCTGTGCGGATTTTTGTCCGATGCCGGGAAGCCTTTTAAATTCGTCGATAAGCTTTGCGACGGGTTCTGAATATTCGAGCATAAAATATAGGTACAAGTGATCTGTGACAAACGATAAGTGAAAAGAAAATCTTATTTCACTTACTACTTATTACCTTTTTCCCATTATTAAAATCCTAGTCCGGGAGGAAGCATCCCGCCGAGTTTTCCCTTAAGCGATTCTTCTACCTTTCGGCGCGCTTCGTTTAAGGCCGCGACCGTTAAATCCTGGATCATTTCCGTGTCGCCGCTTTTCACGAGATCCGGTGAGATCGTTAATTCCACAACCTCAAAATCACCGCGCATTTTTACCGCAACCGCGCCGCCGCCCGCGGAAGCATCGACGGACATTTCTTTCATTTCTTTGCCCATCTGCTCCTGCATTTCCTTGGCCTGCTGCATCATAGAATTCAAATCAAATCCACCTGGCATTTTCATAACAAACTGTTCCTCATTCTTATTGCTAAAGTTTTGATACTTGCTTTCTGTGTGAATTATCGCAATCTTAAAGAGAAGAAACAAATGTGCCTTCAATCTCGCCGATTTTGCCACCATTTTTTCAAACCTGAACCCCGAAACCGCAGTTTTAATTTTTAATTTTTCAATTCCAAAATAATTATTTACGAAACAAATATGTCGAAGAAAAAAACCAAGTGTTTAGGAATTTAAGGAAGTGAAATGCTTCAGATCTTCCGGTGTATCGATATCAAAGGCGTTTTCAGGAGCAAATACTCGTGCAACACTGGAGTTTTCATATTTATCAATTACGGATTTTGCGCCGATATTTCCATTGAGCACTACAAGCTCAGGAAATAGTCTTCGTGTGAAAAGAGCGGGGACTCCCAGCGAATCTTCATATTGACTTGCAACAATATCGCTTCCCGAAGCCTTCTGAGCCATTATTAACTTTTCAACTGTCGCCAATGTCACAAGCGGCTGGTCGCAGAGTAAAAAAATAGTTGCTTCAAGATTGGGCTTGATATTAACTGCGAACGCCAAACCCTTGGAAATCGATGAACCCATTCCCGACTCCCAGCTTTCATTGATAAAAACCGCAGCTTTTTTTTCCTTTATTGATTTAGAAATTTTATCGGCGTGGGCACCTAAGACGACCGTTGTATGAAAGTTACCGGAAACTGCATTGTGAATCACCGAATTTAACATAGTTTCGCCATAAATCTCGACAAGCTGTTTAGGGCTTCCAAATCTTCGTGATTCCCCGGCCGCAAGGACTATTATTCCGATGTTATTTCTATCAATCCCGCCCATAAATTGATTCTTTTCGATCTTTTAAGAACCCGCCTTTGCGATGCGATAAGCTCGCCTGAATTTCAGCGAGGATCGCAAGAGCAATGGTCTCCGGCATCTGCGCACCCGTGTCCAATCCGACCGGAGCGTGAAGCGCGTTTAGGTTTTTAGCGGACATTTCAACACCTTTTTCCCGGAGCTCGCGCAGTATATTTCCTGTACGGATCTTTGGTCCGAGCAAGCCAATATACTTTAAATTTGATTTAAAAAGCGCTTCGAGAATGATTTTGTCGTGATCATAATTGTGAGTCATTACGACGGCTACCGAATCATGATCCAAAGAAAGGTTTTTAGAAATATCTTCGGGGCGAGAAATAATTATTGAATCAGGATTTTTGAAGCGCGTCTCATTAGCGAGCGATTGCCGGTGATCGACGACCGTTACATGCCAACCAATATCTTTAGCAATCTCGGCAAGCGGCACGGCATCGGCTCCTGCTCCAAAGATCTTTATCTTTACCGGTGGTGATAGATACTCGAAAAAGACCTCTCCAAAATCAAATTCGTTTATTTGCGAAACGCTCCGCGCTAACACTTCTTTAGCTGTGGCGTCAATCGCTTCATTTTTCGCTTCTAGAGTACGCGACTCCGACAAAAAGAAACGTTGGCCTAGTTTTTCTTGCGTTAATAACGTGGCTGAAACACCCGGGTTACCGTGGAAGCAATCTCGAAGGAAATCAACGTAAGGATTATCGCGAATTGGTTCGAGCAAAATTCGGATCACGCCGCGGCAGCCCATGTTAAAACCAAAAACCGAATCTTCATTTGTCGTTGTATCGTAAGTGAAAATTTGGGTTTCTCCCGTTTTCATCACAGTTTCTGCACGCTGCATAACATCGGCTTCAAGACATCCGCCCGAAACTGTTCCAAAGGATTCCCCATTTTGCAAGATTAGCATCTTGGCACCCGGCAGACGGTAGCTCGAACCCTTTACGTCGATTACAGTCGCCAAGACCGCATTTTCTTTGGGCGAAAGTGAATCGATGCGTTTTAGTATTTCTTGAATTTCTTTCATATGGAAGGGAAGTAATTGGCAATTCGTAATCCGTAATTCGCAATTACGGAGATAGGCTCAGGCCAATTACCTATGGCTAACTACCAACGACTCAAATCAATTTATCAGGAGTTATCGGCAGATCTCTTACGCGTTTGCCCGTTGCGTGGAAAATTGCATTGGCAATCGCTGCAGGAGCACCGACGAGGCACAACTCGCCCATTCCTTTTGCTCCGAGCGGGTTTACTATTTTGTCTTCCTCTTCAACAAATTCCGTGTTGATGTAGTGGACGTCCGCGTTTGAAGGTATGTGATAATCGGCAAAATTCGTTGTCATCATTTTTCCGTAACGATGGTCGATTTGAGTGTCTTCGTGCAGAGCCATTCCAATCCCCCAGATCATTCCGCCCATTTCTTGGGAATGTGCGGTTTTCGGATTTATAACTTTTCCGCACGCCGTTGCCTCGACGACCTTTGTTACTTTAACGATCCCCAAATCTTCGTCAACCTTAACTTCTGCAAACTGAATGCCGTGACCCATCGTTGTGTATTTTGCGCGTTCGGGCGAAGGTTTTGCATCGTAAGTTTCGACAATTTCCGACATATTATTTTTGTCCATAATATCGCCGAATGAAACTGCTTTTGAGCTATCACTTTTCAAACGCAAGAAACCTTCCATCAATTCCGTATCATCAACCTTCCCTTCAACAAACGGCGAATTTTCTTCCTTTAAAGCCATATCAAATAACTTCTGTTTGATATTCATTGCCGCACCATAGATCGCCGAGCCGACGGAAGACGTCGTAACCGATCCGCCCTGGGATGGTGCATTTGGAAATTCTGTTTTTCCGAGTTCAAATTTTATTTTATCGGGCGAAACTCCCAAATATTCGGCCGCAACGATCGTCATCGTCGTGTATGTTCCGGGTCCGATGTCGGCGGTTGCGCTTCCGATGTGAGCTGTTCCATCCGCGCGTAGCGTAACCCTTGCCGAAGCCGGAGCTTGCCACGCTCCCCAGGTTCCGATACCGCAACCCATTCCGACGAGCCAATTTCCTTCACGCATCGAACGGGTTTCGAGGGAACGTCTTTCCCAACCAAACTTTTTCGCCCCGACATCAAAACATTTCATCAACTCTTTACTCGAAAAGGGCTTACCGGTTTCCGGATCGACTTCCGCATAATTTATCCGACGGAATTCGAGCGGATCAATTTTTAGTTTGTAGGCAATTTCATCAATTGCTGATTCAATCGCAAACGCACCCGAAACGGCTCCCGGAGCTCGCATCCAAACGGGTGTTGGCAGATCGGTTTTGACGAGATTATATGGCGAATCGTAGTTTTCGACTTTATAAAGTGTCCGTCCAAAGCCGCTCGTGCTTTCCGAAAAATTTTCGTATGAAGAAGTATTTCCGACAACTTCGTGAATAACGGATTGCAACTTGCCGTCTTTGCTCGCTCCCATTTTGATCTTTTGATAAGTGAATGGACGATAGCCGTGTCCCGTAAACATCTGTCTTCTCGTATAATTTAATTTAACCGGTCGCTTTAGGTCGCGTGCCGCCATCGCTGTAATAAACGGATAGTAATTTGGTTTCAAAGATGAACCGAAAGCACCGCCGACAAAGAGCGAGACAACGCTGACATTCTCGGCTGGAATGTTAAAACTTTGTGCTAAATGCCCGCGAACGCCATAAACCCCTTGCGATTTATCAAAGATCATTAGCTTATCGCCTTCCCAAAAAGCAATCGCCCCATGCATTTCCATAGGGTTATGGTGCTCGATCGGAATCGTGTATTCGGCTTCAATTTTTACATCGGAACTATCCAAAGCACTTTGCGGATTCCCACGCGGTTTTGACCTGTCCTGAGCAACTTGACGATCAGCATCGGCATTCCCTTTCATCGTATCGGTCTGTGATTCTGCCTTGTTATATTCCGCCTTAACAAGATTCGCCGCGTATCTTGCCTGTTCATATGTTTCCGCAACAACAAGCGCTATCGGCTGATCGTTAAAGACAACTTCCACCGACTGCAGAGCACTAAATGCATCGCCCTTCGCCTGGGTTTTCGTCGCATTCAAGTGTGTAAAGACCTTTAGTACACCGCCCACCTTCTCTGCTGCGCTTGTGTCTATTGACTTGATCGTTCCCTTAGCAATTTCACTCATCACGAGGTATCCATACGCCGCATTTTTTACCGGAAACTCCGCCGCATATTTCGCCTGTCCCGTAACCTTCGCCACGCCGTCCACACGACTCATTTCTTTTCCGATGTATTTCATAGATGTTCCTCAAAGTGACTAATAGTAAAAAATTATACGAGTTTGTCAGGCGTTATCGGCAAACTTCTGACTCGTTTCCCCGTCGCATTAAAGATCGCATTCGCAACCGCCGCCGCGACCCCCACGATGCCGACTTCACCGATGCCTTTAACGCCTAATTTATTGACGAATCTATCTTCTTCATTGATAAAAAGCGTTTCTATTTCGCCGATGTCGAGGTTTGAAGGAATGTGATAATCGGCAAACGAGCGCGTAACGAAATTTCCCCAACGCGGGTCAATGACCGATTCTTCCGTCAGAGCCTGACCGATTCCCCAGATCGCACCGCCGTGCATTTGCGATTGAGCGGTTTTCGGATTCAAAATCCGCCCCGCTCCTGTCGCCGAAACAAAGCGCCGGACCCTAACCATTCCGGTTGAATCGCTAACCTGCACTTCCGCAAAATTCGCGTTAAACGAAAGCGACGCGTAATTTTCGGCTTCCGGCAGAGGCTTTGTGTCAACCCGCGTTTGAAATTCGTCTAATTTCGCGGCTACCATCAATTGCAAAACCGTCGGCTCGGCAAACCATTTGACATTCGTTTTCGCCTGCAGCTCATTCAAAGCTTTCTGACAACCCTCAAAAACCGCGTTTGTAAAACTAGCTGCACCAACTGATCCAACCGAACCGGCAGCAGGAGGCAAATCGGAATCACCGATCCTTATTCCCACCCTGTTTATCGGCAAATTAAGCGTTTCAGCGGCAACCTGCGCGAGGATCGTGTAAGTCCCGGTACCGAGATCGGAAGCGGCGAGCTCGATGCTGGCATTAATTTCATTGCCGTTTCTCATTAATTTCACGATCGCCGAAGTTTCCCTCTGACGCGCAGGATAAGTTCCGCAGCCTACGCCGTAACCGATCCAATAATCGCCTTCGCGGATAGACCGCGGTGTCATTTTGCGCCTTTTCCAACCGAATTGTTCTGCACCTTTTCGCAAGCCTTCAACCAACGAACGCGATGAAAAGGGTTTTCCGCTGATCGGGTCTTTCTCGGGTTCATTTTTGATGCGCAAATCGATCGGATCAATTTTCAATTTGTAAGCTAACTCATCGATCGCCGATTCCAGTGCGAAACTTCCTGTAGATTTCCCCGGTGCCCGAGTATAGGTCGGTAAAATTATATTCATCGGCACGACCTTGTACGAAATTTTCAGATTTGGCACATCATACATATGTTCTGAAACGTCACCGCAGGGCTCGATAAATTCTTCATCGATCGCCGTGTGCGTAGTCGTCTCATGGGCGAGTGAAGTGAGTTTTCCATCTTTCGTTGCGGCGAGTTTAATATTCTGAATATTTCGCTGACGCAGTCCGACCGAGTTAAACATCATTTGTCTTGTCAAAGCCAAGCGGACGGGGCGTTTAACCATTTTCGCCGCCATCACGGCGATTACAACGTGTCCCCACGCGCCGCCTTTTGATCCAAAACCGCCGCCAATATGCGGTGTGATTACGCGTACGTTTTCCCGTTTCAGGCCAAATGTCGAAGCAACCGAGCCTTGCACGCCATTGACGATCTGCGATTCGTTGTAAAGAATCAGTTTGTCATCGCCTTCCCAGACCGCGATCGTCGCGTGCGGAGCCATGGTGTGATGATGCTCGATCGGAGTTTCGTAAGTTTCATCGATCTTAACTTCAGAATTGGCAAAAGCCTTCTCGACATCACCTTGAATTTCATCTTCCCGGCGTTCGGATTTTACTGCTTTATCTTTGAGCTTATCGAAATCAACCTTCGCATCCGACTTTTGATATTTAACTTTGATCAGCTTGGCAGCATATCGAGCCTGTTCAAAAGTTTCGGCAATGACCACGCCGATATTTTCGCCGTAGAATTCGATATTCGCATCCTGCAAGATCGCACCGCCGCGCAAACCTCTCGAAGCATCAAGTTTTACCGAATTTTTATGAGAGATAACAGCAATAACGCCTTCAGCTTTTTCTGCCGCGCTTGAATCAATATCAATAATTTTCCCGGCCGCGATCTCACTTTTTAGCAAATACGCATTCGCCGCATTTTCAACCGGAAAATCAAGGGAAAAATTAGCCTTTCCGGTTACTTTCAAAACGCCGTCAATCCGGTTGATCGCTTCGCCAATTGCTTTTACTTTACCGTTCATTTCTGACGCACCTTGAACATCTTGATTTTTCTATCATTTATCATTTTGTTTGCTTGATTATCCAATTTGAAATTTCAGATAACACGACAGGAGAAAAAGTTTGCTCGATCTGAGCATATTCCGATGGCGAACCTGATTTACTCTCCTGAAACAGATGATTCAAGTTTGGAAATTCTTTTATCGTAACTTCGTTGTTGCCGCCTTTTCTTAAAGCTTTCTCAATAGCCATTAAGTTAACCTCTGCAGGCACTTGCAAATCTTTCTCTCCATTCAACGCAAAAACTGGAATCTTTACTTTGCTCAAAATGAACGAAGGATCATAACGAATAAAAAATCGCATCCAGACGGACGAAAGTTGACTGATAATTGCGGATGAATCTTTTTCAGATATTTTTTTATCTATAAAGTAGGTTTTTAATTTTGCCTTAAGCTCGTTTGAATTTTTTTCCTTCTTGATAATTTCGTAAGCACCTTTAAATAACGTTTGTCCGCTTTGTATATCGGCATCTTTTACGCCCGAATCTTTTTCAATCAGCTTTTTTTGCAACAGTAAAAGTTCATCTCCCGCAATTCCTGTTCCCGCTAATAAAACTATAAAGGCGACATCCTTAGATTTTGCGGCAACCATCGGAGCAATAATTCCGCCTTCGCTGTGTCCGATCAAACCAATTTTAGTTTTATTGACATCTTTTCGAGTTGTCAGATAATTAACTGCTGATTCAACATCCGTTGCAAAATCTTCAGAGGTAGCTTTTCCAAAATCACCCCGCGATTCACCAACGCCTCGGTCGTCGAATCGCAAAACGCCAATTCCGTTTCTAGTCAAATGGTCGGCCAGGACAAGAAAGGGTTTATGGCCAAACAATTCTTCATCCCGATTCTGAGGACCGCTTCCGCTAATCAAAACCACGACTGGATAAATGCCGTCCTTTTTTGGCAGAGTCAGCGTTCCCGCCAAAGTTGCTTTTGCATCGGAATTTTCGAATGTTACATATTCCGAATAATAAGGAAAAGGCGGTTTTGGCTCCTGAGGTCGGAGCGGAGCGGCAACTTCGTTTCGCGATAAAGTCAATGGAATTACTGCTCCGCCCTGTGTAAATTCCCCGACAAAAGTTTTTTCTTTGGTAAGTTTACCTGTGAATTCAGCTCCAATATTTGCGATCACAAAGTTTAATGCGGAGTTTTCAAATCGTGTGGAAGTTGCAGGAATACCTTTTGCCCCTTGGTCAGGACTATCTATCGTAGAACTATAGCCACCTTCCGTCTTTTCAATATTGACCACCAATCGAAGTTTCGTGTATTGAATCTCCAATACTCCGAACCAACTTCCGGTGATATCCTGCGCAGAAATCCCCGTAGAAAACAAAGCCAACAATATAAAAACAAATATCAGTTTTTTCATTTTTCTCCCGGAAGAAAACTATGCCTTCCCGCCATTGGCCGCCATCATCAAAGCGCGAATAATCGCACGCTTTCCAAGCTCAACCTTAAATTTGTTGTGTTCAAGCGGTTTTGCACGTTCCATTTCCATTTCGGCGGCACGCTCAAACAAACTCCTTTCCGGTTTTTTGCCGATCAATTCTTTTTCGGCGATCAGCGCCCGCCACGGTTTGTGAGCGACTCCGCCCATTGCGATCCTTGCACCGCGAATTGTATTGCCGTCTATTTCTAGACCCGCTCCCACTGAAACCAACGCAAACGCATAACTCGCGCGATCTCTCACTTTTAGATAATAAGTATTATCGCCAAACTTGTTTTTTGGAATTTCGATCGAGGTTATCAATTCGCCGTGTTTTAAATTATTGTCTTTTTCAGGCGAATCTCCCGGAAGGCGGTGATATTCGTCGATATGAATTGAGCGTTCATTTCCTTTTTCGTCCTGAACTTTGATGAGCGCATCAAGCGCAGATAAACCGACACTCATATCAGATGGATGGACAGCAATGCATTTATCCGACCAACCAAAGATCGCGTGCATACGATTTAAACCTTCCATCGCGCCGCAGCCCGAATTTGGCTCGCGTTTGTTGCAAGGCATTGCTGTATCGTAAAAATAAACACAGCGCGTTCGTTGATTCAGGTTTCCGCCGTTTGTCGCCATGTTGCGGATTTGTGCTGAAGCACCTGCAAGAATAGCCTGTGTCAGGAGCGGAAAATTTTGCTTGATCAGCGGATGATTGGCCGTATCTTTGTTTTTTGCCAAAGCACCGATCGAAATTATGTTTCCGACCGATTTTATCTGCTTCAAATTCAGATTATTGACATCAACCAATTGATCTGGTCGCATCACGTCTTCTTTCATTAAATCGACGAGATTCGTGCCGCCTGCAAGAAATTTCGCGGATTTGTTTGACGCAACCATCTTTATCGCGTCTTCTGCTTTTGTTGCTCGTGCATACTTAAACGGTCTCATCTTTTGCGACCTCCTTCAAAATGTTTTTGGCTAGATTGCTTTCATCAGGCGTGGCGAAATTCCAGGTCGCCGCAGTTTCTTCGCCTCGGTGAACTTCCTTGATCGCTTTGACGATGTTTGGATAAGCACCGCAACGGCAGAGATTTCCAGCCATCCGCTCGCGAATTTCATCATCCGATAATGTCAAAGGACGAGACTTTGCCGAAATGTTTTCAGAAACAAAACTCACTTCACCCTGTTTCGCTTCATCGAGTAAAGCGACCGACGAACAGATCTGACCCGATGTGCAGTAACCGCATTGAAAACCGTCATATTTAATAAACGCTTCCTGCATCGGATGAAGCTTATCGCCATCGGCAATTCCTTCGATGGTTTTGACAGATTTTCCTTCGCAAGTCGCCGCCAGCGTTAGACAGGAAAGAACTCGTTCGCCGTCGACGATCACCGTGCAAGCACCGCATTGGCCGTGGTCGCAGCCTTTTTTTGAACCTGTCAAACCTAGTCTTTCCCGCAATGCGTCAAGCAAAGTCATCCGCGAATCAACCTCAAGCGATTTCGCATCACCATTGATCTTCATCGCGACCTTGACCGCATTCTCAAGCGTTCCGGGATTCGGCGTCAGAATCTCAAAACCGCCTTCAGCCGCAAGCAATTCCTGATTTGCCAGAACATGCATTGCCAAAACTCCGAACGCAGACGCGCCG
>JBBKXN010000154.1:0-3106 GCA_037969475.1 Pyrinomonadaceae bacterium | reverse complement strand
GTCTTTAATACGTGACGGTAACGAGATCGATTCCTGGATTGGCACAGAATCTGTATCCCGTGCTGAAGATTTATTGGAACAGATTTCTCTCTTGCTAGACAAGAACCAAATAAGCAAGGTAGAAATCGATTTAATCGCGGTTTCGAATTATGCTGGAAGTCACACCGGTTTAAGGATCGGACTAGCGACGGCTTTTGGTTTAAGGCGCGCGTGCGGGTGCAAAGTTCGCAGTATTTCGTTGCTTTCCTCATTTGCCATTTGTTTCAAAGACGTCGGCAAAATGATATGCGCAGGCTCTGGAAATATGAAAAGCATTTATGCTCAAGTATTTGAATTCAATCCGGAATTCGGCGTTGTACAGCTTACGTCGCCAATATCATTTACATTGGAGCAATTTTTGGAATTGGCCGAGAGTGAGCGCCCCGACGTAATCATTGGCAATGAATCGCTCCATAAAATGTTCGCGAAAGGTCAGATTTCGGCAGCAAAATTCATTAATGCAGGGAACAATCTGGCGCGAACGGTCGGCCTTGGGGTTCTGCAGTGTGATATGTCGGAACGTTTCTTAACTGAATATATCTAGTGATTTTGGTATGGTTTACGAAATTAGAGAAATGGATCCGGGCAATATTGAAGATGTTTTGGCGATCCAATTTGAAAATCAACTCAGCCGCTGGCCCGCAGAATCGTATCTGGCCGAAATTGAAAATCCCGAATCTATCGCGCTTTGCATCCATGATTCAGCGAATCTAACGGGATTTATACTGGCGCGTCTGATAACGGGTGAATATCAAGAAAAGAAAGTGTCTTCTCCACGAAAATATTCGGAAGCCGAAGTGTTAAATCTCGCGATTTCGAAACAAAATCAAGGAAAAGGATTGGGCAACTTGCTCTTTTCCGGGTGTTCTAAAGAGCTTGAGCGTCGATTTGTAAAAACCATCTGGCTGGAAGTTCGCGATTCAAACGTCCACGCGATAAGGTTTTACAAAAAAAATGGGTTTTCGGTCGATTACATTCGTAAAAACTACTATTCGAGCCCAATTGAAAATGCTCTCGTAATGAAAAAGTATCTTTAAAAAGTTTGAAATTTAGTCGACAAAGAAAATCAATGAATCACTTGATTTCAATACATATCGTGATATAACATCTTCATTACAACGTCCATGTTTTTGCGAAATTTATGCACGTTGAATGTTTTCAATAAGTGAGGAAAAAAATAATATGGATATTTCAGTGAGTGAAGCCATTCACGAAGAGTTGTTTAAAGATAATCAGACTTTTCGTGAACTTGTACAACGGCATCAGAATTACGAAAAACGACTGTCTGAATTAGCCGAATTACAATACCCGAACAACGAAGAAGTCCTGGAAGAAACAACCCTCAAAAAAAAGAAACTATTGCTAAAAGATGAAATATTTGCGATGATGAACGCACATTCAGTTGGGCATTGACAAAATTAGATAAAGGCGTCTTGATTGACGCCTTTTTCAATTTGCACATGGATTTTGGCTATAGATAAATATCCCGTTTGTAGTCGGGAATACTAGTTTGTCTTGGATATGCAAGAGATTCGCTGTTAAGTATTCCGAATCGGGTAAAGATATATGATTTAAAATCTTTCCGGTTTCTAAATCTACAAAAAATATCTGATCGTTTCCCTTGCTCCCGATAACTGCAATTTTATCAGATATTAACGGCTGATCTGTAATTCTAAAGGGAAGTCGGCGTTTCCATTTTAGGTTACCGGTTATTGACGCATAAAGATAAAGAAAATTGTCGAGTGAACCGGCAAGTACGGATTCGTCTCCGACTTGCGTAATGCTCGTAATCTTGCCGCCGGCTTTTGCAGTCCAAAGCCTTTCTCCGGAGGATTTGTCGTAGGAAATTAGAGATCCGCTAGAGTCTCCCAGGATCAGCGACCGATTGATAAGCGAAATCTCCGAAATAGTTTTGTCCAAAACACCATAATTTTGGATAATTTCAAAATACTGCGGTCGCGAAACCATTTCAAATTCCGACGAGATATATTTAGCTAAACCATCGAGATCTATAAAATTCTTAAAATCAACTTTCTTTCGCGACTGAACTTCGCCGGTTGCAAGATCAAATGTCGCAACGTAGTAGTCAGAAAATGCGGCCAGATGAGATTCCTTACGCTTTAGGAACACTTTTTCTGCGAACGAAAAATCTGCTTGCCAAATCGTTATTCCAGTTAATTTACTGATCGATCGGACAGTTACCGCCTCATTATTCAAATCATTTTTTGTAACAATAAACAGCGCCTTATCGTCAATTTCTAAATTTGAGACGAATTTCAGTCCTAAATCAACTTCCCAGAGGATGAAGTCCTTGTTTAAATCGATTGAGGACAGAGAACCTGTCGAAGACAAAAGATAAAGCGATTCACCATTATCAGACGCAAGATAGTCGGTATTATTCTCTTTGGCGATTTTTGATCGGCATGGGTGGAAGGGCCGCGTCCAGTCCGTTTCCCCTTGTTCCTTCAAAACCTGAGCGTCCCCAACCATTTGCCCAAAAGCGATGAAGATCAGTGTTAAAAAAGTCATCATCAAAAATAGTTTTCCTGGAGAGTTGTATAATACTTTCATGAGTGTAAATATATATAGAATATTTTCGGAATTTAAAGTAAGAAGTTGATTTTGTATCGCCTTGCTTAGCGTTTTTAACCTTATTTATATAGATGAGGTTAACCTCCGAAAACGTTTGTTCAAAAAATATTTTGTAAATGGAGAATACAGATTATGTCGTATAATAAGATCATTGTAATTGGAAATCTCGGGCGCGATCCGGAATTAAGATATACACCTCAAGGTGATGCTGTGTGTGATTTTTCGATCGCTGTAAACGATCGCAAACGCGATAAATCCGGCGAGTATCAGGATGTTACGACCTGGTACCGGATCACGACCTGGCGAAAATTGGCTGAGAACGCTTCAAAATATCTGGCTAAAGGCAGACAGGTTTATATCGAAGGACGTTTACAGGTCGACGAATGGCAGGACCGTGACGGTAATAACCGTTACACTCTGGGCGTGACCGCATCAGAAATGCAATTCCTTGGCGGCGGCGGTCGCGGCGAAGAAA
>JBBKXN010000153.1:0-25077 GCA_037969475.1 Pyrinomonadaceae bacterium | reverse complement strand
TCCGCCACCCAATCCGCCGCTTGAAGTCGATTCGGCACCATTGTTTGTCGTTCCGGCGCCGCCGCCGCCGCCCAATGTGAGTCGATCTGCCGCCGCAGGGAAGACACCACCCCCAATTCCTCCGATCGTCAGATTACTGTTCCATGTGTTACCGCCGCGTCCCCCGATTCCGCCGTTTCCGCCTCCGCCCCCGCCGGAATTTTCACCATTGTTTGACGGGGTTCCGTCAACTCCGCCTCCGCCTGCATTTCCCGGAGCTCCCCGAAAATAGCTTCCGTTTGGATAGCCCCCGACCAGGTTGTCATTTCCTAATAAACCGTCCCACGTGTAACGCGGAGTTCCCGCTATACCTTCTGCCTTCGAACCACCTGTTCCATTGGTTGAAACTCCTCGGTAGTCATTAATACTTCCCGAACCTCCAGCTAGTGATCTGCCGAGCCCCCCGCGAAAACCGCGACCGTTTGCGTTAATCGTTCCGCCGCCCATATTTAGGTTGCCGGCAACATCGAGAGCGACAATTCCTCCGGAAGTACCGTCCCAGGACGCGGCATTTACAGTTCCGGAAAGCGTTGCGGAAGAATATTGGGGAATACGAACTACCTGATACGTGCGCCTCCCCCGCAATGAGGTTTCCGCCGCACTAACGTAAGATCGGGTAAGATTTTGAAGTGTAATTATCGTGCCGCCGCCGGTCCCCACCGAATTCGTCGCAACAGCGTACTCGTAGTATCCTGCGTTTCCCGAGGTAAATCCCCGTCCTGTTCCGTTTCCCGCACCGTAATTGTTGTCGTTATTGGAATTGATCAATGCATCCTGCATTTGAATCACTAGGAGCAAATCCCCTGCGGCTATCGGCGTAAGGCTGCTATTTATATTGGTCACACTACCAACGGGAAGGACGTTTCCGGAAGTAGTTGCAACCGCTGGAGCTGGAAAATATGTGTTCACAACGCCGCTAATAGTTTGGGGGCCGCTATTTCCAGGTAAGGCGCAGATTTGGGAAAAAACCGATGGGATCGAGATCAGGATAAGGAGAATAATCCACGCAGCTTGACTAGAATACAAAGAGCGGCGATGGGTGAAAAGCAATTCACCAGCGGATTTTTGAGTATTTAAGAATTTACACTTAAAAAGCATCATCTATCCTCTTGTTTCTTCTTTTTCGCGATTTTTGGATTTTTCGAATTCTGCTTACTTTGTTCGTGATACTCCAGCCCATCTTTTTTGGTACCAAAAAGATCAAAAAGCCGGGAAATCTTCGTGGAGATCGTAAAATAAAATCCGCCGCGTTTGAATACATCATTGTTGTTGAATCCGAATACTTCTTCTGATTTGGAGAAATTATATCCACCCCCAATTCTCAGATCCGGAGTTGCCCAGTATCCGGCTTCGATTCCCACCCAACGATTTCGCGAACCCGAAGTCGGCTGGTATGTATATCGTCCCTCCGCTGCAACATCAAACCAATTGTTTAACATATATTGAGCGCGGCCTTGCATGAGCCACGTAAGGTTTTCGGCCTGAGGAAGACTTGGCGTTCTATCAGAAGTGAATTTCGCAGCGAAGCGTCCGAAAAGTTCGAGCCTTCTGGTAGTTTGATGAAATCCATCCACCGAGAACAGATCATTCCGAAGCTCATTCGGCGTATCTTCATCCGCGGTCGAGAAGAATGATTCGCGATGCTTGTAGCTGAGCAAGAAGCCGTATTTGTCAGTGTCGTGTGGGCGAATTGCGAGAGCAAGCTGGCCGTTCATCACCAGATTCTTGCGTCCGTTAAAGTCGATATCGCCGTATTGGAATCGCCCCATTGTCGTCCAACCAGGTCGAAACCTGCCCGCGGCTCCAAGCGAGAATAGCTGACCAAAACCGTTTCTATCCCTTAGCTCGTAACGGAAAGTTGTTCGGAAATTTTCATCGGGCAGCCAGTTTCCGCCGAAGGTGACATTGTTATAACTTTCACCTTCGCCGGCAATATGGAAAGCTCTCTCGTACCCGATCTCTAGCGAGACTTTTTCGGTAATCGGCAGGCGATTCTGCAAACCAATGATCGAAAAACTGTCCGTACCGTTTACACCGCTTTCGAGCTGATAACGACCGCTCATGCTCGTATATTTGCTAAAACGCGTTTCGATACCAAGTGCTGTTTCATAGCGGGCATTCGATGACGCGAATCCCGTTTCTGAAACATCAGCTATCGGAGTGATCGGATTCGAAGCTAAACGCTGTGTGAAAAACAGTTTCGCGTTTTGGCTAAACTGATAATTCGCTCCGATCAGTGTTTGATTAGGGAAAGAAGGATCTTCATCTCCCAGATTTTGTTCGCGTTTTATTGAGAAATCGAGTTTGCTCGTCGGCTTATAATTTGCGCCAACGGTGAATAGATTCGAGACTATCGATTTATCCGTATCGTTATCAGAGAATTTTCGGAGATCGTACCCAAGATTCAGACGTAGTTTTTCGCTTACCACTTGCGACCAGCTAATACCCGCTGTGATTCGGTTGTTATCGACGTTGTCGGTAAGATTTTTTTCACCGATCAGGTTCACTTTGAGCGTGCTGTTTTTCAGAGGCTTGCTTTCCAAAACTAATGCGCCGCGGGTTGAGCCCGGGGTTACTGTTGCTCCGAACGGATTGTAGAAACCGCGCGATGCGCTGAAACCCTCGAAACGAAGTGCGCTTTGCATCGAGGAAATCGGTTGCTCGACCGAAACAAAAAATGCGTCGCCATTATGTTCTAGATTTCCATCCGGCGTATTTCCAAAGAATCCGAAACCGCCATTTAGCTCGCCGTTGCTTCTTGCCCACTCAAAATTAAGTTTGCCGCGATTCGGAAGTTTCAAAGTTGCGTCCAAACCTCCGAGTTGAAATGGTGAATCGTCGTTTTGTTTTTGATTGATGTAGGAGAATCCAAGACGTAAACCTATCTTTTCAAATGTCTTACTAGCTCGTGCTGTATAAACGGATGACTCAAAACCTTCGGAACGATATTCGTACGTTGCGACCACCTGAATTAGATTTAGGTCGCGGTCAAATGTCGGAATCGGTCTGAGAAAGAAAATCGTACCGGTTGTAGTGTCGATATTGTAGTCGACTGACCGCGATAAGATTTCACGCGAAATGATCAATTCGGGGTTGCGTCTGTCTCTCACCTCGATCGAAAAAACTTCAGAACCTGGTAATATGTCGCCAAATGCAAGCTGAACGAGCCCTAGGCTTCCACCCGGAATTACCTGTCTGGCAAAAGATGTATCTGGTCTCGCGCCGGTAACCGTTACGTGATCACCGCGTTCATTTTCGATGTGAACTTTCGCACCGGTCAATCGTCGATTGTAGCCAAGCAGCCTCGTGGTTTCTAAACCTGAATCAATATCACCAAACATTGCATAGCTTCTGCCGCGGTCAAAACGGGCATAGACTTTGCTGTTTGATTCGGTTTCCTGAAAACGTGTCGATGAATCTCCAAATAATGAATAGACATGGTCAAGAGGGTTTAGTTGAAATAATCGATCCTGTCCTGAAATACGATTTAGCGGCTCCTGGCTATCATACGCTAAGGTTAAAAGGTTCTTATCGCCAAAGATTTTCCCTTTATAGAAAAACTGCACGTGTCCACGGATATTTTCATTTACACCTCGATTGATCATATCTGGCGCATTCTTACCGATTGTAAGTTCTGCTAAGCCTGCAAGAAATTGCGGTCGCATTTCAGATGTGAAGCGAATGTCCGTGGAGGCCTCAGTTTGTCCTTGGATCGCAGTAATTTTTGCGACTCCGGTTTTGTTGTCCGATATTAACCTAACCACACCGACACCGTTTAGGAGGTCAACCTTTTGCTCGCGATTTGTGTTGTTTACTTGTTCGGACGTTTTTCCGTTTGATTGAAGCAGATCGGAGCTTACTACCTTTGAAGCAGCATTTGTCGCCGAATCAGGACTAGATTTTCTAACCACCAATTGGCCGGATGAAGTTTGAACGATTACCGAGCCATCCTGTGCGGGATTTTCCCATTGGTCGAAGGCTTCGATCACGATCAATGTGGAATCACGCCCCGACGCTTGCAATTCATTGCGCTCCGTATTGATTTTCAAACGTTTTGCTGCGCCCCGTCCAAAAATTTCGTACTCCACCGTTTTGCCCGCTTCTCCAGTCGGGCTGACCGGCGTTGCACGGAGCTTGTTTGGGCCAGGTTTTAATCCGAGACCGATAAAGGAATAGGTTGTGATTTGATTACTTGGATCCTTTCGTGTTGAACCAATGCTGTCATTCCCAATTCTTGTGCCGTTTAACTCCACATTAACAGTCCAATCCTGGGCAACACTAAGGTTTACATTTAGTGCTGGGTCAGGGATAACCTTTGCGTTTGAGATTCCGTGAGCGATGATCGCTCCGGGAAGAACCGTTTCATATTTCACTTCTTCGGAAGTTTTGGTTACGCGTCTAAACTTTTGTGCAAAATCCGAAACGGTTGTCGTATCCGCGCTCGTGTTAATTACATTGTCTTCTGAAGAAATATCGGATCCGTCGGAAACGAGTGCAAAATTCTGTCTGAGCATTCCGCCGCCGCCCAATGGCGTGCGAAGCAGCCTTGTCCAGCTTTTGCCGGAGCGACGCTTACCGCTCTTAAGAAAGTGTCCTTGCGGGACAGTAATAGGATCGAGCGCAACCAATTGAGCTCCATGCGAGATAGAGGGAATGCTATATAATCCATTCGAATCAGTGGTGGCAGAGTTTCCATTTGCTGAATATACTCTCGCACCTGCGACCGCCTTTTCACCCTTATCGAATACGTTGTTTCGATTCTCATCGACAAATACTCTTCCGATCAAGAACTGCTTCATAGAAAACAATCCTTGCCCGACCTTCACTAATGCTTTTGATACAGCCGAAGTTGCTACTTCGCCGGAAGGAAATGTACCGCTAACGACTGCCGCATTGTAGTTATCACCTATTATTGCGTTTACACCGATTCTCACACGATATTGAATCGAAAGTCTTTCGCCGCTGCGCAAATCGCCGATGTTGAACTCCATCACATTTCCGACCATGGAAGGGACGATTCCCGATGTTTTACCGTCGCGGATAATTTGCGCCGTATCTGGTACATAACTAAATGAATCCGGAAGAGTGTCTTTAACGACTACGTCAAGAATTGGCGCAACGCTGGAATTTCCGATTTCTACGCGATAGTTTGCGATATCGCCGATTTCAGCTTGTATCCGGTCGACGGTTTTGGTTACTTCAAGAATCGCATCTTCAAACAATGGAATGTTAAAAGCTACATCTGCGATGCTGGGAATTATCACTATTGTATCAGTCAATTCGAATCCATCAGCAACGGCTATCGGCAAGCCGTCTAACGAACGAACTGTCATTTCAAATAGTCCGTTTCCCAATGGCCTAATCGTAATTTGCAGTAGTCTCGAACGAAAATTATCTGCGTTGACCCGGACAACGTACGTCGCGGGTTGTGTGCTTGTGCCGAGTTGATTTATATCGAGACCAAAGCTAAATCGACCGCGATTGTCTGTAAGAAATGGGTTTGTATTGTCGAGATTGGGTTCGAACCCTTGCCCTGCGGGAATCGAAATCGGCGTTCCATTTTGGTCCGTCGAAATTTCAACCTGCGCACCTGGGACTGGCGAGCTTTCGCCGCCGCGTGCTGCGTAAACGGTTCCAAAAGGATCGATTACAGCAATTGCTTGGGTAGTATCAGTCGTTTTAGCGTTGGCGGCAGAAATTTGTGCAACATTGATGACGCCTTGTCCGGGGATTGTACTTCCGGTAACTGTCGCCATAAATGTAACTCGAACGATCTCATTGGGTTTGACCGGGCTGCCAAGTTTAACGATGACTCTCTTGCCTGAGAATTCGCCTTCGTCAGAATCGGCAGCGTCGGTCAAAGCTTTGTCGTTTAGCTTAAGCGTGTTTGCAACATAATTAAGCTCCGGAGCTAATTCGTCCGTGATAACGACATTTCTCGCATCTACATCACCGCTATTTCGAAACGTAATTGAATATTCGAGTTGTTCATTCCTGCCCGCTACGTATCTCTTTGCGTTTTGTACAAGTTTTTGAGGTATTAGGGTCGGGTCACCCGGATTCGTAAGTGTAGCGCCTTTTCCGCCTGAATTTATTATCGTTCCTGAATCGGTCGCGGCTCCATTTACTGCAGATATATTATTTGAGCGCGCAGAAAGATTTATCCTAAGATTTTCGTTACTGGGAAAATCATTTGTGTCGATTTTGACAAGGATGCCAATACAGGATCCCGCATTGACTGAGTTAGATAAAGCTTGATTGAGCGTGATTTGAATATCACCTGAAGAAATTATTCCGTTTGCGTCCGCATCGTAAAAAATTCCGGTGATTTGAGCCGGCGCACTTATTGAGGCTGCAGTTATTGTAAAAGAATCATTACTATTGCTTGTATTGCATATTCGAAATTGCCTGGTAATCGTTTCATTCGGCGCAACTACTTCGGATGGCGTTCCTTCATTGGGCGTAACGGCCAAAGAAGAAATTGCTCTTACTATTACCTCAACGGTTGGCGAAACAGTGTCGACGATCTCGCGGTCTTTGTCTTCATAACGTCCTTTTGAGGCATTCGAAATTATTGTATTCGCTTCGGTGGAGGTTTGAAGATAGACGTTTGTCTGACCAAGCAAAATAAGAACTAATGCTAGCGTAAAAATCAAGGATTTCTTAATTGTAAGAATTCGTGTCATCAATCCCTAAAAAAGGCGCCGTAAAGTGCAACACGGGTGTCTCGGGCAAAATGCTAAAGACACCCGCATTGCTTAATAATCAAGCTTTACTTGATTTTTCGTTTGAAGGTGAAGGTACCGCTAGCTCCGGGAGCGAGCGATGGAATCGTGTCGGTTAACAAACTCGAACCAACCGTGTCTCCGGCAACTGTTCCGGTTCCGGAATCAGATGCGCTTGGCTCACGATCGGTAGTTGTTCCCCAATTGTTTGGAGCGACATTACCGTTCTCCGTGATAACAAGGTTGCTTGCTGTCAAACCGAGGCTTCCCCCAACGATCGTCGCTGAAACGTTCGTGTACGTAATCACATAAGTAATCACAGCGCCCGGCACCGGATCGGTGGCCCCGCCAACACCCGTTGCATTTGCCACAGTTGCGGTTTTATTGAGACGAACAAATCCCGTATAAACCCGATCAATTGTGTCATTTGTCTTCGAAGTGTCGTTTTGCGAAGTAGCCCGAATTACAGTGTTATACCCGGTAAGGATCAAATTTCCAGCTGGAAGCGTGACGCGTACCTGATAGTTGACCAAAGCGGTCCCGAATGGAACTGCAACGTCAACGAAACTAGTACCGTTGGTTACGTTTACCCAGGTCGAAGTTAAAGTATTGAAAATTTCAACTGTCGAACCGGACGGAACGGTCGGAGCCGTTAATCTAAACGTATCGTCGGCATTACCCGTGTTTTGCAGCGAGTTTGTGAAAACGACCTGACCAGACGCGGTTGTAACACCCGTTACGGCAGAACCTGGAGCCGCGGGAGCCGTAGTCGGAGCGACGCCGGCAATCCCTGTAGTCACTGACTTATTGGTAAAATCGTCGTTATTATTAGTAGGTCCGGTTGCATTCGCGGCACCATTTGGTCCGTTAAGAGCACCGTAGGATTTCGAAAGCAGAGTCGGCAGTTGGAAACCTTGTGTCGGCGAAACCGTTCCACCGCTTAAGGGTTCGTTGAAGTTAGCGTTTCCGTCACCTTTGTTTGGAGTGTTGTCACCCGATTGATCGGTGATAGTTGCGCCGATTGAATTAGTACCAAATGCGTCGATGATTTCATATATCGGCGTGTTGGCATTCGTTGTCGTTACGTTAACGTCGAAGGTAACGTTTCCACTACACGAGCTAACAGCTATAGCCGCACTCGAAACCGGGATCATAATTCTCGTTACTGTAGATAATGTTCCGGGTGCCGTAGCAGTCCAAGTCGCAGATAGCGGTGCTGTGCCGAGGGGTGATATCGTGAAATAAGTTCCAGCCGGAAGCGATCCAACGTTTGTCAGCACGGTACCTATTGGAATAGGAGCAATAACGTAAACCCTCGAAGGAATCGGGCCTGCGCCATCCGGGTCAATTGGTGTCAGCGGTCTTGCGCCGTCATTACAGACACTTGCCGTGTATGTAATGTTTGACCCAAGTGCGACTGGTCCCGCCGGAGCCGTAAGATTCGCTCTGATCTGCGCATCGTTTTCTACCAGGACACTGATGTCACCGCGCGCTTCTCTTGAACCGTTTACCGCACCGGTCGAGACAGTATTAACCTCGTTTGCGGAGCTATTAGCTGCATCATTATCGAACGTCGGTGTAAGTGTGGTCTGGTCGCCGAGCAATACTTTTAGAGTACTTCCCGAAGTTGCCGAAGCACTGATGGTCAAAGTAGCCCGAACGGTTACTGCAGCGCCGGCATTTAGCGAATAGAGCACGGACGAACCTTGATTAAAAATGTTGACCGGAGTACCCGCGGGATCAACTACTGCTGCAGTTAATGTCATGCCCGCCGGAATCTGGAAGCTCGCATTGCTCGCTAAAAATCTTACCTGGTCGGTGAAGTTACCCGTATTCGTAACAAGAAAATCCATCGTTATGCCAGTCTGCCCGGCAACAACCGAAGAATTTGTCTGTGCATCAGGGGTGATTCTCAATCCGGCAACTTTTGCAACGGTTACCGTGACCTCATTTGAAACGGTACTATAGTTGTTACCGCTTCCGTCTCCGTATGTCGCACTAGCTTGGTTTTTTATATCCGTGCCGGCAGCGGTTTGCGCAAAGCCCTGAAGCGTAAACGCAAACAACATCGCCACCGCCAAAGCGGTGTGCAACACTGTTTTTATTCTTAAAGAAGTGTATATTGTTTTCATCATTCGATCCTATATGTCTAATAAATCAGACCTCGCAGGTGCGTATCGCGATGTTAAGCAACTAACTTACACTTGGTAAGTTGTGCTAATCCTGCAAGAAAAATTGTTTATCTTATTTCACACGTACGCTGTAGAAGGCGTTCAACTTTTGACCTGGATCGAGGGATTCTTTCCATTCAAATCGAACTTGCGTGTACATTTTGGCTGGTGCTGGTACGAGTTTTTCAGATCCGTCGGATTGTTTTTCTTTGATCATTGGCTGTTCCGAGAAATTCTGTCCGGCATCGATACTAAATTTCACAACGGACAAGCCCTTTGCGTTGGCCGATCCTGCAACGAATTCGGTTCCCGACGGAATCTGTCCGACCGTTTTGTAACCGTTTGCCTTTCCGTCACCGTCGTTTTCGGAAACAATATTCCATTCAAGAATCTCGCCCGGTTTAACGGCTCCTGCCTTAGCTAGATCAACCTTGCCATTTTCGCGGTTTACTACACCTGACAGATTTACTATTACTGAAGGCCGCGAAAACGAAAATAGGTTTCCGCCTCCTTTGCTTGCAAAAACTGCGACTCCACTCAGAAAAGCCACTCCCATCACAAGCGCAACAATTGAACGCGCAAATCTAATTTGCACACCCATTTTTGCCTTGGATTTTCTCCGTGTCTGTTTATTATTCATATTAATTCTCCGTTTACTGATGCTGAATTTCTTTCGGCAAGATGTTCATACTTAAGAACATCTTTATTGGCGACATTTACAAAATCACTATCGAATCGCCCATGCGTCTAACTAGTATAAAATTGAAAAAACGCATTATGGGGGTCATACGGGGTTTCGGAGGGAGACGCAGTGCTAGCGCCAAACGAAATTATACCGTGTATAACAATGTTAATGCAAGTGTTTTTTTTAATGCGGAAAAAAGGGGTTTTGTCTTGGACCCTTTATGTGGCGTGTTTTAGCAATTGGTGGGCTGGAAACAGAGCAAGTAAGAGAGAATCGCACTTAAATTTCACTAAAATAAAATGCTAGTGAGATCTACTTTTCTTGATAATATTCAGTTTTCGCGGAAAAATCTACGTGAATCTTACCCTTTGCGCTCGCATAATCAAGATGGGCGACGGATTCGGAAATGGCGAGAAAACGATGGATTGTTTTATCGATCGCATCCGGGAAAAGGTTTTGCGCCACTTCCCACGCTGTGACACGTTTACCGTTAACCAGCTTAATAACTCGATTTTGACGTTCATCTATCGCACGCTGGTATCTATTATAAATTTCCTCAAAATCGTATATCGGTTCGCCGTGTCCGCCATAGACGAGAGTCGGCGATTCGTTTCGAATTCGTTCGAGGCTTACCAAATACTCTGCAAGAGAATTAAACCGTGCTTCCGGATTAACGGGGTCGGGAGCGATTATAGGATTCGGCGTGATTCGCTTCAAAACGCAATCGCCGCAGATGAGGGTACGGTCCGCTTTTCGTACAAAGGAACAGGAACCGGGGGTATGCCCCGGCGTGTGCATAACCTCCAGCGTACCGCTTTCGAATTCAATTTTCATTTCATCGTGGAGTTCGCCGAATTCCGTCTCAGAAAGTGAATCCGTAAGAAGGCTTATTTCGGAATAAGCCTTCTTCATTTCTTCGAAAACTGAATTGGGTACGCCCGCCCGCACCATAAGTCGGCGATGAGAATCCTGCGCGAGCCTGCCAAAAAGATGACCGGTCTCCCAATTGTGAATCAGAATCTCTGCGTTATTTGCCTCATCTCGTACTCTTTTTGCCAACCCGCAATGATCCTCGTGGGCATGTGTTAAAAGAATTCGGCGGATGTCTTTGAAACCAATTCCATTTCGTTTTAAACCTTCGCGCAGGGCAAGCGCAGCGTCATCAGTTTTTGGTCCGACATCGATAAGCGTAATCGGGTCTTCTTTAATTAGGTAAACGTTTACATCGCCCACATAGAAAGGCGTTGGGATGGACAGCGGTATGATGTTCATAAAGTGAGACCTATATTAAACTTTTGTTATACAGAAGTTAAGAGCGTAACGCGGGAAAGCTTGACTCGAAAGTTCGCTCCTTGCATCAGCAGCAACTATCAGAATTCTCCGATAGGGTATTGGGAAAGAAACTAAAAAATTAAAGGAATTCTTAATTTTTACCTTGCTATTACAGCGTTAATGCGATTACACTGCTCTAGTTAAAAATATCCCCAAGAATAACTCTGTTTTAATAACTTTTCGTTTTCAAACACGTATAAAGGAAAATACTTCAAGTATTAGACGATTTTTTGAAACCCATTAAAAACATTTCAAAGCAGAGCCTGTCAGTATTGTAAAAGTAAGGAGAGTAAATTAATGAAAGCGTTTCCATGGAGTGTTTCTCAGATTGCAGCAAGATCGTTGGTTTTTGCGATGATGTTATTTTTGAGTGTTAGTGCGGCTTTCGCCCAGGCACAAGCGAGTTCGGCGAATTTAGCTGGAACTGTAGTTGATCCAACCGGTGCGGTAGTTCCGGGTGCGACCGTAACGGCAAGAAATTCAGCGACTAACATTTCAAAATCATCGGTTACGAATGATAGCGGCGCGTTTACGATCATTGGAATTCCTCCGGGCGTTTATGACGTGACCGCGGAGGCACCGAGTTTTAGTACGAGCTCAATAAAAGGGATTACATTGACCGTTGGTCAATCGGCTCAGCTCGAAATAAGGCTTGAAGTTGGGGGACAAGATGTGGTTGTTGATGTTCCTATTGATTCCGTACAGCTGATCGAAACATCGAGAAGCTCGGTCGCAAACACGATCGATTCACAAAAAATTGAAAGTCTGCCGATTAATGAGAGAAGCGCAACAGGATTTGCTTTGACGCTTTCAACCGTTGGCCGTGACAATGGCCGTCCGATCGGTCCAGCTCCAACGTCCGGTTTAAACATCGGTGGGCAACGCGGTCGCTCAACTCAGGTCAATGTTGATGGTGCGGATTTTACTGATAATTCCATTAATGCATCTCGTTCGACAGTTTCGCAAGAGGCGGTTCAGGAATATCAGATAGCAACTAATTCATATACGGCGGAATTTGGTCGTGCGACGGGTGGTGTCATCAATGTTGTTACCAAACGCGGCACAAATGAATTTCACGGAAATGTCTTTGGTTATATTCGTGATAAAAATATTCAGGCCAGAAATGCTTTCGCTCCGATCGCTAAACCCGATTACCGCAGGACCCAATATGGGGCGACGCTTGGCGGACCAATAAACAGAGACCGAACATTCTTCTTCTTTGCATATGAGAGAAGACAACGCGACGAATCAGGATTTTTTACAAGTAATGTTGCCAATGGTTTGGGCAGCTCCGTGACATTTCAGGTTCCGGGCTTGCCTTCGCAAATCTTCAATAACATTACCCCGGCACAAGCGACCTACGCCAACACGCTCCTTTCAACAGGAAACGGGCTCATTGCCCAGGGAACTGCTTTAGGTGGGGTGCAAGGCGCCGCAATTGCCGCGCAAGGAGGTGCTTTGGTGAACGGCGCGGTGAATTATTTGTACCTTGCATCAAGCGGAGGTAAAACCGCATTAACCGGAACTAATAATTTGATCAGCCCCGGCGGGAGTATACCCATCACCGCGGGCACAGTCATCGGTTCTCGATTTGCGTTATCGGGCACGCCTATTCCGGTTAGCAGCATTGCATTTCGTCCACTGAATGATTTGCAAAAGATCTTCCCGATCACGGATCGAACAAACTTCTCGTCAATTCGGGGCGATCACAATATCAATGACGGCAATCAATTGACGTTTAGATTTGGATATAACACGAGCGATATAACGGGTATTCAGGTGGAATCGCAGAATCAATCGCTCGGCCAGAATGATTTTTCAAGAACCGGTGTCACAAAGATTATCGATAGTTCGTTTTCAACAGGACTAAATTCGGTGGTTGGGGCAGCATCTGCAAATGAATTCCGGTTTACATTTGGAAAGCGAAAAACAACTTTCAGATCGCAAAATGGCGAAGCTGTCGCGTACAATATTTCCGGAACGGCGTTTATCGGCCGAGAACTTTTCTCACCGGTAGATCGCCAGGAAAATCGATTTCAGCTTGCAGATAATTTTACGACAGTCGTCGGTCGTCACACATTTAAGTTTGGTGCTGATTTCAACTGGGTTGAAATTCCTGAAGCAAGGTTTGAGCTAAACTTTGCCGGGCTTTTCAACTTCGGTGAATTTGCAGCTACAAATCTGGCTGCATTTCCAACCGTTGGTGGAGTTGCGCCACCGCCTCTGACACCCGTTCAATCGTATGGTCTTGGATTGCCTTCGATCTTTGTTCAAGGATTTGGTAATCCGATAAGTAAGCTAAACAACAAACCGATCGCATTCTTTGCGCAGGATTCTTGGAGAATGTTTAAGAATTTTACGCTAAATTATGGTATTCGCTACGATTTCGAATTGACGCAACGGATTCCGACTACTGCATTTAGCGATCCGCTTTCGGGAATCAATCTTTCAGAGGCAGACATCTTGGCCGCTCAAGACGTGGTTGGAGTTCAGCAAGGATTCCCACGCGATAAGAATAATTTTGCGCCGCGCCTTGGATTTGCCTGGGATGTATTTGGAGATCAAAAAACAAAAATAAGCGGCTCGATCGGTATCTATTATGACCATCCGCTCTTGGCTGTCGGATTTAACTCCGATGTTGCAGATGCCGCACAACAGCAGCAATCTGTATTGACACCGGGTAGTCCGTCGCCCGTCGCGCTTTTTAATGCCACTCAGGTATTTCACGGAACGGTTTGTGGCGTCGTTGGTTCCGTTCCAACGATCTGCGGGGCGGCCATAACACCCGGAGTCGCTAGGACAGCCGAGTATCAATTTGGGCGTCAGCGTTTTAATGACCAAACGTTTACCGGATTCGGTGCGGTTTTGCCATTTACGTTGCCGATTGCGAAGGATTTCCAATACGCTTCGGCAACCCAGGGTAACTTTACGGTTGAGCGTCAATTGACAAGCAATATGGCTCTTTCGGCTTCGTATTTATTTGTCGGCGCACATCATTTGCCGCGTCCGACCGACTTGAACACGCCGAACGTAGCGTTGCAAATTGCGAATTATCGGCGTTGTTTTGGAACGGCTCCAACTAACACAACCCAGGTGGCAACGGTTAATCCCTTGGCATGCACTAATGGCACTTTTGCAAATGTGATTCCAGGGATGATTTCAGTTAATGTAGCGAATGGAGAGAGGGTAATTGCTCCAGCCGTTGCTAACTTCTTCCGTCCAAATGCACCAAACTACTTCTTGGCTCGCGCACTTTCAGGAGGTGCAGTTACGAAAGCAGTATTGGATTCGCAGCTTGTCGGAACTTTGAGAACGCCAGGTGTGATTTCTCCGTTTGGTTCTATAAATGCACAGCTTTCCGACGGAAATTCAAGCTACAATGCTCTTAGGGTTGAGTTAAATCGCCGATACGCGAATAATTTGACATTCCTGGCAAGCTACACCTGGTCGCATTCAATCGATGATTCCTCCGATCTTCAAACTTTGCTTATCCCGCAAGACGTTAGTCGTTTTGATCTTGAAAAAGCAAATTCATTGTTTGATCAAAGGCATCGCTTTGTATTTAGTGGCGCGATGAATTCTCCTTCCGAATGGGGAAGCGGAAACGCGTTCCAGAAGATCTTTTCAAACTTTACGATCGCCCCGATCATTGAGTTTTCATCCGGCCGTCCGTTTAATATCATCACCAATGTTGATACAAACAATGACCAATCAACTCAGACAGATCGTCCGAATGTTGATTCAAACGGCCTCCTGACGCTTCCTGCGCCTTTCACAACTGGAAATTCGGGACGCAATTTGGGTATCACGCATAATTTTTTCAGCGTGGATCTAGGTGTAACACGTGCAATTCGTTTTGGTGAAAGATTCCGAATCGATTTGATTGCGCAAGGTTTTAACCTTCTAAATCGTTTTAATGAAGCGAGCGCGTCGCCACTGTTTACGGATGTAAATGAATTCGGTCAACGTGCCAGTAACGGACGATTTTTTAGTCGTCCAACCGCCGCATATGATCCAAGACAATTCCAGTTTGGAGCAAAGTTTACGTTCTAGGCGGGAATCGCGGACATATTGTTCGCTACTGATTAAGTTAACGGCTGAGCAGAAATTCTGTTCAGCCTTTTTTTTGGAGGCAAAAGCAAACAAAAGTAAGGCTATTCTACATTTTGTAGAAGCGACGGAAGGTTGGCGGGATTTTCATGTAAATAACACTAAGGGATTAGATACTTATATCGACCTGCGCGTCCTTTATTGTTCATTTTTTATTCAGTTCTTTGATCCTTTTCAACATTTGTGGCAAAAATCCCAAAGATCTGAAAACCGATCCGCTTGAGAAAGTTCGCGCCATTTGCTTAAAGGTTTCGATTGCGTTTTTGGAATAACCAAACCACCAGATGTCGGGTGTATAAAGAAAGCGATTCACATGAATGTGCTGCACGCCGACGAGCTCCATCAAGCCCTCTTTGCCATGCGTTCTGCCGTAGCCGGAATCTTTGAAACCGCCCCAGGGTGTCTGTCCGATACCGTGTGTGTACAAAACCTCATTTACCGTTACGCTTCCGGCGAGAATTTTTTCCGCAACACGTCTTCCCCGAGTAAGATCGCCGGTCCAAACGCTTGCGGTCAAACCAAAATTTGTATCGTTGGCAAGGGTTATCGCCTCGTCCTCGGTCTCAAATATCGCAATTGGCAATGTAGGACCAAAGGTTTCTTCGCGCATCGGGCGCATTTTATTGGTCACATCTTTGATCACGGTTGGTTCAAAGAATATGCCTTCGAAGTTCTCGTTTCGTTTTCCGCCGGTCAAGATTTCTGCCCCTGATTTCTTAAATTCCTCGACGTGGTCTTCGACTATTTTTATCTGGTCTTCGCTCGACATAGACCCGATCTCGACGTCAGGATCGCTTCCAAAACCCTGCGCTAATTTCTTCGCCTTCTCGACAACCATCTTCGTAAACTTATCCGCAACCTTATTCTGAACGTAGAGCCTTTCAACGGAAGAACAGGCTTGTCCTGAATTTGTAAAAGCTCCCCAAACCGCCGCACTTGACGCCTTTTCGAGATCAGCATCGGCAAAAACGATCATCGGATCCTTCCCGCCTAATTCCAAAACGACCGGCGTCAGATTCTTCGCAGCCGCTTCAGCAATTTTCTTTCCGGTCGCAACGCTTCCGGTAAACATGATCTTATCCGGTGCTGTATCAACCAATGCCGCACCTGTCTTACCGTCTCCAGTTACAACTTGTAAGACCCCTTTTGGTAAATTCGCGACCCTAAATATCTCAGCGATCTTTTCGGCTATTAGCGGGGTTATTTCAGAAGGCTTTAGCACAACCGTATTACCCGCCATCAGTGCCATTACAACTTCTCCAAGCGGAATCGAAAGGGGAAAATTCCACGGCGAGATTATCGCAATAACGCCCATCGGCTTGTAAATGATCGTAGACGAACGCCCCATAAGCCCGAGTAATCCAATTCCACGTTTTTCAGGGCGAAGAAGTTTTTCAGAATTCTTTGCAAAATACTGCATCAGGTCCAGCACTGGTGCGATTTCGGCAAATAGAGCTTCCGCTACGGGTTTGCCCATTTCATCAGAAATGAGCCTTGCGATCTCGTCCATTTGGGCAAGTATCACCTCCCGAGCTCGCATGACAATGCGCCGTCGCTCAGCAAATGGGGTCTTTCTCCAAATTTCAAAAGCTTTTCGAGATTTTTTTACGACCTCTTCCACTTCTTCTTTCGAAAAGTTTCTTACCCGTCCGACTTCTTCACCCGTCGCAGGATTATACGAGATGATCTCGTTTTGCTTTTCGGCAACTTCCACAACTGCACTCATAATTTCTCCATGAATAATTTGACGTGGGGACCACTGAGGTCTATTAGAGTTTTTTCCGGCACGACTCACAAACATTAAATTTGATCAAAACCTTTCCATAACTCTGCTTAATTAGCGTTCTCTGCGATAAAATTCTTACTTCAACATTTTCTCGATCACACCATAACTCGCATCCATTGCTTCTGATAATTTTCCGGGTTCCGTGCCGCCGCCTTCGGCCATGTCGGGTTTTCCGCCCCCTTTTCCTCCAACGATCGGAGCTATTTCCCTTATGATATTACCTGCTTTTACCCTATCTGTCAGATCGTCAGATACTCTTACAATAAATGAGACCTTACCTTCCGATTTATTCCCAATAATTACTACGCCGGATTTAACTTTTGCCATCAGAGTATCCGACAAATGCCGCATTCCACCTTTGTCCAGGTCATCGACCGCTTTTGCCATTACCTTAATGCCGTTTATTTCTCTTGCTTCGTCTCCGTTGCTCGAAGAAGCGCCGATCGCACCGGTAGCGATCTTTAGTTTCAATTCGCTCGTTTCTTTGCGCGCTAGCTTTAAGTCTTCCTGCAATTTCTCGATCGCCTTTGGTAATTGGTCGCGCTGCGTGTTCAGAGCCTGCAAAGATCTATCAATTAGGATCTCGTCATCACGAAAACGCCTAAAAGCATGAATACCGGTGATCGCACGGATTCGACGCACACCCGAAGCGATCGCTTCATCCGCGTTGATCTTAAAAGAACCGATGTCGCCCGTTGCATGCACGTGAGTTCCGCCGCAGAGTTCTTTTGAAAATTCGCCGTTGCCGACGCTCAGCACCCGTACGTCCGAGCCATATTTTTCGCCAAACATAGCTACCGCACCTGTTTTCATCGCGTCATCGATCGACATCAGATCGGTTGCAACCGGTTCATTTTGCAGAATGTATCGGTTGACCAATTCCTCGATCTCATCCATCTCCACATCCGATATCGCTTGATAATGCGTAAAATCAAACCGCAAATAATTAGGCGCGACAACCGAACCCGCTTGTTTTACGTGCGTTCCCAAAACTTCCTTCAAAGCCGCATGAACAAGGTGTGTCGCCGTATGATTTCTTCGAATTGCATCACGTTTTTCCTCATCAACCGTCGCCGTCACGACATCACCCACCTTGAGAGTGCCGCTCTTGATCTTCGATTTATGCAGCGTAATTCCGGTAATCGGCGCGAAAGTGTCAATCACATTTACGATTGCGATATTATTTTCTGAAGTATCAGTGGCCCGACCGCCATGAAGTGCTTCTTCACCACGGGAGCCCGTGCTAACGCGTGGGCTACTGACAAGAGTTCCGCGATCCCCGACCTGTCCGCCCGCTTCCGCATAAAAAGGCGTCTCATCCAAAACGATCAAACCCTCTTCGCCTTCCTTCAATTCGTCGACCTTTTCGTCCGACTTGACGATTGCGACAACCTTTGCATTTTCAACCGCTGTTAGTTCATAGCCGTGAAAATTTGACGCCAAACCTTGTCTTTCCAGAGACTTGTATATTGGATGAATCTTTTCGTTTTGTTGAGTTTTGCCAATCCCTGTTGACATCTGTCTTGCCTTTAACTTGATATCCACTTCCTCTAGAAATAAATTTTCATTGATGAGGTTTTCTAGCGGTCGACCGGATTCAATATACCTATTCTTTATAGCTACATACATTAAATCAATTGGAACCCCGAATGTGTCATAAATGTGAGCAAACTCGTCAAGTTCCTTCATATCGTCAGACGAGTCCAAAAGCGTGTGTAACTTCTTCAACCCAACCGTCAAAGTATTCCCAAATCTCTCTTCCTCAAGCCGCACCATCTTCGAAATAAATTCGCGCTGAATTTCGATCTCGGGATAAGCTTCCTTCATTTGAACGACCACGAAATCGCAGACTTTGTTGAAAAATAAATCGTTAAATCCAAGATGCTCCCTGCCGTGATAAATTGCCCGACGCATAATTTTGCGAAGTACATAATTCCTACCTTCGTTGCCGGGCAATATTCCGTCGGCGATAGCAAAAGCAGTTGTACGCGCGTGGTCGGCGACGACCCGCATCGCAAAACCTTCCTGCGAATCGTACGAATATTCTTTACCCGAAAGGTCAGCGACAAAATCGATGATCGGTTTTATCAGGTCAGTGTGATAATTTGTACTTTTACCCTGTAAGACAGCTGCCAGGCGTTCTAAACCTGCACCTGTATCCACTGATGGTGCCGGTAGATCATTCAACTTTCCGTCCGCATCTTTATCGAATTGCATAAAGACGAGATTCCAGATCTCGATCGTGTCGTCGCCCGTTTCGGCATTTACAAATTCGGGGCGGTTTTTTTCCGGATTATCGGGTTCTTCGCCCATATAATAGTGAATCTCCGAACAAGGTCCGCAGGGTCCGGTGTCGCCCATTTGCCAGAAATTGTCTTTGGCATCGAAGGGCAACACCCTCGATGGATCAGCACCCATTTTTATCCAAAGATCGCGTGCTTCTTTGTCGGCGGGTACCGTGTCATCGCCTTCAAAATACGTAAACCACAAATACTTAGGGTCTAAACCGAGCTTTCCTTCGGATACGCTGCCCGTAAGAAAATCCCAGGCGAAGTTGATCGCGTCCTCCTTGAAATAGTCCCCAAAAGAGAAATTGCCAAGCATTTCAAAAAATGTGTGATGACGTGCGGTTTTACCGACTTCGTCTAGGTCGTTATGTTTTCCGCCTGCGCGAATACATTTTTGCGAAGAAGCGGCTCGCGAATAATCACGTTTCTCATTGCCCAGAAAAACGTCCTTAAACTGATTCATTCCAGCATTTACAAAAAGCAATGTCGGATCGTTTGCCGGTAAAAGCGGTGAAGAATGGACAGGCTTATGCCCGCTTTTTTCAAAATACTCGATAAATCTTTGACGAATTTCGCTGCCTTTCATAAGCTTTTAGTTATTAAACTCAATAAATACACAAATATAAAGAAAATTTTAACACGAACGAATACGCAAAACTATCAATTGCAGCGCGTCAAAAATTGGTTATGAAAATCAAAATCTATTTTCTGATTTGTTTAGTTTTTTTCTTAGGTGCGCAAATTGTAGCTGCACAGGATGAATTAGATACTGACAAAGCTGTCGCGATTATTCGCTCTGACGTTCTGCGAACGAGCAAACTCCTTTCGACGTTTAAGAAAACCACGAAGTTTGTTGATGACGTTTCGCTTGAAGGTACGGAAGCAACGTTTTATATATCGACTGCGGGTTTGAAGAAAATTCATGCTGAAATGGCGGGTGAAAGCTACTACGCAAAAGCGGATTATTATTATTCGGATCGCGGGGAGCTCATCTTTGTCTATTACGTGTTCAATCGATATGACACGCAAATCGGAATGGATCCGCCGCCCAAAGTTGTGAACATTGAGGAGAAACGCCTGTATTTTAGAGGCGACAAAATGATTAAGCGGATTATTACGAAAACGGAAACGAGTTTTCCCGTTGACGCTGATGATGAAAACGAGCTTCTTGAATTAGAGAAAACTTTCCGTAAAGCGATGAAGAATTAGAGAATCTCTTCGATAATTGACTCACTCTCGGACAAATCACCGCTCGTCCAATACCATTTTTCGTGCAGACGAATTCTACCATCATCGAGAATTTCGGGCTTTGAACTACAAACTCCGGTCATAAGCTCACCGTGCAGGTTGAGATGTTGGTAGCGCATATCGAGGCAGCCGTTTTCATCGCATTTCGCGATAAGCGTTCCGTGAACGATCTCACCCCCTTCATACTCAGCCCAAACAAGATCGCCGCTCTGGTGATAATGGAAAACGGTTTCGCTAGAGACTTCGCCGGTATTGGAATTTGAGACCAACGAGAATCTTTTGTTGTTGTAATCAAATTTCACTGCGTTGTTCCAAAACAAGATGGACAGGATACTCAGGATAAGTAGTTAAGAAAAATCATCTTGTTTATCGTGTACATCTTGTTTCATTTCAGGTTTCGGAAGCTCACGCATTTTTTCCTGTATGAGATCGTAGCCAAAACCAAGCCTTACGAGATAGCCAAAGAAATTCTGACGCTGATTATGATTTCCCGGCGCTCCTTTTATTCGAAGGCGCTTTTCAATCGCAAGATCGATCATTTCTTCTTCCGGGTTTTCTTCAAACGCTGCGTCCAAAGCATTTTCAATCGTCTCGCTATCGAGTTTTTTCTTGCGCAGATCCTGCTCAAGCCGCCGTTTTCCAATCGCTTTCCCGCGGAGTTTTGAATTCGCAAAACTTATCGCAAACTGCGCATCATTGAGATAATTGTATTCCTTGAGCTTTTCAATCACAATCGCGACGATCTCTTCATTTGTCCACACCTTTTCAAGAAGGCGAATGCGGAGTTCTTCAACCGAACGCGGCTTAAACGTCAGTAAATTTACCGCACGATCAAACGTCTTGCGTTTTGATCGCTCGGGATCCTTTACTACGCGATCTTCATCTCTAATGGGTTTCTTGAATCGCATTTTAAGAAAGGAGTGCGGAAAAATCCTGATCCGCACGTCGCGTAAGCGACCATTTGAGTTTATTAATACTCAGCTTTTGCTTAAACTTAGTTTCGCGTCAAAAAAGACGCTCATCGCGGACGCGGATGTCCACGCTCCAGTAATTATGAACGGCGTTTTGATCATAGACAAACCGGAAGGCTACACATCGCACGATGTCGTTGCGCGCCTTCGCGGGATTTTAAAAACAAAAAAGATCGGACATACCGGAACGCTTGATCCATTTGCAACGGGAGTTTTGGTAATGCTGATCGGGAAGGCGACACGTCTTGCAAAGTTTTTAGATAAAGATGAAAAAGCCTATGAGGCCATTTTAAGATTTGGGTTTGAGACAGATTCAGGTGATCGAACGGGTGAACAGAAAGGAAGCGCAAATAAGAAAAAAGTGACTCTTGAGGATATTGAAAAGGTATTGCCGAATTTCACGGGTGAGATCTTGCAGACACCTCCGATGCATTCCGCGAAAAAGATCAAAGGTAAGAAACTCTACGAACTTGCCCGACAAGGGATTGAAATCGAAAGGAAACCGGTGACTATCACGATCAAAGAATTGCGGGTGTTGGCAACTGATGCACTTGAAGCAAAGCAGGAAGTGACTCTTTTCGTGCTGTCCTCTGCCGGCACCTATATACGAACTCTCGCCGAAGACCTTGGACGAAATATCGGAGTCGGGTGTCATTTGGCAGAGCTGCGACGTGTTACAGCCGGAAAGTTTCATATTTCACAGGCCGTTACGTTAAAACAGCTCGAAGAGAAAGCCGCATCAGATCAAGTCGGCGACGTTTTAATTTCAATGAATGAAGCACTCACACATTTATGCGAAATAATTCTATCGGATGAGGAAATAACAAAAGTAGGGAACGGGGGCAAAATTCACAGGTTTGATAAGATTGAAGTCGGGGCTGAAGACCCGATAAGATTGACGGATCGTAGCGGAAACCTAACTGCAATTGGCTATCTTGATAGCGATAAACAGTTTATCTCGCCGCGTATTGTTGTGATATAAATTTAAGTGAAATATAAGGTTATGAAAAAAACATACATAGCATTCGGAATTGGGGGAGCGATCGGGGCAACGGTGGCATGGAAACTGGCGACCCGGGCTGCAACGGTCAATTTCGAGGATTATGCGGATCAGATCGCGCATTCCGAAAACTCAAATTTCGTCGAAGTTGACGGAATGGAAGTGCATTATCAGGAATTCGGCGACCCAAAAGATCCGAAGATGATTTTGATTCATGGCTTTACGGCGTCGACATACGTTTGGAAAAATATCGCTCCGAAGTTTGCAGCCGAAGGTTTTCACGTTCTCGCAGTCGATCTAATAGGTTTTGGATTCTCGGAAAAGCCTGCCTGGTATGACTACAAGATAGCTTCCCAGGCCCGTGTCATTTTGCGGTTTATGGATCACCTAGGGATTGGGAAAGCGACCTTGGTCGGAAGTTCTTTCGGCGGGGCGGTTGCTTCATGGATGACGCTCGACAATCCAGAACGTGTGGAAAAACTTGTTTTGGCCGGTTCGGTAATAAACGATAAGCCAAAAAATAACGCGATCTTTAAAGTGCTCGGGGTCCCGGGAGTCGGCGAAACCGTTTCACCATTTTTGATAGATTCGAAGAGTTTTCTCAAGTATCGAATGCAAGGAACTCTCGATCAAACAAATCACGATTTGATCACAGAAGAACGAATAGAAAACGTGTTGCGCCCGTTAAAGGCCGCTGATGCCCACAAATCTTTACTAACGACGGCGCGAAACTGGGATGCCAATCGAATCGAGGAAGACGCCCACCTGATAAATCATCCGACGCTCCTCATTTGGGGCGAAAACGACAACGTGATTCCGAGAAATAACGGTGAAATACTCTATGACAAGATTCTGAATTCACGTTTCGTCGTGCTAAAAAACTGCGGACACGTTCCACCCGAAGAAAAACCCGAGATTTTTACTGAATTGGTATTGGAATTTTGCCGTGATGCAAAAGGTCGCCTTGAAGCACCCAAAACGGACGAAATGACGCTTGAACAAATCGAAGCGTAAAGTATATTACCGAAACACGCACGAAGTAAGTGTAGTGTTGCTAAAATAGCCCATAGAGCATAGCTAAGAAGTAAAATATCACATTCCCTTTAAGGACAATTTAAACCGTAACTCTGTGCCGACTTCAACATCGTCTTCCGACGCGTTAAACTTTTAACGTGAGCGATCTTCAGAAAAAACTTCTAAATATACCGACCGATCCCGGGGTATACATTCACAAAAATGATAAAGGCAGGATCATTTATGTCGGTAAGGCGAAGAATCTCAGAAATCGCGTAAGACAGTATTTTCAATCGGGCAAGGGAAAGGGTCGTAAGACAAATCGTTTGATGAAGCTTATCGCGGATTTTGAGTTTATCGTCGTCGATAGCGAGGCGGAAGCGCTTGTTTTGGAATCAAATCTCATCAAAAAACACAAGCCGCGCTACAATGTGATGCTTAAGGATGATAAGCAATATCCGCATCTGAAGTTCACGAATGAGCCGTTTCCAAAGGTTGTTATCACTCGGAAGATATTAAAAGACGGCGCGAAATACTACGGGCCTTTTTTACCCGCAAGCCTCGCACACAAAACTCTACGACTCACAAACCGAACCTTTCAGCTTCGAACTTGCACTCTTGATATAGACGGCAAACTTGACCGCCCGTGTCTTGAATATCATCTAAAACGCTGTCTCGGCCCGTGTGTAAGAGATTTATGCAAGCCCGATGAATACGACGAAGCGGTGCAGGACGCGGTGCTTTTTCTCGACGGCAAAAATAAAGAGCTTGCCGGCGAACTCGAAAAGCGTATGTGGCGTTTTTCGGAGAACCACAATTTCGAACTCGCCGCAAAATTCCGTGATATGTCAAAAACCGTGATTGCGCTTGATGATAATAATCAAAAGATGGCGACAAAGCCTGACCGCGATATAGATATTTTTGGCTACTATCGCGAGGAAGGCACGCCGCGTCTTGCGCTCCAGCTTTTTACGATGCGCGAGGGAAGGATCATTGGTCGACGCGAATTTTTCTGGGAAGATCTGGACGCCGAACATTTTGATGCGTCAGAATTTCTCGGTGAAGTTTTAGCGCAATATTATTCGACCGATTATGTTCCGCTTGAAATAAATGTTCCGCAGAATTTTGAAGATCGAAAGATTCTCGAAGAGATCTTAACCGAACGCCGCGGACGACGTGTCCACATAAGAATTCCGAAACGCGGGCAGAAACGCGATCTTGTTTCATTGGTTGAGACAAACGCGCGTCACGCTTTCGAGCAGCGTTTCCGAGTACTAAAACCCGATATGCAAAAACTACTTGCCGATATGCAGGAAGTTCTGGAATTGCCGTATTTTCCCGAGAGGATCGATTCTTTTGATATTTCAAATATTCAAGGCGCGGAAAACGTTGCGGGAATCGTCTCCTTTGAAAACGGCAAACCAAATCGCGCGCGCTACCGACGCTATCAGATCAAAACTATCGAAGGGCAGGATGATTTCGGCTCGATGAATGAAGCGGTATTTCGAAGATATAGAAGAGCTATCGAAGAAAACACGCCGCTCCCAAACCTGATATTTATCGATGGCGGTAAAGGTCAGCTCTCCGCCGCCGCCGCTGCGATGCGCAAGCTTGATCTTGAGGCGATTCCGCTCGTCGGGCTTGTAAAGCCGCCGCGCAAACACAATGAAATTTCGCACCTTTTGGTAAAAGGCCGCGAGGATCAACC
>JBBKXN010000152.1:0-77526 GCA_037969475.1 Pyrinomonadaceae bacterium | reverse complement strand
TTTACGTGTTCAGAGTTCAAACGGCAACGCTTTTGCTGTTTTCGCCAGCGAAGCGTTGCGAAAACTTACGTCTTTTCTTTACCCTCAAATTTTCTAATTACAACATCTGAAAGCGTATCGCTTCGCTAACGTTTGCGACAAACTAATGTTTGAACTCTAAACGCGATCCGCCAGTTTTTAATTTATTTCAATTCGTAGTCAAGAATTATCGTTTTGCCTTCTTCATCTGATTTGAATTCAATTGATCCGCGGATGTCTTCGAGTTCCTCCGTTCCCGATCCCGGCACGATCTTTCCTTCTGCCTTCATCTCGTCTGTCATTCCGCCGTGAATCGCGACAAAAGAACCTTTTCGTCCGTCGATCTCGACAAAAAATCTATCCATGATCGTATAGCCAGCGGAATCTTCCAATGACGAACACATCAATAATTTCCCGATACTTTCACCTTTCATTTCATCGCTGTCAAAAGTCTTTTTCACCGTAACTTCCGAAAGCGTCGGACTCGGCGTTGAATCATCGTAAGTTTTGGCTTCCCAGCTCGTTACAACAAATGGCATCGTTATTTTTTTCATCTAGTTTTATTCTCGCTATTTTCTTTTTTTAGTTTCTTTTTCTCGTCCGACTTTTTCTTGGCTTTCATTCAGGATGAACAAAGTTCGCGCAGTTGGTCAAGCGCTTTCAAAGACTAAAAATTAAACCTTCTATCTAGCAAATGAGATTAACTCACAACCGGCGGTGGCTCCATTACTGTTCCGCAATTATCACATGTGCGTTTTTCCTCATCGCTGTAAAAACGCTCGAAGACACCTTGGAATTGGGTCATAATGTTGGTTAATTCAAAGTATTCTTGATAGAGCTTTTCGTTACAGTTTTCGCAAAACCACATCAGACCGTCTTTTTCGCCGTTCCGTCTTTTGCGTTCGATGACAAGTCCGACCGTGTCCGCCCCGCGAATCGGATTGTGCGGAACTCTGGGCGGAAGAAGAAAAATCTCGCCTGCTCGAATGGGAACGTCAACCGCTTTGCCGTCCTCTTGCAATTTAATGAGAATATCGCCTTCGAGTTGGTAAAAAAATTCCTCGCCTTCGTCCCAATGATAATCTTTACGCGAGTTTGGGCCACCGACGACCATTACAATAAACTCGGCGTCTTCGAAGACGCATTTATTCCCGACGGGTGGTTTCAAAAGGTGTCGGTGTTCGTCGATCCATCTTTGAAAACTGAAAGGTCTTCTGATTTGCATAGTCTTGTAATCTTAGCGCAAAAGCACGAAAGAAAAAACATACTGCGATGACAGAAAACATTCCTCATAGAGTTTGATTTTGAGACTGAGACCATCCGAACTTTTTATCGAGCTCCACAAAGAATCTTGTTGACTATAAACACGGTTAAACACTATACTTGTAATTGTGACTAGCGATTGCATCATCGCACTCCCGCAAACGCCTGCCATCATCGCAATTCAATATTTAGTCACGACCTAAAACCTACAAATAAAGAAGTTATCAGGGAATAGTTGCGCGATCATTTGATCAAAAATCAGCCACAAATTTACTCCTTTGAGGATCCCTTATGTCTATTAAAAAATATCTCCCGTTGTTGGTGCTCTTCAGCTTAATTGTTTTTTCGTCATTTGTAGTCGCTAGTTCAAATGACGTGGCACAGATCTCGGTTTCCGGAACGGTGAGCGTCAACGGTCAAAACGCAGCAAACTCATCGACTATCATCTCGGGAAGCAAAATTGTCACCGGCGCAAAATCCGAGGCTGTTGTGAGTCTTGGTAAAAATAAGAAGGTTGTAATCTACTCCGATTCAGAAGTAGATCTAAAGTTCTCTGAAAGTGGGATTAATGTGGATTTGTCTTTGGGCGCGGCACGGCTAGTTACGCCGGAAGGCTTCGGTTCGGCTGTTGCAACAACAAATGCATTGGTATGGGTTGATAAGAGGATTCAAAATAATTTTCTTGTTGAATTGGGATGTCCCGAAAACGATCAATGCGCCGCTACATTTGTCGAGTCCACATTTGGTGATGTGACCGCGTTGAACAAAAACGACAACTCTGAAAATCGCATTTCAACAAAAGATGAAACGAGAACGGCAGCAGTTCAAGATTCGTGCGATAAAACTTGCCAACCGCGACGTGCCCTTGATAGCCCCAAAGTTGTAACTGCCGGCATGGGTAAGGGGATCTGGTTAATTTTTGGGATAATTGCAGCAGCGGTAGCCGTGGCTTTTTCCACCAATGGAAACGATGTCTCATCGAACGGCAATGTTCCAATAGTAAGTCCTATTCGCTAGGAATTGCTCTTACGTCTGAAATTCGCTGAATCCATCAAGCAAGATTTCCGCCATTTGCTGGTTTAACGTGGTTTCCTTTTCTGCATTAATAAGTCGCACTGCTTAAAGCTCTGCGATTTTTTTTACTGTTCGCCAATTTCTTGCGGTCGTTGGTATTTTTAGTTTCTTGTCGATGTAACTTTTACCGATCAGGCTGTCCAAAACGCTGATCCGCAGCAGGCAGAAAATCTCAAGACCGTTAACGGAGCAAATTTCATTTTCGTTGTTTTGGGAAAGCAAAAGCGCAGTCTTTTCCTTCGACATTTCTTCGACTAAGAAAAAAACGTGCAGATCTTTGTCGTTTTCAAATTGTCCTTCAAAAGGATTGTTTTTGATTATCTTTTCGATTTCCGAAATCGAACGAACGATTACTTTTATCGAAAGCGAAAATTCTTTTTCAATTGCTTTTGAGATTCGAGCGGCAAGTTTTATATTGTTTGATTTTCGCGTTTCTAAAACGATATTGCCGCTATTTATGTAAGTTCTAACTTTTTCAAACCCAAGCGACGAGCAAACTTCGCGCAGCGTTTCCATCTTGATCTTGTTCTTCCCGCCGACGTTAATTCCGCGAAGCAGTGCCGCATATTTCATAGGTATAGTTAATCGATCGTCGCAATGACTTTCAATTCGATCGCAATCGGAGTCGGTAAACTGCTTATCTCAACGGTTGTGCGGCACGGCTGGTTGTCCTTGAAATACCCGGCGTAGATTTTATTATAAGTTGTAAAATCATCTTTCATATTGGTCAAAAAAACCGTCACATCCACAATTTTGTTCCAACTCGATCCTGCAGATTCGACGATCAAACGCACATTTTTAAAAACGGAATGACACTGGGTTTCAATATCATAAGAATTGACGTTTCCACTTTCATCCAGTTCAACGCCGGGAATTTTAGTTGTTCCGCGTTCTCTCGGGCCGACGCCGGATAGAAAGAGAAGGTTACCGACCTTGCGGGCATGCGGGTATGAACCGACGGGTTCGGGGGCTTGATCGGAGTTAATAATATTTTTAGCCATAAACCTATTTCACTTGCCCACCGAACACACGAAACCTAAAAAAACCGAAATGGAACAACTTTTGGTTCCCTTTTTTTATACCTTTTCGTGTATTTTGTGGGATAACTCTTTACTTTCGCTCCCCGTCATAGACGGCGGACGCACATTCGATGAATAAATCGAGATAGTAATCCCGCATTTCGTCTTGCGACAATTGCCGAGCCTCTTTTTCAGCAATAAACTTCATCAATTCAAACGCTACTTCTTCGCCCGTTTCTATTCTTATCGGTTGTGTTTCTTGGCTCATTGTAATTACCTATTCCGAACTTGATTTTTCATGATTCGACCTAAAATCATAATATCCGATTCCTTCCGTCAACGAAAGAATCGGATATCGCTATGCATTTGAGTTAAACCACTAATTCTTCTCGGGTTTGCCGCCTCCTTTATTTTTCTCTTTGCCGTTATTCCTTCCGTCTTTATTGTCCGGCTTTTCAATTTTTTCCTCTTTCTGATCCGATTTTTCTGCCTTGTCTTTTGGCGCAGAACCATTTTTTCCGCCGGATCTGTTATTCAAATCGGATTTTTCGTTTCTGTCCTTCTGCGGTTTATCCTTACCTTCCTCATTGCGAACTGGAACAAATTCGGGGCGATTTGGATTTTTTTCTCTAAAATCCTTTTGTTCTTTGCTCGGTTTAGCTAACTTCGCGTAAATTTTATCCATCGATCGTCCTTTGTAAGGAGATTTAATCTTGATCTTTATCATTGCGGGATTCACCATAACAAACACCGGATCCGCGTACAAACGATTGACCCTGGTTCGATAAACCGGGGTCTCGACCACTTTGTAAACTGCGTAATTTTCCGGATAATTGTCATAGTAATAAGGCGAACGATAATAATTATCGCGGTCACCAAATACCCAATCAGCGATGTTCAAGCTTTTGTCTAACCAATTTTGCTCGTAAAAGTTATTATCGCCGTAGATCTGGTCGTTGCCGTTTATATAAATTTTCGCCCCTCGCCGGTCGGGTCGGTCACGGTCAAAAATAATTGAAGCTAATTCTTGTATGTCGTTTGCGCCAAACTTGCTGAACAATGAAAACCCTCTCTGATCATCATATCGATCATCGTATTCGGAGACGCTTATGTAATCGACATAACCATCTCCATTTAGATCGAGATTGTTAATTCCATCATCCGAATTGAGGCGATACTCGAAATCTTTAGCATCTTTCGATTCATCTAAAATCTTGCCGACCCTCTGTAAATCGAAATTGTCTCGCGCCCAATAATCGCCGTCATTTTCGGCGAGGCGTTCGACATCTCGATTTGAATCTTGGACTGTTTGCGAGGTCTCATCCGTTTGAATTGCACCACATGCCGTAAGAAATGCTGTAATAACGATAAATACTGATAACAATTTAATGAATTTCATTTTTTTAATTCCTCAAGACTTTTATTTTTATATCTATTAATTCAAATATACTATTTATTTAGAATGGGCGAGTCCTTATTTTGACAAGAATTTCGTCAAATTCAATATTGATTCTTCGCCTTTTGCCGAACTGATTAGTTGCGTTTTTAACCGATAAGTTTTCTCGTTAATAATTGATCTTCAGACAAACGTTTTTTTCTTCTGTAAAAAACCTCAGCGCCTCAAAACCGCCCTCGCGTCCCATGCCTGAATCTTTTACGCCACCGAATGGTGTTCGCAGATCACGAAGGAGCCAGGTGTTTATCCAGATTATTCCGCTTTCCAATTTTTCCGCGATTCGGTGTCCGCGATGGATATTTTCCGTCCAGACGGATGCCGATAAACCATAGCGCGTACTATTTGCATAACCCAAAACTTCTTCTTCCGTGTCGAAAGGCTGGACGGAAACAACGGGACCAAAGATTTCTTCCTGATTGGTGCGGCAATTGTGGGCGAGATTTTCGATAATTGTCGGTTCGACAAAGTAGCCGGTTTCGCAACGCCCTTCGGGTTTGAATTGGTTTCCGCCCGTTAGTATATGTCCGCCTTCTTCTTTGGCGAGTTCGATGTAAGACAAAATCTTGTTCATGTGATCTTGTGAAACGACTGCTCCGACGTTGGTTGAAGCATCGAGCGGATCACCGATCTTTAATTTTTTGACCCGTTCGGCAAAATCTCCGCAGAATTTTTCATACATCGGGCGTTCAACAAAAATCCGCGAACCGCATAAGCAAATCTGGCCTTGATTAGCGAAAGACGAACGCACGGTTGTGTCGAGCATCACTTCGAAATCGCAATCGGCGAAAATTATGTTCGGATTTTTTCCTCCCAGTTCGAGCGATAATTTTTTGAATTTAGGAGCTGCTTCCCGTGCTATCCATTCGCCCGTTTTTGTTCCTCCTGTAAACGAAATTGCTTTGACATCATCGTGTTGAACGATTGCTGCACCTGCTTTTGTTCCGAGTCCGTGGACGATATTCAAAACGCCTTTTGGCAAACCCGCTTCAATGCACAGTTTTGACAAAAGATACGCGGTCATCGGCGCGATCTCGGTCGGTTTCGCGACAACACAATTTCCTGCCGCAAGCGCCGGAGCGATCTTCCATGTAAATAAATAAAGCGGTAGATTCCACGGCGAAATGCAGCCGACAACACCAATCGGTTGCCTCAATGTATAATTTATTGCCTCGCCGACCATCTGATGAGATTCCGAAGCAAAATGCATCGCAGCCGTCGCGTAAAACTTGAAGTTCGATACTGCGCGTGGAATATCAACCATTTTTGCCAACGACTTTGGTTTGCCGTTGTCAATGCTTTCTGCCTCCGCGAGCGAATCCAGATCGCGTTCGATCAATTTTGAAATAGCGATCAAAATATCGTGCCGATCTTCCGGTGTTTTTGCCGCCCATTCGCCGAAAGCGTTTATTGCCGCTTGAACTGCTTTTTCGACATCACGTTCGTCCGAATCAGGAATTTCTCCATAAACCTCGCCGATCGCCGGATTCATATTATCAAGATAATCACCCGATTGCGGCGGACACATTTCGCCATCTATGTAGTTTTCGATTCTCTGCATTATTACAGGAGAATTATAGTACATTCGCGCGGGCGGCGTAACGGTCCAATTGTTTAAGCGGGAAACTATTTGTATGCGGCGTCCAAGCTAAAAGAAGTTCCCCAAATAAAGATAAGAACCATTATTTTTTAGTTTTATTTTAGATTTTCTCTCAAAAAATGGACGTATTTACATTTTTTTCGAAGTTATTGTCTATTTTACGCTCATCCAATTATCGCCTGATCCGACCTCTACCAACAATGGAACATCGAGCGTCGCGGCACTTTCCATTTCTTTAACCAGAATTTCTTTGACACGCTCGACTTCATCGATGGGAGCTTCGAGCAGCAGTTCATCATGAACCTGCATTATTAGTCGTGTTTTCAAATTATTGAATTTAAGGGCTTTATCTACTTTGAGCATCGCAATTTTTACGATGTCGCTTGCGGTTCCTTGAATGGGCATATTGATCGCTTCGCGTTCGGCCCGGGAGCGAACTGCATAATTCTTGTCTTTAATAGCATGTAAATATCGCCGTCTTCCAAAAAGCGTTGCAACATAGCCTTGCTCACGGGCGACTTCCGGTGTCTCATCCATATAGCGCTTGATACCTTTATACGTGGCGTAATAATTTTCGATAACTTCCTTCGCTTCCGAACGAGAAATTCCCACCCGCTGCGAAAGCCCAAAAGCCTCAACCGCATAGGCAATTCCGAAGTTAACAATTTTCGCGAGCCGTCGTTTTTCCTTTAGTTCTTTTTCTGTTTTTGCGCCAAAGATAAGCTCCGCCGTTTTTGCGTGGACATCTTCATTGTTCTTGAACGCTTCGAGCATAACTTCGTCCTGAGTAATATGCGCGAGAATTCTGAGTTCGAGTTGCGAGTAATCTGCGGAGATCAGCTGGCAGCCCTTTTCCGGGATAAACGCTCGACGGATCTTGCGTCCAAGTTTGGTTCGGATCGGGATGTTTTGAAGGTTCGGATCGGTTGAGCTGAGTCGTCCCGTTGCGGCTACTGCTTGATTCAGAATTCCGTGAATTCTTCCATCTTCACTTACCATTTCAGGTAAGGAATCCGCATATGTCGATTTTAATTTGTCGAGCTCTCGATATTCGATAATATGTTTTGCGATCTCGTAAGTTTCACCAATTTCCTGGAGGGCGTCTTTGCTCGTCGAAATTTTACCCGTTGGGGTTTTGTATTTCGTTTCGATGTTCAAATCCTGCAAAACCTCGCCGACCTGTTTTGGGGACTTTATATTAAATTCATATCCGCTCAGATTGAATATCTCCTTCGAAAGTTTTCCGATCTCGCCGGTCAGAAAGTCCGAAACTTCGCGCAGGTCTTCGACATTTAATTTCATCCCTGTCATCTCGATGTCATAAAGAATTGGGACAAGTGGAAGCTCGATATCGCAATAAACGCGTTCGAGCTCGTCTTCCGTTATTTTTCTCTTAAACGTCGGAGCCAGCTGGGCAATGAAATCGGCGCGCTCACACGTGCGATACTGGGTTTCTTCCCAATCTTCTGGGATTTCCGGAGCACTCTCGAGTTCGAGATTTTGACGGGCCAGCGTGTGGATGTCAAAATGCTTCCTGCTTGTATCTATGAGGTATGCCGCAAGAAGTGTGTCGTTTTCAATTGTTTCCGGTACTATCGAGCAGTTTCTGAGCACCGCAATATTATGTTTTAAATCATGGACATTCTTGCTGAGGTAAATATTCGACAAGATATCGCCCAATGGCCTGAGCGCTTCATGCTCGCCGCCCTCAAAATTTTTTATATCAACGTAATATGCGATGCCTCTGCCGGTCGCAATCGCTATACCGAGCGGGGCGTTTTGAAAATACGATCCCTTATCAGGAGGGGAATTCGAAGAATCTACTTCAAAACTCCATTCTTCGACCTCCCAAAGTTTGCGAATTAATTTGTCGAGCTCTTCTCGCGTTTTAATGAGTTTATAAGTTCTTTCAATTTCGACTGGACTTCCGGCATCGTCCAGTCCGGCAAAAAGTGGTGCAGAATCAGCAAACTCGCGAGTTAAAGCATTAAATTCCAGCTCGCGAAAAAGTTCATAAGCTTTCGTTCGATTGGGTTCCCGCGTTTTTAAGCTTTCGAGGTCGAATTCGATCGGAACCTCCGTATGGACGGTGGCAAGCTGGATGGATTGCCGGATCAATTCCTTGTTGTTTTGAAGACTTTCACGATAAGTTTTGTGGGTTACTTTATCGGCATTTTCCATCGCTTCTTCCGCGGAACCAAACTCTTTGATCAACTTGATCGCGCCCTTTGAACCAATTCCGGGCGCGCCGGGGATGTTGTCGATTGAGTCACCCATCAGTCCCAAATAATCGATTATCTTATCGGGCGGCAATTCAAATTTTTTCTCAACCCATTCTTCGTCGCACCATTCAATTGTCGGAACCGGAACCTTTCGCCGGATGTTTTGCGCATTTTGCCGCATACAAATAACGTACGGATCGCTTACAAGCTGGCAAAGATCCTTGTCATTGGAAACAATTACAGCATGAAGTTTTTGCTGCTCACATTTTTTTGCAAAGGTGCCGATGATGTCGTCTGCTTCAAAACCCGGAGCTTTTAGGATAGGAATATTAAATGCTTCACACACCTTAAAAATGTAAGGAAGTTGTTCTGCCAATTCTTCGGGCATTTCCTCCCTATTGGCTTTATAATCTTCAAATGAATCGTGGCGAAATGTAGGGTCCGACGTGTCAAAAATGGCGGCAACATAATCCGGATTTTCGTCATTGAGGAGTTTTCGTAAAATATTTGTAAACACAAAGATCGCTTGTGTGACCTGACCTTTGCTGTTGCGAAGAGGCTCCTGCTTTCGACCCATTGGAGCAAAATACGCCCTAAAGATATGCGACATCGAATCGATCAGGAAAACTCTTTTATCTTTCTTGTTTGCCATTTATATGTCCGTTATAGCCGAAGAAATGAAACCCACTTCGTTCATTCAAACGCCGATTTCTGATAAGGATTATTAGCTTGCTGTGTTTGAATAATAGAAAAACAATCTTGCAGTTACAAGGGGGAAAAACTATTGTTTTAATGTAGGCGATATCGTTTGACAGAAAAAAAGGCTTACGCTATCCTACTTGTTCGTTTCGGCGAGAGTAGAAGTTTTTGAAAGCATTGTTAAGACGCAACTTATCTGATTATTTCCGTTGAAGTTGGTGATTGCAGTGCTAGAAAATTGTGACCGGTTCGTCTAGGGGTCTAGGACACCGCCCTTTCACGGCGGCAACACGGGTTCAAATCCCGTACCGGTTACCATTATTATTTTTCGTGAACGTTTTGATTATTCGCTTCTCTCGTAGGCGAATTTTTCTTTTTTAAATGGCAATAGCGAATTTATTAGTAACTCGCGCGAATCGGAAAACATCAAAGCCTTTTGAGAAATTAGGGAATCTAAAAAATGCTAAAAAAACTTTATTGTACGGCTGTTGTATTGACGGTGTTTTCAGTTTCGGCTTTGTCCCAAACCAAAATTACGGACCGGGTTATTATTCTGCCTTTTGAAAACACATCGAACCAAGCTGACTTTAACTGGGTTGGAGAGAGTATAGCCGATTCACTGACAGATCTGCTTCGGGTGCCGAGCTTAAATGTAGTTTCGAATCAAGAGCGAAAAATTGTACAGCAGCGCTTAAAGATTCCGCTGATCGTCTTACCATCACTAGCCTCTTCTTTGAAACTCGCAAGAGAAGCTAAGGCGACACTTTTAGTTGCCGGGGCGTATAGCATTACTCCTGAAAAGGATGACGTTGCCGCAAGTGTCACCGTTAATGCAAAGATAATTCGTGTCGAAGAAGGAATAATAGTAGGCGATATCCTTCCAGATGGTCGTAGAATAAATCGGGAAATCAATCTAACCGACGCGCTGGGAAATTTACAAACCGTACAGGGCCAGCTTGCCTATCAAATTCTTTACCAGCGAGACAAAGAATTATTACCATTTAGCCTGAACGAATTTATTGAGTCAGCAAATAAGGTTCCCGCAAAGGCCTTTGAAGCTTATATAAAGGGACTGCTCGCGCCATCTTCGGACGTAAAAACCCGGGCAAATTATTTTCAGAATGCTATCCGAATCTATGACGAGAGTAAACCCAATTCGATTTACGTTGATGCGGCAATGGAATTGGGACACCTTTATTTAAACGATGGAAAATACCAGAATGCGATCGCATTTTTCTCACGGATTCCTAAAGAAAGCAATCAATACGCCGAAGCTTCATTTTATACCGGCCTGATCCAATGGCGCGAAAAGCGATATGAGCAGGCTCTAGCGGTTTTACGGCCATTGGCGGACGATATGAAATTGACCAGCGTTTACAATGCCCTCGGTGCGATTTCAACCGAAGCTTCACGCGGGGAAAGAAAAGACGCAAATAAATCCGCGGCGTTTCTACAAGAAGGCCTTTCATTTCTAAAAAGGGCTTCAGAATCAACTACGGATGAGATGGATGTCTATTTTAATCATGGTATAGCCCTATATTTGAGCGGCGACTACAAACAGGCAGCTGAAAAATTCCGTCCCGTTTTGGCCAACAATCCGCGTGATGGTGAGGCATATTTCTTGCTTGCGAAATCTTTGGAAAAGCTCGGGGATACCGGATCTGCGGATTTCGATAATCAGGCTCGAAGATTTTTGACAGATAATAATCGCTACGCAAATCTGGAAAGTGAATGGAAAAAAGGAGTTTATGACGGAATTTCGCTCCGTGTTAAACAGCCTACTAGAAGAGAATTCGTAAGCGTTGTACTAAACCAGGAGCGAATCGAAAACTCCAAATCAAAGCCGATCGATGAAACCGCCGCAATGCTTCAGGAAGCTCAAGGCCACTTCGATGCCGGGCGTGACGATGCAGCAATGGCGGTTTTACGTCGTGTGCTTGTTAGCGAACCAATGAGTGCGGATACATATTTACTGCTTGGGAAAATCCATCTAAAGCGGGGCGATCTTGAACAGGCTATCAGTTCTTTTAAGGCAGCATATTTTTGGAACAATAAGTTGATCGACGCGCATATATTGCTGGGAAGAATTTTTATCCAAAAACGTGATTGTTTGCAAGCGAAGAACTATATGGTTTCGGCACTTTCGATCAATGCGGAAAACGAAGACGCACGGGCTTTAGAGCGACAGGTGGAACGATGTAGCAAATAGTGTATTTCCTTAAAACCGGGAAAGGCTCAAGAATCCGCTTACATTTCTTTACATTTGCGGGGCTTGAGCCTTAATTTGTGACTGAAAAGCCCAAGTTATAAGCGTTTGAAGTAGTTTGAAAAGTTTTTTCTAAATTTTCGGAACGTTTGGCACGGGACGTGCTTAATACATTTGTGGCAAGCTTGATGAAGTTAGTCAAGACCCTCCGCCATCACTTCTTCGAGTACGGTTTGCCGCTGTACTTGACCACCTTCCGAGCGTTCCTTCAGTTGTCCTTCCTATATGAACCCGGCTTTAAGCCGGGTTCTCCTCTTTTAAACCCTTGTTTTTCAATGATTTCACCCAAACAACCACTATCGTTCATTCTGCGCGACTCGGAGCCTATTTATCTAACATATTGCATCAGGTTGACTGAACGGAGTACATCGCGTGACCCAAATGACAAAATACGTCACAATTTCGATGACAATTTTTGCCCTGATGTCATATTAAGTCATCCAAAATGATCCAAATAGAATCAATTTGAACGAATTACTAACTCCCGCCTTTTTGGTAGTATTACTTGATGAAAAGTTTTACCGCCCTCAAGGACAGAAGCCCCGATTTCCAATCGATTTCGCTTGCGGTTTTGTCGTCAACGATTTTGATTTTGTCGTTTCCGGATTGGGACTTCTCATTTCTCGCTTGGTTTGCGCTAATTCCTTTATTTTTTGCGATCGACCGCACTAAGAAATCCTTCTTTAAATCATTTGTTGTCGGTTTGACCGCCGGTACGGTGTTCTTTTTTGGAACGTGTTGGTGGCTTACTTTTGCGCCAATTACTTACGCCGGTTTTCCATCCATCCTCGCGTATTTCCTTTTATTCTTCGTTACCGCAATAGCAGGGGCCTTCATTGGACTTTTCAGCGGCATCTTTGCATTTTTTGTTCGACGATTTGGGTATTGGGGAATTTTGGCAGCACCGTTTTTGTGGACGGCGTTGGAGTTTATACGACTTTGGACAACGGGCAACAACTGGAATGCGATCGGATATTCACAGGCATTTTCGGCACCCGTCAGATATGCCTCCTTTGGAGGTGTTTTTTTCGTTAGTTTTCTTGTTGTTCTATCAAACTCGTTCCTTGTATTTACCCATCACGTCGTGAAAGATCAATGCGGAATTTCGCTTATTTCGATTCAGATTCCAAAGCTCATTTTTCAATCCAAATACAGCAAACTAAAGAAAGCGATCGGGACGCGGCGGCGGCAGGTAATAATTGCGGGATTGCTGTTGGCTCCAATAATCTTTTCGTTGTTGTTGAGTATCATCCCCTATAATATGTCTTCACATCCTGAGTCAAAAGTTTCGGCGTCTGTTATCGCTGTTCAACCCAATGTTCCGATGAGCGGTTTGACCCAAACGAAATGGATTACGTTAAGAAGCCGGCAGACGGAGCTTGCGGAAATCGTCAATAGAAGTCCAAGCTTCAGAGTTGATTCGAGGCGACAGGCCATGGCAGACGCTTTGCCAAACGAGGTCGAAGAGCGCACGCGTTTTTATGAAGAACTCGCGATCGAATCTTTCAGAAGGAATAAGAAAATAGTAATTCTTCCCGAATCTCCGATGAATTTTCAGTATGATAATGATTCGGACTTTCGGTCGTTCATCAAAGAATTTGCAGAAAAAAACAATGTATCGGTTTTGTTTAATTCAGCGGAACCGGATAGCCGACGGACGAATGGATATTTTAATTCAGCCGTAATGGTCAATGAACGCGGCGAGAAAGTCGTTCAGTACGATAAAATTTATCTTTTACCATTTGGTGAAATGGTCCCATTGCCCGAATTTCTTGCGAAATTTGTTCCGACGATGGTTGGGAGATTTTCGCCGGGTGAAGAATACGATCTATTTCCTTTCGGTGATGCAAAAGCAGGTGTGATGATCTGCTTCGAATCGCATTTTCCATCGCTTTCACGTGAATACGTTCGAAACGGTGCCGACATTTTGGTTGAAATGACAAATGATGGGTATCTGGGTGATACGCCGGTCCTAAGGCAGCATCTTGCGAGCGCAGTTTTTCGAGCCGTTGAAACAAGTCGTCCGGTACTTCGGGTCACAAATGTCGGAGTTACGGCGTATATTAATGAACGTGGAGAGGTTTTGGACGAAGCAGGAGTCTATCAAGAGGCGACGCGTGTTTGGATGGTTTCAAAATCCGATGGGAAACAAACGGTCTATGTGAGATTTGGCGACTGGTTCGCTCTATTCTGCATTTTTGTCAGTATATTGGTTCTGGGTCTGATCTGGCGGCAAAGAGAACGTGTATAAACTGTATATTCAAACAATTAATGGCACATAAAAGTATCGTTAAATGAACAGGAAAATTCTGGTTGGTTTGCTCTCGTTGGCCGTTATTTACATTCTGACTTATACGGGGCGTTCGCCAAACTCACATCGAGATTTGGGAAACGGATAAAAATGCATACATCATTTTCCCTGAGGATAAATTCCTTTATTATATTTACCGACCCGTCAGTCTCCTTGATGGGAAGCTTACAGGTATGAGATTTCACATCGGACCGCATCAATAAAATGGAATTAAGCGAATTACAAACAACATACGAAGAAATAAAAGAAAAAGTAGCCCAGCTCGGGAGGTTTCTTTGACGAACCGGCCAAACAGAAAGAGCTAGAAAGACTCGAAAAACAGATCTCCGAACCTGATTTTTGGAATGATCAGGAAAACGCTCAAAGAATCGTTCAGCGCAGGAGTCGCATCGAAAAATCTCTAGATGCCCAGACGGATTTTGAAACAAAGGTTTCGGATGCGGAAGTACTGTTCGAATTTGCTGCCGAGGACAAACAATCGGCGAAGGAACTGAATGCTCTGATAATTGCATTGGAAAAATCGGTTGATGAAGCCGAAACGAAGAGTTTGCTTTCCGGCGACAATGACCCGAATAATGCTATTTGTTCGATACAATCCGGTGCCGGCGGAACGGACGCACAAGACTGGGCACAGATGCTCCTTCGAATGTATATTCGATGGTCGGAAAAAAATGGATATAGTGTAGAAATACTTGACGAACAACCGGGCAGCGAAGCGGGAATTAAATCCGCAACAATACGCGTGATCGGCGACTATGCATATGGCCTACTGGCAAGCGAAGCAGGAGTTCATCGTCTTGTGAGAATTTCACCCTTTAATTCCGGCGGCAGCAGGGAGACGTCTTTCGCATCTTTGTTTGTTTCGCCTGAAATCGACGACGACATTGAGATCGAGATAAATGACAAAGATTTGCGGGTCGACACCTATCGCTCTTCCGGTGCAGGCGGCCAGCATGTAAACGTAACCGATTCCGCAGTCAGAATTACCCATATGCCGACAAACATTGTCGTAACTTGTCAAAATCAACGTTCGCAAATTCAAAACAGACAGGTTGCAATGCAGGTTTTGCGTTCGAGGCTTTATGAATTAGAACTTGAAAAGCGAAATGCGGAAAACGCCGAACTCGAAGACAGCAAGCAGGATATTTCCTTTGGCTCGCAGATCCGGAACTACGTTTTACATCCTTATCGCCTTGTTAAGGACACCCGCACCAAATATGAATTAAGCGATGTTGATGGCGTACTGGACGGTGGGATCGATCCTTTCATAAAGGAATTTTTACTTTTCAAGAAAGAACTTGAAAACCCGAACACAGGCAATTCTTAGGAATGAACGAAAAATTGTGTATTATTAGGTATTAATTGAAACTCTCCATATCACGATGGCTACAAGAGCAAAACGAAGAACCATACGCCCCCAAAATCGATCACACTACAACGAAATAGCGGCCGTTATTTTAGTAGCCGTGGCGATTATAATGTTGCTGTGTTTGACCACTTATCATCCCAGCGATTGGTCATTTAATACAAGCAGCGCACAGGAAACAAGAAATTTGGCGGGCGTAGTTGGGTCTATTATTGCGGATATTCTGTTTCAAACTGTTGGATTGATTGCTTATGTTCTGCCGTTTTTGGTCTTGCTGATCGCTTGGAAATGTTTTCAGTCGAAAAGCTTATTTATTCCTCCGGCGCGGATTTTGGGATTTCTATTGTTTGTTTTCTCGAGTACCGGATTGTTTACACTCTTAAACGGCTACGGCGGAATCATCGGTGCAATTTCAGAACAAATATCCAGCTATCTCCTAAACCCGATCGGCGCAGGCATCTTGCTAACCGCTTTATTTCTAGCCTCTATCTTGCTGATCACAAGTTTTTCCTTTGCGTCTTTCTTTGATAGTTACCGGATGGCTTGGACGAATTTTAAGGTGCGGTTTCGAGAATGGTTTTCCAAATTTAAAAAATGGAAAAACGAAAATGAGCTTGCTGGAATTGAGCGGGCGAAAAAGAGAGAAGAGGTAAGAGCTGAAATACGCAAACTCGAACAACCTACGATCTCGACCGGAAATCCTGCCGAAGAGGCTTCTGAGGCTGGCGATGTTTCGGATCAGAATCCACTGAAGAAGAAACTCGCGGCGGTTGTGACCAAGCTTAGCGACCCGCCCTCCGGTCCTCTTGTTAACCCTTCGGATTTAGACGATGAGGGGGTTCGAAAGAGCGTAAAAGAATTAAAAGATCTCTCGAATAAAGATGATTCCGGTTTGAACGGAAATGCCGGCATCTCAGAAGATTTGGTTGCTGAAGGGACCAAGATCCCGGTCAAGCCTATCGAGCAAACCGGTGAACTTCCAACCAAAGAAGACGTAGAGGAAGAGCCAAAACAAAATCCCAAAGCGAAACCGACCAACTTCGATCATTACTTCTTGCCGAGGAAAGAATTCCTGAGCGAACCTTCGCCTCGAATCGAACACAACGAAGAGGAACTACGCGAGATTGCCGAACATCTTGTCGTGACTGCCGATGAATTTAACGTCAAAGGGCAGGTCAAAAATATTAATCTCGGCCCGGTCGTCACGACGTTTGAGTTTAAGCCCGATCCGGGGGTCAAATATGCCCGGGTGACGGGGCTTGCGGATGATCTTTGCTTGGCACTCAAAGCCGAATCGATTCGTATAGAGCGCATTCCGGGAAAAGCGGTTGTTGGAATGGAGATTCCAAACAAGAATCGTGAAGTTATTTCTTTGCGAGATATTATCGATTCAAGAGAGTTTAGGGAATCAGAATCAAAACTGACAATCGCACTCGGCAAAGTTATCGACGGTCGCCGTAAGGTCGCTGATTTAGCAAAAATGCCGCACCTATTGATCGCTGGAGCTACGGGAGCAGGGAAATCGGTCGGCGTAAATTCGCTGATCGTTTCGATACTTTACAAGGCAAAACCGGATGAAGTTAAGTTTATAATGGTCGATCCGAAACGCCTTGAACTTGGTCTGTATGCGGACATTCCTCATCTCGCGACGCCAATCATCACGGATCCAAAACGTGCCGCGATTTCATTGCGATGGGCAGTTTCGGAAATGGAGCGTAGGTATAAAGAATTGGCAGGTTGGGGTGTTAGGAACATCGATGGCTTTAACAAGGAAGTAAAACGCCGGAATAATTTGAAGGCCTTCGACGAAGACGGGAATCCGCATCGAAAGCTGCCGTTTATTGTAATAATTATCGATGAATTGGCTGATCTGATGATGGTCTCGGGCAAGGAAGTAGAAACCTCGATCACCCGTCTTGCTCAGATGGCGAGAGCGGTAGGAATTCATCTCGTGTTAGCCACTCAGCGTCCCTCCGTAGACGTAATAACCGGCCTGATAAAAGCAAATTTTCCGTCAAGAATCTCGTTTAGAGTTTCATCAAAGATCGATTCACGAACGATTATTGATGGAAATGGGGCGGAACGGCTGCTCGGAAAGGGCGATATGCTATGGCTACCACCCGGAACATCGCATCTTGTCAGGGTACACGGAGCGTATGTTGACGAAAAAGAAATACATAAAATCGTAAATCATATAAAGTCGCAGGCGAATCCGGATTACGATGAGACGATAACGAGATCGGAAGAAGAGATTGATGATTTCGGTGATCTTCCAGGTAGAAAGGACGAGCTTTTCGGCGAAGCACTCCGAACCGTAGTCGGCGCTAAACGCGCTTCGACTTCATTGCTACAACGCCATCTTCGAATTGGTTATGGTCGTGCGGCAGCAATTTTAGACGCTCTGGTTGCGGATGGATTTATCGGTGAAATGGATGGAAGCAAACGTGCCCGCCCGGTTACCGAAAAAGCATATGAAGCCTTGCAGGAGATGGAAGAAGGACGCGACCTATAATTTTTAGGACGCCGCGTTTGGACTTATCCACAGAAAGTTGTGGATAACCTTGTGGATAACCATTTTTGATCTCACATAAGTAGTTGTCAATTAATAACTTTTAGCATTCTGCACAAACGGAGTGCATAAAAATATGTTTGGACACTCCCAAAATTTGTTTCCAAATTTTCGACTCTTCGGTGCGTTTTTGTGCCTATTTGCCGCATGTTTGCCTTCGGCTTGTTCGCAAGAGAGCTCGGTTGCAGATCGTGCACCGCGGCCGATAATAATTTCGCAAAACGCGATCAATATAAATAAAGCCTCCGCAGAAGAGCTCGAGAGTCTTCCAAATATTGGGGCGAAAACGGCTCTTGAAATTGTTCGCCATAGGGAAAAATTTGGTAAATTCCGGCGATCTGAACATTTGATGTTAATCAATAGAATTAGCGATACGCGCTTTCGGAAAATTCGACAAATGATCAAAACTGAGTAAATTTTTAGTTCATTCGCCCCTCACAAAAGAATGTCCTTTCCCAAGATTGAAACCTCACAGCCGAACTTTACCTTTTATCCACTTTTGTGGATAGCAATTCTTTTTGGAGTCGGGATATTAATTGGCGGATCTGCGGAAATCCCAATGATCTTCTGTCTTGCTGGATCGCTCGTGTCCGCAACAATTGTGGCAATCTTCGCAGTAAGACCTTTTGCCGTCTATCTCATACTAATCGGTTTTCTCTTCGCAGGCGGGTTTTACACTTCGGCAATACGAGCACGCGAACCCTCAAATTCAATCAAACAATTTATCGAGTCAGGACAGATCGTTTCCGGCGATCCAATCGAAGTTGAAGGAGTCGTTTACGGTAAACCGGAGTTAAGCGTTGGAGGATTTTACTTGATCCTCTCCGTAGATAAGCTCTTCTATAAGAATCGCAAAGTTGATACTTCCGGGGCGGTGAGGTTTTTCGCACCTGCTCGCGACGAGCAGATTCAAAAGGAATTTGATGAGCTCGAACTAATATCAGGCGCGAGAATTAGAGTTGGCGCCAATTTGACCCGCGAGGAGCACTATCGAAATCCCGGAGGAATATCTTATGTCGAGATATTGGATCAGAAAGGGATCGATGCGACCGGGATAATAAAAAGTCCGCTTTTGATAGAAAGGCTTGGAAACGAAGTTGCGTTGTCGCCGCTGGCCCGCGTTTATGATTACCGACAGGATTTAATTCAAGCGATCCGGGCTAAGTTTAGCGTCTCAACCTCAGGGATTCTCATTGCCTCGCTCCTTGGTAACCGAAATCACCTTACCAACGAAACCGCAGAAATCTTTCGCAACGGTGGAACATTTCACGTGTTAGTTATCAGCGGGTTACATATAACGTTTTTAGGCGGAATATTTCTTTTGATCGTAAGGCGCTTTACGAGAAATCGGTTGTTGCAGTTTTCGATTGTGAGTGCGGCATTGTGGATTTACGCATTCGGAGTCGGAGCGGAGATTCCGGTGGTGAGGGCCGCGTTGATGCTGACAATTCTTTTATTTTCATTCGTTGTTAACAGAAAAGGAAATTTATTGAATTCACTCGGAGCGTGTGCCCTTCTGATTTTGATTTGGCGTCCCGAAGACATTTTTAGCCAGTCGTTTCACCTGACCTTTGCCAGTTTGTTTGGGATTGTCGCGTTTGCATTCCCGTTAATCGAAAAAATGCGTGGAATTGGCGGATGGTACCCTTCTGTTGCAAATCCTTTTCCGCCGATGGTTCACCAGAAGCTGAAAGCATTTTGCGAAATACTTTACTGGAGCGAACTTCGCTGGAAGAAGACTTTAGCTGAAAACGTTTGGGATTGTAAGCTTACTAAATCTCGTTATGCTGGGCGCCTGGAAGATCGCGGTCTTCAATGGGTTTTGCGGTGGTCATTTGAAGGCATTTTAGTTACTATCGCCGTCCAAATTTGCCTGTTACCGTTTTTGGTCGTCTATTTTCACCGAATTTCCTTCGGATCGATCTTCCTGAATCTCTGGGTCGGAATATTCCTTGTACTTCAAAATGTTTCTGCGCTAATAGGGTTAATTTTTGGACTCGCGAGCAAAATCCTAGCGATTCCTTTTATAAAATTAGCCGAAGTCTCAAACTGGCTTCTCCTAAGCTTACCGAAAGTTTTTATAGTATTTGATCTCGCGTCGACAAGGGTGCCAATTTACTCCGGTGACATAGGTGCGATTTATTACCTATATTTTGTACCAGTGATGATGGCGATAATCCTCTTAAATAATTGGAATCCATTTGAATTCACGGTTCGGGCGACTAATCGTGCTTTCTCGCGACGGAGACAAATCGCATTAATTACAGTCGTATTATTCTCGGTTTTATTTAGTTCTATTGTTATCCATCCATATAGCGAACCGCCTGCAGACGGCATGCTGACCGTTAATTTCCTCGATGTTGGTCAAGGTGATTCAGCTTTAGTTACTTTTCCAAATGGTGAAACGATGCTTATAGATGGAGGCGGAAAACACAATTTTGCCGAGCTTATCGTTAAAAATGAAGACGGAGAAATCGAAACGTTCGAACCGGATTCGCAGGGAGTCGGTGAGACTGTCGTATCGGAATTTCTTTGGGAAAACGGTTATTCCCATGTAGATTACTTAGTTGCTACGCACGCAGACGCTGATCATATTCAAGGTCTGATCGCCGTTACGAACAATTTTTCGATAAGGGAAGCTCTTTCTGGCAAAGGTGCTCCGGATGACGAGAACTTTTCCGAATTTCGGACAGCTTTGGTGAGGAAGAATATTCCGTTACAGGAAATTGCATCGGGCGACGAGTTTGAGATCGGGGGTGTTAAGATTTCCGTCCTGAATCCGGATGGAGATCAAAGCGATGGCGAAACCTCGAATGATGGTTCCGTTGTTTTGAAATTCGTGTACGGTGCCAGGCGGTTTCTCTTTACGGGAGACATTGAAAAGAATACGGAAAATCGGATTTCGTCACGTAACATGGAAATAAATTCCGAGATTGTAAAGGTGGCTCACCATGGCAGCCGAACATCTTCGACCGAGGCATTTGTAAACTCGGTCCAAGCGCAGTACGCAGTAATACCAGTCGGCAGAAATTCTCCCTTTGGGCATCCGAACAGTGACGTAGTTGAAAGATGGAAAAATTCGGGTGCAAAGGTTTTAACAACCGGAGAGCGGGGAACTGTTACGATTTCGACTGACGGAAAAAACCTTGAAATTCAGACCTACACTAAATAGAAGTTGATTTAAAATAATAGCCCGTAAGATCTTAATTAATAAAACCTTCGAGCGTTCCTTTCGGTAATCCTTAATAGCCTACATTTATACGGCAAACCTCAATAAATGTCAACCAATTATTGTTTAACACTTTAATTTAGTGTTTGAAATGCCGGTATCCGGTGAAAACCATTGATATGCCATGTTCATTTGCAGCCGCAATTGATTCATCATCACGCATCGAACCTCCCGGCTGGATAATCGCTGAAATGCCGAATTTCGCGGCCTCGTCCACGTTATCGCGAAACGGGAAAAATGCATCCGAAGCGAGCGCTGTACCTTCCAGTTTAAGCTCGGTTTTGGCTGCTCGCATAGCAGCAATGCGCACGGAATCGACACGGTTCATCTGACCTGCCCCTACGCCAACTGTCTGCACATTGTTTGCAAATACAATTGCATTTGATTTCACGTGTTTGCAAACTTTCCACGCCAAGAGCATCGCCTGGATTTCTTCATCGGTTGGTTTTCTTTCACTTACGACGCCCAAATCTTCTCGCGAAACGCTGAGCAAATCTTGATTCTGAACCAAAAAACCACCGGATATCTGCTTGTATTCAAGCGGATCCGCTGCGTTAGCTGAAACTTTCAGCACGCGCAAATTCTTTTTCTTTCGAAAAATACCGAGCGCCTCCTCATCGAAGGCGGGCGCGATAACGACTTCCGTGAACACGTCGTTTATCGCCTTTGCAGATTCAGCGTCGGCTGTTTGATTCATCGCTACAATTCCGCCGAACGCTGAGACTGGGTCAGTTGCCAGCGCTCGTTGATGCGCCTCTAGATTTGTTGACCCAAGACCAACCCCCGAAGGATTTGTGTGTTTTATTATTGCTACTGCCCTTTCGTCAAAATCCGATGCGATCCGCCACGCCGCTTCTGCGTCAACATAATTGTTGAAGGACATTTCTTTTCCGTGTAGCTGCTCTGCATTTGCGATCCCACCAATTTCGCCGGAATCATAAATGGCGGCCTTTTGATGTGGATTTTCGCCATAACGGAGATCGGCAACCTTTCCGAGTTGGATCGAAATCGAGTCTGCCAACATTTTGTCATCAGGTTCACCATCCGAATCTTCCTCAATTTCAATGAATGCAAGATTTCCAAACGGGTTTATTGGTTCTAGATACGCAAGATCTTCATCAGAAATCTGATCGGCAAGAAAACTAGAAATCGCCAAATCGTAGTATGACGTGCGGGTATAAGCTAAAGTGGCCAACCGCTGACGGGTTTCGAGTGAAATCGCGCCGTTATTTTTCTCCAGCTCTTTCAAGATATCTACGTAGAGCCGTGAATCTGTGACCACGGTGACATCACGCCAGTTTTTTGATGCTGAGCGAATCATTGCCGGACCGCCGATGTCAATTTGCTCGACTGCATCCTCAAGCGAAACACCTTCTTTTTCAATTGTCTGCTCGAACGGATAAAGATTAATAACTACCAGATCGATTGGTTCGATTCCGTGTTTGTTCATTGATTCAACGTGGTTAACATTATCTCGGAGTGCCAAAAATGCACCGTGAATTTTTGGATGGAGTGTTTTCACACGACCATCCATCATTTCCGGAAACCCAGTTACTTCAGCAACTTCGGTTACGCTGATCCCATTTTCTCGTAGAGTATTCGCGGTTCCCCCGGTACTTATTATCGAAACACCGAATTTCGTCAGTTTCTCCGCAAACTCTACTATTCCGGTCTTATCCGAAACGCTGATTAAAGCCCGTCTTATTTTTCTTAGTTCATTCATATTATCTTCTATCGAATTTTGAAAATAAAAATAGCGGTCAATTGCAGACCGCCTGAAACTCTAAATTTTTATAAAACTATTTTGTTCGAACGTTTTCAAGTTCAAATAATTCGCCGCATCTTTTCCGATGTTTTAGAAGAAAAATCGTCCCAAATACAAAAGACTCAACAAAAACGCTAGCGTATAAGTAATTATTTTTATAATGCTCATTGGTTCTAATTCATGTATTAATTCTCTTTGAACCCAAGGCAAGGCATTCAAACCCCTATTCTAAATCCGCCTTTGTACGAATGTCAACATTTGACGTCAAATCAAACAATGTATCAATCGGAATCTTCGAGCCTGTTAGTTATCCACAGTCCGTTTTGTATGTTGAAAACGAATAATCGGCTGAGGGCATTGCTTAAAAATTGCGCTATAATAGTTAGCGAAAACTTTAAGATACTTATACAAAATGACTTTTAAGAAAACCGTAATTATTTTAACACTTATGTTTGCTTCCTTATTGATGAGCGGATGTGGAATCGTCGATATCATAAGGGAAAATACCTTTAGCTTCGTTGGATTGACGGAAACCGGCACCGTGATTTCCAAAAGCGTTTATATTCGCAGTTCTTTCGCCGTTGTCGCCGCTGATCTTTTGGAAGTAAAACGCGGCGAGACCATTGAGATATTAAGCGAGGAAGAATTTGCAAACACTTTATGGTACCGCGTAAGGGCATTTGATGAGGTAAGCACCGAAGGCTGGATAGAAGCGCAACACGTTATAAAGGGGGAATCACTCGAGAAATCCAAAGCCCTTGCGGAAGCGGTCAAGGATTTGCAGTCTCAGGCGGTCGGGCGTTTGCGGGCTCCGTCAAATCTGCGGCTTTCGCCTTCTCAAGAAGATTCGAATATTTTGCTGCGGCTTGATAATTCGGGCGACAATCGAGTCGCTTTTGAAATTGTGGATTGGGAGTATAAGCCGAAGGAGCAAGAACCAAAGGTACCTGAGAATGCTGAAATTGAGGCCGCGAAAGAAGGTAACGAAACGGAAAAATTAGACGAGAAATATGACATTTGGTATAAAGTTCGTCTTGATCCGTCAGTTTCTCCGGCACCTATGGGATGGATCTTCGGCAGGCAGGTCGATCTCGAAGTTCCGACAGATATTATTTACTATCAAACTAATGCTCGTAAATTTGTTACTTGGTTGAGCCTCGATAATAACTCAGTTTCGGGTAATACGATCGATAATGATGATACTGATGTAAAAGTAACAAAACCCGGAAGTTGGCTTATTTTGTCCCGGACAAATGAGGTAAAAGCGAAAGACGGTATCGAGCCGGACTTTGACGGAGTTTTGGTCTTGGGATTTGATACTTATAACGAGGAGCATTATACGGCGTACAATACAGCCCGCGAAAGCATCGACATATGGGGTACGTTGCCTGTCAAGCTTGAAGGTGCGGGAGATGATAAAACCTTCACGGTCAATCTGCGGAATTCTAAAACGGGAGAAATGGAGTCGAAACAATTTGTTATTTATAAGGATAAAAACAAAAGGTTGCGGGTCCGAGCACCCGAAGGACTTTAGACTTTGAAGGTAGATAAGCGGCAATGAATGAAAACGAGGAAAATCCATTTCCGGATCCGGTCGTACTTGAAATCACCGATTCAATTGATCTTCATTCCTTTCGCCCAGACGAAGTGGAATCTGTAACAAAAGCTTACCTAAAAGAAGCTTATAAAAAGGGTTTTAAGACGCTAAGGGTTATTCACGGGAAGGGCATCGGCGTACAGCGGGAAATCGTTAGAAATTTACTCGCGTCGACAGATTTTGTTTCATCTTATAGAAGTGGTGATGAGTTTTCGGGCGGATCAGGCGCGACTATCGTGCAACTTAAGAATAGCAAGTTGTAGCAGGTTATCTTTCGTCGATAACGTCCGCCCAAACCTCATCGTCTTCCTCATCGGGCTCCAGAGAAGCTAAATCGATGAATTCTTGCTGTGTATTTATTTGAATTTCCGCGTCCCGAAGTTGATTCGAAAGTTTTGAAGAGTGTTTTTCCAGTTCGCGAATTCGATTTTTTTGCTGTTTACCCATTTGTTCAAGGTAAAATAGATAAAAGAATTGCAGACCGGCGATTCCAACCAGGGTCAAAGAAAGGCCCATTAATACGTAAATCAGCATTTAATCACCATATTGTGCAACTTTGTTAGTTGGGTGATTATACGCTTGATTTGTGAAAACGAAAAGAAAATGCTTGAAAATTGCGAGCATTGCGCATTTACTTGATTTAACCGATTAACTATTGATTAGCGCTGCGAGATAAAATGGATACTGAAAAACTGAAACTGATTTATACGCTTTTGTGCGACGATGTTCGCCTCGAAATGGGGAACAAGGTTTCCCTTATGGGAGTGTTTCAAAACATAATGGTGGAAAAGCTCCCGGTCTCCCTAATAAAATTTGCCGTCGTAAATCATTGGCGCGGCGATGGAGATTATGAAACGGAAGTGAGAATCCTGTCTCCCGATAAAACCAACTTAGTCGTTACCTCGCAAACAACTCCTGTGAGCCTTTCGCCCGGAGGTTTTACTGACAATGTAAGCTTTTTTGTAAACGTCGTTTTTCCGACAGCAGGGACATATTGGGTTCAAACATTGGCTGAGACCAATGTGCTCGATGAGTTTCCGCTCATCGTTACTGACACCGGGTCCGTGGCAAGCGTTCAGCCGACCGACGAAATTTCCGATACCATTAACTAAGATTCTGCTCAAAAAAAGGCTCCGGCGATAAATTCTCGCCGCGCCCTTTTTCTAATTCTAAAAATCACCTATTCTGTTTTTTCCGGAATATTCAGCGTAATCGCAAGTCTATAGACGGATGCCTCTTCAACCTCAATTTCTTTCGATACTGAAACATCTTTTGCTGAAGCGGTTATTCGAAACTTCTTTTTTCCTTCCGGAAACTTAAAAGTAAATTGACCTGATCGGCTTGAATAAAGCTTGCCTGCCTTTTCGGGCTTTCCAGAATCAATTTCTTCGATCAAAACGGTCGCACCATAAATGCTACGCCCATTTTGATTGAATACGCTTCCGTTAATGATGACAAGCGTACCTTCATCAACTGTCATATATAAACGATCTCTGAGATTGTTGACCTTTTTTTCTTTGATCAAAACGTCGTAAAGAACTCCGGAGCTAAAGCCGTATTTATCGAAAACCAGGTTGTAACTTCCCGGTTTAAGACCATTTATTCGGAAGGCGCCATTTTTGTCGGATGTTGTAGACTTCATGTCTTTTCCGTCTAGCCGCGCGAATATTTTTACATCGGCAATACTGTCACCGTCGGCAGTTCGCACTTTCCCCTTAACGCTTCCAGTATCTTGTGCTAAAAGGGTCGTTAGAGACACGAGTATTATAAAAATCAGGGTCGATAATCTACCAACAAACGTCATAATTCTAAGCGCTTTGAGTTTCTGCCTTTAATTCGTCTCGAAATTGATTCGCTACATCATTGATGATGTCTTCGAGCGTGCGGGTTGGCTGAAAGCCTATCAAGCCCTTTGCTCTTTCAATGCACGGAACACGGCGTTTCATATCCTCAAACCCGTCTCCGTAAACTTCTTCATACGTAAGATATTTTATTTCGCTCTTGCTTCCCGTCATTGCAATTGCTTTTTCTGCCAGTGCCTTGATGGTGATTTCTTCAGGGTTTCCGATATTAATTACCTTTCCATAACACTCCGGAGTTTCGATGAGTTTGGTCAAGGCTTCAACGACGTCTGAGACGTGCCCAAAACAGCGCGATTGCTCGCCATCTCCGTAAACCGGAATCGGCTCATTTCTGATGGCGGCCCGAATGAATCTCGGAACGACCATACCGTACTGTCCTGTTTGCCTTGGTCCAACAGTATTAAATAGCCGAACTACTACGACAGGTAGTCGAGTTTCCTTCCAAAATGCAAGAGATAAAAATTCATCCAATTCTTTTGCGCAGGCATAAGCCCAGCGGTGTTTGCTGGTCGAGCCTTTCAAAATGTCGTCATCTTCCTTAAACGGAACCGAAACGCCTTTTCCATAAACTTCTGATGTGCTCGGAACAAGCACTCGTTTTCGGTAGCGTGAACAATTTGCCAGAACGATATCAGTGCCGCGAAAAATCGTCTCTATCGTTTTGACCGGCTGATCCATTATCAACTTAACGCCGACTGCGCTAGCCATATGAAACACCTGGTCCGTGTTTCTGATCAGGTCTTCCATAAGCTCAGCGTTTAGCACGGAGTCGATTATGAGATGAAATTTATCGGACGCCTCAAGATGAGCAACATTGGAATATTGCCCTGTAGAAAGGTCGTCAATAACGGTTATGTCGTGTCCTTCGCGGGCGAGTTTATCTGCCAAATGGCTTCCTACGAATCCCGCACCGCCTGTAATTAATGTTTTCATAATAGTTTGATCGCAATCCAACTGCGTTTTTCTAAATCTAGAGGTTGTCTATTTGTCTAGTTCGTTTGTAAAGTATTCGACCGTTTTCTTTAAACCATCTGCAAGCGCGATTTCCGGCTTCCATTTAAGAAGATGCTCGGCACGTTCGATATTCGGCTTCCTTTGTTTTGGGTCGTCCGCCGGTAACACAAGATGCGTGATCGTAATTTCCTTTCCACTTGCTTTCGCTACTTCCTGCGCCAGTTCGTTCATCGTGAATTCGCCGGGATTCCCTAAGTTGACCGGCATATGAGTATCGTTGCCTTCCACATTCATCAACCGGATAATTCCTTCGACCAAATCATCGACGTAACAAAATGAACGCGTCTGCTGCCCGTCGCCATAAACCGTCAATTTGTCGCCTTTTAGGGCCTGAACGATAAAATTTGAAACGACGCGACCATCATTTTCGAGCATGCGCGGGCCATATGTATTAAAAATTCGGACGATTCTCGTGTCAACCGCGTTCTGACGGTGATAATCCATAAAAAGGGTCTCGGCGACACGCTTACCTTCATCATAGCAGCTGCGAAGGCCGATTGGATTTACATTGCCAAAATAATCTTCGGTTTGCGGATGGACCAATGGATCACCGTAAACCTCGGAAGTAGATGCCTGTAAAATCCGCGCTCCGACGCGCTTTGCCATTCCGAGCATATTGATCGCGCCCATCACGCTTGTTTTGACCGTTTTTACAGGATTAAACTGATAGTGAACCGGCGATGCCGGACAGGCGAAATTATATATTTGGTCAACTTCAAGAAAGATCGGCAGGGTTACATCGTGACGGATCAATTCAAACCGATAATTATCCAGAAGATGAGCGACATTTTCTTTTCTGCCTGTAAAATAATTGTCGAGACAAACGACATCGTGTCCCGCATCCAAAAGCCTTTCGCAAAGATGCGAGCCTATAAAGCCCGCACCGCCAGTAACTAAAATTCTCATAAATCGTTTTTAAACCGCAGGAACGCGGAGTCGCAAAGAGTTTAATTGGTTTTGTGTAATTTTCACCACCCCTTCGCGGCTTATCGGTGAAATTTTATTCCTACTTCAAATTTGTTTCAAAAAGCTTTAAAATTCTTTCGTATTCGTCCTCCCAGCTTGAAGGACGCTCAAATCCGTGTCGCTCCGCTGGATAAACCATCAACTCAAAAAATTCGGTTTTATCGAGGCGCATCAATTGTTCGACCAATTGAATCGAATCCTGTGCGTGAACATTGTCGTCCAACATCCCGTGCAAAATCAAAAGCGGTTTGCGTAAATCTTTAGCATACGAGATCGGCGACGAGCGTTTATAGGCTGCGGGATTCTTCTTCGGATCACCCAAGCGTTGAGAGGTATAGAAAGGATTTGCCGCATAATAATTTTTCCAATCCGTCACAGGACGAAGTGCGGCGGCCGCCGCAATTTTATCGGGGTCTCGCATCACTAACATCGCCGCCATAAATCCGCCATAGCTTCCACCATAAACGCCAATCCGATTTACATCGACATTGTATTCGTTAACCATAAAATCAATGCTGTCAATGTGGTCGTCATAATCTTTTCCGCCCAAAAAATCGTATACATCCGTTCGCCAATCGCGTCCGTAGCCCGCGGAACCTCGATAATCTATATCCAATACAACATAACCCTTCTGCGTCAACAGCTGGTTAAACATAAACTCCCGATAATAATTGTTCCAGCCATTTATTACATTTTGCAGATAACCCGCCCCGTGGACAAATATCACCATCGGAGATTTTTTCGATTTATCAAAATTGGCAGGGAAATAGATCTTCGCAGGAATCTTATTGTTATCCCTGGAATTTATCTCAATAAATTTCGGCTTAGTGAAACTTCTTTCTCTATATGCTAATGGAACTGTTTTAGTGATTTGCTTTGGCGAAGTTTGCATTTCACAAGTCTTCTCACAAAAGTTCCAAATAAATAATTCTGAAGGAGTTCGCCATTGAGAATATGAATAAATTATTTTTGGCTCAACTAGATTAGGAGTAATTTGAAAATCGGTTTTAAAACCCTTAAATTCATTTACTACATACGGTGATTCCCTATTGACTGTGTATAAATTAGTTTTTAATTTCTCAATAACACCAGATTTTACGCCAATAGTTTTGTCACAATCAGGATATACAAGATAAAGTTCTCGTTCAATGGAATTTTCTTTTGTTGAGGAATAAATAATTTCATTGCGTAACCCATTCCATTTTGCCCAATCAACTTCCCAACTTCCTTTCGTCAATTGCTTAACTTCGGCATTCGCTTTTCCGTCTTTAAATTTCGCTTTATCAAGATTCACCAAATAAAGATGATGCCAGCCGTCTTTTTCAGAGCCGAAGAAAAATTGGTCGGCGTTTTTCGGATTTGCTTCAAGTATTCGTGCCGGTCTCCCGATCCATTTTTCGTCTGTTTCTTCGTGGACTAAGAATGCGTTTACTTTATTCTCTTTATCCAACGTCGCGGCAAAAATCTGCCGTCGTTTGTGAGTACGATCAACTCGTTCGATCAAAATCGTTTTGTTATCGGCAAGCCATTCCAGTCCGGCGATATATGCTTCTTCTTCCTGTTTAGGTAGTTCTATCTCGATCGATTTATCAAGATCGCCACTTGTCATCGCCGCGACAACGGTCGGTTTCGTCCAACCGCGGCGAACAGAGGGTGCTGCTGTGTAATAGGGTAAATAATTCGGAACAAAAAGCGGCCGCTGGTTCGAACCGTCGGAGGTGATATAAGCTATCATTTCGCCGTTTTTACTCGCGGTCGCGCCAAAGACCGCAACATTCTTTTGTTGATTTGCTTCTGTTGAAATTTGTGTGAGCGTCCCGTCCTTTGTATCTATCGAAAAAAGATTTCCGCTTTGCTGAAACAAAATCCGATCATTATCAAGAAAATCTGCTGAAAATTCAAAGGTCTCTGTTTTTGTGATGCGTTTTGGTTTTGTCTCAGCGATTTTTAATACCCAAATATCGCCATTCTGAGTAAATAAGATCTTCGAAGAGTCAGGCGACCAACGTAAATTCCCCAATCCGTTTCGCTGAGATTTTGCGAATTCATCATTTGTTACAACGCCGTATTCAAGCGGATCGTCTTTCTCTTTTGCGTCCTTTTTCGTGAGCAGTTCGCCCGGCGATAAGGGTTTTATCGCATCTCCTCCCGCAGTCGAAACCAAATAAAGATCACGCGGTTCTTTGCCTTCCGCGTTCCATAGGTACGCGACGTATTTCCCATCAGGGGAAAGCCTTTCGCCCTCGACGCGCATTCCTGCCATCGAGGGCTCTTTCATTATTTCTTTTACGGTTAAATTTTGGGCGGAAACGACATGAATAAGCGCAAAAGAAAAAAGTAAAAAATAAGGAATATAAAATTTTCGGTCAATTTTCATTCTAATAATCTTCCAAAGTTTCGATTCGTTTTGATTTTTTTGCAGTTTCACCCATTTTTTGACGCTCATAGATCGCATTTTCCCAGGCACCGTAGATGACATTTGGAATAACGATAAACCTCGTTCCCCACATCGCCCGCGCTTTTTCGACCTCTGAAAATCTTTCAGCTACCGATTTACCTTCGAAAGCTATCGAAAGGTCGTTCAGACTATCCCCGATCAACATTATGATTCGGTGAGTTTCAGCAACTTTCTGTCGACGCGGTTCTTTGCTGTTGCTGTCGGTAATAAGCATTACGTGTTCGGCGTCAGCATCAGGGAAACCATTTGATTTTAGACCGTCAATTGTAACTTGCTTGAATGAATCCGGAACGTTTGAAACGTAAAATATCTCAACGCCACGTTTCTTTGCATAATTCAAGAAATCTGCCGAGCCGGGAACCGCTTTCGACTTTCCTGATTTCTTCCAGTCGAAAAACGATTTGATATCAAAAGGCGTTTGGGTTTTTATCAACTTTGCAAAATACGGAGAGTTGTCTAAAACCGTTTCATCAGCATCAATGATAATCGCGTGCGGTTTCTTGCGTTCGGATTTCGGGAGAGCTTTGCTCAACTTCTTATCCATATCAAGCCGCATCTGTGCTAAATTAAAAGCCTGAAATGCTAGCGCCCGATACTCAGCGGCTTTTTGATGAAAGATTATTGCGCCGACTTGATATTCGTTTTCGACCGTTTCGGGGGAAGTCTGCTGTGCCGTGACGGGTAAAACTAACAGATCAGAATTTCCGAATAAACCGAGGATAAGTGCGATAACAAAGAGATATTTGATTTTCATGATAATTTACTCCCGCAGCTTGTAAGGATTATAGAATTATAGACGATATATGGTTAAAAAGCTGAAACCAACTTCGAAAGATAAAAATCTATCTGAAAAGGCGCCGCCGGATGTTTCTGAGCATGATTCCTCTTGGCAGGCTGACCAAAAAAAACGCGGTTATTACTATGACGACGCTTATGGTTATAAGAAATATGACCCAGATGCGGACGAGGATTCGGATGAGAACGAATAGGTCTTAATGAGAAAACATTTGTGTAACGAATCGAAATTGATGTAGCATTCCGAAAAAGCAAGATCCAAAGGAGAAGTTGAAAATGGATAATCAATTCTGTAAAAACTGTGGACAGGCAAATTTCGCAAACTCTGCGACGTGCACAAAATGTGGTCAGCCATTGGCCCAATCAAAGGGTGCTCAGTTTGGTCAGCCAAGTCCGCCGCCTACCATGGCTGCGGCGCCGCCAATGGGTTCTAATATGCCCATTCCAGAGAAGAAAAGTAAGAAAATGTATTGGATCGTCGGGGGGCTTCTCCTTTTTTTGGTGTTCTCAGTTGGAGCGATTTTGCTTGTGGCGGTGGGTGTTATGTTTTACGCCGGATCTCAGTCAGATGATGTCGCGAAAGACGACCAGAAAGTCGAGCAAAAAGATAACGACTCAAAAACAGAAGGCGATGATCAAGAAATTACTGCGGATGAAGTTGATGATACATCTTCTGACTCAAAAAACCCGATGGACGATGTTTCGTTTCCGTCTGGGAAAGATGTCGATTTTGGCGATGATTCCGCGGGCAACTCAGGCGATTTCAGTGACGAAACATTGCTCAAATTTTTCTTTGATAAGAAATCACAGGTCGGTAAATTCAAATTGATAGAAGCGAAAACTTCGAGTGACAAATCCATTTTTCCGGGACGAGTTGCGGGAGTTCAGGCGGAATACGCTAGTGGTTCGACCAAACTTTGGCATCGGGTGGCAGTTTACAAGTCGCTTGATTCTGCACGAGAAGATATAAGTTCCTACAAAGATGCGGTGAGGGTGCTCAAGGCAAAAATCAGAACTAGCAAAGAGGATCAATTGATCTACACGCTAAAAGGAATGGTTTACCTAGCCTTCTACAATCCTCAAGGCGGTCTTCACGAAATATCTTCGCAAAATGGCAATGATATCTTGAAATACTACAACAGTTATTTTGAGCAGTAGTTTCGTGCGTTAATGTTTCCTTTTTCCAATCCAGGAGCAATTTCAAGCGTATTTGCATTTAATACGTAATGCTTTACCGAACGCAATGAAGATCCAGGAAACACTGATTCACGTGCAATAGTTATGCTTGTAGTCCTTTGGGTAGATTTAGAAGTATGAGCATCTAGGCATGAGGTCTGGAGATTAGAAAGGGGGGCGGAATTGGACAGTAAAGTTCCAGTTTAACTCGCCTCTTTTTTCTTCGGTCGCTCATTGGCTTTCAAAACCCGTTTTCTAAGGCGGATCGCATTTGGCGTCACTTCGATCAATTCATCATCAGCAATAAATTCTAACGCTTCCTCAAGCGTTAGTTCTTTCGCAGGAACGAGTCTCATTGCTTCATCTGCTGAGGCGGCACGCATATTTGTGAGTTTTTTCTCTTTGATTATATTTACATCGAGATCGACCCCACGGGCATTTTCGCCAATAACCATTCCCTCATAAACTCTTACCTGCGGACGAATGAACATGGTTCCGCGTTCTTGCATGTTAAAGAGTGCGTACGTTGTCGCCTCGCCGACTCGGTCAGCGATGAGCGAACCGGTCGGGCGAGATTTCATTTCACCTTTCCAATTTTCAAAACGCAAAAATATCGTGTTTAGAAGCCCGGTTCCTTTTGTCTCGGTTAAAAACTCTCCACGAAAACCTATGAGCCCGCGCGAAGGGATCTCGTACTCGAGCCGAACACGCCCGGTTCCGTTGTTGATCATTTTGGCCATTTGGCCTTTTCGTCGTCCAAGCGCCTCCGTGACAACGCCGATAAAATCATCGGGGATATCGATGACAACCTGCTCGATCGGTTCCTGTATTTCGCCTTTTGGTCCGGTTTTGGTAACTACCTCAGGTTTCGCAACCTGAAGCTCGTAGCCTTCCCGGCGCATCATTTCGATCAAAATTGAAAGCTGCAACTCGCCGCGTCCTGAGACCTTGAATTGCTCTGGCGAATCGGTTTCTTCAACACGAAGCGCAACGTTTCCGAGCAGCTCTTTTTCCAGACGAGCGCGAATCTGGCGTGAAGTTACAAATTTTCCGTCTTGCCCGGAGAAGGGAGAATTATTGACGCCAAAAACCATTGAGATCGTTGGTTCATCGACCGCGACTATCGGCAGCGGGTGCGGATTTTCAGTCGATGTAAAAGTTTCACCGATATTTATATCGTCGAATCCGGCCAGCGCAATGATTTCCCCGACGCCTGCTTCGTCAACCTTTTCTCGGTCCAAACCTTCAAAAACAAAAAGCTCACGAACGCGGATCTTCTCCAGACTACCATCGCGTTTGGAAACTGAAACTTCCTCATTTTTCTTGATCGAACCCGAAAAAATTCTTCCGATCGCGAGTCTTCCGATGTATTCGTTGTAATCGATATTTGTGACAAGAAGCTGCAGGGAATCATCGCGAATTGCTTTCGGAGCGGGAATTGTCTCGATAATTTGTTCAAATAACGGTTTGAGATTTTTTGAATCGTCTTCCATTGAGAGTTTTGCAATTCCTTCCTTCGCAACCGCATAAAGGATCGGAAAATCGATCTGGTCTTCTTCGGCGCCCAGATCTATAAATAGATCGTAGATTTCATCTACTACTTCCTCAGCCCGCTGATCGTGACGATCTATTTTATTCACGACTATAATAGATGGAAGCCCCAGTTCGAGAGCTTTTCTGAGGACAAAACGCGTTTGCGGCAGGCATCCTTCGGCAGCGTCAACCAAAAGTAACACGCCATCCACCATTTTCAATACACGCTCGACTTCGCCGCCGAAATCCGCGTGTCCGGGCGTATCGACGATATTTATTTTGTAGTCGCCGAATCGGACCGATGTGGTCTTTGCCATTATCGTGATACCGCGCTCTTTCTCGAGATCCATCGAATCCATCACACGGTCAGTTAGTTCTTCATTGTCACGAAATGTTCCCGATTGTCTGAGCATTGCATCAACAAGGGTAGTTTTCCCGTGGTCGACGTGTGCGATTATCGCGATGTTCCTGATATTTTTTGGTTCAATCATATTGCATTGTCAGCCGGCTCAGTTTCAACGAACCCAATTTAAGAGAGGGAAGTTTCGTCCGGCAAACTTGTAATAATGGGCTTTGAGACTCAAAAAGGCAAATGCTAATAAGGTTTTCCGTGATGGATTTGCATCAGTTGTCCCGGATCCTATCGAAACAATTCTATATCCTCATGTGATGCGGGGTCTTCAAGCGGTTCGAGATGGACGAAAACGGCTGACAAGGGGATTTCCTTAAGAATTTTGAGTTCAATTTCCTCGGCTAGATCGTGTCCTTTTTTTACCGTCCATTCGTCTGGTACAAGCAAATGGAAATAAATAAACTTTCGTACACCCGATTTGCGGGTGCGGAAAGCGTGAAATTCTATACCTAGCTCTTCTACGTATCCGTTTAATATGTTTGTCGCCGTTAGCGCAGATTCTTGGTCGATTACTGTGTCCATCAAGCCCAGCACCGACCTCCTAATCAGCTTAAAACCCGTATAGCCAATACTCACTGAGACGACCATGGCAATTATCGGGTCGAGAATAACCCAGTCCGTCATCCAAACGATTCCAATAGCAAAGAAAATTCCGACCGAGGTCCAAACGTCGGTCATCAAATGATGGCCATCTGCTTCGAGAACGATCGAATCGTTTTGTTTGCCGATTTTTATTAGGAATAATCCGACGACTAGATTTATCGCAGCAGCTACAGCGGAAAGCGCGAGCCCGAAGCCGATGTTTGATATGGGCTGAGGCGCTAAAAGTCTGGGAAGTGCTGCGATAATAATTCCGATCGCGGCCAGAAATATTAGTGTGCCCTCAATTCCACTGGAAAAATAGGCTGCCTTATCATGTCCAAACTCATGGTCGTTGTCTGGCGGTCTTTCCGTAACTTTGATCATCCAGACAGCCAGGACAGCTGCCGCCAAATTAATAATTGACTCAAGCGCATCCGATAAGAAGCTTACGGAGTTTGTATAGAAATATACCGAGGCCTTCAATGTGATAGTGAGAATGGCAGCGAAAACTGAAAGCCATGCGTATTTGCTGAGCGAACCTTTCGACATTCGTTAGATTATAAACTCCCCTGGATTTTTTTAAAGACCTTTACTGACAAACTGCAGTAATTCTTGATCTTGGCAAAGTAAAAAGCGAATTCGTCCGTAATAAAAGCGGCTTTGGCGTTTAGTTTTCAATTACTTTTATTAAAATCAAAATCATATAATAGCGCAGGGAAATATGGGAAATTTGACCATTTGCATTCAATAATGTATTTCTTTTAAACTGCAAGTTTTTATAAATCAAACAATAAATCACAATTAAAAGAGGACATAAGATGAAAAAATCACTTAGTTTAGTTTTCGCTGCATTACTATTTATAGCCCTTGGATGTTCCTTCGGTGGCTTTGGTAAAAAGGAAGATGCTCCAACTCCGGCATCGGATTCGACGAGCACGGATTCCGGCAGTACAGATCCAAAAACTACGTCGGAAAAACCGAGCGATTCAACTTCAAGCGAATCCGGAAGTCTTACACTCAGCAATTTCAATAAGATCGAGCTAGGTGCATCTTATGAGGACGTTGTAAAGATTTTGGGTTCTGATGGTAGCGAAACGAGTAGTTCGAGCATCGGCGGATCGGAACGCAAATCCTACAAATGGGAAGGCGAAAAATTTAAGCGAATCTATGCCAATTTCAAAGACAACAATGTGATATCGAAAAATCAATCTGGGCTTGGAGATAAAAATGCAGATCTGACAAAGGCAAAATATGACGAGATCAAAACAGGGGCGAGTTATAGCGAGGTCAAGGGTATTATCGGTTCGGATGGGGCAATGACCAGCCAAACTAAGATCGGAAATACGGAACTCACACGGTATCGTTGGAGCGGCGATAAATACTCAAGCATTTCGGCATCATTTAAAGACGATAAAATGAGCAGCAAAAGTCAATCAAACGTAAAATAACTAATTAAAAAAGCGATATTAAAGCCATCGGGTCTTATTCAACCGATGGCTTTTTTTTGAAACTAAGCGTTTACAGCCTGATAGTGAGGAGAAAGTTTACGTAAATTTTCGACCGCTTTTGGAAGAAGTTGAAGAACATAATCGACATCTTTGACGGTATTATCTTTGCCAAAACTAAAACGCACTGCGCCCCGGGCAATATCTTCGGCAATACCAAGTGCTAAAATAATCGGTGACGGTTCTAGACTTCCCGACGAACATGCCGAGCCGGTTGAAACCGCGACGCCTTGCATATCTAGGTTTATTAATAAACCCTCACCTTCAACATATTTAAATAAAACGTTTGAAATGTTTGGAAGCCGATTTTCGAGATCACCTAGAACAATGATTTCAGAAATGGAATTTTTTATGCCAATTTCGAAGCAGTCACGTAATTTCATCAATCTCACGGCATCTTCGCCCAAGTTTTCCCGCGCCAGTTCGCAGGCTCTTCCGAAGGCAACGATTTGCGGTACGTTTTCGGTTCCACCCCGCCTTTCACGCTCTTGATGACCGCCAAGATTTTGGGCTTTGAGTCGCACACCTCGTCCAACGAAAAGTGCACCGGCGCCTTTTGGTGCGTAAATCTTATGAGACGAGATTGAAAGTAAATCACAACCCATTTCTTCGATATCTACCGGCATCTTTCCGGCAGCCTGAACCGCGTCGGTATGAAACCATAACTTATTGCCTTCCTCCCGCCGACTTTTTACGATCCGACCAATATCCTTAATTGGCTGCACTGTCCCAATTTCATTATTTGCAGTCATTATTGAAATAAGAACTGTGTCTTCTCGAATTGCATTATCGACATCGATAGCGCGTACAATTCCATTCTTGTAAACCGGCAAATAAGTGATCTCATAACCCTGTTTCTCGAGATCTTCGCAAACATTTGTTACGGCAGGATGTTCGATCTGCGAAGTAATAATATGCTTTCCGTGTTTTTCGTTTTGTTCGCAGAGCCCTCGAATCGCCAGATTATTTGCTTCCGTCCCGCCTGATGTGAACGTAATTTGATTTGGCTTTGCATTGATGAGCGAGGCGACCTGATGGCGGGCTTTATCGACCGCTCCGCGGGCTTCTTGCCCGTAGAAATGTATGCTCGATGGATTGCCGAATTTTTCGGTTAGAAACGGCATCATCGATTCGACTACTCGAGGGTCGATTGGAGTTGTTGCAGAATTATCTAAATAAACTCGTCGGAGCATATTTTTATATTAACAAAAAAGAAATTGAGGTGCTTCATGAGAACCACTTACGTATGAGATTTAGAAATGTATTCGATACGCAGACGCGCGCCAAGGATTTCCGACAGATTAACCCCTGCAGAAACAAGCAAAGAGCAATACACTTCCAGCAAATCGATTATTAGATTCCACTTATGCAGCAAATCCTATAAACCAGGTATCCACGCTACGCCAGTGCCGCGCGTCGACTTCCGCTATTCATTTCTTGCCCAAGCTATACCGATAAGTTAAAATGTAACGTTGCGAAACAAGATGGCATCTTACGGACGCAAGACAATTTGCTGATAGGGAATAATATGGATTTTACAACAAAAGAGATTTTTAAAAGATACGCAAAAATGGCCGTTGGACAGACGATTTCGCCTGTCTTTCTTAACATTTTGGTTACATCGGTTTGCGATATGCGCTGCACTCACTGCTTTTTTACGGAAGAGCTCAATGATCGCCCGCGTAAGAAGTTGATGATGAAAACGGATGAGATTGAGAAAATCTCTGAAACCCTTGGTGGAAACTTGGGTGTCTTAGTGCTCGCTGGCGGCGAACCCTTTACACGAAAAGATTTGCCGGAAATTTGTAACGCCTTTTATCGCAACAATAAGCTCGATTCGGTTTATCTAATGTCAAACGGGCAGATTCATCCTCGGATTTTTCCGGATGTTACGAGAATCTTAGAGGAAAACCCGGATTTGAACGTGACGGTTGCATTGGGAATTGACGGGATGAGAGAACCGCACGAGAAAATTCGCCAAAAGGTGGGGAGTTGGGATAAAGCAATTCACACGGCGAGAACTTTGCAGGAAATGAAAAAAGAATATCCGAATCTGGATGTCCAGACCTGCACCTGTGTAATGGCTTCAAATGAAGATACGATCTTTGATTGGTATGATTTCTTGAAATATGATCTCAAACCCGACAAAATCAACATTAATTACATTCGTCCTCCCTCAAATGACCCTAAAGAATTGGAGTTTGACCATAATAAATATGCAGAGTTGTCGCATATGATCCTTGAAGATGTGAAAAACGCTGCAATTAAAAACAATTACGGCGGGAAGTCAGGTTTCTTTAAGGCAGCGGTAGATATTTATATGCACGATCTAATCGCGAAGACAAAAGAAACCGGAGAAGCGCAATTGACCTGTTTTGCGGGTTCGGCCGGTGCCGTGATCTACGATGAAGGAACCATTTCTTCTTGCGAAAACTTGTCAGATGTTGCGAACTTACGGAATTACGATTGGGATTTTCAAAAGGTTTGGAATTCCGAAGCTATGGAAGCCCGGCGCAAAAAAGCCAAGGACGGATGTTTCTGCACTCACGAGTCGAATTGTTATTATCCTAGCTTGCCGTTTAATAAGCAGCATCTTGTGAAAATTAAGAAGCTCGAGCGTGAAATGAAGAAAGCGAGCAAGAAACTAGAACAAAATATCGCACAGCCGGAGCCCGTAAACGTTTAGCGAATGTCTCACAACGATCCAAAAATCCTTATTATTTCGTCCGATACCGGAGGCGGGCATCGTTCTGCAGCGCAGACGATCGCGGAAGGCGTTCAAAATTTTTGGCGCGGCGAATCAGTCGCGGTTCGCGTAATAAAAGCTGTAGAGGATTCACATCATATCACTGATAAAATGGTGAGAATTTATAATTGGATTCTAAAAAATAAACAACACTGGATGAAATACCTTTATTGGGTAGTCAACCGTTTTCGTCCTGAAAAGAGTCCTTTTTTTCTAAATAAATCTATTGTTTTTTGTAAGTCGCAGTTTGAAAAGTGGTGCCCGCATATTGTCGTGAGTGTTCACCCTTTGACGCAGCATATTTTCGCGAGAATTCTAAAGGAGCTCAATCTGACAGAACAAATACCTCTTGTCACGGTAGTTACGGATCCGTGCTATGGATTTTGGAAGGGTTGGGCGTGTGACGATGTTTCGCTCTATCTGGTTGCAAATGAGGATGCCCGAAGGCAATTGATAGACTACGGAATCAGGCCCTCGAAAATAAAAATTTCCGGTATGCCGATTAATCCGAAATTTAGGTCGGTAAATGAATCCGATGCCAAGAATGCGCGAAGAGCATTTGGTTTGGACGAAGAGAAGTTCACGGTATTTGTAAACGCAGGATATATGGGAGGCGGTAATATTCCGCAAATCTTTAAGGAGCTTGTTAAGGGCGAACTCGACGTTCAGGCAATTTTTCTGGCAGGCAAGAATGATGAGCTTAGAGCTCAAGCCGAAGTACTCGCGAAGACGGCAAACTTTCCGGTGAAAGTAATCGGATATTCCGACGAGATAGAAAAAATAATGCAATCCGCGAATGTTATGGTTTCAAAGCTTGGTGGACTAACAACCTTCGAGGCGCTTTCTTGCCGTTTGCCGATTATTGCTGATATTACCACCGCACCGATGCCTCAGGAGGCCGGGACGGTTAATTTGATTTCAAGAAGAGGCGCAGGGATCCTCCTCAGAAAGGCTTCCGATATTGTTCCGACTATTCAGTTGCTTATCAGCGATAAGAAAAAATACGCGGATATGCGTGATGCAGCCGCGATCCTCGCGGCGCCTGATTCAACAAAGCGAATTATTGAAGAAATCACAGCTCTTCTGCCTTCGTCAAATACGGCAAAGCCGGAAGCGGCTATTGCTGTCTCAAGCTAGGATTTTTGATACTTCGAACTTGTCAGCTACAACCATTTTCATTAACCTTTCACATTAGTCATATTTAATTTTTTCATCTATTTTTTTGGGGAGAATATCTTTTTGAGTCTTTTATTGGAAGGAAAACGTGCATTTATATCAGGAGGCACCAGGGGAATTGGTGCAGCAATTTGCGAGATTTTTGCGCGTGAGGGTGCGGACATCGCCTTTAACTACCATTCCCGGGACGATTTGGCAGCCGAGATCAAAGCCAAAGTTGAGGGGTTCGGAAGAAAATGTCTTTCGTTTAAGGTTTCAGTAACGGATCGCCTTGGAATGAAAAACCTCGTAAAGGAATTGTCTGAGGCTTGGGGTTTGATTGATATTTTGGTGAATAATGCCGCCGTTAATAAACCCGATAATTTTGTTACGACGACGGAAAAAAGTTGGGATTGGGTGATCGACACAAATGTAAATAGTCTTTTTGCCGTGACCAAACCTTTTTATAAACAGATGGTACGCAAGAAGAGGGGTGCCATTTTAAATATCACATCGATCGGCGCAATGAGTTCGCTTCCGACATCTGTCCACTATGCGACTTCGAAAGCCGCAATGATCGGTTTTACAAAATGTCTTTCACGAGAAGCCGCGCAATTTAACGTCGCGGTAAACGCGATCGCTGCAGGTATTTTCGATACTGATTTGGGAAACACGCTTCCCGAAAGGCTGCTTTCTGCCCACGAAGGATGGGTGTCGCGCGGTCGCCTTGGCGAACCTAACGAATTGGCCGAGATTGCCGCGTTTATGGTGAGCGATAGGAACAGTTATATGAATGGAGAAGTTGTAATAGTAGATGGCGGAGTTATTACCTAACACCAGAAATTTGCCAAGCCTTACTAGCGACCGGGTGATCAGCCCGGTCATTTATTTGTCCATTTTCCGTATAAGAAATTACATTCCGCGCTTTCATCGTCAAACGAAATTCCCAACGCGACAAGAAACATCGGTTTGGAACGAATTCCGCTCTCCTATTCGAGCATGCATCCGAATCCAGTCTTGTAACCCGCTCCGGCAGAATCGGGAGCGCCAAATGGTCCAACGCAGTTGCAGTTGGGGATATTTCCGCTGGCTGAAAAGCAATTAACAAATGGACCAGATGTTGAGCCATTACAACTGGTAGCCGTACCGTTCGTGCATCTGCAAGGGCTAGCCGGACATGTAGTTGATTGTGCGTTAGACGCCGTCGGTGCGACAAGAGATGTGACGATAGGTAAAGCGACTAAGGAAGACTGTCCAACTCGCCGAATCATTTCACGTCTTGAAAAGCCGGAAAAGATATTGGAAAATTCCGTGTCAGTTTCCAATAATTTATCCCGAAACAATTGTTCCAGGGCGACGGTGAGAAATTCAATTGACACTGAATCGCCCAGTTCGTCACGCAGTTCCAGCTTAATTTCATTAAGTGTTGTTTTCCCGTCACATTTCTGCCATACGGCAGCGACAGTTTCGTTTAGACAAAAGGCTTTGTTGTTTCTTAGATCGTAGATTAAAATTTCCTTCTTGACCTGTTGAGTAACAAGATCCGATTGTCGGAGTTTGGGTTTAAAAAAGTGGTTTTCAGGCATGTGAGGTACCTCGTTATAATTTATTTCAATTGTTTTATCGCTTTTGGGAGCGAAACTATTGAGTGAGTGGAGGTATGATACAAGAAAACCGAACATCTCACAAATAAAAATGAAAATTCTTCGATTATAGGGTTAAGCGATCTTTCGGAATCGGTCATGAGTCTTCGGCTGGATTCGACGAGATTTGTCTTATTGCTTCATACAACACGATCCCAACAGAAGTAGCTAGATTAAGACTTCGTACATTTTCATTTTGCATCGGAATCGTAAGTGCAGATTCGCTGTTTGCATCAAGGATATCTTCCGGGAGTCCCCGTGTTTCCGGTCCGAAAACGAGACAATCCCCTTCCCGGTAATTCCACTCGGTGTAGCTGACTATTGACTTAGTCGTGAAAAACAAAAATCTTGAATCCGGAAGCGATCGGTATAGATCCGCGAGCTCAATGTGGCGTTCGAGATTTACCTCCTTCCAATAATCCAAGCCGGCTCGTTTTATGGAACGATCATCAAGGCGGAAACCCGTGACGCCGATGATGTGAAGATTTGATCGGGTGGCGGCGCAGAGTCTTGCGACATTTCCTGTGTTTGGATGTATTTCTGGTTCAAATAGTGCAACATTGAGCATTGTAATTATGATAATTCGAACGGCCTAAAAGGTAAACTTCGCAAAATCGTAGTGCATCCATATTCGCGGCTGGAACATCAATTCATACTAGAATGGCGAGGCGGAGTGGTGAATTTATCTGTATATGGTAATATTTGCTTTCGTTAGTCTAATAAATCATTGGAGAAACTTTAAGAAATTGCGTTTTAATATACTTCTATTTTCAGCTTTGGTAATGCTTTTTGGCTTTTCTGTCGTCGGTGCGCAGGAAAAGTTTGACGAAAAAACGACAAAAGAAGGACAAACAGAGAAACCTAGTCCATCCCAGGAAAAAATTGATCTTAAAAAAGGCCTGACGACGGGAATTCAGGTCGGTGAATTTGCGATTTTGATTTACAGCAACGCAACGGGAAGACCCGGATTAAATCAGATCAGGAAAACTACCGTCGAGATCGGTAAGATCCAGACTACGAATGCGGATGGCTCAGCGGTTACTTCAGACTACGAAAATCGTGTTGTCCGTTCTGAGGATAGCTTGTATAAGGAAAAAATTCGGTTTTATCAAAAATTTCCCGACGCTGCGTACTCTCTGGTCTATGATGGTAATAAGATTTTCGGGCTTTTCGATAACGCTGTTTTCACACCCACAGAAGATGCAGTGAGAAAATTTGAGAATCGAATTTGGCATGGTATTGAAGCGCTGCTGCGCTATAAAGAAAATGGTTCGGAAATAAAACTCGAAAAAGAAGAGACAATATTAGGCGTCCAGCTTTATGTGGTTGAGGTAACCGATAAGCAAAAGCGTAAGACTAAATTCTACGTTAGCAAAAAATCACTCCGTGTAATGATGCTCACTTATGAGGATCGGGGAATTAAATACAGGCGGAAGTTTTACGATCACAATATTGCGCAGGGAACCTTGGTACCTTACCGGTCAGTATTATGGGCAGAGAATAAGATCGTTGAAGAACAAGACATATCGACGATAACCTTTGGACAAACGCTGGACGATGGAATCTTTGAAGGTGCGGTGGCAAATACACGTTAAATCTGATTTCATTGCAAATATCAGCCGTGATTTATGTCGCGGCTTTCTTATTTTAAAGGACTTTTTTTATCTAAATCAAGCACTTTCGAGTCTTCCACTTCAGTTCTAAATCGCCGATAATCATAGGATTCGACGGTTTGGTTTACTTTAACACCACCGACCAATAAAACCCTCACGGACAGATTTACGTCAGCAAGCGACGGAAGCCAAATTTCGTCGTTAAAACGCTTCTTTTCAAGCGTAAACGAAGCTCCCTTTCTAAGTTTCGCAAGAAGCCCGCCGCCGACCTTGAAACTATCAAAAAGAACAGCTTCGAGCCTTGCTACCTGCTTGTCGTTTTCGTCTATCCACATCACCCCGGCAGTTTTACCGAAAAATTTTAGAAAACTCTTCGCGTTTTTGAAGTCAAAATCCGGATCCGGCTCAAAATCGAAAACGATCACATTTCGGGCTTGAAGCACTTCTCGTCTCGGGTTTATGAGTTTTGAAGCACGCAGCACTTCGGAAATCGAAATTCTTCGCCCGTCATCGCTGGGGGTGCCAGTTGCCGTTTGATCTACCGCTTTCTTCTCGGCCTTTTCGATCTCTTTCTCGATTTTCTCGACGCTTTTCCCTACCTCTTTGTCTTCATCTTTCTGCTCGTCGGGCGTCAGCGATTTTCCATCCTTGGCAATCAAACGTCGAATACGATATCCCCTGTAAAACGACAATTGGTATGTTTTTGATTCGACTACGCGGAGGATTCCGTCTTTTTCAAGTTCGCGTTCGGTAGTTTTTTCGGTATATGAATAGTTGTCGAGAATATTCTCAACTTTTTCTTCATTTTCACTCAATTCCCGAAGCAGTAGAGCGATATCTGGAAGCGGTTCGCCAAGAACGCGCGGAAAATTAAACTCGGATTCCGTGATGGTTTTGTTATGAATTATTTGATCAAACTTAACCGTAAATTTCTCATCGCCGATCTGAGTTGTTACCTGAAACGCCTCTTTTACACCGTTTACAGGACGATAATCGCTATAATCAAAAGCTTGCAATTCGTCTCCTACGGGGACTTCTTCTCGCAAAAGGAGATTGGTTACGTCATCGAAATACAATTTGAATCTAACCGCATTTGCGTGTGTTAGAAACACTACGTTCGCAGTTTTACCAGCAATCGTCGCCTGGCCTCCACTCGAGATCTTTTCTTTTCTCTTTTTATAGTTGATCCAGCCCGAATTTCGATACGTCGCGAGCGCTTTGAAATCTTCGCTGTAATTGCCCGTAAGAGTTCGCAATCCTTCGCGCGAATCCCGTTTCCAACCGGATTTTCCATTGAATCCGCTTTCGGTTTCGAAGCCCCGCAGATCAAACTTTGTGCCGAAAAGATCGGGTTTCACGGCCTGCGTCAAATAGTCGCCGCTTGCCCCATCTCTTAACCGGATTATGAGACCCTTTTTTTGCCAGGACGTAACCGCACTTAAGGCACTTTTCTTTCCAAGCGCCTTTGTCGCATTTTTCAGAACCTTGGCGGGTGACTGCGCCCAAATGTTAATTTGGAAGAATAAAAAGAGCCCAATGATTAATACTAAAATCTTAACCTTCATAATTATCTGAAATATTTTTTTTACAAACTATTAGACGAAAAAATCAGATGAGAAAATGCGTATTGTGGGTTGCGGGGAGAAGCTGAATGACAATCTATAGGATTTCGCGTACGGCCTTCTCGAAAATCTCGAATTTTTTTCGTGCCCTCTTCACTTCAGGATGTTCCGTATCAAACCTATTCGATAAAGCCCAATAATCTGCTTCAACGGCCGCTTTTCTTACGAGCAATTTACCAAGGGCGGATGTAAGTTTTGACGTTTCCTCGGGCTTGACAGAGTTTAGCTTCGCAATGTCTTTTCTAAGTGCCTCCAGCTCATATCGGGTTTCTTTGATTTTTGGAAACTCTTCGGTATATGAAACGAGCATCTCTTCAAGTGTGGATTCCAGCTCAGTTCGCCTAAGAATAACTTCTGCAAATGTCGCAGAAGATCTAAGCGTGCTTGAAGCGGAAAATTCGGCTTTCTCAGGTTTTGCAGTTTGTGTAAAGGCACTGTTTACAATAAAAAAACTAAGAATCGCCAACGCAAAAAATCTAAAATATTTCATAATTCCACCTTAAAAAGATTACGCGACGGTTGCCGCCTCACAAGAATCAATTTTCTCAACCTCGGTTTCGATTTCGTCGTCACCATAATCTTGGCCGGCCTGGAGAGTGTCAAAATAGATCGCGATATTGCCAAGAATTTCTTCCGCAGAATGTGAATGATATAGTGTCTGCCGAAACTTTGAGCCGCCCCGCAAACCCTTAGTAAATTGACCTGCGAGCTGCTTCATTTTGCCGAGCGCGGCATTTTCCGGCATATCCTCACTCAAAAGCTCGAAAAATTCAAGGAGGACATCTTGCTTATCCTGAAGCGTCGGTTCGAAGGGAGCACGTCCTTCAAGCGCGTCTTGAATTTGTCTGAACAACCATGGATTTTGCATGGCACCTCGTCCGATCAGGATTCCGTCACAATTCGTCTCACCAAATCTTTGAAGTGCGTTTTCAACCGTTGTAACATCGCCGTTACCCGAAACCGGAATTGAAACTGCTTCCTTGATCTGCCGTACCAGATCCCAATCTGCCAAACCTTTGTACCGCTGTTCACGAGTTCGACCATGGAGAGCAATGTGTTCGACGCCGCATTGCTCAGCCATTTTCGCCACTTCAACGCAGTTAATATCTGAATCAGAGAAACCCGCCCGAAGCTTTAGCGTTAGAGGAATGGATATAGATTTTTTTATTTCTGTCAGAATCTTTCCGAGAAGTGGGAGTTCCTTTAAAAGTCCGGACCCGCCGCCTTTTTTTACGACCTTTGGAGCGGGACATCCGCAGTTTAGGTCAAGAATATCGGCACCGATATCTTCCGCCATTTCGGCCGCCATCGCCATTCGCTCGATATTCGACCCGAAAATTTGAACCGCAAAGGGGCGTTCGAATTCTTGAAAACGCATCATTCGCTTTGACTGCGGCGAATTCCGCGTCATTCCTTCGACTGAAATAAACTCAGAGACAGTCATGCCGACCCCGCCGCGTTTTTTTAACAAACGGCGAAATGAGAAATCTGTAACACCCGCCATCGGCGAAAGTACCAACGGCGGACTTATCTCAATGTCTCTTACCTTGAACGTCTTCATTCGATTCAGCTCACTTGCTCAATTCAATCCCCGAAGCGAGAAAAGAAACTTCCGAAACGGTACCGTCTTTGTTTATATTTTCGAATTTTGCTCCGTCTTCTTCAATCAGATGGTCAACTTCTTTTTTCGAAAGCGTTTTAAGGCTGAAAACACCTTCAGTTAGAATCCTATAACCTGCCGATTTTAAAGGGATAAAAAACGAATGATCTTTCATTTTCACGCGAACCGTTGCTTTAGCTTCTTTGGAGTCTCCGATCTCAGCCCAGCAACCCTCCATTTTACACGAGCGCACCACATAGCCGCTCACCCGAACCGTCTTCCCCGAATATTTTTCCGGGTTTTTCAAAACATTCTTGAGCGACACCTTTTTCGAATTACCGATCGCGTCACCGCGAACAATCTTTCCGCTCGTATCGAATACGGCAACCTTATCGGCATCTGTCGGATGTTTTTCATTCATTGATTCCTGCGCAAAAGCCGGAATAAACAATACAACCAAAACCATCATCAATCCTAATAATTTCTTCATCTTTTATCCCCTGAAATTCTCTTAAAAAGTATTATCTCTATAGACTATCTTCCCATCTACTATTGTAAGCAAAACTCTTACGTTTCCAATAGCTTCGTGTTTAATACTAAAAATATCGTCTGATAATATTACCAAATCCGCAAGTTTACCGACCTCGATCGAGCCTTTCTCATTTTCCTCAAATTCGGCATAGGCGGATCCCATAGTATACAAATAAACTGCCTCGTCGACAGAGATCGCCTCGCCCGCATCGCTAAAATTGACGGCAGCGGCAATTCCTTTGAGCGGATCAAAATCGGTCATCGACGCATCCGATCCAAAAGCTATTTTTGCACCCGAATTAATAAAAGAACGGTACGGCTGGTTTCCGTAAAAAAGCCGCGGCTGAAGCGATGGAATGATCTTAGAATTTGCAAAGCGCACGAGATCTTCGCTTGGAAAACGATATGCGTGTTCTACGCGAAAACGCCTGTCTTTATCGCCATTTGCCTCGATCACGCGTTCAAATATCTTGAGAATGCTCTGATTTTGATTTTGTCCAATTGCGTGGATCGCCACCTGCAGCCCAGCGTTGTCAATCGCAAGAATATCGCTATACATCACTTCTTCGGATTCAGGATCGCTATCCGCCATAGCCTTTAGACAGCCGGTCCTAATCATCGCGTCCTTCTTAGAACGGATTTTCCCAACCAATTCCTTCCACTTTATCAATGCTATACAGTCATAAACTCGGGTTTTTAGTTTTCCCTCGCGTTCGAGCCTGTCTAGGATGTCGCGCTGATCATCCGAATGGACGTCCTGCACGCTCGTTACCCCGAGCGACGCCGCATAATTTGTCGCCGCTTGAGTTACTTCATACCAATCCTTGGTAGCGAGTCTTGGCGCACGCTGTTTTACTAATAGGATTGCGCGATCTTTTAGAATCCCGGTCGGGTCGCCATTTTTATCTCGAACAATCTCGCCGTCACGTATGTTTACAGGTTTTCGGCCGATTCCAGCAACCTTTAATGCCGCGCTGTTAACCCACGCCATTTTTGCGTCCTTACTATAAAGAAAAACCGGATTATCGGGTGTAACCGCGTCGATCATTTCTTTCGCAGGAAGGTGTTCCGACCAACGATTGTGATCCCATTGCCCGCCGAGGATCCAACGCCCTTTCGGAAGAAATCTTACGTATTCACGCAGTTTTTCTGCGACTTTCTCCGGGCTGATAACAAACCGAAGGTCGATGGACGTAAAGAGATTTCCGATTGCCGTAAAATGCACATGGGAATCATTAAATCCGGGTAATAGGAGTCTGCCTTTCGCGTCGATAACTATTGTATCGGCCGCAACCAGCTTCCGAATTTCGGCTGTTTTCCCGACCGCAATTATTCGATTTTCTTTGATGGCAAGAGCTTCGGCTTTTGAGTTTTTAGAATCTACCGTATGTATTTTGGCGCCGATTATTACAAAATCCGCCGAAGAAGTTTGCCCTGCGATATCAAAGGCCGAGAGCGTAAAGGTAATGAATAATAACAAGAACTTCATAAAACTTTCTTCGGAAATCGTGTATTCTAATACTGCGCGGATTATATCAATGAAGGAAAAACATATCCAAATTTTGAGTGTCGTTTTGACGCTTGTTTACGGTATTAGTGTTGCTTGGTTATATTGGGCAGCACCAAAGAATTTGGAAGAAGTTTCATCAAAGGCACGGGACACGATCGAGAGTGCGACGATGAAGGCAAAGGTCGTTACGAATACTTATGAGGTCGATCGCGAGAAATTTGATGAGGGTTTAAAAGCCTTTCGAAACGAGAATTTTATTCTCGCACGCGATCTTTTTGAACGAGCGGATAAAGAAAAACTCGATTCGCGTACTCAGTTTTACATTGCTTACTCATATTATAGGCAGGGCTGGGGAAGATTTTCGAATGATGACGAGCTATTTCAGAAGGGGTTGGGAAGTGTAAACCGGGTGACGAGGCTCGATGAAAACTTTAAGACAGATGACACTGATTTGAAACTGAGCACTCCTGTCGAACTCAAAAACGAACTCGAACAGGGGTTGCGGATTACGGCGGATGACTTTAATCCGTTCAAATTCACACGGGAGCGAAAATAAATTTTGGACGCTAAAGACATTGAACGTGAAGAAAACGAGGAGCTTCCGGTAATCGATGGTGAGCTTCTCGAAGTTTCTGCCGAAGACGAGATCGAGTTAGGTGGTGATGAAAAGAGCACGGTCGCAAAAAAAGTCCAAACCAAAGCCGTAATAACTAAATTAAAGGGTAATGGTGAAATTGAACAGAATTCAAAGGCGTATCTTCAGTATCTTTTTTTACCTTTTGTTTTTTGGACAGTTGCCCTATTAGGAGGGTTGCGTATCGGAATCGACGGCGGTGAGTTTCTGTTTTTCAGACCCGCGTTGATATGTTTGGTTTTTGCCGTGCTTTTAATGCTGCTTTTCTTCCGGGCAAAGTTAATTGTTTTTGATGGGTGGTTTTCCGATGAATTCTCCGCGCTTCGCAATATCGCAAACGGTGCCGTATTTATTTCTCTTTTCGCCGCTTCGACGCAAATTTTCAATTCTTTGATACCGGAGCAAGGTCTTCCATTTTGGGTGGTTGGCTTTTGCTTCTTTTGGACGCTTTGGAATAATTTATTCGCGCAGTTTGAAACTCAGCGACTGCTTAAAAGCTTGGGTGGGCTATTTGGTTTTGCGTTTTTTGCGAAGTATCTCGTGTTGTCAAATTTGGTTTCGGCGGAGCAGGGAAGTTGGCTAAGTCGGATTTGGCAGGATCCCGCCAAGGAAGCCGTTACTTACGTTTTGGATCTCCCGCGTTTTTCATCGGCGACCGGCTATATTCAGTTTTTTGCACTCGTATTTTTTCTGATCGGATTGTTTTTTATCAAACCGAAAATGGAAGATGAATCTGTTAAGCACTAGTCAAACAAAGGGTCAGTATTTAAGATCTCTTCCGAAAGAACTGCATATAGACCGGACGCATCCCTTTTTGAAACTTGTTTCGTATGAGGAACTTTCAAAACACGGATTTTCAAAACGCGGTCCAGCCGACGAATTTCGAGCTCATCGCCCAAATATAAGTCACGGGAAGATTTCGCAACGACGTCGTTTACGCTGACTAATCCCATTTTTGCAAACTCTTTCGCAAGCGTTCGGCTAGGAATCAGGCGGCTTAATTTTAGAAATACGTCTAACCTCATAATAAAAAAAACGCCATCACATCGGGACAGCGTTTTAAGAAAAGCTTTTAGCAAACTATTACTTTGAGTCGAGAGCCGCTGTCTTCTTGTCCTCAGGCTTTAGAAGAGGCATAACCATCGCCTCGTAACTTTTCCGCACCTTTATGTACGCATCGTCAATGAGTTTTACCAAATACTCTTTGCGCGCATCCGGGAGTCTTTCCTGAAGCATAGCGCTCCTGACTAGATTTTCATTAAATTGCGCTTCGTCGCTGCCCTTAGTTCTTTCATCGACGCGAATAATTTCCATTCCGATATCCATTTCTATGGGATCCGAATATCCACCAACCTTCACATTCTCAAGGGGCTTCGAAAACTGCGGATTCAATTCAGGAACGTCATATTTTCCGGCTTTACCTTTCGTTTCCTCTACGTCAGGGCGATCAGAATTTGCAACCGCAACTTTTTCGAAGTCGGCACCGGCGCGAAGTTGCTTCACCAGTAGCGCGGCCTTTACCTTCACCGCTTCCTTGTCTGCACCCGCGAAACTCAAAAAGATCTCGCTGATCGTCACAGTAGCCGGCTTTTTGAATTTGGCAGCATTTTTCGCGTAATAATCCTTGATTTCCTTATCCGGAATCGACCAATAGGTGACACTATCAACCTGATTTCGCCATACTTCATCTTCCGTATAACGTTTTCTGAGATCCGCACGAAGTTCGTCAGGATCGAGATTCTGCTGCCGCATCGCAGCATATAGTTCATCGAGCGATTTCAAATTAAACTGCTTCATCTGTTCCAAAAACTGCTGGTTGATTCTCGCTTCGACCGCCTTTTCGACGCCCATTTCTTTGCCTTTTTGGACCAGAAGCTCTTCATTTATCAAGTTTGCAATAAGTTGCCCCTTCTTACTGTCAACGATCGCCTTAGCTTCAGACTCTGATTTGCCACTTTGAACAAGGCTGTCAATGGCGTTTTTCGTCTCCGACTTGACCTGTGAAAGCAATATTACGCTGTCATTGACCTGTGCTATTACCTCGTCAACGATAACGGCCTCGGTTTCCTGCGACATAACGGAAACGGTTGTCAGCAAAATAATAGCTACTATAAATGTGGAGTTGATTAATCTCACAGTGTTACTCCTTAAAACTTAATGATTTATTAAACCTATCCGAGAATCTTAATCTTCAATTGATGCCTTTTGCAAATCGCTATGATGCTCCAATCCTCGTCTGGGTTTCTTTTGTTATCGTGATTGGAACACAATTATTGGAATAAATAACTCTATCTGCATTTTTAAATAAAAGAGGTGTCCATCCTCTTTTCTCAGAAAAAAGTATAAAATCCTTTGAATGAATAAGATTTGCCCAAATTGCAAACTAGCAAATTTTGCAAATGCCGAGAACTGCATTCGCTGTGAATCGTCCCTTGCCGACGCGGTTTCAAACACCGAGTCTCGCTCCCGGAACAACAATTTTGGACGAAAGTTGTTAAAGCGCGGCGGGATTTTAGTTCTGGTCGTGATTACTATCATTATAGGGTTTTATGCATCTCTACTAATATCCTCCGACCCGTTAAAATCTGAAGATCGTTTGGTTGTAAATAGAGCGATAGATGTGTTGGACGAAAAGGGCTTCGATGAAGAAGTTAGATATCTACGGTGGTTAACAAGCTTTCGTTCAAGCGATAACTGGCTTAATGCAATGGTTCCAAAAGAGAATGCCTATGCCGCAACAAATTATCCCTTCGAAATAATGACCGTATATCCGGATTTCTTTACTTACGCTGAAGACGATACCGAGCGCGCGGCGATATTATTGCACGAAGCTAAACACTTAAAGGGCGCAGAAGAAAAAGAAGCGTATGAATTTGTCTGGAAAAATCGTGCGAAGCTCGGCTGGACGAAGGATAGGTATTTGCAATCAGTTCTGTGGAGAAATGTAAGAAAACAAACCCGCGAATATGCACCGGATCTATTTATTTGCGAATTCAATGAATACAACGATTGTACGGAAAACACGCGCTAGTCTTTAATTTCAAGTAAGACGCGACGTGCCGTCTCGATCAAATTTTCTTCGTCAATAGGAACCCGTAAGATACCGTTTGGAGAAAAGGCCGCACCCTCATTTTCTGAAACAAAGGCCATTAGTTTTTCCGGTCGAACCCGAGATTTTTCACCAAGCTTGATTGCTAACCCTTCTTTTGCCTTGTCTACACCAATAACGTGCATCAGCTCGGCAGTTTGCCGCAATCTCGCATATTCAAATAGATTTTCAACGGAATCCGGGAGCGTTCCATAACGATCTTGGATCTCCAGATATATTTTTCGCAGGTCTTCTTCATTTTCGGTTGATGAGATCCGTTTGTAAGTTCGCAAACGCTGGCTTGTTTCATTGATGAAGTCTTGGGGAATCGAAACGTCGATTCCTAGATTAAGCGAAACGCTTGTTTCATCTTCGATTTCTTCGCCCCGAAGCTCTTGAATAGTTCGATTAAGCATTTTTGTATAGAGGTCGAATCCGAGCGAATCTATTTGCCCCGATTGTTTTCCGCTTAAAATGCTTCCCGCGCCGCGAAGCTCCAAGTCCAGGGCGGCGATCCGGAAACCTGCGCCGAGATCGGAAAATTCGCGGATCGCGGATAGACGTCTTTTGGCGATCGGTGTTAATTCCTGCTCTCCCGGAATCAAAAGATATGAATAGGCTCTGCGGCTCGAACGGCCGACTCGTCCGCGAAGTTGATAAAGCTGCGAAAGCCCATAATTATCAGCTCGATTGATAATAATCGTGTTCGCACGCGGAATGTCTATGCCGTTTTCGATTATGGTCGTAGCTATCAAGACGTCATATTTATAACCTACGAAGTCGAGCATCACTTTTTCCAGGTCCTTTTCGCCCATCTGTCCATGTCCAACTACAATCCGGGCGTTTGGAACGATCTTTTGGATGTGCGCGGCAATTGCTTCTATCGTCTGCACACGGTTATGAATAAAGAAAACCTGACCATTTCGCGAAAGTTCGAGTTCGACTGCGGATTTTATAACGCCCTCGGAAAACTGCATGACCTGCGTATTGATTGCGAGCCGATCCCTTGGCGGCGTTTCGATCACAGACATATCGCGCATGCCGATCATCGACATATTCAGAGTGCGTGGAATCGGGGTTGCCGTAAGTGTTAAAACATCTACCTTTTTTTTGAGTTTTTTAAGTTTTTCCTTGTGCGCGACACCGAATCTTTGTTCTTCGTCAACCACGACCAGCCCGAGCTTCGGCATTTTTACATCGTTAGATAGTATTCGGTGTGTACCGATCAGGATATCAACCTCGGCTTTCTCCATTTGAGCGACGACCTTGATCTGTTCCTTGCGCGAACGAAAACGAGAAAGGAGCTCAATCTTTACAGGAAACGCCGAAAATCTCTGTTTGAAAGTTTCAAAATGCTGGTACGAAAGAACGGTTGTCGGTGTTAAAACCGCCACCTGTTTTCCGTCCATTACAGCCTTGAAAGCCGCGCGCATCGCAACTTCTGTTTTCCCGTAACCGACATCGCCGACAATCAGACGATCCATCGGGACTGCCGTTTCCATATCGCCTTTGATATCTTCGATCGACGCGGCTTGATCGATCGTCAACGTGTAGGGAAACGCATCCTCAAATTCCTTCTGCCATGGTGCGTCTTTTGAGAATGCAAAGCCTTGTACAAGTTTTCTTTCGGCATATAAGCGGAGCAATTCGTCCGCCATGTCACGCATTTCGCGTTTCGCGCGCGCCTTGGTTTTTTGCCAACCAATTCCGCCTAAACGATCAAGCGCCGGCTGCGATCCTTCACTCGAACCAAACCGCGAAACCAAATCGAGTCGTTCGACTGGGACAAAGAGTTTTGCCTTATCAGCGTAAACCAGGAGCATAAACTCACGTTCGACGCCTTGGGTTCCGATCATTTCCAAGCCATCGAAACGACCGATTCCGTGATCGACATGTACTACGAAATCTCCCTCTTTAAGGTCACGAAAATCCGAGATAAATGCCGAGGTCTTAGGCCGGCGTTTGGTTATTTTCTGAGGTTCGAACTCCCTTTGTATATTCTCGCCGAAAATTTCGGATTCCGACGTTATTGCGACACTGTGAGAAGGAATTTCAAAACCGCTTGATAAATTCCCTATCCGCACGGAATCCGCGGAAAGTACGACATCGTAATCACGTAAGATATCGCTAAATCTTTCGGCCAGCCCATGTGACTGAAACACGTAAAGCGAATCTCGCGCGGTCGAATCTTTGCGCTTAAAATCCTCTGCGAATTTCTTTACATTTCCTTGATATTTTCTTGGCGAGCGCGATTGAATCTCAAAATCAATCGATTTGGCAGCCGTTCGAAAAAGAAAAAGCGGCCGTTGATCTTTAGTCTTTTGTTTTCCGTTTTCGGGCTGGGATTTGATATTTGAAATCCCAGATTCAGAGAGATTTTCGTCGAGTGAAAATTCTTCGTCCGTCGAAGCCGCAAGCTTTCCAAGACTGCGCAATTCTAAGCGAGGGAATTCGTCGAGTTTTTCGCGGATCTCTTCGGGCGTGAAAAACAATTCATCCGGCGCAAGTCCAATTTCTCCATGCTCGATAATTTCCTGATAATGATTGTCGGTGCTCTCATAAAACGTTTTAAGCGTCTGCGCAACGACGGCAGGCTCATCCACAACGAGAATTGCACCTTTGATATATTCAAAAATGGTCGAACTGGTATTGTTGACGAGCGAGATCAAAAATTCCCAGCCCGAAAAACTCTCTCCTTCTGACGCGAAATCTGTCCGGTCTTTCAAATTTCGCTTGAATAATTCATCATCGAATTTTTCGGTTGCGATTTCTGCCCAGCGTTTAAAATCGTCCGCGTCCGCAGTAAATTCTCTCATCGGAGCGATTGAAACTTCCTTAAGCTGTTCGATCGAAAGTTGCGATTCTGGATCAAACGAACGAATAGAATCGACCGTATCGCCGAAAAATTCAATCCGAAAGGGCGTTTCGGAATCCGGCGACCAAACATCGAGAATACCCCCGCGCACCGAAAACTCTCCGATATTTGCGATCGGTTCTTCTTGTTTATAGCCGCATGCAAAAAGTCTTTTGGTGAGTGTATCAGGGGGGAAATCCTCATCGCGCGTAAGAAACGCGCCCATCGATCGAATTTTTTCAGGTGGCGGAATTCGCTTGATCAAGGCTTTTGAAGAAACGATCAGAAAATCCTGCTGATGATTTGCGAGATTCCAAAGCGCCAACGCACGTTTTTCCTGTGTCTCGGCGTGAGGCGAAACTCCTGAATAAACATCCGCCTCGAACGAAGGAAAAGATTGCAATTCGAATTCTTTGAAAAAACGCAGATCGCTTTCCCAAGTTTCCAAATCCATGTTCAGATCAGCAATTACTACAAGAGTCTTGTCAGATTCTTTTTGGATTTCGGAAAGCACAAACGCCTTTGCGGCGGTCGACGTCAATCCGCTGAGGCTAAGAATACGTTTTCCGCTTATTACTTCATCACGTAAACGCGCGATCTCGCTTGTTGTCTCAGTTGAAAAGGTCATTGATCTTGCTTTCACTTCTTTCTGCACTCGCGGCAACGAACCGCACGGGGCGGAAGATGATCTGGATCGTGATCTTTTGATGCCACGTGCTTTGCCCACGGCAATTCTTTGCTGCCAGGGTTTCTTAGTTTTTTCGGTTTCCTTTCTAATCCAGGAGCATGATCGTTGCTTCACCTTCTATAAGTGTTACGCCTTCCTGATTTTCACAAATGGTTTCAATCGTAACGATCGGTTTATCCTCGCGAATTTTTATCACCGTCGCCTTTGCAGTCACCGTGTCGCCAATAAAAGTCGGGTATTTGAATCTTAAAGTTTGCCCAAGATAAACCAATTTCCTCACACTCAACTTATAACCAAGAACGGCCGAAATAAACGATGCGGTGAGCATTCCGTGCCCGATTCGTTTACCAAAACGAGTTTGTTTTGCAAAGTCTTCATCCAAATGGAGTGGATTATAATCGCCGGATACATCCGCGAATTCCAGTATGAGATTGTCCGTAACTTCTTTGCTAACCGAAAATGTGTCACCTATTTTTAGTTCCATGTTTTAAACAGACCTATCCGCAGAAATGCGAATTTGACCACCTGTGTCAGTCCGTCTCTCTGCAGTAAATTTTCTTATTAACTTTCGCACGTTATTGAGTTTTGTTCAATTTTGGCGTTGTGGTTTGTTCTTTCGAAACGTAAACGAAGGTAGCCTATTGCTGAGTAAGGGGGGGGGGATAACTGATCTCCTAAATCTAGAAAATGATCGTCTAGTAGGCTGACGCATACACCCTTACTCCTTGCGGGTTTCCGCATAAAAAATGGCGGCTCACGAGAGCCGCCGAGGAGTAAAACGAAAAGTTCACGTTTATTCGAAGGGATTTCTAAGTCCGATGTGAGCTTGGAAATGTCCATCGCTACTATCACTTGAACGAACCTCGACGAATCCGAAATAGATATGAGTTTCTCTGGCCGCACGATCTACTACCGAGGCCTTCGAAATCTTGCTGTCGATCCCAACGGCGGATCGGGCTATGCTTCCTATCGCCCCGAAAGTGATTCCGACCAAAAAGATCGATGTTCCGACTATCGCAAGTAATATATTCTTATTGAATTTCATTGTGAGCTCCTTTTAATTGAGTTTTAGCAGTGGCACTCGATATCGGGATTCCAGGTGAATCGCGCTTTTTCTTCAGCTACGCGTTTTCCTTTTTGGTATTTCGAAAGCGTTCCTTCAATCACAGTCGCATCCGGATCAAGTGTGTAGAAGTTTCCTTTCTTCAAAAATTTTCCCGCAAATTTGTATGAGATTCCTTCGGCTGAAATAGTTGAGAAGGATACTCCGTCGACGGCGATCGATAGTTTTTCGAATTCGGTGTAATTGTTATTTTCAATTTCCGCGTCAGCGTTATTTTCTTCATGCGATGCAGATGGAGAAGCGGCATTTTCGCGCATTTCTTGAAGAGCTAGCTTAGCGGCATTTTTGATTGCATCTGCTGCGGCAGCCACAGGGTCTTTTACGCTGGCATAACCCCTCGCGGGAACCGACTCGCCAAATTTTTTGTCGTCACAATCGACCTCAAGATTCTTATTAACGATTTCAAAGCCTTCAAATTCGGCAAGTTCTTCCGATAAATTTCCCTGAATTGCGTAAACCCCTTCCGGATCGAACATTGCTTCATTCGTTTCATCGTCTTTCGGATCACTGAGTTTGTCGTCCTCATAGTCAATCGGCAAAACGGAGTTTGGGTCGTTAATATCGAATTCAACTTTCCCGGGCTGTTGGCTTGCTGTTGGTTTTGCAGTATTCCCGAGAAAAATTTGATATGCAGCGACCCAACTCCATCCCAATAGGAGTGCTAAAAAGCCAACTCCTATATTTAATAATAAACTTTGTAATCTCATATTTTTAACAACATCCGTTAATCTATGTGTGCTCAATGTAAACGTGGCGCCTATTTTTCCATACCTATACGACTAACAACCCAAATGCCATCCAAGTTCAACTGATGACTCGGCTATCTTTTCGCCACTTTTCCATTTGGTTATCGTGCCTCGAAGTACTTGCGTTTCATAGTTGTTGTCCTCGTTGCCACGTCTTTGCTCATATCTGCCGCTAAACTCATATTTTATTGCACGAATTTTCTCAGTGGAAAATTCAAGTCGTCCATTAGCAAAGTAGAATTTATCAAATTTGTAATTTGATCGCGTTTTGAAAAAACCATAAGGTGTTGTTTCGATTTCCTCCTCAAGCTTTTCATCATAGGTCTCAAGCCAGATTTCCATTGAGTCAAAGTCGGAGAAGCCTCTTGGCAAATTTTCAGTGAAATAGTAGAAACCATTAATATCAAGCTCTGAATAAAATTTTTCGACCGAATTTTCTTCCTCATCGCCACTTTTTACCACTTCGTGTTTATACAGATCGTCAATTTTAACGGCGTCGTATGAATCGATTGCGTCAATCTGAGGAGCAAGTGGCGACACTATTGGCTTCGAAACCGACGGTTTATTTTCGGGAGCATTTCCAGGTTCGACGCTTTTGGTTGCAAACGTAAATGTAACGAAAGCTAAGAAACCGAGTGCAAAAGTTAGCCAAGATAAAGAAACATTTAAGAGAAAGATTTTGAGATTCATTATTTACTCCACTTTTTTTGGAATGGTTTGGTCTACAATGTTCGAATTATATCCAGCGTTAAATCTATGAGTAGCGTTTGCGCACTGATTGATGTCTGTGGATATCCACATCGGACGGGAGATTTCCGAGCAAAGTTAGCCGTTTCTGCACTTTTTCGCTAAACTCTAAACTTTGAATGCAGAACATTGAACAACGAAACAATATGAACATTCCGGACTTTAACGAAATCATCGAGCCAAACGATCAGACTGAAGCTCGCGAACACAATTTAGCCGCGCTTGTGGAGCTTGTCGGCAATCCGTATCCAAACAAATTTGAACGAACGAATGTTTCGGGAGAGGAAGATACGATCTCGGCACTCGTAGATTTCCCGCCCGTTGCTGAAACATTGAAAGAGATCGGCGAGGTCGTCGCAAAACTCGCGGAGCGCGAAAGGCCTGCTCCAGAAATTAAAGAACTGCTCAATGAAAAACTGAAAGCACTTGGCAATGTACGTGTTGCCGGAAGGCTTGCTACTCCACCACGCGTAATGGGTAAGGCGGCTTTTGTTCATCTTTCGGACGGGAAAAATCGTTTGCAAATTTACGTGCGTAAGCAGGATGCAAAAGCTATCAGTAATGATACGGGCAAGGTTATAGATGAAGAATTTTCGGGGTTTACACTTTTTGGACATCTGGATCACGGAGATTTTGTCGGTGTCGAAGGGTATCTGTTTTTGACGAACACCGGCGAACTCTCCGTTCACGTTGAGACGATTCAATTTCTATCAAAAGCAATGTTGCCGATGCCGGACAAAATGCATGGAATCGCCGATCCCGAACTGCGTCGCAGGTTTCGTTATATGGATTTGATCGGTTCATCGCTTCAAGTCGAACACGAAGGCTTAACAACACGCGAGATCTTTGAACGCCGCGCAAAGATCATTTCCTCGATGCGCAGGTATCTCGAAGATCACGGTTATATCGAGGTCGAAACTCCGATGCTCACGCCAAAAGCAACCGGTGCGGCGGCAGAGCCTTTTGAGACGTACCACAAAGCTCTCGACATTCCGCTTTTTGCAAGAATCGCTCCCGAGCTTTATCTGAAACGCCTAATGGTTGGCGGCTTCGAAAAGGTCTTCGAACTCAACCGCAATTTCCGTAACGAAGGAATTTCGCACAAACACAATCCGGAATTTACGATGCTTGAATTCTATTGCGCCTATATGGACGTCAATGGAATGATGGATTTTTGTGAGGAAATGCTCAAAAAATCCGTGGTGGAAGCAACGGGAAGTTTGAAGATTGAGTATGAGGGAAATGAGATCGACTTTTCAAAATTTGAACGACTTTTGATGAAAGATGCAATCTTGAGATTTAGTCCTGATGCGAAAATTACCGATGAGAATATGCTTGAACAATTTGAGCGGCATGCCGAAGAGAAATTAGTTCAACCAACATTTATCATCGATTATCCAAAAGCAATCTCTCCGCTTTCAAAAGCCTCCCCCGAAAACCCGGCGATCGCGGAGCGTTTTGAATTATTTATCGCCGGAATCGAACGTGCGAATGGCTTTTCAGAATTGAACGATCCAAAAGAGCAATACCAGCGATTTGCTGACCAAATGAAAGAACGCGAATCGGGTGATGCGGAAGCGATGATCATGGATGAGGACTATATCAAGGCCCTTTCATACGGGATGCCGCCTGCCGCAGGGATCGGTATTGGAATCGACCGCATCGTTATGCTTCTTACCAACCAACACACTATTCGTGATGTGATTCTCTTTCCGCATATGCGACCTGAGAAGAACACGGTTGTGGCCGATGAGGATGAGTAATTTGAAGGCATCAAAAACGAAAAGATAGTTTGGCAATCACGTTCAGAGTTCAAACTTCAGTTTGTTGCAAGCGTGAGCGAAGCAAACCGCTTGTTAACGCCAAAATTTACAGAATTTTTATCATAAAATTGCAGTTATATCTGAGCAGGTTTTCCGTTTTGCTTCGCTTACGGAAAATGCAAACTGAAGTTTGAACTCTGAACGTGTTGGTTGTGCGTTCTAAATTTAGATTTGAAAGTATTTTTCTTAACAACTTTTGCACTCACCGCGTTTGCCTTTAATTCGATACTTTGCAGGCTCGCGCTTGGTGCGGAACTGATCGATGCAAGCAGTTTTACCGCGATTCGACTTGTTTCGGGCGCAGTAACTTTGCTGATAATCTTCACTCTTTATTCCAAAAACAAGAAAGGAAACGTTAAACGCGGAAACTGGCTTTCGGCGTTTTTCCTTTTTGGTTACGCGATATGTTTTTCATTTGCTTACATTGGGTTAACAACTGCGACGGGAGCTCTGATCTTATTTGGGATGGTGCAGGTGACAATGATCATTGCTGCGCTAGTCTTAGGTGAACGTCCAAAAGCACTAGAATGGCTTGGCTTGATTCTCGCGCTTGTTGGATTGGTTTATTTGGTCTTCCCGGGGCTCGAATCGCCGCCTCTGATTCGATCGATCTTGATGGGTTTGGCGGGAATTGCCTGGGGATTTTACACACTTCGCGGAAAAGAAAGCGATAATCCGCTGGCTGATACAACAGGCAATTTCGCGCGAGCGATTCCATTTGTTGTTTTCGCAAGTTTGCCATTTTTATATAGAATCAATTTATCACTGAACGGAATTATGTTTGCCGTCTTGTCCGGTTCAATAGCCTCCGGGATTGGGTATTCAGTTTGGTATGCCGCACTCAAATATCATTCGGCAACGCGGGCTGCTATTCTGCAATTATCCGTGCCGGTTATTGCGGCTGCCGGCGGTTTAATATTCTTATCGGAATTGATTTCACTGCGTTTGATCTTGGCAAGTTGTCTAATCTTGGCTGGAATCGGACTCGCGATTTTGGGCAGAAATAAATCTAAGGTTTCTCAAATGCAACAATAAATGAATAACTTTTGTAAATCGATTTTACCGAAAGTTCGCCAAGCTTTTCTTGCTCCAATTTTTCAAGATACGGAATTAATTCTTCAGGGTAACTAACGTGAAACTGACGAAGCCAAGACTGCAGCATTTTGCGAAAAAAATCAGGTAAATCTCGCTGGTCATAGAAATCCACAATATAAAATGAGCGTCCGCTTTTAAGATTTGTGAGGGCCATTTGTATAGATTCCTGCCAAGTTGGGATCATTGAAATCGAGTAAGAAAAATAGATCGAATCGAAAGGCTTCGAAAGGTTGAAAGTCTTATCAAAGGAGAATCCATCAGCGAGTGCTTTTTGTAATTGCACGTTTTCTAAATTTCCCCCAGCAATTTTCTTCGCGGCAGTCTCAAGCATTGCGGCGGATGCGTCGAGTCCGTAGAAATTTGTTTTCGGATATTTCTGAGCAAGAATCGCAAGATTTCGACCCGTTCCGCAACCGACCTCCAGGATGTTTTCGCCTTCCCCGATATTCATTGCCGAGATAAGTTTATCGCGGCCTAGAAGATAGTATTTACGCGTGAAATCGTAGAAATACCGCTGATGGCGATACATGCGGTCCATGTTTTCGAAGGCTGTTGACATAGACTATAACGACAAAGCACGAGCGATTGATGTCATGTGTCGCTGCTCCTATTTCACTACGTAGAGATGAAATCCGCCGTAAATCGAGGCACGGTCTTTTTCAAAGAGTTTTTGTGAGACTTGTTCGTGGTATTCAAACCTTTCGCGCAAAGTGACCGGCAGGCAAGTTTCGATCGGAGAGGACTTACCCGCTGTTCGGAAAATTATTCTTGTGCCGGTTTTGCTCCTCTGGGAGATCGCAGTCCACAGATCGATCATCGCTTCCTCGTTCATCCAATCCTGTGCATCCAGAAAAACATATCTATTGAAAGTATCAAACTGATTGCGTTTTATTTCGTCCGTCACCGAACCGATCCGCGTTTCTATCTTTCCGCAATTTTTCTTTAGTTTCCCGTAGCTTCCTTCTCTCAAATAAGCGGGAATTGCGACTCGTTTCTCGGTGTCATATTTTCGAGCAAAAGCTTGCCAGGCAAAATAATTGTCAGCTATCGGAAACCCGGTAGCCAGTTTTCTTGTTCGGTCGCGATATAGATCAAGAATGTTTCCGCCCTCACTGAAATCTTTTCTTAACTCCTCGTATTGCTGCGGTGGAATTCCCAAACCGAAAAGTGTGATCGGCATTTTCCCGACAGCTTTAAACAGAAAGCTATCAAAAAACGGAGCGATTTGATCGTCAAACGCGCGTTCCTGTTCCTCAATGGTTTGGGCTTTTAAGATTTCCTCGGGACGAAAGCCGAGCAAATGTGCGAGTTTGTGAAAAAAACGAAGAAAATATGCGTTGCGCGAATGCTCGTAGAGACCGCCTTTGGAAAAAAAATCGATTCGCTTTTGTCCGAAGAATTTCATCGGGAAGGAGCCGTTTTCCCAAAAAGAGCGGGAATCGTTGTCGAGTTTTGGTGCGACGTATTCTTCATAATTTCGGACGTGTTCGGCGTGTTTTCCAAACCCAAAAAACGCAAAAAAATCTTCATAAGAAGCGAGGGATTTTATGGCGGCAATTTTTAGATTCAGCAAATAAATGTGATGACGATTGAGATCGACAGCCGTAACGGATTCGGGATCTTCAAGTAAATAATTCAGCGCGTTGCAACCGCCCGAAGAAATTGTAAGGAGCCGGGAATTAGCGTCTATTTCGAGTGCCTCCATATCTACTCTCGGATCTTCCCAAATCTGATTATAGACAAATGCGTCAAACCAAACGGCGAAAAGATTTTGCAGCGCGCCTTGTTTTTTTGATGACTCTTTTTGCTTTACGGCGCCCAGAACGAGCTGGTGATTGCTACTCATTTGTTAAAACTAAAACCGGGTCGATGTCCGATGCCCGCCAGGCAGGATACAATGCACCGACAAGACTTCCGCCGATCGCAATGATAAACGCGGTGATGATCCATCCCGTACTAAATTCAAAAGGAATTGCGAATATCATTTCGATCAAATAAGACGCGACAAAAGACACAAAAAAACCAAGAATAATTCCGGAAATTCCTATCAAGAACGCTTCGCCTTCGATCACTTTGACAACAAAAGATTTCGAGGCACCCAGAGATTTTAGGATGCCGATTTCTTTTCTCCGCTCGGTGATCGTCGTATACATCGAAAGAAGCACAAATATCGTGCTAACGAATGCACCTAATCCGACCAAAACGCGCAGAAAAGTTGCAAGACCGGGAATTCGGTCCTGGGAATCGATGATCAAATCCCGGGTTAAGTTTATTTTGTTCCCGGGAAGCGCCCGGTTGATCCTTTGTGCGACCGTTGCGACGTCGGCTCCATCTTTAAGTTTGACGAGAATGAATGTGCACTTATTTTGAGTTTGAAGAGCATTTTGCATCGCTCCAAGCGACATTTTTATCCGTGCACCGGATGGCGGGGAAAAAACGCCGACGATATTATATTTTTTCCCCAACGTCTCAAGAGAATCACCGAGCAAATATTTTCGATCACGCATATGGCGTTCGTCGATGATTACTTCATCATCCGCAACGGGTGCGCGTCCTTGCAATAGCTCCATCCCATTCATTTCGGCAAAAGGTTTCCAATCGATTCCGTCGATTTGTTGGACCCCCCAGCGCTCCTTTGTATTTGCAGCGATGTATCTATAGACGGGAACCGTCGATTGAACGCCCTCGATCTCAAGCAGTTTCTCTGCGTATTTCGTATTTACATTAGCGTTCGAACTGGACAATGTCATGGATCCCGGACGAGTGAAAACGATTTCGGCTTTCCAGTTTGAAGCCCGCTTTGCCATATCATTGCTTAATCCACGAGCAAGCCCGGTAAAAAGCGTAACTAATACGACTCCAAGCGATACACCGATAACACTTATTAACGTGCGGAAAGGTCTGGTTCTTAAATTTGCAAGTACGAGATCAAGCATAATTATTTCTAACCAGAATTATACGGTCTGGCAATTGAAAAAGCACGGCAACCAAAATTGATTGCCGTGCAAAGCGTATAGGATTTCGCCAATTATTCCGGGATCAGAAAACGAGTCTGGCGCCCAGAATTATTCGTCGGTTTCCTCCGTTCGTTCCCCATTGATCAAGGAAGTTAGCGGCATTTACTCTGCCTTCGGGTATGCCGAAATTACGGTGGTTAATCGCGTTGAACATATCCACACGAAACTGCGCCCGGATCTTTTCGGTAAGCAAAGTATTCTTAATTAATCCAAGATCAATCTGCCGAATACCATCAGCCCTCAGGATATTTCGCCCCGCATTTCCCACGCGCTGTGCGGCCGTGATCTGAGAGAAAAGCGAACGTCCGCCAGCAGCCAAGAGATCCGGGATCGACAAACCCGAGAGGTTTAAAGTCGAGTTGATATTCGGACGAATCGCGCTGCCGACCAAACCGTCAATGCCGTTTAAAGCAGCGGCCGGATCAGCGCCATTTAGGGCAGTAAATGGTGCCCCGTCCTGGAAGCTGAAGAACGAATTGAATTGCCAGCCTCCTAAAACTCTCCCAGCAAACCCGGGCTGATTCTCGAAGAATGGTAATTGGTAAACAAAATTACCGGTAACGCGATGTGGTCGATCATAGCTCGAACGAGCCCGATCAGCTTCGCGATTAAACGAATCTTGCGAGATTGCGACTTCCGCACCTGACGGATTAAAAATCTCCGATGCGGTGTCAATAAACGAACTCCAGGTGTAATGCAGGCCAGCACTAAAATTGTTGCTTAACCGTTTGTCGAAGCTCACCTGCAGCGCATGATATCTCGATTCTGCGGTGTTTGCGCGTAAGCGAATTACACCACGTGTTGGATCGACTCGCGGGCAGGGTGTCGCAGTCGTTCCAGTGCCGCAATTCGTTCGCGGATTCCCGTCGACCGTTTGAAAAAGCGACGATCCCCTTGTTCCGATATAACCAACCTTAAACACGGAATCGTTTGTGATCGCCCTTTGAAATTCAAGCGAAAACTGATCCGTTGCCGGGGCACGAAAATCTTCGCCAACAATCGTCCGAGTCAGGAGGTTGGGATTCGTCAAGCTCGGAGTAAAATTGGAAATCGTATTGAACGCACCAGCGGCTGGAACCGTTCCCGCATTTACAAACGGAAACGAACTGAAAACGTTCAGGTTTATATTGATGAAACTAGCATCGTAGGTTCTTGAATAACCACCGCGGATTACAAGCTTGTCACCTCCGGTGATAAAACCTAAAACGCCAGAATCAGAAGTTTGGGGATTCCAGTTAAATCCGACCCGCGGCATGAAATTATTCAGGTCCGCCGAAGGAGTCGGCGTAAATACAAAGCGCGGATCATTGGCATTAACACTTAAAATACGCTCGTTAAGCCCGCCCAAGTATTTAAATGAATCGCCCGGAAATTCATAGCGCACGCCGTAAGTTAACGTGAAGTTCGATCGGATTTTCCATTCGTCTTGCGCGTAACCATACATTTCCCACCATTCATAGAAACCCACCGTATCTCCACCCTTCAACGGTCGGTTTACGGTGGCAGCAAGATTAGCAACGTCGTCGACGAAGTTCTGAAGGGTCGTATAGGCTAAACGCCCTCGAACCGTCGGGAAGAAAAAGCTCTTGACTTGAAGCCAACGCCAGTCAATCCCAAACTTGAGATTATGATCTCCTGTCGAGTAACTCAGGCTATCCGTTATTTGATACGTATTGTTTACTCGGAATTGCGGTAAGTTTACCGCCAATCCAATCGCAGTCCGGTTTGCCGCGGCGTTAAAACCGGTCAAACCGAGTTGAGAGATCTCTATTGATGGTATTGACTCCGAAGCAGGATCAGAAGCACTCGTAACGGAATCGTACCTCGAATATGCAAGCCTTAATTCATTCGCCATCTTACTGTTTAAAATGGTGTTAAGGACGGCTGTTGTAGCCGAAGTTTTGAGGGCATTTTGCGTTGTAAGTCCCGCTGGTGTTACTTGTCCGGTGCCGCTTGTCGTCGACTTGTCCCATCGATAGCGCACGTAAAAGAAGTTTGCGTCGCTAATGCGGTGATCGACACGGGCTGAACCTTGATTGTCATCGAATTTGAACGAAGATGATCCGGTAAGATCGCCCAGAGGAACCGTAAAAGTTTGACCATTTGCCGTGAAATTGACGCTTTGACCATTCGCGATTCCGGGTTGGACGAATTTCAATAGGGCTTGAATCTGGGGACGCGTCCCAACCGCCGACTGTAAAACCTGACGTCCTGCCTCGGTAGGTGCGCCTCGCAGCGTGAAGCCTGAGCCGAGCGCGCGATCGGCCCACCGTTGATAATCAAAAAAGAAAAAGGTTTTATCCCTGCCGTTGTAAATGTAGGGACCGCCTTCTCCAAACCTGGGAAAGAATACCGGGCCGCCAACCGTGAATCCGACTTGGTTTTCAAGCCTGAACGGAGCATCTACCCTTGAAGGATTGGTCGCAGCGGCGTTGCAAAATCCCGCTCGTTTATCGAGGTTGCTGCAGGCGTTCAGTTTCTTATTATTGTGAAACCAGAATGCGGAACCGTGAAAGTCATTTGTGCCGGATTTTCCAACAATATTAACAACTGAGCCCGAATTACGTCCGTATTCCGGGAGGAATTGGTTGGTAATAATTCGTACCTCTTTGATCGCATCCGGATTGTTTAGCGCAACCTGACCTCCGGATACACTTGGATCATTGATGTCTTGTCCGTCGAGCAAAAAACTATTGGAACGAAGGCGTCCGCCGTTTGATGAAAAGCTGATGCCGTTGGCAAATCCGCTCTGACCGCTTCCAAGTTGGCTTACGCCGGGTACAGAAAGCAATACGTTCAAGACGTTCCGATTTGTTGCAAGCGGCAGCTCCGAAAGACGTTTTTCGTCAAATCTTGTACTCACCTCAGCGGTCGTAGTATTGATTAACGGGGCGTCTTCCGTGATCGTAACAGTTTCTGCGATCCCACCAACTGTTAGCGTTGCGTTGATTATCGCGTTTTGATTTATAACTAATCGAATTCCCGATTGAACATACGACGTAAATCCCTGAGCTTCAATCGCTACAGAATATAAACCGATCGGCAAATTTATGATCCTGTACCTACCTTCGGCATCAGATTGAGAATTTCGGGATAATCTCGTCTCGGTATTGACAACCAAGACTTTTGAATTTGCTACAACATCCCCTTTCTCATCAACGACAACGCCAGAAATTGTCGCGGTTGATGATTGACCCATCGTCAAAACCGCAAAGCCGGTCAAAAGGGTTACTAGTACAAAACATCGAATTGCTCTTTTCATCTAGTTTCTCCTTAAGTTGTGAATTGTTTTCTTGAAAAATAAAGTAAAACGAACTGGCACTAGCAAATTTAATACCAAAAATTAGCAAGGTCGTAAGTTGTTGATAAAATGCAAATTGCGAATAGGCACGGTTGCATAATTCAGCAAACCTATCCAAAAATTCATAAACACTACAAATTCTCGGATTTTTATAATCGTGCGGAGATTTTGAGTAAGACACTTAAATGAATCGGGATTATGCGGTTTACGGATTAAAAGCCTGAGGACTACTGAGGAGAGCGGGTTTGATCGGTATTGGGGACCTTAGGCAAGACGATACTCATCTAACGAGCGGTAAATAATTAAATTCCTTAGCTGCTTCTTGATTTGCGAAAAGTGCATTTCGCGATAGAAAATCTTCGTACAATTTATCGTAGGTTTCAAACAAGAAGTCCGTTGATTTGATTCGCGTATTGTTTTCGACTGCTTCAAATGCCTTTGTGATCTTCTTCCGCCGAAGCTCAGGATCTGCGATGATTTCCTTTACGGCGTTGGCAAAATTCTCAGCCGTTGGTTTGACGAGCCAGGTGTTCTCATCGGTCGCATAAAAGAGCAATCCGCCGGCGTTCGGCACAACGGTGGGAACGCCAGATGCCATTGCCTCAAGCGGTGCAATTCCAAATGGCTCCTTTGGATTTGGATGAACAAAGATATCAGCCGTCGCATAATAATTTGCGAGAGTTTCCTTATCCAGATGTCCGAGTTGGACGATCTTGCCGGGAATTCTAGAGTCTGTTTGTTCCTGAAGCCATACTTCCTGGGGTCCGGCGCCTGCAATCAAAAGCCGGTAGTCCCTATCGGTTTCTTTTGCCAGGAGTTCCATAAAATCCGGTAGAAGCGTTACATTCTTTTCCGGCGAAATTCTTCCGGCGTAAAGCAGTATAATCGCGTCATCAGGAATTCCAGCTTTTTCGATCATCTCCTTTCTTACTACGGGCGATTTTCTGGCGGGAGAAAATTGCTCCGCATCTACCCCTCTCGGGCAAACGTGGATTCGTTCTTCAATAGGCACCAAGGGCGAGCGGAAGAAGCGCCAACACCAGTTGAGCCACCAGTTATGCCGGTTCGGGTTACATCCTTTTTGCGTAGAACGGTAAAACTCTTCCGCGGTGTAAGGAGAATTTGCGATGTGATAATCGAAGGAAGGGAAATTGTAGTTTCCCATCACGGCGCGGGCAAACCACTCTGAAAACTTTCCGCCTTTTAAAAATGATGCGATGTTATCGTCCATCCGTTCGCAGGAAAAGTGTATAACCATCGGACGATTCAATTCTTTAAATTTGCCCCGGTGGATCATAGCGCCAAACATACTTAACGTATATTTGTCCGTAATCTCAACCATATCCGGCATTTCATCGAGCAGGATCTTACGGATCGGCGAATTACCGGGCAAGTAATCCCACGGCATCAATATGCGGTATCGTTTGTCGAAAATTGGCGACTGCCTGGCGGGTAGGTAGTAGATCTTTGCGTAATCATTAACGATTTCTATCTCTTCAATTTCTCCGGGAACAATTAGGCGCATCTCGCGTTTATGACGCGCGGCTGCCGACATAAGTGCGTTATATGAAGTACTTATACCGCCCGAACTTTTGTGGTAGTAGTTTGTTATGTGAACTGACTTTATCGGCTTCTTTTCCACTAAAACTCCAGCCAACCGGCATCGAAGAATCGATTATTTCCTATCAAAAACCCTGAATATAATTCGTCCGACATAAACGACTACTATTGCTCCCAGCAGGATCGCCCAGGATCCGAGCGTCGATGCATACGCCCAGGAGAATTTCCAACGCGCAAATCCTAGGATCGCACCAATGCTGAATCCGTAAAACAGGAATATTCCGATAGCATAGTGAAACTTAAATTCTCCGATCAGCTTAATAATTTGTTTTGGAAGGTAGAGGGTAAATTCTGAGACCAAGTGTGGGATGCTCTTGACATCACCCCACAATGATTTGGTTTCATCTCCGGCACCGACAAGCAGCACGCCGTTTCTCATCATAAACATATTAAAAATTGCGGATAATACCGAGACGAGGACAGAAATGGCAAATGCTTGCTGCCGCGCACTATTCTGCGATGCTGCAAAAACACTTCTAAAGTAAGTTTCCTGAACGTAATGCGTAAAGAATTCGACGGTGTGCCCAAAGATCGGCAATGACACGGAAATTATCAATGTCGCCAACCAAGCGGGACTCGCCTTTCGAAAGGATTGAACTAAAGCTCCGGATATCCCGGATGTAAAAAAGCGAAAAATAAATTCGACACCAACGGCGGTCAGTGTAACCAGCCAGCTTTCTCTACTCGCCTTGTATACTCCGAAATAAAAAGACGCTCGTAGGAGGGCACCCAAAAGTGCAGATTTCCAATTCCAACGGCTAATTATTTGGAACGGGTGACGTAAAAGGCTCTCCACGACATCCGAAATCGACATATCCCGCGCGTGTACTTCCTCTAAATCGTCAGCATCAATTATGGATTGATGAATATCGTTTGCATCTAACATTTATTCAAATCGGTTTCCGAAGTTTTTTCTTTTTATCAAGAAATTCTTTGGTTACGGCGTAAGCATCGTATACTTTTTCAAACACAGAATCCCATGAGCGGCTTCTTGCAAACTCAAGCGAGGCATTCCTCATTTTCGAAAGCTTTTCGGGGTTATCGATAAGTTCTAAGGAGTGTTTAACGAAGTCCTCCAGATTTTCGGCTACAAATCCGGTTTCACCTTCAAGAACAATAAATTTGGGACCGCCTTTATCAGTTACGATACACGGCGAACCCGATGCGTTTGCTTCCTGAACGACATTGCCAAATGCGTCCGTTTCGGAAGGAAACAGGAAAACGTCCATATTAGCATATGCCTGCGATAATTGCTCGCCGTCAAGAAAGCCTGTAAGCTCGGCCGTCTTCATATTCTTTGCCAGAAATTCGCGTTCGCTTCCCTCGCCCACGATCAGAAATTTGAAGTTGTTTTTCCCTTTTTCAAGAAGGCTTTTTTCAATATCTGCGAGCATCCGTACATTTTTTTCTGCCCGAAGTCTTCCGACGAAACCGAATCGAAGAATACCGTCATCAACGGTCCGGTGTTTGGGTGAAAACATTTCGTTATCAACTCCGCGAATCATCAGATAGCCTTTTCGTCCGGTTCCGTTTTCCAAGGTATCAATAAGTTCTTGATTCGGCGCCAAGAAAATTTGCGGCATTTTGTAATAAAGAATCGCACCATCCAGTATTTTGCGCTCGAGAAACCCAAGAAAAGATTCACGTTTCTTCTTCGGTAGGAATCTGAGTTGTTTGCGCCATCTGCGGGCCGCATATTCGTGTAAATTGGTGTGCCAGGACCCAATTAGCGCGATATCCATCTTCCATGCAACATATGCGCCGATGTTGCTTACGTCGTTTAGGCCTGTGATGTGGATAACGTCAGGCTTGAATTTTTCCAGTTCCTTTTGGACAAATCTTGCGTGACGAAAAAATAGCGGGTCGTATTTCAATCCTTCATCCATTGCAATGGAAAGCGGAGAACGTTTTAGCGAAACGTGTTTGATGCTTCCTTCCTGAGTGATTTCGGTTTTTTTTCCGGCATGGACGCAGGCTAATGGAAGATCGTTCTCTTTAACGAAGGTAAGCAACCTTTTACTTGTCATTGCTACGCCATTTACTTCGTTGAACGAATCGGGGAAATATGCGATGCGTAAATTTGAGTTCACGTGTTTCCAGACACTAAAAAAGGGTGACGGGCAGATACGCTATCACCCTTAACCCTTTCTTAGTCTATAATTTAAGATGCAAATTCGGTTTCCGCCGTATTTTGGTCGGAACTCAAACCTACGGTTATTTCCTGAACCTCAGGAATTTCAAAATCTTTAGTCTCAAGACGCTTTGGTACCCGGTCAACTTTTTTTCTCGCAAGCGAAAACACGGGACGGAATTTAGGACTTCCCAATACTCCTAGAGTCCAAACCGCCCATTGGAGCCAGAGGGGTCCGCCGCGCACCCAGCCGTGTTCGGACAGTCGAACCAATCCTTTACCGTCGCCCATGTCAAAGAAAATGCGGTCAAACCATTTCTGCCTTTCGGTAGGGAAATCCTCGTAATTGCTCAGAATTTCCGAAAAAGATTGAAGTTGACGTGAATGCAGCGGACGCATATATTCCGGCATCAGTGCGACCTCACTGCGCTTATCAACCCGTATCTCTTCGACAAACTCGCTGAAAGTTTGGCTGTTCGTTAAATTAATAACAGTATTTGGTTTACACCCGTGACGGTCACCACCAGAGGCGATCGGAAAACCGTGTGCCTCTGCCATTTCAATTACAGCCGTATTTTCCGACCAGGAGCGGAAGCCATTGAGTTCAAGCGCGTGAATCCATTTTCCATACTCTTTTACAAAATTCTTTAACAAAATTTCGTGACGAACTTGCCCCGCAATTTCGATGTCCCAAAGCGGGTGATTGAGTATGATCAAAACTTCGCGCAGATCGTTGAGCATCGAAAACAGTTCGTGTAAGCGTTCCTTGTCAGGTTCTTTGTCTTCGCTAAAACTGTATTCAAGAAGCGTTTTTGTGATCTCATCAGCCCGGTCTTCGGGCAGATTATGTACTCCTAAATGGAAAAAGCCGTATTCAAAAGGAACGGTCCATTCCAAAGAGATCGGGGCCTTATCCGTATCTAACCCTGAGTTAACCGCCAAGTTGGCGCGAATTTCGTCGTGATCTGTGATCGATACGATGGCATCTAATCCAATTTGCTCGATCTGGGTTTTTTCAATTTCGTAAACGGAATTTGGTTCCATTGGCGGCGACCAGAACGACGTCGAAAAATCGATACCTTTTCCCTCTCTTTTAAGAAATTTCTTTTGTTCTCGTTTCCAAAAGGCCGCAATTATCGGAAGCTTTTCAGCGTAATGTGGCACAAAATCCAACATTTCTTTGGAATACCGCGTGTGACAATGGAGAGACACACCGGTTTTCGCTTCGCTGCGCAATCTTTTAGGTTTATGCAGGATATGTAATCGAGTTCGTCCTGAGTTCATATTATTCTCCACAAGAATGGCATCAACTAAACAAACAAAGTTATCAAATCAATTAGTCAATGTAAATCATTGTCGGCGGGACTACAGCAAAAAATCTAGTTCATAAAATTGGATCTCGTACGGAGAGTTAGTGGTCTGTAAATCCCTATTGCAATCATTCGATCGGAATCAACATCATAAAATGTCGGACGAAAAGCGAACCAAAAAAGTTGTCATAAAATTAATAATTGCGGTGTTTTCCATTTAGAACGCGGGAAAACCTAATATAAATAAGCGAAGGAGAGCGGAAAATGTCTTGGTTATTATCTTTAATTGTTGCAGGAACGGTATTCACATCCGGACTTAATTTACCCGATTTGCACTATCGGCAAAACACCGTAAGTGGATCGGAAAATGCCTCGGTCGTTACCTTAGACGAAACGGAGCGGTTCGAAAAGAGTTATCCGTTCGATAAAAACGGAACAGTTGAAATATCCAATATCAACGGCGCAATCCAAATTGATTCTTGGGATCGAAATGAGATCAAATTTGAATATGTAAAAATTGCCGATAGCAAAGAACGCCTTGCGGATTTGGATGTGTTAATTGAAGCAACATCGTCAACCTTCAAGGTTTCAACGGATTATCGTAAGGCAAACAACAGGGTCAAATCAGAAAAAAACTGCTGCCAATTATCAGTTGATTTCAAATTAACGGTACCGAAAACTGTGCGTTTGGACGCGATCGAATCTATAAACGGCTCGGTTGTATTATCAAATATGACCAATTTTTCCGAAGTGACGGCCGTAAATGGAACGGTAAAAGCGACCAACCTCCGAGGAACCGCTGACCTTTCAACGGTAAACGGGACGGTTTATGCCGACTTTGATGAGCTCGATAAAGACGCTTCGATTTCGCTGGAAACGGTCAATGGTTCGGTCAAGTTATTTATTCCTTCGAATTCGAATGCAACTCTTAAGGCTGAAACCACCAACGGCAGTATCAGTAACGACTTTCTCTTACCGGTTAGAAAAGGGAAATACGTCGGGAAGGATCTGCACGGGAAAATCGGCAGCGGCAATGTGCAAATTAATCTGAGCAGCGTAAACGGTGGTTTATCTATAAATAGAAAACAGGACGGAAAAACTTTGAGCCCCTCGACAAATCTACTGCAGATGCGCAATGACGATGATGATATTGAAATTGAGATTGGGAAAATTGATTCGGAGCGCGCAAGAGAAACGGCTCGCGTCGCTATGACGGAAGCAATGAAAGAAGCCGCCCGTGTTCGAAGGGAGTACGTAATTCCGAAACCTGAGGTCGAGAGAATAGATCGAGAGGCTCTGAAAGAGGCCGAAAAAGCTCTAAATGAGATTAAGATCGAGGGTTTTCGTGTTGATAAGGATACGCTCCAGCAGAGTCTCCTTGACGCAGAAAAGATTCGGGAAGAGGCACTGAAAAATATGTCGGACGCATTTTTCACACGGAGTGCACCGTTTGTTCAGGAAAAAACTGAAACATTCGAAGTAAAAGGAATTCCGACCGTGAAAATTGAAGCTCTTAATTGTGCCATTACGGTGAAGGGATGGGAACAAAATAAAGTCAAATATTCGTTAAGTCGTGTAAAGCGGGGCATGGCCCAAAGCCCGGTGCAGGTTGAAACCGCCAATGGCGAAAGTATTCAAATTAAGGTGAAGACATCCAGCGGTTTGCAAACTGACGACGCGGACGAAGGAGTCCGTTTGGAGGTATTTGTCCCAAAAAAGTCGAATCTCGAGATCCACACACACCGCGAGCTGCGAGTGGAGGGGATTTCGGGGGATATCGATCTCGATAGTGATGACAGTTCTGTGAATCTAAGGGATTTACAAGGAACATTAAAGCTGACGATATCGAATAAGTATAAGAATAATCTTCGGATTGTAGGGTTCAAGGGCGAATTTACGGCTGACGTTTTGAACGCAGACACTTATTTGGAAGGAGATTTCACGAATATCAGACTGAATGGGAAAGGAAGCGATATATATCTTACGCTTCCCGAAAATGCCGACGCCACGATTGAAAGCAATAGTTTGAGTGTCGGCCGAAAGGTCGTTCCCGGAGCGAAATTTAATATCGACGGAATTCAAGTCTTTAGTGAGGATTCCAATACGTGGCGCGTAGGCGAGGGAGCCGCACGATTTTCATTTGATCTTAGTAACGGCATGACGTTTATTCGGTCAAAAGGCTCGCTGATGGGAAGATAAACGAATTTCAAGAAAGATTGGGGCGATATTTTTTATACATTTTATACCCTGCAGATGGTCGTCTCTATCTTTCTTGAAAGTGAATCCATTCGATTATTTAACAATAACGCGGCTTAGCGTATTTATTGTTACCAACCAGACATTTTTCTATTCATAAAGAGGTGGAGTATGCCAAGACTACTCGCATTTATACTAATTCTTTTTTTCTCAATAAACTTCAAAGCACAATCATCGCCAGCAAATAGCGAGCTCAAACCCGATAACAAATCATCGGATAAGACCGGACGATCCACTCACGATGATTCGGTCGTTTCAACTCCGACATACGGTGTTGAAGTTCCCCCGGAAAAAGCGAAACCGATCAAGATCCCCATCTTAATCGAAGATGTAATTGTCATTGACGGGAAGCCGGACGAAGCGGCCTGGCAGAACGCTGCGGTATTTAAGGACTTTATACAAACAGGCCCCGGAGACAACATCGCGCCTTCGAAAAAAACCGAAGCATTTGTGATGTACGATCACAAGAACTTATACATTGCATTTAAATGTTGGGATGAACCCGGAAAGATCCGTGCAACCGTGGCTAAGAGAGATAGCGTTTTCGCGGAAGACAACGTCCGGGTATGGCTTGACACGTATGACGACCAAAGACGGGCTTATGTTCTAGGATGGAACCCTTTGGGAATTCAGGCTGATGGAATTTATACCGAGGGCAGAGGGTCGGATTTTTCTGTCGATATAGTAATGGAATCGAAGGGCGTGATCCACGATTGGGGGTGGACGGTCGAAGCGAAAATTCCTTTTAAATCTCTAAGATATCAAGCGGGAAAAGGTAAAAATTGGGGATTTAACGCCGCACGAAACATCGATCGCCTCAATGACGAGTTCGATTCCTGGATGCCGGATGACCGAAACGTTTCAGGATTTTTAATAAAGCATGGCAAGATCACAGGTTTAGATGAAATAAGAGCCGAAAGAACGATTGAAATCAATCCAAGCGTGACAATCTCAGAAACCGGGCGAAGAGTTCCTGCGTTGGAAGTTGCGGCAGGCAGATTTGTAAATGAACCAATCAAACAAGAATACGGACTGAATCTTAAATATACGATCACGCCTAACATTACACTCGATGCAACTATCAATCCCGATTATGCAGAAATCGAAGCTGATGCGCCCGTTGTAACCGCAAATCAGCGTTTTCCAATCTTCTTCAATGAAAAAAGACCATTTTTTCTCGAAGGTGCAGATACTTTTCAATCTCCGATTCGAGTATTTCATTCAAGAACAATCGTCGATCCGGATTTTGCGGCGAAGCTGACCGGAAAAGTCGGAAAAAATTCCTTTGGATTTCTGGTAGCATCAGATAATGCTCCGGGGAATTTTGACAGCGATTCGCGAATCGACCCCAAAGTTCGGCCTTTTATCGATGAATTTGTTGACAAAAATGCGTTATTTGCTGTTCTACGTCTCAAACGGGATATAGGTAAAGAACACACCGTCGGCTTTTTTGGGACGGCGCGCGTTTTTCCCGAAAATCGTAATTTTCTTGGCGGCTTTGACGGTCGGTTCAAGGTCAACTCTAATTCCAATTTCAATTTTCAAGTGGTTGGCACTCATTCGCGTAAGTGTTTCTTTGATCCGCATTTTGACGATATCCTCAATCCGGCTCAAGCGCAGCGAAATGGGGAGATTTGCGGCGGAGCTGTGGTCAATGGTGAACAGAAGTTGGGTAGTAAATATCGAAACTATCGAACCGGAAATGGTATCGGCTACGACCTCTACTATGGGTCAGGAAAAGATACTTTTGGATGGGAAGTCGGAGCCGGCGGAAAATCGAGAGACTATCGCGCCGATGCAGGCTTTAATCAACGAACGGACAGCAACTACCTGTATTTTGGTTTTAGAAAAAGCACCAAATCAAACCCGAAAAGCCGGATCATAAGGGCAAACTGGTTTAACGGATTTAATTTGAATTA
>JBBKXN010000151.1:0-2924 GCA_037969475.1 Pyrinomonadaceae bacterium | reverse complement strand
ATCTTTTCGATTTCTTCCTGGATAAATTGTTTTGAAGTCCAATCGCCCGCGCACTCGCAAATATTGAACAAAAAGTTTCGCAAAATCTCTTTGCCCAGCGGCGTATGCGAAACCTCGGGGTGAAATTGAACGGCATAAATCTGCTTTTCATCATTTTCAATCGCGGTAACAACGTCGCCGGTCGTCGCGGTTTGGTGAAAACCTTCGGGCAAGGTCGTAACGTGATCGCCGTGGCTCATCCAAACGTCAAGTTTTTCCGGTAAATCAGTAAAAAGTTTTGTTTTTCCGCTTAAACGTCGAAGTTCTGCGTGTCCATATTCGCGCCTCTGCGCAGGCATCGATTCACCGCCAAGATCAACCGCGATCAACTGCATTCCATAGCAAATCCCTAATACCGGCGCATTGATCTTGTCGTAAAAATCAATCGAAACCCGCGGCGCGTCTTCATCGGTTACGCTTGAAGGCCCGCCCGAAAGTATAACGCCTTTCGGCTTTCGTTCGATGATTTCTTCAACTGAAAGATGAAACGGCGCGATCTCGCAATAAACGCCGTGTTCCCTTACGCGGCGGGCGATCAGCTGCGTATATTGCGATCCGAAATCGAGAATTAAGATTAGTTCGTGCTGCATTTTATAAAACATAAAATCTATGTTTTCTCGAGCGAATTCGCAAGTCGGATTGATTAGTTTGGGCGGCTTTATTAGCCAGAAAATCCGATTCTTTCAGAGAATTTACGGATCAGAGTGATGATAATATCTGAAAAAAACAGATCAATCCTCTTTTTTGCACTCGTGATCGCCGAAAGTTTAGATGGCGAATTGGGCGAAATTACTTAAAATAATTTATACTGCTAAAATAATGAATGACTCAAAGAGGCAAATCGGCTCTCGCATCGTTTTAATCTTAGGACGATCCTTTATTCCGATTACGGCGCTATTGATTATTTTCGGCACCATCTTGTGGGGACCATGGATCAGTTTGCTTCTGGCGGCAGGTTGGTGGTTTATGGCTGGACGCCTCGTTTAAAAGACGAAAATAGAGTTTATTTCCAGCGCAACCTAAAAGGCGTGGTGAAGTTTGGGAAGTTTTACAGTAATGGAACAATCAGCCGATAAAACTAATTCCCGAAGGATGATTCTCGCTCATCCTGAAGATATACATTGTGTCGTTTTTCACCTGCTTACTCTTTTTGCATACGGGTCTGCGTTCTGGCTTTACCTGCATCCGGAAGTTATACACATCGAAGGTGTTTGGTCGCGACTGGCGTTTGTCGGTGCGGCGGCGATAATGCTCGGCTGGATTTCCGGTATTGATTTAGGAGTTAATTTTCATAATCACACTCACCGGCGTATCTTTCGAGCCGAATGGTTAAATCGCTGGTTTGGTCGGCTTTGGACGTTCTCTAGCGGATGGCCTTCTTTTTATTGGTGGCACGCGCATGTCATAGTTCATCACAAGAATTTATTGGGACCGACCGATTGGACGCTACCCAAACGCCGTGCCGATGGTTCATTCGAAAATATGTTTTGGTACTGTCCGGCTCATTGGCCTTGGCGCACCAGTTTGGATTTGTGGCGCGACTTTTCTTCCGGACGCGGTCAGCCGGACGTAAAGCGGCGTGCATTTATCGAGTTGGTGATTTTTCTTTTGCTTTGGTCGATTCCTTTTTGGATCGACCCGTTGATGGCTCTGGGCCTTTGGGTTCTTCCTCAATGGTTCGGTAATTGCTGGAACATGGGGCCCGGAATGTATGTGCAGCATGTCCGGACGATTCCCAAATCCGCCCGCCAACCTTTTAGCCATTCGAACACGTTTTTGTCAAAGTTTTTCAATCTCACGACATTTAACATCGGCTATCACATTGAGCATCATAATTACCCTGGCATTCATTGGTCGGAACTTCCGGATTTGCACGAGCGTCTGAAACAGCAGATGATTGAAAAAAATGCCCATATACTGCCGTTTGGTTACTATTACGGCGGATGGCACCTTAAAGATATGGAAGTAAATCGGAAAGACGAGCAAGAAAATGTTGAGTTCGTCGTCCAGCACCCAGACTACGTCCAATTGAATAATTAGCTTTTTGGGACTTCTTTGATTTTTTGCGCCAGCACGAAGCAATGTGAAGACAAGTTAATCCCAAAATTTTGCCCGGCAAATCCAGACTTGCCGGGCAAAAAGTTTTTTCAAAGCACAATTATCTTACTTTGCCGCTTCTGCCGAAGGCATAATATTCATTTCAGGATTGTACCCGGCGATGTAAATCTCTACATTTTTCACGACGCCATCACGTAATTTCGGAATCATCGGGTTATGAATTGTTCGAAATTTTTCGACCAGTTTGTTATATTCGCTTGCAGGCTTTTCAAATAATCGAAATTCAAAAGGAATATTCAAAATGGCAAATTCGGCAGATGAAACCGGAGTTGAGATCGTTTTTGAGATCCCGAAGAGTAAAATTTGGCAGGTAATCGGCGCTTCGAGCGCGGGAACTGTGATTGAATGGTACGATTTCTACATTTTTGGAAGTCTCGCCGCCGTAATTTCACCTCTTTTTTATCCTAAAGGTAATGACACTCTCGCCTTGATCGCGTATCTTTCAACGTTTGCCGTCGGGTTTATCGTCCGACCGTTTGGAGCTCTGTTTTTCGGAAGAATTGGCGATATTTTCGGGCGAAAATTTGCGTTTTTGATCACTCTTTTACTGATGGGCGGCGCAACTGCCGCTGTTGGACTTTTACCAACCTATGAGTCAATAGGTATTCTTGCGCCGATCGCTTTAATAATAATTCGCGTACTGCAAGGGCTCGCTCTTGGAGGCGAATATGGTGGCGCGGCGGTTTATGTCGCGGAGCATGTGCCGGACAATCGACGTGGCTTTTACACGAGTTTTATCCAGATCACGGCTTCGCTCGGTCTGCTTA
>JBBKXN010000150.1:0-59248 GCA_037969475.1 Pyrinomonadaceae bacterium | reverse complement strand
GAATTAGTATCTTTTTTTATTCTTTGAAAGTTTTCGAATCGAAATAAATATCCCTTTTAGTTTTTGATGAGCTATGAAAAACTTATTTCACCACGCATTTCCGGTCGATAATTTGGATAAAGCCAGGGAATTCTATGGCGGCGTCCTCGAATGCGAAGAGGGAAGGAGCTCAGAAGAGTGGATCGATTTCAATCTCTTCGGACATCAGATAGTAGCTCACCTTGCGGAAAACCTGGGTGTCGTACACCGAAACAAGGTAGATTCGGACGCCGTCCCTGTGCCACATTTTGGGATCGTTATGCAGATGGATGAATGGAAAGGTTTTGCTGAAAAACTAAGATCGAAAGGCGTTGAGTTTTTGATTGAGCCTAAAATACGTTTTGAAGGTGAAATAGGCGAACAGGCGACAATGTTTTTTCTCGATCCTGCGGGAAACGCTCTCGAGTTTAAGGCATTTGCAGATTTTTCGCAGGTTTTTGCCCGATGATCATGCCGAATCCTGCACGAAACAGGTGAGCAGACTATTTATGAAAAAGGAAATTTCTACCCTACTTTTACCGCTCATCTTACTAATTAGCGGAAACGCACAAACAGCGAGATTCGTCGCCGTAACAATAGATGATTTGCCCGTAGTTGTGAAAAACAGCGATCTAAAAAAACGACAGCAAATTACTACGAAACTTCTTCGGCACATTACAAAAGAAAAAATCCCCGCGATTGGTTTCGTTAACGAAAAAAAATTGTATACGGACGAAAAACTGATCGATGCGGAGGTCGCTCTCCTCCAGCAATGGATCGATGCCGGGTTAACACTCGGTAACCATACTTTCTCGCATCTGAGTCTGAATTCAAATCCCCTTGAAAAGTATGAAGCTGAAATACTAAAAGGCGAGATCGTTTCACGGAAATTGATGGAGACGAAGGGAAAAGATATTCGTTATTTTCGGCATCCATTCCTGAACACCGGGTTGAGCTTAGAAGTAAAAGCTGGCCTGGACAAATTTCTCGCCGAACACGGTTACGTCATCGCGCCCGTTACGATCGATACTTCCGATTGGATATTTGCTCGTGCCTACGATAATGCAATTGAGAAAAATGACAAAAGGTTGAAGAGCGCAATCGGGAAGTCTTACATTCCATATATAGAGGCGAAAACGGATTATTGGCAACGCCAATCGAAAAAAATTCTCGGCTATGAAATCAAACAAACCCTGCTTCTCCATGCAAATTCAATCAATGCAGATTATTTCGACGACGTTGCGAAAATGTATAAAAGACGAGGCTATAAATTTATAACGCTCGAAGAAGCGCTGAAGGATGAGGCTTATAAATTGCCCGACACTTTTGTACGAAAAGCCGGGATTTCATGGCTCCACCGTTGGGCTCTCGAAATGGGTAGCGAGAATATTTTGTCTAACGAGCCAAAGGTTCCCAATTTTGTAATGGAAGCGGCGGGCGTCGATTCTGAATAATTGTTTCGCCCGGCGAGGCAGAATTAACGAAGCGGGAAAACTCCCGGTCCTAATTTCTCAAAATTTCACCATCGACCATTCGCGAAATTCCAAGCGAATTGCGCTCCTTTAATTCATCCGGTAGAGAGCTATCGGGAAAATTCTGGTAGCATACGAAGCGGCAAAAACGTCTTATTGCGCGAGTGCCTACTGCGCTCGTCCGTGAATCCGATGTTGCTGGATACGCGCCGCCATGGATGATCGCATCGCCAACCTCGACCCCGGTCGGATAACCATTAAAGATTAGTCGTCCCACTTTCGTTTCCAGGATCGAAATCAGATCCGCATAGTCGATTAGATCCTCGGGTGTGCCGTGAATCGTTGCCGTAAGTTGACCTTCCATTTTACGGGCGATTTCGAAAAGCTCTTCCCGATTCTCTGACTGGACAAGAAGTGTCGTAGGACCGAAAATCTCATCGCTCAAGCTTTCATCGGCGAGGAATTCAGAGGCATTTGTTTCAAAGGTTGAAGGATTTACATCAAAACCCTCCAGATCATTTGAGGCTTCGACCTTTCCCAAATCTCTGTCGTCGCTCATTTGCTTGAAGCTTTTTTGTATCCCTGCGGTCAGAAGCGGATGCTCACTCGTTGAGGAAATCAGCTCTTCAAATTTCGTTTTGAAAGCTTTGGTAGCAGCGGTCTCAGGGAGAAAAACAATCCCGGGCTTTGTGCAAAACTGCCCGCCTCCCGTTACAACCGAATTGTGTAAACCCTCCGCTAAAGTTAAAGATTCATCAAGCATTGCACTCGGCAATATAAAAATCGGATTGACTGAGCTCATTTCCGCATACACCGGGATCGGTTCTTCGCGAGCAGCGGCAAGATCCATCAAAGCACGCCCGCCCTTACGAGAGCCTGTAAAACCAACCGCTTTAACGTGCCGGTGTTTTACCAAAGATTGACCGATTTCGTAATCAATCGAAAAAAGTAAACTAAAAACCCCTTCAGGCAATCCAGAGGTCTTTACTGCTTCGGACACGGCCGTGCCAACTAGTTCGGCTGTTCCGGGATGTGCGGAGTGCGCGTTTACAATAACGGGACAACCCGCCGCGAGCGCTGATGCGGTGTCGCCGCCACCGACTGAATAAGCCAGCGGAAAATTGCTCGCACAAAAAACTGCGACCGTTCCCAAGGGGCGAAGCATCGAGCGAAGGTCGGGTTTTGGCGATGGCTCGCGATCGGGATTAGGTGAATCAAGTCGCGCGTCAACCCAATCGCCTTTTTCCAACAAATCGGCAAACATCCGTAATTGCATACATGTTCTACCGCGTTCACCGACGAAACGAGCATTCGGAAGACCGGTTTCAAGGGTTGCTCTTTCGATAAGATCATCGCCGATCGCTTCGATGTTTTCAGCAATTCGCCGTAAAAATTTCGTCTTTTCTTTTCCTGAAACTTTGCCGTATTTGATACGCGCTTGTTCCGCCAATTCGACCGCACGATTTAGCTCTTCATTAGTCGCCGAATAGAAATTTGGCTCGACCGCTTTGCCCGTTTCGGGATTAAAACCTGTGAATGTATTTTCCGTTTCGCTTCCGCGTGAGAAGCCGATGATTGATTTTCCTGTTAAATTCATTTTGTTTTTTTTTACCGCGAAGGACGCAGAGGTTTTCGCAAAGGGTACTAAGATCTAAGATCCTGTTCCATTTTGGAATTATTGATCTCGATTCGTTTCTTTGCGGTTCATTACTCAGCGACCTTTGCGGTTGAACTCCCGTTTGGTCGGGTCGCCAGTGCCTCATCAATGATTCGCAAAGTTTGTTCCAATTCTTCGCCGACAATCTCAAGCCTTGGCGGGCGGACCCGGGCATTTCCCATCCCGACTTTCTCTTGCACTAACTTAATAAGCTGCACAAATTTCGGTACAGTATCAAGCCGTAAAAGCGGCAAAAACCAACGATATAATTCAAACGCTTTTTTGCTTTCGCCTTCTATTGCAAAGTTGAAAAGATCAACCGATTCTTTTGGCATTGCGTTGACCAATCCAGCGATCCAACCCGTAGCACCGGCATTGATGCCTTCGACGATCACATCATCAAGCCCTGCAAAAATTGCCAGACGATCCCCGAGCAAAGTCTTGATCGCTGTAATTCTACGAACATCGCCGCTTGATTCTTTAACGGCTCGTAGATTGGAATGTCCATCAGTTAATTCTGCAATTTGTTCAGGCAAAAAATCCGTTCCGTAGGCGATCGGGTTATTGTAAAGCATGCAGGAAAGTGAAGTCGCCCTTATTATTTCCGAGACGTGAAATTTCATCTCCCGCCAATCGCCTTTGTGAACATAGGGAGGCAATACCATTAATCCTTTACAACCAACTTCTTCGGCCGTTTTCGCCTGTCTGATGCCATCTTGCGTGCTCAACGCGGCAATTGCCGGAATAATCGGAACCTGGTCACCAACGGCCTCAACGCATGTCTTCCATAGCGATACTTTTTCTTCAAAAGTTAGGGTTGCTCCTTCGCCCAGACTCCCGTTTGTAACGATACCTGTAGCCCCATTTTCAACCAACCATTTAACATGCATCTCCGTAAACTCATGGTCAATTTGCAAATTCTCATCAAAACACGTTGTTATTGCCGGCATCACGCCTTTCCAATTCATATTTCTATTGCTCCTAATTTAAAGATTTTAACGCGAAGAATTCGGAGAACGCTGAGCTATTAATTAAAAGGTATGAAAGGAATAGGGATGGCTTTTCTATCGTTTTATGGATTTTCAATCTGAAATTTCCAATCCCTTTCATCCCTGCTAAATAAAACTTATGTTTATCTGCTTTCATTTGTGGTTTTAAATTCTTGTGCTAAATTCCCCAACATGACCGGAAAAATTGGCGGTCTAATCGAAGTATCTTTCCATTCAAATAGAAACTCGGTCGCCGCCCCGCAAATCCGCCCCTGACAGGCTCCCATTCCGCAACGTGCTTGCAATTTAGCCTCTCGAAATGTTGTGTAACTTTTTAAAGTTCCAAAACTCACATCCTCACAGCGGCATACGATCGTTTCCTCGACAGGTAAATCTTTCAATTCTCCACGCAGTGAAAATGTATTATTCAAGGAATCAGCAAAACGTTGCGCCCTTCGTTTTTTTGCAAATAATTCTTTAGCTTTTTCCTTTCTTCCGATGGCCGCCAAACCGGCAATTCTTCCTTCGACCAACGAAACTTCAACCCCGCCGATTCCAGTCGGTTCGCCGGCACAGAAAACGCCTTTCCTGTTTGTTTCTTGAAATTCATCTACCAAAACCCGCCCATTGATTATTTTGCAGCCGATTATCGAAGCGAGCTCAATATTCGGTAAAAGATGAAAACCACACGCTAGAAAATCACAATCAACGCGCCAAGTTTTTCCATTTCGCGTCAAATGCACAGCCTCCAGTTTTTCATTTCCTTCCGCCGATGTTACAAAGGAATCGGTCAAATATGACACGTCCGAAATGTTTCTCTTTAATCTAAGCGCCTGAAAAAGTTTTTTCGGCTCTCGCCATAAACCGAATGCGAATTTCAAAAATTTAGCTCGGGGAGTTTGCTCGGCGATCAATAAAACATTTCCTCCTTTGGATTTCAAATATTCAGCGACCGCTAACAACAGTGCTCCCGTACCGGCGACGACAATTCTTTTGTTTTCAACCGGCAAACCGCCCTTTACCAAAGCCTGCAAACCTCCCGCTCCAAAGACATTCGGCAGTGTCCAATTAGGAAACGGCAAAAATCTTTCTCTCGCACCGGTCGCTAAAATTAGTTTTTCAAAATGCAGTTCGACCGCGCCACTTCGCGTTTCTGCTAATAAGCACTTCTCGTTTGCCTGAGCAAAAACCTGTGCGCTGTTTAGAATCTCAATTTCGTCCGTCTCTACCTTTTCAATAAGTTTTTTTGCTTCGGGCGATCTTATCGCGCCTATCTCGCTTCGCCAAATTTGTCCGCCGAGTTTCGGATTGTCATCAACGACCAAAATCCCCGAATCGCTGTTTTCCGCGACGCTTAAAGCCGCTGACATTCCCGCCGCACCACCGCCGATGATCAATATTTCGGTCGTAATTTTATTCATCGGTCTCGATTGTCATCCCTGCTTTGGCCAAGATTTGACAACTTCGTTCATGCTTAATGCCGTCGATAGATACCCGGCATTCAAAACAAATTCCCATTCCGCAGAAAGGGAAACGCGGTTCACCCAAAACCGACCGGCGAAATGCTTTCGGATCCCGCGCAAAAATCGCCGTCGCAACTGTGCTTCCGTTTGGAACAGAAACGATTTTGTCATCTATCGTTAAGGTAATGTTTTCCAAAAATGTAATTTTCTTTTTTTCACGTCCTTTCGCGTTTTTCGTGGGCAATTTCCTACTCCTTAAAACGGTTCGGTGAATAAACGGTTCGATCAATTTCCGAATCGCGTCCCATAATTTCGTCAGTTAAAATCTCCGCCGTTCCGAGCGAAGTCGTAATGCCTAGACCTTCGTGTCCCGCCGCTATATAAACATTTTCGAACTTTGGGTGTTTCCCGATATACGGCAAATTATCAGGCGTTGCCGGACGAAAACCCGTCCACACTCTGATCGCCGAAAGCTTCCGCAAATCCGGCATATATAAACGCGCGCGATTTATCATTTGTCGTAGAATATCGTAATCAATCGCCTTATCGAGGGCACCGAATTGCCTCGATGAGCCGATCAATACCTGTTCAGTAAAACGCGGCTGGACATTGAACGCAACTGAATCAGCATCGCTTGAATGGGCAGTTTTCAAATAACCTAGTTCGACCAATTGATGTCGGACAAAATTCGGATAGCGCTCCGTAATAACCAAATGCCCCTTACGCCCGGTGATTTTCAAATCCTCCATCAATTCTTTTGACCAAATTCCCGCGGCATTGATTATTCTCTTAGATCTAATTAAATCGCCATTCTCCAGTTTTATGCCTGTTTCAAAAATTTCAGAAACTCGCTTTCCGATCAAAATTTGGGTGCCAGATTCTTTTGCCTTTTCGAGAAAGAATTTTGTTGCACAAAGTTGATAAACTACGCCGTCATTGGGAATAAGTAACCCGCCGATCAAACCCTTGCGCAAATTTGGTTCGGCTTCCTGCAAGGATTTTTCGTCGAGAATTTCGGCTTTCACATTTCGAGTTTCGTAGAAATCTTTTTTTCGTCGGACCTCCTCCATTTCTTCTTCATCGGCGGCAATCCAGATAGTTCCGCAGCTTTCAAACTCGCAATTTTTTGGCAATTGTTCAGAAAATTTATTCCAAAGTTGTCGCGAATAATTCGTCAGCGCAAACTGCGCTTCCGAATCGTCCATCACCACGATATGCCCCATTCCGGCAGAAGTCGTTCCACCGGCGATTTCGTTTGCTTCTACGAGACAGACTTTTAGGCCTTCTGTAGAAAGTCGGAAAGCACACGCCGCGCCAATAATTCCGCCTCCGACTATTAAAATATCGTAGGTCATTATGATTGAGCCGCACGGAAAGCGTAGGCAAAAGTTTTGTAACGTTTGTGGCGCAATTATTTAACGCGAAACTCAGAACGGTTTGGAAAAGCATTAAATGCCATAACGAAAAGGATCGTTTTCATTAATAATGAGGTCATTTTTAGCAGTAATAAATGCCGTTCCTTTTATTGACGGAATGATTTTTCCGTCAACAACTCTTACACTTCCTTCAAAAACGTTACCTAAAATGCCCTCCTGCCGCCAGATCTCCCCCTCCTGCAATTTGCCGTCTTCGTAAAGACAAGCAAGCTTCGCACTTGTACCCGTACCGCACGGGCTCCGGTCATATTCCATTCCGGGACACAACACAAAGTTACGACTATCTGCATTTTCACTGGGTGTAAAAACCTCTATATGATCGATTTCATCCTCGTTTTCGCCCGTTATTCCATTGCGGCCAAGCGCATACCGCACACTTGACGTAAACTTAAGAAGCGTTTCCAAATTGCTTGGATCAACTTTTAACGAATGTTCTTCGATGAGGAAAAACCAGTTTCCGCCCCAAGCGATATCGCCCTTTACCTTGCCGTAAGCCTCGACTTCGACTTCGATGTCTTTTGCAAAACGATAACTCGGAACATTCTTGATAGTTACGAAGCCTTCAGAATCTAGCTCAGCTCCAACAACGCCAACCATGGTTTCAATTCTCGTTTTTCCCGGCCCGATTCTATTTAAAAATTCGAGCGTCTTGATTAATCCAATTGTACCGTGACCGCACATTTTCAAATATCCGACATTATTAAAAAAAATTACGCCTACATCGCAGCTAAGGTCGTCTGGTTCGCACAATAAGGCTCCCACAATCGCGGAATGCCCACGCGGCTCATTGACTACTGCCGAACGAAGATAGTCGTACCTAGCGCGAAAAACTTCCTGCCTTTTCGCTATTGAGCCATCGCCCAAATCGGGAAAACCATCGATGACAACTCGAGTTGGCTCGCCGCCCGTATGCGAATCAATTACTCGAATTATTTTTACTTCATCTGCCATTAATATTTTTCGAAGGAAACTGAAAAAGATTCTATGACGTTTACGCAGGAATTTCCAAAAGGAATAAACAAGGCGCTTTTTTGCAATTACTTTGGAAAGATATTTCTAAGGAGTTTTTATGCTAGACAGCGTTGTGAGCTTGGTTCTTGTTGCGATTTTTGTTTCGTTCTCTGCGGTTTGTGCAAACTCGCAAGGTGAGGTCGATCAAGCGCTTGAGAGAATCCCGGGTTGGAAAACCAATACCGCAAAGCGCTCTATCGATCTTAGCGAGGTGCGATCTGGCGGACCGCCAAAAGACGGGATACCGGCTTTGGATGATCTAAAGTTTATTTCGATTATCGAAGCTCGAAGCTGGCTCGGGCCGAAAGAACCTGTGATTGCTCTTGAAATCGGTGGCAGTGCGCGCGCTTATCCGCTTCAAATTTTGATTTGGCACGAGATAATTAATCATGATTTTGACGGAACACCTGTTTCGGTGACGTTTTGCCCGCTTTGTTATTCCGCGATCGCTTTCGACCGTAGAGTCGAGGGAAAGACCTATAATTTTGGTGTTACAGGAATGCTGCGGCATTCCGATATGATCATGTTTGACCGTGAAACGGAAAGCTGGTGGCAGCAGATCACGGGCGAAACAATCGTGGGAGATCTTACGGGGATTAAACTCAAACAGATCCCTGCGCAAATCGTAGGTTTCGAGCAGTTTGCACAGGCATATCCGAAAGGTTTGATAGTGTCGAGAGAGACGGGCTACAAGCGTGATTACGGTCGAAATCCTTACGTTGGCTATGACAATGTGAATCAAAAACCCTATTTTCCCGCCGGTAAAGATGATCGACGGCTTCGACCTATGGAGAAGGCGATTATTTTGCGTTTGCCTGGCTGACTTTTCGACCTCAGTCAATTATTTACGGGATAGAGAAATAGTCATTATCTGGTTTTTTTTGACGAACCAGGAGTTTCGAAGAAAAAGAGAGTTCAGCAAAGATAATTCGTATTTAGCGCGTTTATCCCGCAGAAATCTGTGATAGATTTTCTCTATGCAGACTGCACTTATTCACCATCCTATTTATCAAAAACACGATACGGGAGTCGGTCATCCGGAGACACCCAAGCGCTACGAAGCCGTCATGAAAGCTTTGAAGGGCGACGAGCAGCTTTGGAATTTGGTAAACGTGCTCGAGGCTAAAGAGGTTTCAAAAGGAATTATCCAGGCAGCGCACACCAAAGATCATTACAAGCTTGTGGAAAGTGCTTTTGGAAGAGGATTTGAATCACTCGATAATGACACGATGATTTCGATAAAGTCGTTTGAGGCAGCTATTTATGCGGCGGGAGGAGTTTGTCGAGGAGTGGACGCGGTGATGAATGATGAGGCAAAAAATGCCTTCGTCGCGGTGCGTCCGCCGGGCCATCATGCAACAGCGGAAAATGCGATGGGGTTTTGCTTATTTAACAATGTAGCGGTGGCGGCAAGGTATGCGCAAAATCGTTATAAGGAGATTGAACGGGTCGCGATCGTTGATTGGGATGTTCACCACGGAAATGGAACTCAGGGTATTTTTTATGATGATCCGAGCGTCCATTTTTTCTCGATGCATCAGTATCCTTGGTATCCCGGAACCGGAAGCCGCGGTGAAACCGGGTACGGCCGAGGTCGCGGCTTAACGTTGAATGTTCCGGTCAAGGCAAGGGTTGCGGCAAAGGAGCAGCGGCGGATGTTTGAGAATGCAATTGGCGATATTAGCAAGAGTTTTAAGCCGGATCTCATTTTCATCTCGGCAGGTTTTGACGCGCATCTGACTGATCCCTTGGGTCAGCTAATGCTGGAAGATGCTGATTATAAAGCGCTTACAAAAACAGTAAAACAATGGGCTGATGAGGTTTGCAGCGGACGAATTGTTTCGTCATTGGAGGGCGGCTACAATCTCGAAACGCTTGGCGAGACGGTCAGAAACCATGTTGCAGCGCTCATGGATGAAAATTGACTTGACTCGATGCTGATCGCTTTTATGGTAAACTTTTTATATAGAATGTTTAGTGCGATGGGAGAAAATCATGCCCGAAGTAGAAATTCCGTGTATTCAGTGCAAGGAAATATTTATTTTTAGCGAGAAAGAACAGGAACAATTTTATCAGCGCAATATGATGACGCCGCAGCGTTGCTCCGCATGCCGGAGTAAGAAGGCGGCGAAGCGCGAAGATGCTCCCAAGCGTTTTGAAATCGTCTGCGACCATTGCGGAAGACACGATACCGTTCCATTCCAGCCAAAGGTTGGGCGTTCGGTATTATGTAAAGATTGTTTTCAGGCAAGCCGTTCAAAAACTAAAGCTGGATAGATTTAATGAAAATGTTTGAAACCGTTGAGTTCAAGTTAGATGAAAGTGTTGCGATCATCACCTTTAACCGTCCCGAGGCTTTAAACGCTTTGTCGCTTCAGTTGACCAAAGACGTGCGTTCGGCGATCGAAAAAGCGATCGAGGATAAGGCGCGAGCGGTCGTTTTGACGGGTTCGGGTAGGGCGTTTTGTGCCGGCGGAGATTTACGCGAAATGCGTTCGATGTGGGAACAAGAAGGCAGAATCGAAGCTTTTTTGGAAGAACCGCTGGCTGCATTGCATAAGGTAATTACACTCATTCGAGAAACCCCGATTCCTTTTATAGCTGCCGTTAACGGTGTGTGTGCCGGCGCGGGAACTAATTTTGCACTTGCATGCGATCTGGTTTTCGCTGCCGAGGATGCGAGTTTTAACGAGGCATTTGTAAGAATCGGACTCTCGCCGGATTGCGGAGGAAGTTTTTTATTGCCGCGCGCGGTTGGCACGAAACTAGCCGCCGAAATGTTTATGACCGGAGAATCAATTTCCGCAGAACGTGCCGTTTCGATCGGAATGATTAATCGTGTAGTGCCTCAGGAATTTCTCTCGGGTGAGGCATTGAAAGCTGCGAAGAAATTGGCCGCTGGACCGACTGCTTCGATAGGACGTATAAAGAAGATGCTAAACGCGACGTTTTCAAATGACCTTCAAACACAGCTTGCGTTGGAGCACGAATTGCAAATCGAATCCGGCCGATCAGACGATTTTAAAGAGGGCGTGATGGCATTTTTTGAAAAACGTCCGCCTAATTTCTCGGGAAGCTGACTTTGAAACGACAAACTTTTATTCAGAACCGGCAGCTATTCAGCTGGCGGTTTTATTTATTTGTAAATAATGCCAAATCTGACTTACAAACAGATCATCACCGAAAACCGAAATTTTCGAAATTTGCTTTGGGGTCAAATTATTTCGGAAATGGGAAATTGGTTTAATTTTGTTGCCGGTCTGGGGCTGGTTCGTGTTGTTTCCAATTCCTCTCCGGAGGCAGCGGGCCTCCTTATTCTCTGGCGTATGCTTCCTTTTGCTCTTCTCATGCCATTTGTTGGCGCACTCGTCGACCGATTTTCACGACGAATGATTTTGCTGGTTTCGGATGTCACGAGGGCGGGAATTGCACTCATTTTCTTATTTGTATCGAAACCCGAAGACCTCTGGTTAGCATATTTTGCGTCAATTCTACTTTCAGGAGCAACGGCATTTTTTGATGGTGCGAAGAACGCCGCAACGCCCAATATCACCGGAAAAGACGGTTTGCTTTCTGGAACCGCACTGATGTTTTCCACGCGTTTCTTATTAATGTTTTTAGGAGGCGCGCTCGGCGGTTTTGCTGCGGTTTTCTTTGGGTACAAGATTGCCTTTATAATCAATTCGATTTCATTCTTGATCTCAGCTTTTTCAGTTTGGCTGATTCCGGCCGACGCTATGCGGGAAAGGTCAATCGAGGAGCGCCGGCGACACGCCGTCAACCCGATATCCAATTTTTTAAGGGAAATTACCGAAGGACTCGAATATACGATCAAAAATCCATTTGCGCTGACGATCCTTTTGATGAATATCATGTGGGCGATGGGTGGCGGAGCGACAAATATCGTCTTCGAGGGGCTCGGAACGAAAGTGTTTACGACCTACGAAAATAAAGATTTTGTTTATTCGCTTTTACTGTCAGTAAACGGGCTTGGTTTGGCAGTCGGTATGCTGATCGCGCATCGCGTTGGTACGATTGTCGAAAAACGAAAAATAGCCCGCGGATTTATGGGATGGGCCCTGATCCTGCACGGCGTATTTTTTGCGATTGCCGGGTCTATGCCTAGTTTGTTCCTTGTTGGATTGTTTGTTATCGCTTCACGAATAATTATCGGGGCGCAATTCGCCGTCCAGGAAACGATGTTTCAGCGCTCGCTTCCGGATTATATTCGCGGACGGATTTCCACTCTTGACCGAGGCGCAGAAATAACGATGTTTAGTATTTCAGCCTATGTGGCGGGTATTTCGTTAACGGCAATTTCGGCACAAACGTTGACTATGATTGCAGGAATCCTGGCGGGTTCGGCGGGCATTGTTTGGTTTTTGAGAACGAAAAACAGGGAAGGTTACGATAGTCTAGAAACGCACACTTCCCAGTTTTGAAGTACTATGCGGTAATTATCGCTGCTTTCGTGCCCATTAATTCTGAAAAGTCTTTCGAGAAAATTGTATCAACCCGTCGGACTTCGCTGATTGCTTCAACTACATCCTGAGTCTGTATGAAACCATCCTCGACGTGCTCGATCGCCCATAAATCTATATGCTGAGCTGTTTTGAATAATTCAACTATTAAGCTGAGATATTGAGATTTTGTCTCAATATGTGTTCCAAGAGTATCTCGCTGCGAAGCTTCGAGTTTTTCCCAAAAAGCGTCATTGCCCCTTACCCATTCCTCGCGCCACGCCATCCATCCAAGGGAAGTCTTGAGGTTTTGTTTCCGCGCAGGCGGGAGTCGCAGAAATAAAAGATCCGAATAGTTCTCAGCGGTGAATTCCGCTGCAGTTTTGTTCAAACACGAATTATTTTGACCGTTATTCACCGGCTCCTTCTCTATGCTCCAAAGTCTCCGAAAAACGTTGGAAAGCGGTTGTCTCAATTCGAGTGTCTGATCGTCAAATGAAAACGCGTAATCCCCCACTTTCATTCCGAAGCTTAGTGCGATCGCTTTTGACGTCAATGACGAAAGATTTCCTATATTTCGCCGGACATTATCAAACCACCATGCGTCGGTTTCGCTAAACCAATTTCGAAGTGCCGGATTTCCTAAACGATACTGGGGTACGTAAACGTCTTCAAGGATCGTCTCTATCTCTTCTCCGGAAAGAGTTTCGCCATTGTTTTCGATTTCCGCTGCAGCTCCGACATATGCAGATTTCAGTATATCGTTTGCAAGAACTCGCTTATTCCACTGTTTTAAAGCTCTACCGAGTCTCGCATTTTGAGTGAAGGGTATTGAGATGGAGTTAAACTCGAGCCGCCGTAGGATGTTCAATTCAAAGGCAAGCCAGGTTTTTGGAATGTTTGTAACGCCCTTCATCATTCGCAAAGTTCTCTCCGTTATTCGTTGTTTACTCCGACCAAGTTAATTTTCGCCAAAAGATGCAAGTTCGGCAAGACCCTTCAACGACAAAAATGCCATAACAACCTTGGGATCAAACTCAATCCCCGCCCACTCAGTGATATATCTTTTTGCTTCCGACTCCGATATAGGAACGCTGTACGGACGTGCGTCCGTAAGTGCCGCATACGTATCTGCAACTCGTAGAATCCTTGCCGCAAGTGGAATCGTTTCTCTCTCAAGACTGTCAGGATATCCCGCGCCATTCCACCATTCATGATGCCATCGGATTATTAGCTGTACAGCACGGGCCAAACCGCGTTTTGCCGCTTCTTGCTCGCCGATCACCGGATGCCGGTGAATATCGATTCTCTCCGCGTCTGTCAGATTTCGGTTCACCTTTACATAATCCCGATTCATTATCATTTCGCCCAAGTCATGAAGCAAAGCTGCATGCTGAAGCGATTTTCTATCGTGCGAAGCCAAATCAAAACGCACGGCAATCTCGTCCGCGATCACGGCAATACGCGAGGCGTGCGGATTCGGATACCCCTCAAATTCATCGATCATTCGTCCTAAACGAAGAAATTCGTCGTCGACCGATAATTTCTCAACAAGTGCTTTTTCAGGAACCGACATAATTAACAAAAAAATCCATCGCGACGCTATCACAGCGTGTGCGATTCGAGATTTCAAAAGTTTTCGTGATATTTTCCCTATCTTACTATATTTTCAATTAGATAGGATCTCAGTGTTCACTTTTACTATGGATTCGAAATCCTGTCGAGCAAAGAAATTGCGTCTGAATCGTTTGGATTGATTTCGAGGAGTCTTTTTAACTCTCCCTTTGCGCGCGTCGACAAACCGATTTCGACATACAATTCCGCGAGCATCATTCTATAAACCAGATTTTTCGGCTCCATCTTGATGGCTGTTTGTATTTGCCCTTCGGCTCGATGCCTTTGCGAGCCATCTTTTGCAAGTGCTTTTCCGAAATATGCGTGATAGCGAGCATTGTTTGGATTGAGTTTCGAGGCCCTTTCAAGGTATGGGAGCGCTTTTGAAGTATTACCGCCGAGCAATAGATCGTATCCGCTTTCGAACTGCAAAGCAGCCTCATTTGAATTCTTATGTTCTGCAAACTCATCTTTTGTAGAAGTTTCGACTGGGACCTTCTTTCTTGCAGCCTCGATCACTTTTCGTAACTTGAAATCGTATAGCTCTCTCGAATCCGTATTTTTCAAAGTGTCATAAGCTTTTGCGATTTCTGTAAATGCATTTTGAATTTTTCGATGTTTCTTGTCTTCAACTTTTTTATGAAAAAGATCAGGGTGGAAATTTTTTGCGTAACGGAAATATACTTTCTTGATTTGTCGTATTTCCGCATCAGGTGACAGGTTAAACATCTCATAGTGTGTTGCGGCATCTTCCACGCGCTTTAAATAGATTTCGAGCGGGAGATTTTGATCTTCGTTTTCGCTTCTTTCTTTCTCATTTTTCTCTGCCTCGATTGTTTCCAGTTTTGCCTCTTCGTCTTCGAGGTCCGCTTTTGCGCGCTTGCGTTCTTCAACTTCTTCAAACGAAGTGGCCGATGTTTTTAGGGTAAATTTTGCTTTGGCGATTTTCGATGCCGCGTCGTCGTCGAAATACGAGTTCCAGTTTCCACGATTAACAACGCCTTTGAGCCACAAATTATATAGAGCTTTGTAAAGCAGTTCGTTTGGTAAACTGCAAAGCGAACGGATTTCCTCAATTGCGAGTGTGTTTTCGCCGATCCGCGATAATATGAATGCTTCGTTTGGAGTTGGGTCGATATCCAACAGATCAAGTTCCGGGTTGCACAAGCTAAATGATTCCGACAAGCTTTTGAAGCGTCCGATAATTTGTTCGTCCGGGAGCGTTTTCACAAATTTCGCGAAAAGTGCTTGCATGTTTATTTTAAGACGAATTCCGTCTTTTATTCGGGCAAGCGGGCTAAATAGCCAGGTACCCTCTTCCCAAGACCATACAGTGCTTATTATCGCTTTAATTTGTATAGAAAATATAGAGTCGACGATCGATTGCGTAAGGAGATCTTCCTCGATCAATTTCTTCCCCAAATGCTGGTCGTGTATAAAACCGTCGATTTTTACCAGGCTTTCCTTTGAGAGGATTTTCTCAGCAAGCAGTATTTCAAATAAACGATGCTTTCTCGCGTTTGAAACCGCGTATACAACCTCGCCGATTTCAAAATAGACGATAACCTTTTCCTGCGCGTGAACAAGCCGAAGCGAACCGCTGAACTTTGCTTGAGCTATTTCAGCAAAAAGCTCGGCAGCGGAAAGCTTGTGAATTTTTCCTGCGATGTCCAGGTTATTTTGGGAATCCATCTGAGTCATAAATAGCAGGCTCTTTTGCCGGGGCGCATCCTAATCGAATTGATAGGATAATATCAAATTAAGGAAAAAGTCGGTTATGTCGAATTAAATCATGTGGTTGACAGCGGCAGGGCAAATTGCGAAAGTTTCAGAAGAAATTTCTTGAGAGTTGCGGGCCAAATGGATACGAACAATATCTCAATTCGCGAATGTATTTCACCAGAGGAACTCTCGGGCTGCGTATTATTGCAGAGGAAAGTTTTCAATTTGCCCGAGATCGAGATTTCTCCGGTTAGGCACTTCATCGTCACAAGGCACGCCGGGGGATTCACTTTGGGCGCTTTCGCCGATCAACAACTCGTGGGATTTGTTCTGTCCGTTTTGGCGTTTAAGGGAAACGAACGAATGTTTTATTCTCATATGACGGCGATCGATCAGGCGTATCAAAATTACGGAATAGGTGCTCGTCTAAAATGGGCTCAGCGAAACAGGGCTCTGGAGGAAGAAGTCCGTTACATAAAGTGGACATTCCAACCCACCCAAGCTAGAAACGCATTTTTCAATCTAGAGAAACTCGGAGCATTGGTTCGGGAGTATCAGCCAAATTTCTATGGAACTGACTATGGTGCAAATGAGAATGCGGATTCCCCCGTCGGAATAGATAGTGATCGCCTTTTTGCCGAATGGGATATCTCGAGTGAAAGAGTAGAAATGCTCTCTAGCGGGAACACTCATGATCTCTCAAAAGAACCGGCCTCGGAAATTACCACCCTTAACAACTGGAGTGATCTCGTAACGACCGACCCAAGACGGGCAATCGCTGAACAAAAGCGAATAAGAGCCGAGTTTGAAGATGCCTTTTCAAAGAACCTGATCTGTCGCGGATTTATCCGTGACGAAAATAATCCGAGATACTTATTGTTTCGAGATTAACGCGAAAGGTTTTGATCACATATTTACGATGTTTGCATTGTCGATACTTTGATCAAAGATCGCTAATCCTCCGCCTTCCGATTTTGCACGGTACATTGCTGTGTCGGAATGGTTTAAAAGTTTCAATAATTGGTCGCCATGGTCAGGGTAAAACGCCGCTCCGATACTCAATTCAGCGATCAGAGTATGCTCCATAATTCTGAACGGTGTCCGGGTATTTTCAATAATTCTCTCCACTGCGATTTTTACACCGGGTTCGCTGGCATTGTGCAAAATTGCTGCAAATTCATCGCCGCCCAATCGTGCCACGAGGTCAGGCTTCCTCAATATTGACGCAATTCGCGCGGCAACGTATTTCAAAAGTTCGTCGCCTACCTTGTGTCCCATCGCGTCGTTTACGTCTTTGAAGCTGTTAAGGTCGAAATAAAGAATAGCAAACTTACGATTTGTCTCACCGGCAATCCTTACTGCCCTTTGAAATTCCTCCTCAAATTTTCTTCGATTTGCAAGCATCGTCAAAGGGTCAATGAATGCCATGTTCTCGAGTGATATCTGGTTGAGTTTTTGGGCCGTTGTATTGCGGATCGTCACAATTCTGCCATTTATCTCGCCATCCTCATCGGTGATAGGTCTTCTTAAAACCGAAAAATATTTATGGCTCCCGCGTATGGAAAGCTCGAGTTCCCCCCGGTTTTCGAAAGCATCGGAATAACGCGACGAATAAGGCTCCCATGAGGCAAAAATCTCGTTAACATTGCGACCCACTAACTCACTAGGATCGGCGTTCATTCCACGAGCAAACGCGGGATTCAGATCCATGATTAAATCGTTTTTATTCAGTATCAATAAGCCGTCATCAGAGGTCTTAAAAACCGTTTCATAAGCAATCGGGCTGCCATGGAAGAGCTGGAATCTGACAATACCGATCGTTGCAACGACGAGAAAACCTAGTAAGCCGATCTGATTTATAATTAGACCTTTGACAATTCCTGATAAATTAACAATGTTAAGAGCTAGCGGTATACAAATTGAAATTATCAATAGAGTAATTTGTGTTCGGAATCTTTGCGATATCTTGTTTAACTCAATCAAAAGCATTCCGAGCGCAACCATTATCAAGCAATAGGAATACGGCACGTGGACAAGCCAGAAATAATTGCCATAAACGGTTTTTGGCGGTCCTCCTGCAGGGTTAAAAACGAATTCTTTGAAAAACAAGTGATGCTGAAGTGTAGTGATCATCAGCCCGAAAGAAATTATCGGGACGGCGGAAAGATAGAGGATGTGCTTTGAGGTTAAAGACTTTCCGCAACAACGGCTAACGAAAACAAGAAGGGCTATTGGGATTGATATTACCCCGGCAAATCTAACTACCTCGGCGGAAAATTGTCCTATATACGTGCTCGAAGTTGCCGCCGCGAATTCACCTACCATCCATATGATTGATGATCCACCGGCCAGCATTAGCGACTTGCTTCCGCGGGCATGGCGATAACGGACCAGATAGAGAAGAATCGCGGATGCACCGGAAATCGTAAATAGAAGATAGGGTATATGGAACTTCATTTAACCTGAAATTTTGTTTTTACGTATCGAGAGGAAGTTTTGAGCCTATGGACTGGTGAAACGATGGCTCGGCGCAGAATTACACCTATTTGCAAGTTTACACTAATCGATTAAAGGTTTCAACAAGTTTAAACAACCGAAAATATGAAGAGCGAACGAGATATTTTTAAGATCTCCTCTGAGATTAGCGAGGCCGAGACGCTTTCATCTGCGTTTTATCTTGACCGGGGCTTTTTCGAAGACTCAAAAAAAAAGATATTCTCGCGAAGTTGGCAATTAGCCGATTGGAGTGTCCATGAAAAAGCCCTTCGCCCCCGAGTATTTCTCGAAGGATTTGTAGACGCGCCCGTACTGATTTCGAAAACCGGCGAAAGCTTGCATTGTCTTTCAAACGTTTGCACACATCGAGGGAAAATTTTGGTCGAGAAAGATACCGACAGCTGCCGGACGATAAGGTGCGGGTACCATGGACGGACATTTTCTCTTGACGGGAGATTTATAACGATGCCCGAATTTGAAGAAACAAAAAATTTCCCGTCCGAAAGCGATAGCCTTGAGAAGATTCCATGCGAAGAGTGGGAGGATTTTGTTTTTGTGTCGCTGAAGCCAATGTTTCCATTTGCAGATGTTTTTTCGGAAGTCAGGAATCGCACGCCTGACTTCGACTTTGAAAGGCTTGTATTCGTGAGGGAAAAGACCTATGAAGTTAAGGCACATTGGGCGTTATACTGTGAAAATTATTTAGAAGGATTTCACATTCCGTATCTTCATAAATCTTTAAACAAAGAAATTGATTACGGAAATTACAAGACCGAAACTTTTCGCTTCTCGAGTCTTCAGACCGGATTCGACGATCAAGGTAATGTTGGAGCGCGGTATTTTTTCATTTTTCCGAACCTAATGTTTAACTTTTATCCTTGGGGACTCTCCATAAATATCGTGCAGCCGGTAAAGCCGGATCATACAAAGATTAAATACCTTACATTTGTAAATGACAAAAGTAAATTAAATCTGGGAGCGGGAGCGGATCTGGAAACTGTCGAGGAGGAGGATAAAGCGGTTGTCGAATCGGTACAAAAGGGAATAAGATCAATGTTTTATGATCGCGGAAGGTATTCACCTACTCGAGAACTGGGAACACATCATTTTCATCGGCTGATCTGTGAGTTTATGTCGAGATGAAGGTAAACCTACCACCTATGGACACTCCAAAAATAGAGATCGAATCTCTCCGGAATGAGATCAATCGGCACAATGAGCTTTACTATCAGCACAGTGAGCCAGAGATTTCAGATGCCGAATTTGACGTTTTGATGGAGCGTTTACAAGGCTTAGAGAAATTGCATCCCGAACTCGTTACACCCGATTCACCTACCCAAAGAATTGGCGGAAAATCCCTCGGTTTTGATTCCTTTACCCACCGGGTGCAGATGATGAGTTTAGATAACTCGTACAATATTGACGAGTTACGGAAATTTGACGAGCGTTGCCAAAAACTTGCGGACGGAAGAACGTTCGAATATGTTGCTGAACTCAAAATTGATGGATTGAGTCTATCGCTGCACTATGAAAATGGTTACCTCACCGTTGCGGCAACTCGAGGCGACGGGCAGACCGGCGACGATGTGACGCAAAACGCAAAGACGATCCGCTCTATCCCATTGAAATTAAGGTTCGATTTTCCGACTGAGATTGAAGTGCGCGGCGAGGCGTTTATCGCGAAATCCGTATTTCAAAAAATAAATGAAGAACTTATAGAACGCGGTGAAAAGACTTTTGCAAACGCAAGAAATTCGGCTTCTGGGACAATTCGCATGCTTGATTCCGCCATCGTTGCGTCGCGCCGACTTGATATTTTTCCGTATGACGTTTTAAGTGGAAATCAAAAGGCCTTTCGTACGCATTGGGAAAATTTCGCCTGGCTTGAGAAGAATCGTTTTAATGTAAATCCAAATCGAAAACTCTGTACAACTATCGCGGAGGTTATCGATTTTGTTAATGCGATCGAAGTGCAAAAGCAGGCATTTGACTACCATATCGATGGTGTTGTCGTGAAAATAAACGAGACAAATTTGCAAGACGAATTTGGTGCCACCTCGAAGGCTCCCCGTTGGGCGATTGCTTACAAATATCCGGCGATGCAGGCGACCACGCGGCTCATCGATATTTCGATTCAGGTGGGGCGGACCGGCGCGCTGACGCCCGTCGCAAATTTCGAGCCGGTTCTTCTTGCAGGAACAACAGTGTCGAGGGCGTCGCTTCACAACGAAGATGAGATCACGCGTTTGGGAGTAAAACTCGGCGATTGGGTCGTGATCGAAAAATCCGGTGAAATCATTCCGCAGGTGCTCAAAGTGATCGAATCAAAACGGGACGGAAGCGAGCGCGATTTCGAGTTTCCAAACAAATGTCCGATTTGCGGATGGGATGCGGTTCGTCCGGAAGGCGAGGCTATAACGCGGTGCACAAACGAAATTTGCCCGGCTAAGATCAAGGGAAGGATTGGATACTTTGCGATGCGAAAGGCCATGGATATCGAAGGACTTGGGGAGGTTTTGATCGAGCAATTAGTTGACAGCGGGCTCGTAAGTGACGTTTCGGATCTATATCGCCTCGATATCCCAACGCTTTCGAATCTTGATCGAATGGCGGAAAAATCCGCGACAAATGTTTTTGATCAAATCGAGGCGAGCAAAGAGCGCGGTCTTCAGAAGCTGCTTTTCGGGATGGATATTCGACACGTCGGCGAACGCTATTCTAAGATCCTCGCAAATCATTTTCGTTCAATAGACAACCTTCGCACTGCAACGGTTGAAGGACTCGACGCGATCCCTGAAATTGGCGAAACATTGGCACAGAGCGTTTTCGATTATTTCCATAATTCCGAAAAGCTTGAAATGATCGATCGGCTTCTGGCGAGCGGTGTCAATATGTATACTGACGCGGCGCAGAGTGCCAATTTGGACGACCGTTTTGTCGGTAAAACATTTGTGCTTACCGGGAAAATGGAAAATTACACGCGAGGAGAGGCTGCAAAACTAATCGAAGAGCGCGGTGGACGTGTATCGTCATCTGTGAGTAAAAATACCGACTTTGTCGTTGTCGGGGAAGCCGCCGGATCGAAGTTAACGAAGGCAGAAAGTCTAGGCGTTGATGTTTTAAATGAAGACAAGTTTGCAAAGATGGTCGCGTAGTTTTTCACCCGAAAATTCGGATCAATTTCCAGCCGAATTTAACGAACGAGTTTTTTGCGGATCGCCGCCGCTAGTTGATTAACTTCGGTTACACCCAAAATTTTCGCACAAGCGATAAACGCGACTCCTCCGAGAAAGATCGGAACGAAAACTTCAATAAGGTTGACGGATAGATGTTTTTCACCGAGACGCGTAGTGAGAAACTGATAGCTGAACCAGCAAACGGCTGACATAATTGCAGACCCCGCTACAATTTTCATAAACGAACTGAAAATTTCTCCGCCATTTATTCGTCTGATTTGCTTCTTCATCATCAGTGCCAGCGCAAAGAAATTTACAAGAGCGACGCACGAAGTCGCGAATGCTACTCCGACATGCCCGTATCCGCCCGGGTGCTCCGGAGTTACACCGTATTCCGAAAACAAACCCATAAAAAAATAACTTGCAAAGGCATTTACAATAATTGAGAAAAGCGCAATGACCATAGGTATCTTGGCACTATCAAGGGCGTAAAATGCGGGGGATAGGATCTTGATCGCTGCATAGCCCGTAAGACCAATTGAATACGCTGCTAAAGCATATGCCGTAAATGGAACATCGCTTTCTTTGAAAGCTCCGCCGTGCGAATATATTAAGCGAATGATCGGTTCGCCAAGTACGATAAGTCCGCACGCCGAGGGCAATGTGAGAAGAAAAACGAGTTTAATTGACGATGAAAGTGTATTGCGGAATTCGCCGAAGCTCTTCTGGCTTGCCAGCCTGGATAGAGTAGGAATCGAGGCAGTGCCGATCGCCACACCAAAAACCCCGATTGGAAACTGCATCAAGCGAAATGCATAGCCGAGCCAGGATATTCCGCCCTCAATTCCCGAAACGAAAAATGTGTTAACCAAAACATTTATCTGGACTGCAGAAGTGCCCAATATTGCTGGTGCCATCAAGCGGGCTACTTTTTTAACGCCTTCGTCCGAAAAATTTAGAAACGGCGCAAATCGAAAGCCAACCTTCATCAGCGACGGAACTTGCATTAGGAACTGCGACGCGCCGGCGATCAGCGTTCCAATCGACATTCCAATTATCGCCCATTGTGCGGTATCAGAAGCATTTTCTCCTTTGCCAGGCGTTGTCCATCCTCCACCGCTTAGCCAATACGCCAATCCCAGTCCGATCAGGATGGATATGACGTTGAAAACGGTCGAAGCAGAAGCGGGAACGCCAAAATTACCTTTTGTGTTGAGGACCCCCATCGCAAGAGCGGCCATTGCGACAAACAGAATGTATGGAAACATTATCCGTGTGAGGGTCGTTGCAAGGGCCGCCTTTTCAGGCGAAAAACCATCGGCAATCAAACCCACAATTTGCGGGGAAAAAATAATTCCCAAAAGCGTAATACCGCTCAGTATTACGATTAAGCCGTTTAGTACGAGACTCGCGAGTTTCCAGGCTTCCTCTTCACTTTTCAAGATCTGATAATCGGTAAATACTTTTACAAAGGCGGCAGATAAGGCTCCCTCGGCAAATAGATCACGAAGCACATTTGGAATTCGGAAAGCAACTTGATAGGCATCATTTAAGAATCCGGCTCCAAAGTATTGCGCAAAAACCATCTCGCGGACCAATCCCAAAACTCTCGAAAACATTACAGCGATAGAAACGATTCCCGCTGATCTCGCTACACTCTTTTGTTTCGTAATTTCAGGTTTTCGATCTTCCGAATCAACAAGTTCCTCAGATTCGGTTCCAACCGCAAATTCTTCGGGAGACTCGGACGTTGGGGGGATATCTTCAGATTTGCTCATATGCGTGCTTCTTTGGCGACTCCAAACAAGTAGAGATTTTGCATCATTGTTGAGCATTCGACAAGTTTGATCCTGTCGAAATATGAGGCGATGTAGACGCAGAAACGCCCTACAGAAATAAAAAAAGGAAGTGAGTTACTCACTTCCTTAATATTCTCTTGTCCGATTTCTTGATCTTCTAATTCGCGAAACCCGCTGGACGAACTATCCTGGACTTCGCTAATCTCCGTCCCATAGGAATCGGCAAATATTGCATTGATAGGGCACCGCCGAGTTGGCCCTGAACCAACGGCACAAAATTGTCCTGAAAATTCCTAAAGGCACCGACGTTTCCTCGCTGGTTGAAAATTACGAAAAAGAACGTTCCTTTTCGCGTGGTAATTTCACCGCTGAGGGTACTCACTCCGTTATCTGTTTGACGAAGTGTACCTGTTTTTCCTACGACGCTTCCTATCTGAAACGCCGAATCAAATCTATTCTTTAGCGTTCCGTCATCCAAACCTGCCACTGGCATTACGTCCCGAAACGACATTTTATGTTTCTTGAGAAAATCTTTGAAAGTTCTGAGTAATTTTACTTGGGCCTGCGGCGTAACGCGATTAATTCCGAGTCCGCTGCAAGTTTCGATATTAAATTCAAATGGTGCTACTTGGGCGTCTCGTTGGACTATGCGCTCGACCCCATAGGCGCCTCCAAGCATATTACCGAGTCGTTCGGCTAAAAAATTGTTAGAATAGCTCATCGTCGCTTTAACGATCTCTTTGAGCGGGGCTGATTCGTGCATAAATAGAAGGCGGGCATTGGTCGGAATAGATTGAACGTAACTGCTACCCGTAAAGATCACTCCTGGGTTTGGGCTCGCGGTTGCAAAGTTACCGGAATGTGAGAGATAAAGATTCCAAGCTTTTCGTCCAGCCGCGTTTCTCGTTGAAACATCCATCGTGCGTATAAGCGAAGAAGCAGATCTTGTCGAAGACGTACTAAAATTCATCGAGAAATTAGAAGTTACAACTAAATCGCCTTCGATTCGAGTGATCCCGATACGATTCAGTTCGTCAGCAATAGCAACTGCGTGTTCATAGTTAAAAATTGGATCACGTCCGGAAACATACACGTTACCGATAAGTGTTCGAGTCGATCGGTCAATTGTACCGTCTGTCCAGACACCGGTGCTGAATCTATATTCCGGTCCGAATGTTCTTAACACCGCGTAGGCAGTGGCGACTTTTACATTTGATGCCGGATTAAAAGCTTGATTTGAAAAGCTGTCCAGAACCACCATTCCATCTTCGCTTTCGATCAAAACTCCCGACGTACCCGGTATCGTGACATTTGCCAAAACGGGAAAGGATGTTTTTCGCGATGCCATGATCACCAGATCCGGAGCGGGACCCGACGATATGATAGGTCTGGTGCTGCTAGTCTTCGTTACCAAAGGTGTCGGCGACGTCCGCGGTCGGGTTTCCCCCGGTTTAATAACGATCGGCTGCAACAGAGGCTTACGATTTACTTGACCGCTTACATCGAGTCCAATCGCGCTAAAACACATAACAAAGACAAAACTAAGCGAAAACAACTTCATATCTAATACTTTAATTCCTTTTGATTTTTTGTTTTGATGTGGATTAAGTTTCTTCGTGGTCGTCGGAGAAGAATGCTGTAAAAATTATAACACATCAAATTAGCGGTTTTCCATTCGCAAAAAACGTTCCGAAAGTTTTTCGATCCCAACCATAATTCAGATGAAAACGTCGCGCAAATGGATGCTAAGATTTGAATTGCTTATGGCAGCAATCACCATTACTTATACATCATATATTCCTAAAATGGAAGCTTTTTCAATAAAAAAGTCGTTCTTCAGGTTGTCAGTAGTTAGATTTCCTGACATGGTCTCGAAACACAAATTTATTGACATCACATTCATAGGCGCATAAAATCAGCTTAACAACAATGTCGTGAAGAAATATACCGAGCCAGTTACAGTTGAACGAATAAAGGAAACTCATTCGGAAAGATCAGAAGAAATCCGCACACGCCTCAGGGAATTTGAAGGTCTTTGGAAAAACGGGTCAGATGAGCAGCTCTGGGAGGAAATGGTTTACTGTTTCTTTACGGGCGGATGTTCCGCAAAAATGGGCCTTCGGTCGATCGAGGCCGTCAAATCCCATTTAATGTCGGGGTCGCATGAAGATGTTATGAATGCGCTGGTTGGAAGACATCGATACCCGCGGGCAAGAGCCCGTTATGTAATTGCTTCGCGAACATTTCTGGAAGAGCACTGTGAGATGCGTTTAAAACAAAAGCTTGCCGGGTTCAATAACAATTATGCGCGTCGAGATTGGCTAGTTCAGGAGAAGGGAATAAAGGGTTTAGGTTATAAAGAGGCGAGCCACTACTTACGAAATATTGGTTTGAAAGGTTACGCTATCTTAGATAAACATGTCCTAAACTGTCTGTCGGAATTGGGAATAATCGAAGAGCCGAAGCCACCAAATACGCGTTCGAAGTATCTAACGATTGAGAATCAACTAAAAAAATTTGCTGACCAGATTGATATTGACTTCGATGAGATAGACTTAGTTCTATGGTCCATGAAAACGGGTGAAATTCTGAAGTAGGATAAGTCCCGTCGCTTGATCGTTTTAAGGAGCAAGGAGAATGAATTTTAGAATCGCGCAGAAAGGGAGCTTGAGGAATCCGTTCCTTTTGGTCGGCTGTTTGGTTCTGGTTTGCATATTTTCATTTAGTTTGTCAGCATTCGCCCTTTCCCCGGACGATGTCCAAAAAACCGATTTCACAGATGTCAAAAAGCAGATAAAGCAAGCAAAAAAACTGGCAAGAAAGGGCAACACGTCAGAAGCCGAGAAAATTCTTAAAGCGGTAATCGCCAGCAACCCACAAAATTCCAGTGCGAAACTCGAATTGGCTTACATCCGATTGAAGAAAAAGGATTTGATCACGGCATTCAATTATGCGTTTGAAGTGGTACGGGCTGAACCGGAGAATTCCTTTGCCTATGCAGTGCTTGGTGCGGTTTATCTTTCGGCGGGGAATTTTACGGATGCGCGCCGATTGCTTGCAAACGCAGTTTTCCTTGATAAGCGGGAGGCGTTAGGCTGGGCCGGTTTGGGAATGTTGGACTTTTATGAGAACCGGGTTTCGGAAGCAATTCTTAACCTAAGGGAAGCGGAACATCATGACTCCCGGGAACCTGATTTTGTTTTTGCACTTGCCCAAGTTTCCGCACGTGCCGAAAGATACAAAGAAGCGGCAGATGCCTACGCACGTTTTCTTCGAATTTCGCCTCCGACCGATTCTGAAAGGCGGGATCGCATCAAAGGGCTGATCCGGTTCCTAAAATATCTTGGTAGTAAACAATCGCTTTACGATCTGGGCGGGGAAGATGAGACCGTGGTAGATATGAAGCTTGTAAATAATCGCCCGGTTATAAAATTGAAACTTTCTAAGGACGGCGAGATCTTAAACTTTGTGTTGGATACGGGATCAGGCATCTCCGTGATTTCGAACAAAACCGCCGAGAGATTAAAGATCAAGCCGATCACGCGCGGCGGCGTCGCGAGAGCGCTCGGAGGAGACGGGAAATTTGACATCGTTTACGGGTTTCTTCAAAAGGTCTATTTGGGAGACGTCAGAATAAGAAATGTTCCTGTCTACATTAGAGAATTTCACAACAAAAAAGAAGACGTGGACGGCTACATTGGGCTTTCGCTAATTTCTAAGTACATCGCCACGATCGATTATGGCAAACAAACCTTTGCATTAGCGAAGAAAGATTCTGAAATCGCGGAAAGCAAGGCAAGCAAAGGGATGTCGCTTCCACTTCGGCTTACCTCGAGTGGATTTTTAAGTGGTGAAGTCCAGCTTCAGGGGATCGAAACTCCTTTAAACTTTATAGTAGATACAGGCGCAAGCGTTTCGGTGATTTCGAATGATCTTGCCGGAACACAGGAATTAAGTGGGTACGAATCCGATGAGACGATGCGCGTGATAGGAGCAGCTGGAATTACGGAAAACGTTCCGTCATTTTTACTTCCGCGAATAACTGTCGGTGAATTCTCGCGAAGCGACCTTAAGGCGATCGCGCTAAATTTGGATCTAATCAACGAAACTTCGGGTTTTCAACAGGCGGGAATTTTGGGTGGGAACTTTTTGAGAAATTATAGATTGATCTTTGATTTTAAGAGATCAAAGGTAACGTTTATTCCGCACGGGCCATAAAATTTGCGTCGAATTTGCTTATTTGTGCCGTTAGGCTTAGGTTTTAGTTTTGCTTGAAAAGTTTGCGAAACTAAGACCTTATTAATTTTGAGCGAACCTTATATGAAGAAAAGCTTGTATCTTGAGACATCGGTCGTTGGCGCCTACCTGGATAATGGCGAACCATTCCGCCGTGATCTAACGATTCGCTGGTGGGAGCACGAATTAGGAGAATACTCAGTTTACTCTTCAATTCTTGTAAAACGCGAGTTGGAGTGTCTGGCAGAACCACATAGAAAAAGTTATTTGAATTTGATAAAGCGGATGGAAAGTCTCGAACTAGCAGAGGAGGTGGCAATTCTCGCCGAGGGTTATATTTCACGAGGAATATTTCATCGTAAATATATTGGAGACGCTTTGCACGTGGCGTTAGCATCGTTTTACAAAATCGATTATTTAGTAACCTGGAATTTCGGTCACCTCGCAAATGTGCGGAAACAGGCACGAGTGCGTTTATTTAATACAGCCGCTGGCTTCTATGTCCCGATGATCGTAACGCCGGAATTCCTGGTTCATACGCTTTAGTTTTTGGAAATCGGTCATTTTGACCAATTATGAGTTTAATTGGATACCGGATTAATTATTTATGTATAGACGTCCAAAATTTCTCGAAATACTCTTAGAAATTCGCGAACAAATGTCACGAGACGTGGATTACGACGTCGATCTCTACGCAGAAATGGTTCGATCCGGAAAAATTTCTCAAGACCAAGAGCGTTATTCGTTGGACGGTAGAAATACCGGCAGGGATATTCGTCAGAATGAGAAAACTGGTAAAAATAAATTGTAAGTTTTAGATCTTCTCTGGTTTTATGAGGCGTATTTACATTCCGATAATATTATTGTTACTAGCAGGGATCGGTATCGCTGGGTATTACTATTTTAACCAATACTGGATTCACCGCTATGACGATCTGATCAGAAGACAAGCAAATGTCTATAGGCTTGACGAACATTTCGTATGGAGTGTGATTTACGAGGAGACCTATTTTAGCGCGTGGCAAATCGGAGCAGATAATGAAATAGGGTTGATGCAGGTGACGCCATTGGTTGCGAGAGAATGGGCAGCGAAAACCGGGCTAAGGGAATTTGAAAAAAAGACCGCCGAAAATGTTCAGGAGTTTTTAAAGGACCCGGAGCGAAATATTCAAGTTGGGGCGTGGTATCTCGAAAGCATGAGTGAAAAATATCGAGATTTTCCCGCGCAGAAAGCGATGACGCTAGCTGCCTACAATGCCGGAGCGAGTCGGGTTGAAGAATGGACGAAAGATGCGGACGCTTCCAAACTGTCTGCGCAAGAATTTGTCGACCGAATAAAAATTCCTTCGACCAAGGCTTACGTGACCTCGATTCTGAAACGTTATCAGGAAAAATAAAACAGCGACAGGTCACGCATTTGGCGTTTCACCTATGAAAATCCTTACAGCCGATTATCTTGTTACGGTATCCGATCAGACTCTAATTAATGGCGGTGTTGTCGTAAACCAAGATAAAATCCTTGACGTCGGAAATCGGGATGACCTGATTGAAAATTACCCGGATGCTCATGAACGAAATTTTGGCAATTCAGTCTTGATGCCTGGCCTGGTCAACTCACATTCGCATCTCGAGCTCACTGTTTTGCGAGGTTTTCTTGATAAATATGACGACGATTTTGCATCCTGGCTTATCACACTCACCAAAACACGGGCTAATTTATTAACTGATGACGATTTAAAAACTTCTGCGTTGCTCGGGGCGACGGAGGGATTGCGATCCGGTGTAACCACTTTCGCCGATATAGGTCGTTTTGGCGAGGCAGGTTTCGAAGCACTGAAAAGTACGGGCCTCCGTGGCATACTTTTTCAGGAAACGGAGTTTTCGCCGGATAATAAGACCGCCGACAAATATTTTAATAACCTGGTCGAAAAGTTTTTTCGTTTAATGGAAAATGAATCCGCGCTTGTAAGAGTCGGAATATCGCCGCATTCGCCTTACACGGTAAGTAGAAGGTTATTTGAAAAGATTGCCGAGTTTTCACTGAAAGACGACATTCCGATAACTATTCACGCTTCGGAATCGGCAGACGAAGAACTTCTAATGAAACGCGGTGAAGGGTTTTTTTCCGAGATCTATAAAAAAGAAAATGTTTCATGGGAAGTGCCGAATTCTTCGTCAATCGAATACCTTAAACGGATCGGCGTGCTTGAAACAAAACCGCTTCTTGCTCATTGTGTGAAAGTTTCGGAATCCGACATCGATTTAATTGCTGATAGCGAAACAAGAATTGCGCATTGTCCTAAATCCAACGCAAAATTCGGACACGGGATTGCCCCGTTTTCCAGTTTCATGGATAGAGGAATCAGAGTTGGTCTGGGAAGTGATTCGATGGCCAGCAATAACGCATGTGATCTCTTTGAGGAAGCGCGTTTTGCCGCTCTCGTTTCGCGAGTGCGGGACGGGGAAAGATTTATACATTCCGAGGAAATAATAAAAGCTGCAACGATAGGCGGAGCGTCCGCTCTCGGAATGGAAGATCGTATCGGCACTCTCGAAATTGGCAAACAGGCTGATATAATTGCAATATCGCTCGACAATTTTTCGCAGACGCCAGCGTATGATCTATTCTCGGCTTTAGCATTTACAACGAGCGCGCGCGATGTTGTTTTTACAATGGTTGCCGGAAAACAACTTTACGACCGCGGCGAATTCGAAACGGTTGATGAGGATGAACTTATCCGGCAGGTAAAAAGAATCGCAATAAAAATAAAATAGAATAATTACAGCAATTATATGAGTGAAAAATTTGAATTAGCCGGAAAAGCATTTGGCTCACGGTTGATCATCGGAACAGGGAAGTATCGAAGTTTCGACGAAATGAAATCAGCGCACAAGGAGTCCGGCGCAGAAATGGTCACCGTCGCGGTAAACCGTGTGCCGCTCGACGGAAAGGTTGAATCGTTTCTTGACCACCTTGATCCGGAAATGCAGATCTTGCCAAATACAGCCGGATGCTACGATGCCGAACACGCGATTCGAACTGCGCGTCTGGCCCGGGAAGCGCTTAACACTCAATGGATAAAACTCGAGGTGATCGGTGACGAAGTAACACTTTTACCTGATAATGAGCAGACCTTGGAAGCCGCGAAAATACTTGTCAATGAGGGTTTTATAGTTTTGCCGTATTTTTCTGACGATTTGATAATGGCGAAAAAACTGCTTGATGCAGGATGTGCTGCTGTTATGCCGCTCGCTGCGCCGATCGGGTCGGGGCTCGGTGTCCAAAATCCGGCAAATTTGAAAATTATGCGTGAACAGCTTCCCAACGCAACAATAATTGTTGATGCGGGGGTCGGGACGGCATCCGATGCGGCGATCGCTATGGAGCTTGGTGCAGACGCCATATTGATGAACACGGCGATTGCCGAAGCCAGGGACGCTGCGAAAATGGCTCGTGCGATGAAGCTCGCTGTCGAAGCCGGAAGACTAGCCTTTGAATCGGGACGGATGCCAAAACGCTTGTATGCGAGTGCTTCGAGTCCAATTGAAGGCGCGATCAAGTAGTGACGTGTGACGTGACGAGAGGTAAGGAAATCGATTTGAAAAAGCGGTTGACCATCTTGAAAGTTTTTTCGATCTCAATATTTCTTGCATTTGTAATTCTTGCGTGCTCGGAAACAGCTTCGACGGGAAAGAAGAGTTTTGTTATTGCGGACAGCAAGTCTTATGAGGCGTCTCTATTTCGCGCGAATTGCGCGATCTGCCATGGAAACGAAGCTTATGGGAAAATGGTCGACGGCAAACCCGTTCCCGCTCTTCGTTTTGGCGATGCAGCAACAAAATCCGAAGAGGAGATCTATCAGCAGATCGCGCACGGAAAATTACCTATGCCTTCGTTTCGCAATCAGTTGACCGAAAAAGAGATGCGAAATATGGCAAGGTTTGTTATGCGCGATTTGCAGGGGCGAAAAACGGGGAAGTGATATGAAAATTTTAGTAACAGGCGCAAGCGGTTTGGTTGGCGGTGAGCTCGTACCAAGTTTAGAGAAAATCGGGCATAAAGTATTTACACTTTCGCGCAAACCTGCCGGCGAAGAGAATGAAATTAGCTGGGATCCGGAAGAAGGTTTTGAAACCGGGGAATTTGCGAAGCTTAAAGGAATTGATGCAGTGATTCATCTGGCGGGTGAGAGCGTCGCAGACGGCAATTGGTCTGAGGAAAAAAAGGCGCGTATTCGTGACAGCCGTGTGATTGGAACGCGCACTCTTGTTGATGCACTTGGAAAACTTAAGGATCCCCCGCGGGTTTTTATCTCCGCGTCGGCTATCGGATTCTACGGGGACCGGGGCGACGAAGTCCTTGACGAAACGAGCGAAGCCGGTGAAGGGTTTCTGCCGGAAGTATGCAAAGAATGGGAGGCGGAAGCTCAAAAAGCGGAAGATTTTGGTGCCCGGGTTGTATTTGCACGAACGGGTATTGTCTTGTCTAAAGATGGCGGTGCACTCGGACAAATGATCACACCATTCAGCTACGGGGTCGGCGGAGTGATCGGAAGCGGCAAACAGTATATGAGCTGGATAGCGCTCAAAGATTTAGTGAAGCTTTATATTTTTTTATTAAATAATGATTCCGTTAACGGGATCGTTAACGCAACCGCACCAAACCCTGTTACGAATGAGGAGTTTACCAAAACACTTGGCGGGGTGATTAATCGCCCTACAATAATTCCAATTCCGGGATTTGGAATCAAGCTGATCTTTGGAGAAATGGGTGAAAGATTGATTCTCGAGGGTTCCCGCGTACTTCCACAAAAAATTAAAGATGCAGGATTTGAATTCGAATATCCAGAGCTCGAGGCCGCACTAAAAAAGGCACTTGAATAAGACTTTCCGATGAAACTTTGGCTGGCAAAAAATACGGAGGTTCCGATGCGGGAGCAGCTTGTGACGCAGATAAAACTTGGTGTTGCGAGCGGCGATTTGCAAGTTGGCGAAAAACTTCCAAGCAGACAGGAGATTGCACGGCGTTTTAAGATTCACGCAAACACCGTTTCAAATGCCTACCAGGAGTTAAATGAAATCGGACTGATCGAATTCAAGCCGGGAAGCGGCTTTTATGTGTCGGACGAAAATGCCGAAAGTTTGGAGCAGAACCTCAATCTCGATACATTAATTACCAGATTCTTCCAAACAGCACAAAGTTTCGGGTTTTCCCAAAACGAAATCGAAGAATCGATGCACATTCGATTTAGCGCAAAACCTTTGAAGAGTTTCCTCCTGATCGAATCGAATAAAGCCCTGAGCAATATCTTGGTTGAGGAAATCCGCGACTCGGTTGATGCGAGAGTCTCTTGGATATCTTTCGACGAATTCGAAGTTGAGCACGCCGAATTAAACTCAAATTTTGTCGCGCTATTTGATGAACAACCGAACATTGAACGAGTTTTAGGGGCCGACGAAAAATGTCTTTTTCTCAAGCCAGGCTCAATTCCAAGTGCGATGGCGGGAGAAACCCGTCCCGCTGAAGACACTCTGATCGCCGTTGTTTCTGGATGGGAAAAATTTCTCATTCTTGCAAAAACCATTTTGGTTGCTGCCCGCGTCGAAAGCGATTCGCTCATTTTTCGTCACACAGATCAGTCGGATTGGAAACGAGGTTTGGAAAGCGCATCGATGATCATTTGTGATTACCTCACAGCAAAGGAATTACCGCGGGATCCAAAGGTCAGAATCTTTCGTGTTATTTCGGAAGATTCGCTGAAGGAATTACGGGATCTTCTCACCACCTCAAATTGAATAAAAATAGAAACAATTCGCTTACGAGTTGACAAGTATTACCTCTGTAACTAAACTTGTTACAATAATGGCAAACAGTCAATTTGCAATGGCGGTTCACGTAATGGCAATGCTCGCAAACAATTGCGATGAACGTATGAAATCCGGCTACATCGCAAAAAGTGTAAATACAAATGCGGTTGTCATACGGAGGCTTCTCAGTGATCTGCATGAAGCGGGCTTAGTCGTTTCCCGAACTGGATATTCCGGAGGAACCTGTTTAACGCGCCAGCCCGGCGAAATCAAACTTCTTGAAGTTTATGAAGCGGTTTCCGACGAGGAGATATTTGGCCTTCACGCAAAAGTACCCGATCAGGAGTGCGACATTGGTTCAACAATAACAACGGTTCTGGGAAGGCTTCAGCTCGAAATTTATGAAGCTGTCAGGGAAAGATTTGCCAATTACACTCTTCAGGATGTAATTGATGAATTAATAAAATGTAAGGAAGAGAGAGGAATACGTGGGTAACAATTTAATTTCAAATGAAGATTTGATAAGTCAATTAAACTGGCGATATGCCGTTAAGCGTTTTGACCCGTTAAAAAAAGTTTCGGCTGAAGATTGGGAAGCTCTGGAAGACGCCCTGATCCTTACACCCTCAAGCTACGGGCTTCAGCCTTGGAGATTTTATGTTGTGACAGATGATGAGATCAGAAAGGAACTTCAAACCCACTCGTGGAATCAACCCCAGATCACGGAGTGCTCTCAGGTTGTTGTGATCGCAGCCAGAAAGGATGCAAAGCCTGAAGATATCGATAAGTATCTTGAGAGGATTATCGAGGTTCGCGGAACGCCGGCTGAAGAATTGGAAATCTTAAAAGGGATGATGTTAGGTTCTCAAAAGGCGGCGGCTGAAAACGGACTTATCAATGAATGGGCAGCGCGCCAATGTTTTATTGCTCTTGGTGTTTTGTTGAGTGCGGCCGCGATTCGCGGAATTGATGCGTGTCCGATGGAAGGTTTTTTTCCGGACGAATATGACAGGCTTTTGGGAATCGAATCGGACGGATATTTTTCGGTGGTTGTTTGTGCTATCGGTTACAGGGATAAGGAAGAAGATTGGCTTGGTAAACTTCCAAAGGTGCGTTACCCGAAAAGTGAAGTGGTAAAACGAATATGAAAAACGACACTGAACGCGGAATGACTTTTTCCGTGTATATCGGGTTAATTGCGATTTGAACAATTGGTTGTTCAATGGGATCTCCCGATTGACGTGGCGAAAGCGGATTAAGAATTGAGGTAAGAACTTGAAACAATTTGAAGGAAAAGTAGCAATAATTACCGGCGGCACATCAGGGATCGGCGAAGCAACGGCGGAAGCTTTTGCCAAGGAAGGCGCGAAAGTAGTTGTGACGGGAAGGCGCCATGATAAAGGAAATGAGGTCGCCCAGAAGATAAATGGAAATGGCGGCGAGGCGATTTTCGTGTCAACCGATATTCAAAAGGCAGAGGATGTAAGAAGTATGGTCCTGAAAACGACCGAAAAATTCGGCAGATTGGATTATGCGATCAACAATGCCGGAATTGAACAATATTTCAAACCTTTGGTCGAGCAATCGGAAAAAGCCTACGATCTTGTAATGAACACAAATGTAAAAGGCGTCTGGATGTCTATGAAGGAAGAAATTCCAGCAATGATCGAAAGCGGAGGCGGAGCAATTGTGAATGTTTCGTCTGTCTTTGGCGTCGTTGGCGCAGCATTTGGACCGCTTTACGCTGCCAGCAAGCATGCGGTTATTGGTTTGACTAAATCAATCGCTTTGGAGTTCGCGCAGCAAGGCGTGCGTGTCAATGCGATCTTACCTGGCGGGATCGAAACGCCGATGATCGATCGTTATACGCAGGGAAATGAAAAAGCGCAGAAGTTTTTTGAATCGCTGCATCCCGTAGGCCGAGTCGGAAAACCCCACGAGATTGCCGATGCCTGCGTTTTTCTTTGTTCTGATAAGTCGTCGTTCATGACGGGCAGCTCGATAACTATAGATGGCGGTTTTACTGCCCAATAATTCATTTGGAGGATATATGAATGATTTTTGGATAAACTGGCAGCCGAAAGTATTAAGTATTTTGAGGTTTATGGCGGGATTTTTGTTCTTTTGGCACGGGAGTCAAAAGCTCCTCGGCTTTCCCGCTTCGAGCGGCGGCGGCGGCGGACTTTCCGGTTTGATGGTTTTTGCAGGAAGTTTGGAACTTTTTGGCGGGATATTAATCGCGATAGGACTTTTTACACGTTCGACAGCGTTCCTTTTGAGCGGTTTAATGGCAGTTGCATATTTCATGGCACATGGCTTAAACGCGTTTTTGCCAATTGTTAATAAGGGTGAACTCGCGGTGCTCTACTGCTTTGTTTTTCTATATCTATTTTTTGCAGGCGGCGGGGAATGGAGCGTTGATAATTTTCTTAAAAAAACCAAAAAATGAAAGCATACGAAATTCAAAAATTTGGAATCGATAATCTAAGATCGGTCGAACGCGAAACACCTGCTCCGTCTGCAAACGAAGTTTTGGTGAAATTTCATGCGGCATCATTAAACTTTCGTGATTTGATGATGATAAGTGGATCGTATAATCCGAAACTGAAAGTGCCGCTTGTTCCGTTTTCAGACGGAGCAGGTGAAATTGTCGAAGTCGGGAAAGGTGTTTCGAGATGGAAAGTCGGTGATCGCGTAATGCCCATTTTTATGCAGGGTTGGATCAATGGCGAAGTAGATAGCAAGAAAGCGCGTTCAGCACTTGGAGGAGATTTGGACGGATGCCTGAGGGAATTTGGCGCATTTAACGAGGAAGGTTTAGTGCGAATCCCGAGACATCTTTCCTACGAAGAAGCTGCAACGCTGCCGTGCGCTGCCCTGACTGCATGGAATGCACTTGTGGTTTCCGGCAAACTAAAGAAACACGAAACGGTTTTGCTTTTGGGCACGGGGGGAGTCTCGGTTTTCGGGCTCCAGTTTGCCAAGCATATTGGGGCGGAAACGATTATCACTTCGTCGTCCGACGAAAAACTCGGACAAGCGGATATTCTTGGTGCAGACCACTTAATTAACTACAAGGCAACACCTGAATGGGATGAAGCCGTTTCAGTGTTTACGGCAAGACATGGCGTAGATCATGTCGTCGAAGTCGGCGGAGCAGGAACATTGCAGAAATCGTTGAGTGCCGTACGGATGGGCGGGCACATCGCAGTTATCGGTGTCTTGGCGGGGAAAGGGGATTTTAATCCTGTCCCAATTCTGATGAAAGCCGTGAAATTACAGGGTATTTTCGTTGGTTCACGGGATATGTTTGCAGAAATGAATGCATTTATTAGCGACAATTTAATTAAGCCGGTCGTAGATAAAGTATTTGAATTTAGCGAAGTGCAGGAAGCGTTAAAATACATGGAAAGCGGTTCGCACTTTGGCAAGGTCGTTGTAAAAATTTCCAGATCTGCGTCGAAAAACAAACGGGAATAATTAGAAATAGATTGCAAATAGGATGATGGAATTCATAAATTCAGAAATACAAGAATACGCCGAAAAATATACTTCGGATGAAGGCGCCGTTCTGAAAGATCTTCGGCAAAAAACCTCCGGTGAGCGCGACGATAAGGCTATGCTTTCGGGGTTTTACCAGGGGCGGCTTTTGGCAATGTTCAGCAAAATGTTACAACCCCGGAGGATTCTGGAGATCGGCACGTATATGGGATATTCCGCTCTTTGTTTAGCGGAAGGATTGGCCGACGGAGGCCAGGTAATCACGCTTGATGTAAACGAAGAAACGAATAATATCGCCAAGGATTTTTGGGCGAGGACAGATTCGAACAGTAGAATCGAAGCTCACCTCGGCGACGCAAATGAAATTATTCCGAGCCTGGACGAAACTTTTGACTTGGTTTTTATCGATGCAGATAAGGAGAATTATTCAAACTACTACGACTTGGTTTTCCCGAAAATGCGCATTGGTGGATTGATAATTGCAGATAACGTGCTCTGGAGCGGAGACGTTCTAAGCGCCGAAAATGGCGGGGACGTAAAGGAATCAACTAGAGCTTTGCACGAATACAATCAGAAAATAAATAAGGATAAACGCGTGAGCAATATTTTGTTTGCCGTTAGGGATGGATTAATGATTTCCTGCAAGGAATCTGAGTAAAGTAGAAAATAGTTAGTCTAAAGAAAATGAGGAGGAAAAAATGGTAAAGGCTGAACTAAAAACCAGGAAAAATAATGCGAGCGTTAAGGAATTTCTCGATTCGATTGAAGACGAAGCAAAACGCAAGGATTGCAGGGAAATCGCGGAGATAATGCAAAAGGCTACGGGCAAAAATCCAAAAATGTGGGGCGAATCGATCATTGGTTACGATGAATATCAGTACAAAGGTGCATCGGGGCGGGAAGGCGACTGGATGCGGATAGGGTTTTCCCCGCGAAAGCAAAATATTACGCTTTACATAATGGATGGATTCGCAAAATACGACAAATTAATGGCAAAACTCGGGAAGCACAAGACCGGCAAATCCTGTTTGTACATCAACCGTCTAAGCGATATTGACTTGGATGTTTTGAATAAATTGATTAACGGGTCGATGGAGCATTTTGAAAAGAAATACGGCAAAAGTTAGAAAAAAAACAAAAAGGAAATAATTATGAGCAATGAAAATAGAGTTTGGTTTATAACCGGGAGTTCGACAGGATTTGGACGTGAATTAGCCGAACAGGTTTTGGAGAGAGGTGAAAGGGTTGTCGCGACGGCTAGAAATACTTCGGATGTCGAGGACCTTGTAGAAAAGTATCCTGATACGGCGCGCGCCGTTAGATTGGATGTGACGAATGATGATGACGTGAAGACTTCCGTCGCAAAGGCGATAGAAGAATTTGGTGCGATAGATATTTTGGTAAATAATGCCGGTTATGGCCTCGGCGGCGGAATCGAAGAGCCTTCAATGGAGCAAATCAAGGCGCAATACGACACTAATATTTTGGGCGTCGTTCGAGTAATGCGCGAAGTTTTGCCCTCTATGAGAAAACGGAAAAGCGGACATGTTATGAACCTTTCGTCCGTTGTCGGTATAACGGCGTTTCCGTCGAGTGGATATTATTCGTCAACCAAGTTTGCGGTTGAAGCGCTTTCCGAAGCGCTTTCAAAAGAGATCGAGCATCTCGGAATTAAAGTAACAATTGTCGAGCCGGGCGGATTTCGCACCGACTTTGCAGGGCGATCGTTTACACAACCTGCGAACCGAATCCCAGATTACATCACTTCCGAGAGAACAGATGCGATTGGTGAATACCACAACAATCAGCCCGGTGATCCCGTCAAAGCGGTCAAAGCGATAATTCGAATTGCCGATATGGAAAACCCACCGCTGCGGCTGCCATTGGGTGAAGACGCCCTCGATAATATGGAAGCGAAACTTAAAGACCTCCAAGAAAACATAAATGAAATGCGGGAAATTGCGGTAAATACCAAGGTTGACGAAGGACAAGCTGAAGGCGCAGGAAGTTAAAATGAAATATCGCAGGCTCGGAAAAACCGAGTTAAAAGTCAGCCGTTTAGGATTTGGCGGGGCCGAGATCGGCCAACAACAAGCTAAGCAAGAAACGGTTACAAACTTGCTAAACTCGGCAATTGACGTGGGCCTGAATTTGGTTGACACCGCCGCGGCGTACTGGGCGAGCGAGGAGATGATCGGCAATGCTATCGGGAAAAGACGCCGTGAAATTATCCTTATCTCAAAATGCGGTGCGGTCGACGGCTTTTCGCGAAGCGACTGGTCAAAAAAAGGCATATTAGAAACTATTCAAAAAAGTTTGCAGTTACTCAATACTGATTACCTTGATATAGAGCAACTTCATTCATGCGACTCGGAAACGATCAAACGAGGAGAAGTAATTGAAGCTTTAATTGTTGCAAAAGAGCGTGGTTACGTGCGTTATGCAGGATATTCGGGGGACGGCGAAGATGCCATAGCCGCGATCGAGACCGGATTTTTCGACACTTTTCAAACCTCGGTTTCAATTGCCGATCAGGAAGCGATCGATCTTACAATTCCTCTCGCCAACGAATCGGAAATGGGAATTATTGCAAAACGTCCGATCGCAAATGCCGTCTGGCGGCACGATTCAGAACCTGAAGATTCATATCATCATGAATATTGGGAGAGAATACAGCATTTGCAGTATGATTTTCTGAATGAAGAGATGTCGGAGTCGGTCGCAAAGGCGTTGAACTTTACGCTTGCAGTCGAGGGAGTCGATACAGCAATTGTTGGAACAACGAAACCGAACCGCTGGCAGGAAAACGCTGAGATGCTTGAGCAAACGGATTTTAGTGCAAAGGATTTCCAGAGAATTCGCGAGCGTTGGCAGGAAATTTCGGAAGGTAAGGATTGGAAGGGGCAGGTTTAAGAAAGATTTTGCCCGCGAAATACGCGGAAGGACGCGAAAAACCAATAGAATTAATTGTCAGAACGGAAGCAATAATAGCGGAAACGGATGTTGAATAAAGTTCCGAATGGTATCAAAAGCTCTTAAACTGGAAGAGCAATCATGGAGGTGACACCTATCCGCGATTTAGACGGATATTAACTATTAATATCGACCTAAAATGGAGAAGAAATGAAAGCAATTAGAATACACGAATTTGGCGGACCGGATAATTTGCAGGTTGACGAGATCGATAAACCAGCTCCGAAAGCGGGCGAAGTTTTGATCAAAACTGAAGCCGCGGGTATAAATTTTGCTGACACGATGTTGAGGCAGAACAAATATCTTTTCACGCCGGAATTGCCCTTTACGATGGGGTTTGAGGTTGCCGGAACTATTGAAGAAATTGGTGAGGGTCTGGAGAACTTTGCGATCGGAAGTAGAGTGCTCGCGATGATGAAGGGCGGCGGTTATGCGGAATATGCGATTGCAGATGCGAAAACTTTGGCACCGATTCCGGAAAGTTTAGGATCAAGCGAAGCGACAGCTCTGCTTGTGCAGGGATTGACGGCTTTAGGTTTGCTTCAAAGTTTGCAGGAAGGGCAGAACATTTTGATCCACGCGGCGGCGGGCGGAGTCGGCACTTTACTCGTTCAGCTTGCCAAGATTAAAGGTGCAAGGGTCATTGGGACGGCTTCGTCGGAAGAGAAACTGGAAAAGGTCGTTGGACTCGGTGCAGATGTCGGGATCAACTACACCGAAAGCGATTGGACGAAAAAAGTTCTAGAATCGACAGAGGGAAAAGGGGCGGATATTATTATTGAAATGGTTGGCGGCGAAATGGGCAAACGCAATTTTGAGTGTCTTGCCATCAAAGGCGAAATGATCGTTTACGGTGCGGCAAGCGGCGAAGATTTTCAAATTTCTGCGCTAGGTTTATTGGGCAAGATGCAGACCGTCAGCGGTTACAATTTGAATCTGGAGACACCTCGAAATATGGCGAAGTTCACGGGAGATTTGATTAACTTTTTAAGTGAGGGACAAATAGAAGTTTCCGTAACGGAGTTTCCGCTTGAAGATGCGGCTCGCGCACATTCGGCAATTGAAAGCCGTGAAACAACCGGCAAAGTGGTATTAAAACCGTAAGGGCTTGCAAGGATCGCGTGGAGTTAGGATTTATTGGTTCAGGGAATGTTGCTAAGATATCCGCCAACGCTTTTCAGGAATCAGGCTATGAGGTGGAGCTCGGAAGAAATGGAAAAAAATAATAAAAATTATGAGCAATAAAATACAAGCATACGCGGCGATGGAAGCCACAGGAAAGTTTCAGCCGTTTGAATTTGACGCGGGTGAATTGGGTAGTGAACAGGTTGAAATAAAAGTTTCGCATTGCGGAATTTGTCATTCGGACCTTTCGATGTTGAATAACGATTGGATGATGACAGAATATCCTTTTGTCGGAGGACATGAAGCGGTCGGCGAGATCATCGCTTTGGGAGAAAACACCAAGGGGTTGAAAATTGGTGACAACGTCGGTTTGGGATGGAATTCGAAGACTTGTATGCACTGTGATCAGTGTATTTCAGGTTTTCATATAAATTGTCCGAATCTGGAAGCGACTATCGTTGCAAGGCATGGTGGTTTTGCTGACAAGGTTCGCTGTCACTGGGCATGGGCGGAGAAATTACCCGAGGGACTTGACGCATCAAAAGCCGGACCACTTTTTTGCGGAGGAATTACAGTTTTCAATCCGTTCGTTCAAAACGATATTAAACCCACCGATAAGGTCGGTATTGTGGGCATTGGCGGCTTAGGACATCTGGCGTTGCAGTTTGCCGATAAATGGGGCTGCGAGGTTACTGCTTTTTCGACCTCGCCTGATAAAGCCGATGAGGCGAAAAACCTGGGTGCGGATTATTTAGCTGACACGAGAAGCGATGGGGAACTTGAAAAACTTGCGGGAAAATTCGATATGATTTTATCGACCATAAATGTGCCTCTCAATTGGGATCTCTATTTCAACGCACTTTCGCCAAAAGGGAAAATGCACGTTGTTGGTGCGGTGTTAGAGCCAATTCCGGTGTCATCGTTTGGTTTGATAATGCACCAAAAATCGATTACCGGAACGGCGACGGGAAGCCCGGATGTTGTGCGCAAGATGCTCGAATTTTGCGCGAGACACAAAATAAATGCCGTTACTGAAGACTTCAAAATGTCTGAAATAAACGAGGCATTTGAACATCTTGAGAACGGCAAGCCACGGTATAGAATAGTAATGGAAAACGATTTTTAAGAATCGACTTGTCTTCTGTAACAAAGATTGTTACAATAAGAATCGTTGGCGACGTTTAGGGAAATTTCGTCGATTTGGTTATAATTTTTCATATTTAGGAAGGAGAGATTTAGATGGGTAACTTTGCGAAAGAAATAACGGATGCGAATTTTGAGGCAGACGTTTTGGCATCAGATAAGCCGGTACTGGTTGATTTTTGGGCGGAATGGTGTGGGCCATGCCGTATGATCGGACCTTCGGTGGAAGCTGTTGCTGAAGAGCTGGATGGAAAAGCCGGTGTTTATAAGATGAATGTTGATGAGAACATGAATGTGCCGCAAAGATACGGAGTCAGAGGGATTCCGACCTTGATCGTTTTTAAGGGCGGCGAGGAGCAAGAAAGAATTGTTGGTGCGGTTTCAAAGGAAGCTATTGCTCAGGCACTTCAAAAGCACATTACCGCTGACGAATCTGCGGCGGCTTAGGCGAACGGTCACAAAATGAAAGCAATAGTCGTCAGAGAATATGGCGATCCTAATGTGATGATACTTGAAGAAACTCCGATTCCAGAAGTCGGAGTTTCTAACGTTTTGGTCAGAATAATGGCGGCCGGTGTAAATCCGGTTGATACCTATATCCGAGAGGGCGTGCATCCTTCCACCCCGCCGCTCCCGTTTACGCCGGGAAAAGATGCTGCCGGAATTGTTGAGGCAATAGGTGAAAGGGTTTCGAAAGTCGCAGTTGGAGACCGGGTTTATCTCGCTGGGGCTATCACCGGAACATACGCAGAGTATGCCTTATGCGAAGAATCACAGGTATGGAAGCTTCCCAATAATACTTCGTACGAACAAGGAGCAGGTGTTTTTGTGCCGTGCGCAACCGCCTACCGCGCCTTAATTCAACGTGCGAGGGCTAGGGCTGGCGAAACTGTTTTGGTTCACGGAGCAAGTGGAGGTGTTGGGATCGCAGCGATTCAGTGGGCAAAAAATTTAGGTTTGACAGTGATTGGTACGGCGAGTTCGAAGAAAGGGAAATTGCTGGTGAAAGATCAAGGCGCAGATATTGTGTTTGATCATTCGACCGGCGATTATTTAGATGAAATAAATTCTGCGACGGAAGGACGAGGCGTCGACATCATTCTTGAAATGCTTGCCAACGTAAATCTTCAGAGAGATTTTGACGTGCTTGCAAAACGAGGACGAATCGTTGTGATCGGTAGCCGCGGGAGCCTTAACTTTGATCCGCGCTTAGCGATGGGAAAGGACGCAAGTATCTTGGGGATGTCGCTCTTTAATGCCGCGGCCGAGGAATTTGACGAAATTCATTCGGCGATTTTTGGTGGACTCGAAAACGGATTCCTTAAGCCAATTGTCGGAAAGTCTTTTGCGCTCGGAGAGGCCCCGGATGCACATCGTGAAGTGATCGAAGAGAAGGCATACGGGAAAATTGTACTGGTTCCAGACGATGTACTATAATACTTCGGAATTTGGTTTGTAGAAAAAATTATACGCTGGCACGTTTCCACCAAAAAAAAATGAGCAAAAAAATTAGCGATACGGATCTATACGTAAATAGTATTATCGAAGATGTTCAGACCCGCTTTGTAAGCGAAGAAACAATAATATATTCCGATACCGAAATCGAGCGAAACTATGAATTCGAAGATGGTGCGATAGTTCGGTATGAATGGCGAAGCGGTCCGGGGAAGGCCGCCGATGAGAAATACAACCATCGTTTTACTCTTTCAAGTTTGCCTAAACCAAATCCAAAGAAAATAAAGAAAGGCGTGATTCGTATGATTGGATTTGGAAAAAACGCTCGTTAAAAATTGCTTCTTAAGAAAATTGCCCGGGAAAAGGAAGCGTACGCTCCCCTTCTCTTGATTTCTATTTTTGCCTGATCATACATTTCCGACAACGACACAAAATCTCCATAAAGTCTGACACTTTTCTTGTCATTATCCACGTTTAACAATAAGATCGTTTTTGGAGGTAAAATTAAATGTCCGTAACAGAGATTGCTCCTGAGTTATATCGGATTTCGACCTATGTGCCGGATTTCAATTTGCAGTTTAACCAATTCCTTTTCGATGACGACGAACCGCTTTTGTACCACACCGGCATGAAAGGCCTCTTCCCCATTGTCCGGGAAGAAGTTGCGAAAATTATCGATCCGGCAAGAATTCGTTGGATCGGTTTTAGTCATTTTGAGGCTGATGAATGCGGCTCGTTGAACGATTGGCTTGAAATCGCGCCGCAGGCGGAAGCTGTGTGCAGTTTTGTTGGTGCGATGGTCAGCGTGAATGATGTTTCAATACGACCGGCACGGGGTATGTCTGACGGCGAGACCTTTACGACGGGGAAAAGTAAGTTCCGCTTTCTCCAAACGCCACACGTACCGCATTGCTGGGAGGCAGGCCTGATGTTCGAAGAGACAACGAAAACATTGCTTTGCTCCGATTTGTTCACGCATTCGGGCGATGTTGAGGCGCTTACGTCGTCCGATATCGTCGGGCGATTTAAGGAAGATCTGATATTGGGCGAACAAACCCCTTTTGCGGGGGCATATCCGTATACGGCGAAGACGGAGGAACAATTAAAAAAGATCGCTGCGCTCGAACCCCAAACTCTTGCCGTAATGCACGGTTCTGCATACTCGGGTAGCGGAAAGCAGGCGATTGATGAGTTGGCGATAGCCATGAGGGAAGTTTTAGGGAGTGACGGCTGAGAGAAAAATGACTTCAAATAGATGTTTAAGCAAGGGCGCGGAGAAACACTAATTTACTTCTTCAGTGTTTCCGCAACTTGCTTTTGAAATTGAGGCAGGACATCGAAGACCTTTAGAGCATACTTCACCTTACCGAACGGCGCGGAAACCTGTACACCCTGAATTAGATGTTGAATTTCTTCCAGAGATTCACGTGCGATCTGCAAACCTTCGTCCTGGGCATGCTCCTTGCTTTTTTCCGACGCGGCGCGCATACGGTCAAGAATATCCTGGGTTACGCGAACACCAGGAACCTCGTTATGCATAAACTCGGCATTGCGGCTCGAAACCAGAGGGAAAATTCCCGCGATGATTGGAATTCTGACGTGTGAAATTTTTTCCAAAAATACCCGCAGTTGCTCGGTATCATAGACAGGCTGGGTGATCGCATATTCCGCGCCTGCCTCGACCTTCCATTCAAAACGCCGGATCTCCTCCTCGAGGTTTATCGCTCCGGGATTGACCCCGACACCGATTGAAAATGCCGTCGGCTCGCCGATAGGGTTATTTCCTAAATCCAAGCCGTGATTTAATTTGCTGACCATGTTTGTCAGACCAATTGAATCGATGTCAAAAACGGCGGTCGCATCCGGATATGGTCCCATTTTTGGGGGATCACCGGTGATAATTAGAAGATTATGTAAACCCAAAGCCGCAGCACCGAGCAGATCCGACATCATTCCAAGGAGGTTTCTATCGCGGCAGCAGTAATGTAGAACGGCTTCAATTCCAACCTGCTGTTCGACCAGGATCGCCGTTGCCTGAGCCGACATACGCGTTTGGGCTCTTGGCCCGTCCGGAATATTTACCGCGTCAACGCCTGCTTCTTTGAGTAACCCGATTGACTTCAGCGTTCGCGTCGCGTCGACGCCTTTTGGTGGCAAAACTTCAACCGAAGTGACAAATTCGCCTTGGGCGACCTTTCGAGACCACTTTGAGCGTTCAAGCGGCGAAACCGGTTCTACTTCAACACGTTTTTTATTTTCCGAAACTTTAGCCGGCTCTTTTACGGCGATTTTTGTCTTCCGCGGACTAATTGCGCGAACGGAATCCGCCATCAGTTTGATATGTTTCGGCGTTGTACCGCAGCAGCCTCCAACAAATTTTGCCCCCGCTTTGATAAATCTTTTTGCAAACTTCGACATGTATTCCGGAGAGCACATATAAAACTGTCTACCCTGCACGTCTCGAGGAAGTCCGGCGTTTGGCTGTGCGATCAGCTTCTTGTTGGTTACAGATCGCATAGTCTCAAGTTCGCTTAAAACGTGGGTCGGGCCGACCCCGCAATTCAATCCGATAATATCCGCCCCCCATTCGTCCAGCCTTTTGGTGAAAACCTCGGGAGTTACACCAAAAATTGTTTTACCGTCCGTTTGAATTTGAATTTGGGCAACTATCGGTAGATCGCAAAGCTCCTGAACCGCGATAATCGCTTGTTGTATTTCGGAAAGATCAGAAAACGTCTCAAGGACAAATAACTCAACTCCGCCTTCGAGTAATGCATCGGCTTGTTCCGAAAACATTGCACGCGCCTCTTCAAAAGAAGTCGGGCCATAAGGCTCTATCCGTAAATCGAGCGGACCGATCGAGCCCGCGACAAAGGTACTCTCCTTTGCTGCTTGCCGGGCGATCTTTGCAGCGGCAATATTGATTTCACGAATCTTTGTTTCGAGACTGTGCTGCTTGAGTTTGTGTCGCGTGGCGCCAAAGGTGTTGGTTTGAATTACATCTGCGCCGGCGTTTACGTATTCTTCGTGAACCTCCTTTACGAGGTCCGGTGCTGTTAAATTGAGCTCGTCATAACTTTTATTTATATAAACGCCTTTGTCGTAAAATCTCGTGCCGACTGCACCATCAAAAACATACACGCTTTCGTTTTCAATTATTTCGCGAAAATTCTTCATAAAATAAAAAAAGCCTCGTGCTAAACAACACAAGGTTTTTCGTCTATACCTGTTTGCTGTTTAGCGGTTTGTTTAACGTGGTCGCAAGTCGCATAACTCACCACGAAATCTAAAAGCAATAATGCTTCTTGTTACACAAAGTGTCAAGCTGACACTTAGCAACCGCAGGTGCCCGCGAGAGACACTACCTTTCCGGAGTATTCTCCGATTATTGTTGCCGTCACCTCGTAATCCGTCCCTTCGCATTTGGCATAGGGAAGCTTTTTAGTTGTATATTCAAGTATTACTTTTGTGCCGTTTGCCTCGTATTCGTCGGTAAATTTATCACCGACCTTTTCCGTTTCCGGGCGGTTTCCTTTAGAGACAATTTTAAGCTCGCTATCTATGCCGTCGAGGTTAATAAAAAGTGTTTCGTCGTCGCTGTTTGACTTAAATTCGGTCCAGAATACCCGATTCTTGTTGATGCCGGTTTGGTCTTTTTCTATCCAACCCGAACAACCGCATCCTGAATAGTCTGTTGCAGTCAGGCCAGCCACGGAGATAAATTGTGAGGTCCTTTTTGCAGGTGGTTGAAATTTTTCAGAAATGGTTATTTCGGGAATCTCATCTTTCTTCATTGACCCGTAAAATGCATAATTTGAATTTTTCCCCATTACTTCGAGTCGCCAGTCAGTAAAATCCTCGGCACTTGTACAGACGTTTCCTTTTCCTTGAAAGACCAAAAAGTATTCCGCTTTGCCCTTGATACTGTCTTTAAAAATACCCGATGCCTTGTTAACACGATATTTGAATCGCCATTCCTTATAAAGCTCTACGCTCCCAGCTCCTCCGCGCTTTCCGTTTCTTAGATCTACGCCAAATTCAACATAGTCGTTCGGAGCTTTCAATTCGAGCGTGCCGGATTTTCCATTGGGGTCCGTAAACGTAAATTCCCAGCCATCCGTATTGGCTGATGCCACAACCTTATATTCGCTTTCGATCGGATTTAACCCTTTAATATTGTTTGGAAATCCAGCGGTCGAATATATCTCGGCGTCTCCGAATTTTAGTTTTTTGAGCTCGCTTAAAAGAAAACCGTCAGGCTTTCGAACACTGATCTTATAAAACCCCTCATCCGCACAGCAGGCACAAGCGAAAATATTTAACGGCGAAAGAATCAGGAACGAAAATATTGTAATTAAAATCGGCGAGCAAAATTTCATTTGTTTATTCTCCATCTATTCGAGTGTGAGTTTTAGGGAAAACTTTGTCAACGATTTAAGGTCGAAGGAATTTGATGCGACAAATACATGGACTCTTCAATTATTTTCGTTGGCACCGGGGACAAAAGTAACTTGAACGTCCGGCTTGCTTGATTCGTTTGACCCTTGTTTTACAATTTGGACAGGCTTTACCCTCGCGGTTGTAAACGCGCCAAACGCTTTCGTAGCCGCCGCCATAATAGTTTTCTTCAAAATTCTCGGGATCGACATTTAACGTAGAGCTGTACTCAATCGACTCCCTCAAAACTTCAATTACATACTTATGAAGACGCCGCGCTTTTATTTTGGAAACGTCATGCGAAATAACCGTCGGATTGAGCCTTGCGAGAAACATCGCCTCGGCCGCATATATATTTCCAAGACCGCAAACTTTTGTCTGATCAAGCAAAAGTTCTTTTAGGGATTTTTGGGATTTCTCAAGTACTTCTTTCAGGTACTCAAGAGAAAACTCGTCCGAAAAAGGTTCGGGTGCCAGTTTGCTCAGTTCTTTCGCTTCCCATAAATTCTTCGTTTCGACGATTTTCATAAAACCAAAGTGTCTTTGGTCCTGAAAAATTAGTTTCTTATCGTTTTCAAGATAGAAGACAGCGTGAGAAAACTTCGGATCATCTGCCTCGAGGGGCAGCAGCAAAAAGCGCCCACTCATTCGTAAATGAACGATCAAGGTTTTTCCATTGCTCAATTCGATAAGGATATGCTTTCCACGGCGGTGGACGGAAATGATCGTCGAATCGCGAAAAATCCTTGCAAATGATTCTGAATCGGTTTCGGGAACGAGTTTTTCACGCCGAAGCTCAGAATTCAAAATCTTGGCACCGGTAACAACATTGCTTAGCGATTTCGCGACAAGTTCGACCTCAGGTAATTCAGGCATTTTCTATTATCCTTTTTTGAGTATCGATCCTTTAAACTCTCGAATAATCTGTAAGAGAAGTCTTATCGCCAATCACCGACCCCTTGCTAACGATCGAGTTTTTCCCAATGTAGCAGCTACCCGCAATTATTGAATCCTGGATCTTAGCGGAATTCGAGACGCGTGTGCGTGACCAAATTACCGAGTTTTCTATTACCGCCTGCTCCTCAACAAGCACCCCTTTTCCAAGCACCGAATTAATAATTTTGGCATTGGGTTTTATAATGCAGTCAGGACCAATAACAGATAGTTTATCGATAAACGCGGAAGTAGCGATTTCAAATTCGTCGTCATTCTTCTTACTAAATTTTCGCAGCTTGCCTTCCAAAATATCGTTGTGAACTTTTAGATAGTTTTTAAGCGAATCGATCGCACACCAATAATCTCCGGTTATCGGAAACGCATAGAGTTCGTCACCATGTTCGAGCATCTTAGGAAATATGTCGTGCTTAAATGTAAGATGTTTTTCATCAAGAATAAGGCTCGCGATATTTGGTTCGATCACATAAATTCCAGCATTCATAAACTCGAATTTTGCATGATCCTTTCCTTGATCGAGCCCCGGTAAATATTCCGTCACTAGATAATTTTCGTCTGTTCTGACTACACCATACTTCGTTTCCGGCTTGATTGGCGTAGTCGCGATCGAAAAACTCGAACCCGCTTTTTGGTGCAATTTCAAGAAATTCTTTATTGTTAAATCCGTCAGGATGTCACCGTTGAGCACAATGGTTGTTTCGGAAGAATATTTTGACGCAAACTTATAGGCCCCGGCTGTTCCCAGCGGCTGCGATTCCACGACATAACGCATTTCTACCCCGAGTTCTTCTTCCGTTCCAAGAAGGTGCTCGATTTTATCCGGCTGGTAATCGAGGAACAAAGTGATTTGTTCAACACCCGCACGTTTAAGATTTTCAATTTGATATACAAGCAGCGGCACGTTTACGATCGGGATTATCGGCCGCGGCGTGTAAACTGTTAAAGGGCGGAGATTTGTGCCTTTTCCGTTGGCTAAAATTAGAGCTTGCATAGCGAGATTGATCTACATTTTTTAACGTGTACAGACGAATGTCAAACTCACAAGCATTACAGAAATCATAGTCATCGTAAAACATTGTTCAAAAATGTTGACAGTAACGATTCACACGTGTTAATTTTATTGAGGTAGAACGTTTGCAGGCGAGCCGCAATTTGCAACGTTAAAATTCTGTTAGTTCAAAACACAATCTTCATAATAAAATTAAAGACTTTTCCAGGTGAATAAAGTCTGCAAATCTTTCCTAATGGCATTTGAAAAAACGAAAACAATGCGTGCTGCAGAGCGTTACCTTTCACAGGGGCGTATCTCTTCAGCGATCAAAGAATACAAGCTGATTGTCGAAAACGACTCAAGCGAAGTAAATACCCAAAATATGCTCGGCGATCTGTATATGAAAGCAGACGACCGAACAAATGCCATTGCCTGTTACACTCAAGCGGCCGAATATTATCATTCAAGCGGCTTTGAGAAGAAAGCGATAGCTGTATATAACAAGATTCACCGCCTCGAACCAAAATCAAAGGAAATTTCGCTAAAACTTGCAGAACTTTATCAGGTGAGAGGCTCGCTGGCTGAAGCCCGTGCTCACTATGAAATGGTTGCAGATGCCTATGAAAAGGGCGGAAGCAAGATCGATGCACTGACGATATGGGAAAGTATTGCGGATATAGCCCCGACTGACTCAGCGATAAACCTGAAAATTGCCGGCTTTTATTGGGAAAACAACCAGAAAGAGGAAGCGGCGCGCTCGTTTATCGAAGCGGGAACGAAATTAGCAGAAAATGAACAGTATGAAGAAGCAGCGGCGGCGTTTGGACGGGCGCTGGAAGTTGTTCCCGAAGATCTAAACGCGGTAAGGGGTTTTGTGCAATCGCAGGTCAGTCTTGGCTATCCTGAAGAGGCAATAAAAATCCTCGACGAGCTGATTTCCCACGATCCAAATAATGCAGATGTCGTTTTCTTACTGTCAGATTGCTATCTCGATATGGATCTGGCGGAAAAAGCAGAAGTCATTCTTGTCGATCTGGTTGGGAATGAACCAAAAGCCTACACGAAACTTCTCGATCTTGTAAATTATTATCTCAAGGTAGACGGACTTGACGATTCGGTGCGAATCCTCTCAATGATTTCCGAACAGCTTTTGGTCAGCCAGAAACCCGAAAGGCTTCTTGACCTTCTCAATGAAATAATCGCTCGAAATCCGGAACAAATTCAGGCACTGCGTCTGTTAACCAGATACTACATTTGGCACAAAAACGAACTTGAGCTAAAACGCGCCCTTGAACAGCTTCTTGACGCATCAAATTTTTCGGGTTCGGTCGAGGACGAGCGTTATGCCGTAACCCAATTGCTGCTGCTCTCGCCACAGGAAGACAAGTATATAAGTAGGCTCAAACGATTAAATGGTGTTGAATCAGCAGCGGAAGAGGATCTCGTAAATGTTGAAGAAACTCCCGTAGAAACCGATGTACCAACCTTTGAAGCATTCAGCGGTTTGTTAAACGGCAACGAGGACGATCTCAATGGCTCAGCTCCCGAATACACCGGCGAAACGGCAGAAATTATGCTTACCGAAGATGATCTTCAGCCTGTTGTTGAGGAAGTTTCGGAAGCAAAAGTTGGCTTGGATATTGATGAGCAGATTGAAAATCTTCGATTTTATATAGACCAGGGATATATCGAAATTGCCGAAGAGACGATTAAAGAGCTTGATGCGGCTCACGGGGTCCGAGAGGAGTTTAACGAGATCCGGGATATTTTGGCACGAATGAGTAAGGATTCGGGCGAAAAAGCGGAAGACGCTGCGCGTTTTAAAGAAATCGCTATTGAGAATTTGGAGGAATCCGGCGACGAATACGTTGTGGAACTTACTTCCGGTAAAGAAATCGGCCTTTCGGATGCAAAGGAAAAAAACGATACGATTGCGGGCGAACCGATTGCTCATGAAGAAAGCGATCCTGCGGTCGAAAAAGACGAAATCGCAGCAGTAATTAATTCAAAAGCGGATTCAGATGTATCTGAAAAAGCGGAAGAGAAAAAGAAGCCGAAACGAAAGCAAAAATCTGAAGTCAAAGAGGTCACGGAACCGGATGAAGAATACGAGAACCATTACCATCATGCAGTGGCATACAAAGAAATGGGCTTACTCGAAGATTCGGTGCGGGAATTCACGGCGGCTGTGGATTGTGTGAGCGCGGACGATGGAAGCGAGAGATTCTTGCAGTGCTGCATACTTTTAGGGCACTGTTTTGTCGAACAAAATTTACCCGAGCAGGCAATTTCGTGGTTTCAAAAAGCCTTCGAAGTCGAAAAGCTGGACGATGCGGAAAAAATGGCCCTGAACTATGAAATTGCGAGCGCGTATGCTCAGGATTGTAATTACCGAAAGGCGATGACAATCTTTGAAGGAGTATTTTCGACGGATGCGGACTATCGCGATGTTGCCGAAAGACTTGAAGAATGCCGGGAACATGCCGGATTGGTAGTTGCCTAAAAGGAAAACAAATCATTGGAAACTGCGCAGTTGCTTACGACTGCGCTTTTTTGTGCGCCGGAATTGATTTGGATACTCGGAGAATAAAGCTATAATACTTTGTTATGATTTCGAAGATTACAGTAGTGCTTTTCGCACTTGTTTGCTTAACGCAGGGAATATTGCTGATCCTGATACCGTGGGTAAACCTGGGATTTGGTGATTGGGGCGATAATCATTTGCTCGCAATGGTGGTTGAAAAGACAGGTTTTCCGATCTTACGAACTGCGATTGGATCGCCGTGGTTTCGTGGTGCAATAACGGGTCTCGGAATTTTCAATATTATTATCTCCTTTTGGGAGATCGCTAATTTTCGAAAAAGTGTCGAAATGCTTGAAAAGAACGATAATTAAAAATGTGCGACGATGTTTATCCGAAAATTCTCTTAGGTATTTGATAAGTTCGGGTGAAATGACGACGGAAAACTATTCGGTATCATCTAAAAAATTCCTCTCGATTCTCAAACGCGCGATTGAAGCGGAAATTGATCTTGTGCAAATCAGGGAAAAAAACCTTCCTTCAAAATTATTGCTGCAGCTGGTTTTAAGATCGGCTGACAAGACCAAAGATACGAGAACCAAAATCCTTGTAAACGAACGATTTGATATTGCGTTGGCTGGGGAAATTGACGGCGTTCATCTAACCTCGACGTCGATTCCGGTTGCTACGGTGCGGGCATCGGTACCTGATTCATTTCTTATTGGGGTTTCGACCCATTCACTGGAGAGCGCTACCAACGCGCGCGATACCGGAGCCGATTTCGTGACATTTGGTCCTGTGTTTGAAACTGCCTCTAAAATCCAATATGGTCCTCCGCAAGGGCTGGAAATGCTGAAAACGGTGTGCTCCGAACTTGAAGAATTCCCGGTCATCGCACTTGGCGGAATTGATGGAAAAAATTACGAGAGTGCTTTGGTGGCGGGAGCGAAAGGCTTCGCCGCGATCGGGTTTTTTTCCAACGCGGATAGTTTCGGGAAACTGCAGTGAAAATCTAATGGGTAAGAATGCGACAAAGATCTGTCTGACAATTGCGGGGTTCGATCCATCGGGCGGTGCGGGTGTTATCGCTGATATAAAGACGTTTTCGGCTTTTGGATGCTTTGCGACATCGGCGATTACTTCTTTGACTTTTCAAAACACTCAGGGAGTTTTCGGAGCGGAACATTCCACTGCGGAAACAGTTAGATCTCAAGTGGATCCTATTCTGAACGATTTTGAAATTGATGCGCTAAAGACGGGAATGCTGCCGACGCGGGAAATTATTGAAGAAGTTGCAGATATAGTTTCGGAAAACGGTTTCAAAAAGTTTGTGGTTGATCCCGTGGTCAGATCTACGTCAGGGTTTGATTTGATAGATGATCGAGCTTTGGAAGCGTTGATCGAAAAGCTATTTCCTCTTTCGCTTGTAATCACTCCAAATATCCCGGAGGCCGAACGGATAACAAGGGGCTTTATAGAAACGGACTCGGATATCTGGAAAGCTGCGAGAATAATGCAATCGATGGGCGCGCGCAACGTTTTGATCAAAGGCGGGCATTTTGAAGATGAAAACAAAATGCGGAACAAGGCTGTCGATTATTTGTTTGCCGGCGACGAACTTGAGGTTTTCGAAAAGCCCTTTATCGCGACGAGCGCGACTCACGGTACCGGTTGCACGCTCGCTGCCGCAATAACGGCGAATTTAGCGTTGGGTAAAGACTTACCAACCGCAGTAAAAATATCCAAAGATTTTGTTTTCGACGCAATTAAAAACGCACCGAATATTGGAAAGGGAAATTCACCGATCGGCATTGCTTAAAGGTGTTATTGAGCTGGCGTGAAAATTTGCGGTGATTGATAGGTGACTCCAAAGGTGATCCCCGTTCGCGGGCTGAATTGCGTCAGACCAAAAATCGCCGCTGTGTCAAAACGCAATCCGGAAGCCTTAATTTGTGTACCGATCCGAAATTGCCCGTTGCTTTCCGTTCCAAGCGGAGCAACGCCGCCCTGAGTGCTTATACGCCCGTTTACTTCGCTTGCAATATTTATCGAATCGCTAACACGATATATTCCAGCCAAGCCGTAAAGCAAAACGTCGTTTTGCGAAAAATCTTCCAGCGGAGCGGTCAATATCCCAATCCCGAGATTCCCAAAAACTTTTAGCTTCGGATCTTTCCCGGGTTCTTTACCGATGGTTTTTTGCGCAATAATTTTTGTGAAGAGATCGATCTGATTCGTGCCGATACCGCGTTTTTCATTGCTGTTTGGCATCGTAAACCCAAACTTAAACCCGATCGCCGGTAACTTCTTAGTTTCGTTTTTCAGTCTTATTTTTACCGAGGTCGAAATATCGCCCCAATCATTACTCGAATTTCCATCCGTAGTCAGTGGAATCGCAGGATTATTCGAGCGTGAATTTATCGCAAGAAAATTCTGCAAAACTCCTTCTATTTGCACTTCAACATTCGACGCATAGCCCGTACGTATCCTTATATCTCCAACCCTTGTTAAGTCTCCCTTTAACCCTGCCAATGGGAATTTAGCATTCTGAAAAAAATCGGTTCCTGCGGCTATATTTATGGTACCTGGAGGAGTTGTGTCAATATCTTCGGTCAACAACGGTCGTTGTTGCGCGAAAGTAGATCCGCAAACCAAAAACATTATCGCTGAAATCATTAAACACTGTTTCATAAGCGAGAGCCTTAGAGTGAGGATATTCCATTTTTCATTAAGACGCAATGAAACGTCCAGGCGAAGTTTCCAATGTTATTTGTATTAATTTCAGGTCCATTAATGGTGCTATAAACTGTTTACATGAGAATTTCGTTGGTGGAGGAAAATGTTAAGCTTTCCGATGCAATCACAAAGGGTTTGGGGTCTGCCGCCGGGTGAGAGAATCCAGAAACCGGACTCAAATTGCTCTGTATTTCAGCTCGAGCTTCCTATTTTAACGAGCATCGATCGCATTTCGAATGTGATTGTTAATCCTAAGTTCATCTTTGCGATGCTAGGCTACGCTGAAGTTAGAAAAAAAAAGGAGATCGCTATGAAAACTACAAATCCCTATTCGTTTTTACTATTTCTGAGCTTTGCTGTTGGCATCGGATTTTGCATTGGGTTGCTGGGTACGGGGCAGGTCGTAAACGCTCAGGATAAGGACAGGACCAAGGTTGAAAAACATGATGATGATGATGGCGACGAGAACGAGACGCCGGAGCAGCAGAAAAAATTAGCAAAAGAAGCAAAGATTTCTAAATCTACTGCTGAGAAAATTGCTTTGAAAAGAGTTCCTGGGAAGGTTATTGAAAGTGAAATTGACAAGGAAGACGGCGTTCTTGTTTGGGAATTTGAGATCAAAACAAAAGACGATAAAGTTTTTGAAGTCGGTGTTAACGCAAAAACGGGCGAGATAGGTTTTGTTAAAGATGAATCAGAAGAAGATGAAGATGATCCGAACGAGAATGGCGACACATCTCGTAATAACAAGAATATCTTTCAGAAAACCGGAAGCGGAATAAAATCCGTAACGGGAAAGGTGTGGCGAAAAATTAGTATTTGATGAGTCGAGAAAGTTGATTGAAGCGAAGAATCACTCAATAAATTTATTGAGTGATTCTTTTCCCGAGATCATCAATCGATTATTTACCTACTTTATTAATTATCACAGGTAAAAGGATCCAACCATTTCTTTAGGAAAAAGCGGATCTTGTTTAATGTCCGCGATCATTGCACCCTTTCTGTCCCGGTAATCAACGTTGAGAGCAATAATCGTATATAAAAGATTCGAAATAGTTCCAAAGCCTGAACCCGATTTATTTATTGGATCAACACGACCATCCTTGGGAAGTTGGCTTCCCGGGTTTCGCCGGCTGCTTTCCTCCTGATAAAATTTGATGTAGCGATTCGTTTGCGGCCCGCAACTTCCGTCTATACTAATCGGTTGCTCACCGGGGGAAGATAGGCTAACGATTTTGTGCCATTTTCCATCATACGCCTCAGAAAAAACTGCACCAAAAGAACATCATCACGTACATTTTGACCGCCCGCTCCGACGGATTTCTCGACGGTATAAACGTGTTTAGTGTCAGGACGATCTGAGATAAATACACGCGCCATATCACTATTCCTCCTAAATCTTTCGACCACAGCAGGCATTCCAAGTGCAAATTCTGCTGTATTGCCTTTGACGAACAAGGGACGGAAATTTGCGAATTTCATCGGGCAATTTTGACCGTGAATGGTAATTAAAATTACAGCATGCCCCAAAAAAAGCTCCTGGATTTTCAAACAAATTCGGACACATTGATAGAATTTTCGGTGTTTGGACATTGAGGAGAAAACTTGTAACAATCATTCGGTATTTAGAAGAGATATAATAAATGACTTCAGTAGATTTGGAACATGATGATCTGGAAAACGGCGGATTGAGACTCGTTGCGGATAATGCGAACTCGGACGCGATGTCCACGATTGAAAAACAGTTTGTAAATTTTATGTTTTTCCGGGTGAATCCTGAATGGCGCAAGCTAAATCTGGAGACAAAGAAAGTTTTCAAATCTGAATTTATAAAGGTTTTTGGGGAATTTGAGAGCGAACTGTTACTCTTCGCGTACTCTTTAGTAGGATTTGATTCGAAAGCAGATCTTATGTTCTGGCGCATTGGCGATTCGTTGGACGCGATTCAGGATATGACTGCTAGAATGTATCAAACAAATCTTGGGAGCTACCTCGAAACTACCGACAATTACCTATCGATCACCGACAAAATAAATTTCATACGTGTGGGCACGGATAAGAGTGTGGAAGATCGCTTTCACACAATCGCTGGCGAGAAGAAATATCATTTCCTTTATCCATGCGCGAAACATCGCGATTGGTACGCAAAAACGGATGAAGAAAGAGACGAGCTGATCAAAGAGAATTTCATGGTCGGGATGAAATTTGAAAACATAAAAATTCATATGACCAACGCTTTTGGCTTTAGCGAGCAGGAATATCTGATTAGTTTTGAAACGGATGAACCGAAAGAATTTCTAGCATTGGCGGAAGAGCTACGACAAACTCCCGCAAGCAAACTTACAATTCGCGGAATGCCCATTTACACTTGTCGTTTGCGCAGCTTAGAGGCTTGTTTGGATTCGGTTGGATGACAATTGCGAGAAAGTTTTTTATTGGCGGTTTGGTGCAAGGCGTTGGTTTTCGCTTTTTCACACAACGCGCTGCAGCAAGGCATCAAGTCTTGGGATACGTCAAAAACCTTGAGGACGGAAGGGTCGAGGCTTTTGCGGAAGGCGATGAAGATGCGGTAAAAGCGTTTCATGAAGAGCTGCTCGCAGGTCCGACATATGCACGCGTCGAAACGATCGAAGAGATTGTGATGGATCCTAACGGATGGTTTTCTACATTTATTATAGAGAGGTAAAGGGTAGGCTGCTAAAAGCTTGCGAAACATTTACATGGAACATTTGAAAAAACTTATTAGGGAAGTGCCGGATTTTCCAAAAGAAGGCATTAATTTTTACGATATTACGACGCTGCTTAAAGACGCGGATGGTTTAAGACAAACTCTGGATGCGATGGTCGAGATCTATAAAGATGAAAAGATAGATACGGTGATTGGAATGGAATCACGCGGTTTTATTTTTGCGACGCCGCTTGCACATCAACTTGGGGCAGGTTTTGTGCCCGTCAGAAAGCCGGGTAAATTGCCGTCGGATAAGGTTTCGGTTTCTTACGATTTAGAATATGGCCAGGATACTCTGGAAATACACCGCGATGCCGTAGGCGACGGTCATAGGGTCTTGATCGTGGATGATTTGTTGGCCACTGGTGGGACGGCGAAAGCGACGGCCGATTTGGTAGAAAAACTTAACGGTAAAATTGTCGCAATGTCTTTTCTGGTGGAATTAACTTTTCTAAACGGTCGCAAAAAGTTGAACGGATATAGAATAGACTCACTATTAAAATACGATTCTTAGGTCTTAAGCCTCGCTCCCGTAGCTCAGTTGCATAGAGCAACCGCCTCCTAAGCGGTAGGTCACTGGTTGGAATCCAGTCGGGAGCACCATTGTTTTCAATAAGTTACAGGGACTAAAAATTCTTTGTGAAAGACTACTCACTACGCTACTCACCATTTTTCTTCAAATAAGTCTCTAAATCGCACGTGCCGGCTTCGTCAAGAAAGACGCTATGGGTCGGGTGACCTGGGATCATAACGGCCTTCTGCGCCACCTGATGATCGATCTCGCCTCAGATTTCCGCGATAAAGTCCCCCTACCGCTGGTTTCGTTGGGTTTGACCGGAGCGGAAAATAGCCCCATTCTTACCGCGACACTGGCCCCGTGGTTGGCCGTGGACTTACCCTCGAGGGAGAACGGCAATAATTGGTCAATGACAGTCGGGATGGCGCTCAGTGGCACCCACAGCCTTTGGGATGGCTCGTAGTCTACTTTCTGTCAATGAGTCAGCATTCAAACTTGTCATGTAGGTCATTTGGCCGTTTTTTGCCAGCCACCATCAATGGTTGGCTAAAACTTGATGTTCAATTCTTGTTCAGTTTGTTCAACTTGTTCAGGTATTGGACAGACTGAACGGATTGAACAACGTGAATATTTATTAGTTCGATAATTTAGAATAATTAAGAAAGATTAAGAAATATTTGGAATTAGATAATTTAATCTTTTTAAACGAGTGCTCAAGTTGTTCAATAATTGTTGAATACTTAAGCTCATTTTTTTGACTTTTGTTTGTTGGGGAAATATCCTCATAAATATATAACTGAAAAAAATACT
>JBBKXN010000149.1:0-3593 GCA_037969475.1 Pyrinomonadaceae bacterium | reverse complement strand
TATCGATTTCGCCCGTTACCTGAACGCCTTTTCGGATTCGGCCTATCGGGATCTTGAAATTTGACGCGACGATCACGAAGTTGCGTTTGGAGAGATACTCGGCGACGACATCTTCCCCGAAATCACCGAGTTTGCTTGTGTCCGCTCCGCCAATTTCGTTATTCTCTAAGAGTGAGACAATAATTCCAGTCATTTCAATCGAAAAGATAACATATATGAAAACGATTCAAAAAGGCTTTACCGCAATCATAATCACGCTTTTTTCGACAGGGCTGACAGTTTGCCAATCGAATGAAATCCTTGGTGACCGCTCCGACCCCAGTTCTAATCCCAAAATTGAACATTTTGATACACCAAAGAAATACCTGATTCTCCCGAAGGATCTGCCAAAACCCTTTGCGTCAGAAAGTGTAAGAAAATCTTCGAAAATTGTTCCTCAGCCTGAAAATGCCGCACTTCAGATGCCAAAAGGTTTTAGTGCGAAAGTTTATGCCGAAGGCGAATTCAAATATCCCCGATGGATGGCGCTTGCGCCAAATGGCGATGTTTTTGTTGCGGATTCTTATGCAAATAGCGTGATCGTTTTGCGTGACTCAAATAAGGATGGGAAAGCCGACCAACGTTTTGTTTTTTCCGATAAGCTGAGCCAACCCTTTGGGATGGCTTTTTGGAAGGATTGGTTTTATGTCGCAAACACGGATTCCGTGGTTCGGTTCAAGTACAAACCAGGTCAAACTGAAGCCGCAGGTGATCCGGAAAAACTAATTGAGCTGACGCGCGGCGGTTATAACCAACATTGGACTCGAAATATAATGTTTTCACCGGACGGAAAAAAACTTTTTGTATCGATCGGTTCGAGTGGAAATCACGACCCTGAGACGGACGAACGGCGCGCGGCGATCAGCGTCTATAATCCAGATGGGAGTGGACATAGGGTGTTTGCGGGTGGATTGCGAAATCCGATCGGTTTGGCATTTAATCCCAAAACACAAGAGCTTTGGACGGCGGTTAACGAACGTGATCGACTCGGTGATGATCTGGTTCCGGATTTTGTTACATCTGTTAAGGAAGGCGCTTTTTATGGTTATCCGTATTCGTATATCGGTAAGAATCCCGAGCCGCGCTTAAACGGCGCTCGACCCGATCTCGTCGCTAAAGCAATTGTTCCGGATGTTTTGGTGACTTCACATTCCGCTGCGCTCGGTATCGTTTTTAATGAGGGGAATATGTTTCCCAAAGAATATTTAGGAGATGCCTTCGTAGCATTTCACGGCTCCTGGAATCGTGAAAAACTTACCGGGTATAAGATCATCAGGATAGATTTTGATAATAATGGAAAACTCAAGAAGCCGGAATACGAGGATTTCATTACGGGCTGGCTACCTAGCGAGGACAGCAATGAAGTTTGGGGAAGACCCGTTGGCTTATTAATGTTGGCGGATGGTTCGATGTTGATAACCGATGATGGAGCAAAAAAGATTTGGCGTGTCACTTACGATGGGACGGGACCTAACTAGTTGTTCAAAAAGATATTGAAAAGCGCGGCGTTGATTGTGTTTATCGTTCTGATCGCGATTCAGTTTTGGCGACCCTCGAGAACAAATCCTCCGATTGTCGAAAGCGAAACGCTGGAGGCAACGACCGCCGTTCCTTCAGATGTCCAAGCGATTATGAAGCGATCCTGCAACGATTGCCACTCAAACAAAACAGATTACCCTTGGTATTCAAACGTTGCGCCAATTTCCTGGAAAGTAGTCGAGCATATTGACGAAGGGCGTGACGAGCTTAATTTTTCAAAGTGGGGAACATATGACGACAAGCGAAAATTGCGAAAACTTGAGAAAATATGTGAAGAAATTGAGCAAAAACAAATGCCCCACAATCAATATTTATGGATTCATTGGGATGCGTATCTCTCGGAGGATAATATAAAGGTCATGTGCGATTGGACGGTTAAGGTCATTGGATCTTTTAAGGAAAAATAGTTTCCCACGAAAAGTATTGATTTCTTGGCTTCAATCTACCTATAATTAAGTAACTTGAATGCTGACCGAGGAGAAGTATGAAGTATACGATTTCAAAGACAGCGCAAAGCCTCTTCCTGGCGGCAATAATTTTCTTAGCTTCTTCCCAGATTGCCTACGCGGCGCATTTATCAAACCTGCCAATCGAAACCCGGGCTTATGGATCTTCGTTTAATCCGGAACCGATTTTTCTTGAGGAGCCAACTTTTCAAGAGCGCGATATATTTATTCTCGTAAACTACCAGCGCAAACAGCAAAGGCTCAAACCGATGAAATGGGATCACGGGTTAGCCAGAATGGCGCGTTATTACTCCCGTAAAATGGCCCTCGACAATTATTTTGAACATGAGGATTTGGATGGGAAAACCGTGGTCGATCGTGCTGACGAGTTTAGAATTGTTGGTTGGGAAAAAATCGGTGAGAATCTTTTTTACAGTGAGGGATATCTTAGCCCCGTACGGGTTGCGGTTGACGGTTGGCTTGAATCGCCCGGGCATCGCCTAAATATGTTTGATAAAGAATGGACGCATTCGGCTATTGGTGTTTATGAAAAAAGCGGGATGAGAACATACATAACTCAGGTGTTTATGAAACGCTAGCCAAGCAGATGCCTGAAGGACAGCAAAATTTATACGAATACCCTCCCGTTTACGTCTCTAATCCTTTGATGTAAAATTTATATATGGCGCTATTAAAGGTTGTTAATTATCCCGAGAAGGTTTTGCTTGATGTAGGAAACCCCGTTTTGGATGATGAGTTTAATGACGATTTCAAACAATTTGTTGAGGATATGTTTGAGACAATGTATGACCTAAAAGGCGTCGGACTTGCTGCGCCTCAGGTTAATGTTTCAAAGAGGCTTTTTGTGATGGACTGTTCGGGTGGCGAGGACGAATCGCAGAAGATCGCGCTGATAAATCCAGAGATCGTACACGTTGAAGGTGAACAATACGGTGACGAAGGCTGTCTTTCTTTTCCCGGAATTTATACAAAGGTAAAGCGTGAGCTCCGGGCGGTGGTAAGATATCAGGATATAAACGGTGAAAATCAGGAACTCGATGGCGAAGAGCTTACTGCACGCTGTGCGCTTCACGAAACCGACCACTGCGACGGAATTGTGTTTCTGGATAGGATGTCGGCGTTAAAGAGGGAACTTTCGAAAAGAAAGATCAAAAAACTCCAACAAACCGGGGAATGGGAGTAAGAAGCGGATAAAAAAATATATTGAAGTGACTAATATGCAAACAAAAAGAATATTAGACGAATTTGAGAACGAACCGTTTACAGATTTCTCGATTGCGACGAATAAACGGGCAATGAAAGAGGCTCTGGAAACTGTCAGAGGCGAACTTGGACGCGAATATCCGATAATCATTAACGGAGCAAAGATTGAGCTCGGTTCACATTTTCAGAGTATTAATCCTGCAAAGAAGGATGAAATCATCGGAAGTTTTTCAGATGCGGATACTGACGCGGATGATTTGGTCGCGACAGCGATCGATTCTGCGACGGAGGCATTTAAGACTTGGAGAAATGTTCCGGCTGAAGAGCGGGCGGAATATCTTTTTA
>JBBKXN010000148.1:0-3459 GCA_037969475.1 Pyrinomonadaceae bacterium | reverse complement strand
ACACCGTTTTAGCCTCAGATGCATTTTTTCCTTTTCGCGACAATGTCGATGAAGCAGCAAAATTTGGGATCTCGGCGATCATCCAGCCGGGCGGCTCGATGCGCGACGACGAATCAATTTTGGCGGCAAACGAACATAAATTAGCAATGGTCTTTACCGGAATCAGACATTTCAAACATTAATTTCTACCGAATTTCGCAACCTGTATTTATGAAAGATTTTCCTGTCCCTAACCGCATCGGTAAAATAACTTTAATAAACGTAATAGTTTCCGGCCCGAGTCCAATATTGTTAACACCAGAAAAAGTTCTTGACTTTTGATCCTACTTGCTGTACAACTAGGTCATTAAGATTTCCAAAAGGAACGCTCGAAGGATTTTAAACAAAATCTTATCGGGTGTTTTTGTTTTATGAGGAGCTATTTGATAAAAGTATCAACCTTCAGATCGACGCCGTCGGTTGAAATCGAGATCGTTCCGCGTTCACCCGTTGTTAAGATCTTCGCTCCTGATTCTCGCCATCTCCCGATCACCTCTTTGTGCGGGTGTCCAAAAGGTGATTTTCGTCCGACGGGAATGATCGCATAAACTGCCTTCGTTGCTGAAACGAATTCGGGTATTGAAGAAGTTCGACTTCCGTGGTGCGCGACCTTTACAATATCCGCTTCGAGCGCCGAAGTGGTTACCAAAATATTTTCGGTTTCCTTTTCGATATCGCCGGTCAAAAGGAACTTTCGATTTCCGTAAACCAGCCGCAATACAATTGAATCATTGTTGTCAGACATAGCGGTTGCAGTTTGAGCAAGTGCGGGAAAAATAACTTCGATTTTTACTCCGCCGATGCTTATTATGTCTCCGCGCAAAATGGTTTCGACGCCGATTCGTTTTTTTGCCAAAACTGAGTACAGTTTTGCAAATTCTTCATTATCAAAAGGCGTTTTTCCGAAAAAGGCTTTTCTGACCGAGAAGTTGTCTGCGACATCCGAAAGTCCTTGAATATGGTCGGCGTCAGCATGCGTTGCAAGTAAGTAATCGACGGATGAGTAACCCTTTTCCCACAAAAATTTTGAAACAACCGCCTCGCCGATCGACCGTGTGTCAGGTTCGAATACGTCCGCGGGCTCATCATCGCCAACTTGAACCCGAGTTTTTCCAAAATTCATTCTTCCGCCGCCATCGACAAGCATCGTTTCGCCATTCGGAAATGTGATCAAGGCTGAATCACCTTGTCCAACATCCAGGAAATCGATTTTGAGCCTGCCGTCTGCTGACGGGGCGCTAAAAGGGTGAAAGATGATCAGAACGCCCGTAACTGCTAAACTGATCACAAGGCCGACGCAGCAAAAAAGTCGCTTTCGCGATGCGTGCGCTAACGTACGTGTACAAAAAGGATTCCAGAAGTTTAAAATAAAAGTCAGCGCGATCAAAGGAACAAAATATAAAGGATAGATCACCTTGAGATTGCCCGAATACACCGGAACTCTTTGAGATGCAAGATCAAATTCGATCAGAACCTGAGGAATTGAAATAAGCGCCCAGTTTAGCAATTCGCTAAGTTTGATAATCGGCACCGCAAGCGATTCGCTGAATTGCATTAACAGCACGGCTATGACCGCTGTAATACTTTCGATCGCGATATTGATCCCGACCCATAAATTCAAGATCACGCCAAAAAATGAAAGTCTATTAAAGTAAACGATCAAAATTGGTAATAGCCAGATCTGGACAACGATTGAAACGATCAAGCCTTCGGCGACGTAACGTACGCTGTTTTGTAAACCTTTTCGGGCCAACGAGGGCAGGTAAGGCGACTTAAATAGCTTTGCAGTCCAAATCTGACGTGCCAAATCACGTTTCCAAACATTTTCGTGCCAGTAGATCGTCTCGCACAGGCACTTCAAGGCATTCGAAACATTAGGCGGGAAGGGCATCTCGATCGTCGGCGACCATGCGCCGATTGCCCGCATCTTTTCGATCAGGGGAAAAGCCATCGTAATGATCGCTGAAACGCTGACAAGCGTCAGGTGAAAAGATTGACTGAAAAGATCTTCAGGTCTCCAAACGAGTAATATCAAAACGCTTGCGCCGAGCGCATTCAACAGTGTCCCTCGACGGTTTATGACAAATGGAAAAAGCAGAATTGTAAACATCAGCGTCGCCCGAATTACCGGAACTTCCGACCCGACGGCCAATGCGTAAATCCATAGGGAGGAACAAGCGACTACAAATTGGACAAGCCGATTTTGGGTAAAGATTCGGACGATCAGCAGCAAAAGTCCGCCGATGAAAGTTATGTGCAAACCCGAAATGACGAGCACATGAAATGTTCCGCCTTCGCGGAAAACTTCGGCAGTTCGCTTATCGAGAAAATATTTATTTCCAAAAAGCGACGCGATCAACACGGCGGAGGTCGACGAATCAAATGTGTTTCTAAATTGATCGATCACAGTTTGCCGAATTCGGTAAACTGTCGCCATCGGGTTTAGATTGTTTGAATCTGAAAGTTTCTCTATCAAAAGCGGGCTTTTAACGGTACATATTGCGTCTATCCCTTGTTGATCAAGCATTTCTATTTGTGAACCAACTCCGGGATTCAGATAATTATCTTCGCGTTTTAATTCACAAGCGACAAGAATTCTCGAACCATATTGCAAACCTAAGTCTTTGTATTCACTATCGATCACGTCGTTCGGAATCGGGGTGAAAAGCCTGACGTTACCGGACACGCCGAAATTTTGGCCTTTGTACCTTATTCGTTCTGCCCGAATGTAAACAAATGTTCCGCCGGCAAGTGTTTCCGGTGCTTTTACTAATAATCCTTCAACCTCGGCAGGGTCACCTGAGACAATTTGAGCCGAATCATAAAGATGTTTTAGTCGATTACCGTTCGGAATTCGATTTACAACAGAAAAATGGAGTGCTCCCGCACCGATAAAAGCAAGGAAAAGAAATATTGCGGAAACTTTTCGTCGAAAGAAACAAGCTGCCAGGATCAAACTTGCCACGCTTACCAATACGTAGATAACCCAACACGCCGAAGCGAGGTACTCAAACCAAATGCCGGCTGCAAAACAAACTGACAGCCAGACAAGCGGGTACATCGAAAAGTTTGATTTTGAGGTGCTGAGGTTAGACATTTTTGAGAAATTTGTCGTTTATTCGGTCTTAATAAATTGACGGATTTCGCGAAAACGCTTGTCACTGATTCTCGGAACTAACATTAGATGTTCAGGCTTTCTAAATTTCCCGTATTTTTCCCGAAAATCAATGATTGCCTGTGCGGTTGTGAGACCGATATGCGGAATTTTTTCCAAATCCGAAAGTGACGCGCTATTTATGTTTATCGCAGAATCTGAGAGCAAATACGAATTTTTCGCCGATAAAACTTGTTTGCCCGGTTTTGCACCGCAACAAACGGATAAACAACATAGAATTAATAAAAGAATATTCTTAATAAACA
>JBBKXN010000147.1:0-29991 GCA_037969475.1 Pyrinomonadaceae bacterium | reverse complement strand
CTACCCCGAGTACGAAAAAAACCGCTAAAATTACTAATAAAATATCTGGCATAATGAATAATTAACTAAGAAAATCTAATACACTTAAGAAACGAAAATCTCCGAGAAAGTTGCAGATTAAAGTTTAATTCCAGCAATCGAGCGAGTCAACCTATATTGTCGAACTAAAAACCCTCGATTTCGCTTCGACTAAAGCATCTGCACCAACTCTCGCACGAACGTCCTCCTCAACAACAATTTCCAAACTATCCGCAAGTTTCGGCACGTGAGCATTCAAAATTTGACCATTGATCTCAGCAATATCACTTAGTCGAATCTTACCATCCAGGAAAGCCTGAACGGCGATCTCATTTGATGCATTCAAGGCTGCCGGAGCAGTTCCGCCTTTTTTTAATGCTCTGTAAGCCAAGGTTAGGTTTGGAAATCGCTCAAGATCAGGGTCTTCAAAAGTGAGTTTTGAAATTTCGGTGAAATCGATCGGCGGCAAGCAATTTTTAGCGCGATCGGGATACGTGAGTGCGTATTGAATCGCGTGTTTCATATCTGTTACCCCGAGCTGGGCTATGATAGACCCGTCAAGGAGCTCGATCATCGAATGAACCACCGACTGCGGATGAACAACGATATCGATATCCTCTCCCTCAAAATCAAACAACCAATGTGCCTCGATCACCTCAAGTCCTTTATTCATCAAAGTTGCGGAATCAATGGTAATTTTATCGCCCATATCCCAAGTCGGATGATTCAGCGCTTCTTCCCGAGTTGCATTTTCGATTTCGCTTTTCGTTTTTGTTCGAAATGGACCCCCTGAAGCTGTTAAAATCAAACGTTTTACTTCACCGCGTTTTTCTCCCCGCAAACATTGGTGCAGCGCATTGTGTTCGGAATCAACCGGCAATATCTCAGCATCGTTTGCGCGCGCTGCTTTTGTCATTAATTCGCCCGCCATTACGAGCGTCTCTTTATTTGCTAATCCTACCCTTTTCCCCGCCTCAAGCGCCCTCAATGTCGGCACAAAACCAATCGCACCAACCGTAGCGGAAATGATCGTGTCAGCCTTTTCACATGTCGCAACTTCGATCAAACCCTCTTCGCCAACCTCGATTTTCGGAACTTTTGCTTTGAGTACATATAGATTTTCAAGCAGGATTTCCGCGCACTTTTCGTCCTTACACGAAACAATTTCCGGTTTAAATTTTGCAATCTGCTCTGCGACAACCTCCATATTTCGGCCCGCACCGAGTCCGACGACGTTAACATTGCCGAGATGCTCGACGACCTTTAGCGTATTGCGTCCAACTGATCCGGTCGATCCTAATATTGAAATGTTTTGGGATTTCATAGAATAAGTTTTAAAAGACTAACACAGAAGAATATTCAATAAAATGTAACCTCGCACTGAATACATCGATGTACCATTTCCAATATAAGCAATTTTTGTAGCAACGATTATGATTGCTTATACCTCCAATGTTCAGGTTGCAAAAACATTCACTCTCCAACCTCTTCCCTACCACAAATAAACTACAGAGTTCCTACCTAGGATATTCACACGGAGGCTACAAATGAAAAAACTAACAACACTGTCAATTGCAATTTTGGCAATTTTACTCGGCTCGACGGCCGTCCATGCCCAAGCCGGGCGTTGGTCAAAGAAACCAGCGCATATAAAACCCGCAAAAAATGTAAAACAGCTTAGGAATAATAAACGTCGTGTCGTTCATACCTACTTTACAACGCAGATCGTTTGGAAACACGGTCGAAAATATAAAAACACATACAAGATTTCGGTCTTTCCGCGCGGTCGAACTCAAAAATCACTAGTACGAAGCGTTCCGATAAGAAATCAGCGGTTTACGCGAACCCACTTCCATACATACACCGTTTATGAATGGGGAAAACCATATCGCGTAACATATAAGATCCAACGATTTCGAAACGGTTACGTTTCAAAAAAACTTATGAAAAAAGTCAGGCTATACCGTGCAAACTATTGATTGCCTGGTTTGGTAAAAAGCAGTAAGCCGGAAGTGAAAAAATCACTTCCGGCTTACTTTTTGCTTCCGAAGAATAATCTAAAACTGGAGTGGATTTTTGTCACGAATATAGGCGGAGATCTCGTTTCGCTTTTCGTGTTTATCGACCCATTCCTTAAACTCACAGATCTTTTCGTAGTCATCAACGCCGAATTTTTCCCTATACATTGTAATGAGCACGTTTCGGGTATGTTCACGGTCGACTTCCTCTTGCCAATGGTCAGTAAATATCTTATTGAGTTCATCATGAAGGCTTCGGCTCTTTAAAATTTCCCATTCATTTTCCTCGAGCCAAACCCCGGAGCAATTACTACACCGGTCGATCTTAAACGGAAGATTTCGTCCAACCTTATATTTGATCAGAATCCGGCGGCACCCCGGACAAAGTTTTGCCAGTTCAAACTCAGGAATTGTCATCGCCGGATCAGATTCACCCGAAACTTCGGGGAGCCCGTCGCCATGGTGCTCCAGCCAGCCCTCGTAATTGAAATGCGCTATCCACTTCCCATGGCAGTTTTTACAAACGTCCACAAGTAAACCGGGCTCGAGCTCGGCTAATTCGAAATCTGTTTTTTTACATCCTGGACAGTTCATACCTTTCCATGAATCGACTTATCCATTTTCACCAAATTCTGTCGCACCTTCAAGTGGATGCATTTTGCGCTGCCCAACTGCCTTCTTTCTCGCTAAAAACTCGTTGAATTCCGCCGATTTATTTTTTGGCACGCTCAATGTATTCCAATTATTTGAGCGAAAATGTTTTGCTAAGAAAGCGATTTGACCAACATGATAAGCATAATGCGTTAGTTGGCGATTTATAGCCTCAAAAATTGTATGAGATTCGCCGCGAATAGTCACGGATTTTGAAAAGGCTTCCGGAGTCAAAGATTCAAGCGAATCAAAAAGGGTGTTCCAGCCGGCTTCCCAGTAATTCATCAGTGATTTGCGGCTTTCATCGAGAATTTCAAACTCCGTATCCCGATTGCGATCTTCCTTTTCTCCATCCGTTGTCAGAAAATCGGTCCAGCGCGAACGCTGATTCCCAGCGATGTGCTTTAAAATTATGGCAATTGAGTTTGATTCAGGATCTATCAGATGAAAAAATTCGTCGTCCGAAACTTGCTCCATCGCCTTTTCTGCCATTTTCTTATAATTTCGAAACGCGGCGAGCGCATCTTCTAAATAATTTACTAATAATTCTTCCATAAAATGCCGCATTCCGATCTCTATACAACGCTACTTCTGAAAAATACTAAATTTTGTCCAAATATTCCACGCACGACCAAGCGCAGAGAAGCGTTTTCCAAATATCCGAATAAACATTTACCTTTTTCGCGTTTCGTCATAGAATTACTTGTCGCAGGGCAACTATATTTCGGAGGTAGAACATCATAGACCATAACGATTCTTCAAATTCCGACAGTAAATTAGGAGCGAATATGGATTTGACCACGATTGCGATCAGTTCGGACATCGCGAGTCAAGCAGACGATGGCAAGGATGGCTCTGTATTTGTGCCCGGTGAAAAGGCACAAGCCTCATCTTCACCCCCTATAACTGAAGCCACGCCCGATTTTGAGTTGACTCAATTGGCGGCGTCTGGAGATCTCGGAGCGTTTGAAATGCTCTACAAGAAATATCATCGGCGAACCTACAGCCTATGTCTGCGAATGACAAATAACGTACCAGAGGCCGAAGATCTTACGCAGGAAGCGTTTATCCAACTCTTTCGCAAAGTTGGAAGTTTTCGCGGCGAGTCGGCTTTTACTACCTGGTTTCATCGTTTAACCGTGAATCAGGTTTTGATGCATTTCAGAAAAAGAAGCGTAAAAAACGAAAAAACTACCGAAGACGGCGAGACGCCGGAACATTTAATTCCGCGTCCCAAAGGAAAAGCGAACTTACCAATCCTAAATCGTTTGGATTTGACTAAGGCAATAGGACAATTACCACCGGGTTATAAAGCGGTCTTTGTGCTGCATGATGTGGAAGGCTACGAGCATTCTGAGGTTGCAGAAATGCTTGGGGTTTCCGTCGGGACATCAAAATCGCAGCTTCATAAGGCAAGGCTGAAATTGCGCGGTTTGCTCCACAGAACGGGCGTATGAAATAACAATACATATCGGGCTTGATTGCTCGTTTGTAAAGTTTTGTAAGGCAACCAATGGCAAATGGAAACAATCTCATAACTTGAATTTAGAGAGATTGAAAAACGGCAAAAGGCAGAGACATTTACAAGTAAAGAATCTAATAGCGTAAACAACTTGCAAGTGATTTTGTAATACGATGAACTGCGGGAAATATCAAAATTTAATTAGCTCACTTTTAGACGGTGAATTGGACGAAAAGACCAGTGCGGAGGTTCGCAGCCATCTATCGATGTGTCAAGGTTGCTCAAAACTTCACGAAGATTTTTCGTCGATTTTGAGTTTTTCGGAAGAAACTTTTGCGGAAGATTCGGTTCCGCCTAATTCGCAGGCTCTTTGGTGCAGAATCAACAATATCATTGAAACTGAAATTGAGGCTGATTTAGTTAACCAAGAAACTTCCTCGGCTGGTGAAAAACAGAGTTATATAAGGTCAATCTTTGGCGGACCTTGGCAATTCTCCCCGTCGCAAATTTTTTCTTCGGTGGTCGGTGTGGCCCTAGTAAGCTCGCTTTTAACAATAGTTGCCGTAAAGAATTTCTCCGGTCCAAACGAAATTCACACGGATGCCGAATTGCAGTCGAATTTCTTCGAGACCTTATTATCAAAGGTTGGTTTCGCGGAAACTCCACAGCAAAAGTATCAGCGACGGATCGACGAACAAAAATCCGCAATAGCTTACTGGAAAAAACGCGTTGAAATAAGAAAGGTGCAATGGGACAGCCATCTCCAGGAAGCTTTTGATAGAAATCTCGAGCAAATTAATAAGGTGGTAAACGAATACACAAAAATTTTACAAGAAAACCCGCAGGATAAAATCTCAACGGAAATGCTAGATTCCGCGCTCTCAGAAAAAATGGAATTCTTGCGTGAATTTGCGGAATTATAGTTAGCAAAAAGAAATGAGTTGGAAGTTAAGAAATCTATTTAAACTTGCGACTAACAAAAAAACTGCGGTTATTTTATTGAGCGTGGTTTTTTTCTTGGGCGCAGGTGCGACCGAAACCTTTTCGCAAAAAAAGTTTTCGAAAAGTTATCCGGCGTCAAAAAACATCCGTCTCCAACTGACGAATCGCACCGGCACGATCGTTGTCCGGGGTTGGGATCGGGATGAGATAAACATTTCTGCCTGGCTTGAGAAACCGATTGCGAGAATTGAACCGAAAAACCTCAGCGGTTCGATCTTGATCAATGTTGTCAAAGATAATCAGGGAAGAAAAGATGTCGGATCCGTAAATTTTACGATTTACGTGCCGTATGAATCGACGATTGACATTACTACGTATATTGGAAACCTTGAAGTGAGTAACGTTCGCGGTGGTTATGTCAGTGCACAGATCTCGGCAGAAGGTGATATCAGACTTCTTAACATTGGCTCTGCGAGCGTTTCCGCAAAAAACGTCACCGGCGATATCTTCTATGATGGATACATTCAGCCGGAAGGAACCTATCGATTCACGTCTATGAAAGGGAATATAAGCCTGAGAATTCCCTTTAGAGCGTCTTTCAGGCTCGTCGCGACTGCGCCTTCGTCAAGATACATTTCTTTGGGAGCTTTCCGAAATACAAGTATGAGCTACGTCGGAAACGGGCGGCGAGTGGTTGGGAAAGTCGGCGATGGCAGCGCGAGCGTTACGATCACCAATCAACTCGGAACTATTTCCCTCTTAGAGCGATAATATGCTAACTTTGTAGCTAGGAATTAAACGAATTCCCCGTCTTCTTTTTTCAAAGCCTTCCTTTCTATCTCTTCCGAATTTCAAACCATGCAAATGAAACATCCATTAAAGCTCCTGTTTTTTGTCCTTTTTCTTTCATTTTTTTCTATGGCGCTTTGCGCCCAGGAAACAAGTTCGACAAAGCGTTCGATCACGACCACAAAATATAAAACCGAAAAGATCGAATTCGGATCGGGTGGTACCGTTTCGATTGTCGGCTCTCCATTTGGTTCCGTGGAAATCGAAGGCTGGAACAAAGCCGAAGTCGAAATTACCGCGGAAATCGTAGTATCGGCAGAAAATGAAGAAGATCTGAAACGCATTTCGGATGTCTGTGGTTTTTTGATCGAAGACAGCATGAGCCATATCCGAATCACAAGTGTTGGCACTAACGATAAAAAGTATTTAAAAAGCGTAGATAAGAAATTCCCCAAAAGGCTTCGTGGTGCCCCATTTGCAGTCAATTACAAAATAAAAGTTCCAAATTACACCGATTTGGAAATTGACGGAGGCACTGGTGATCTCGCTCTTTCAAACATCGAAGGCACGATGAGGATCAAATATCTGGAATCCAATGCAAAGCTCAACCTGATCGGCGGAACTGTCCAGGCAACTATAGGAAAAGGAAATGTCGATGTAACTATCTCGGCGAGAAGCTGGCGCGGCCGTTTTGCGGAAATTCAGATTGCTAGCGGCGATATGAATGTTTGGCTGCCGCAGAATCTAAACGCAAATTTTTCGGCGAAAATTTTACGTACCGGGAAGATCGATAATTCTTACAAAATGCTGAAGCCTCAGCGCAAGATGGAGTTTTCGGATAGTGCGATTCAGGCAAAAGCAGGCAACGGCGGAGCAGAACTTTCGTTTACGGTCGGCGACGGTATGCTTAAAATTGGTGATTTCGAAAAGATCGCAAAAAAATAGCTGACAATGCATTTTGAATTTTCCCTTTGGAAAGTGATAGATTAGCTTCTTTATCACTTTCCAATTTCTTTTTAAATGGCAATGTTATGACTATAAAATCAGACGTATGGCTCCGTAAAATGGTGGAAGAAAACAAGATGATCGATCCGTTTCTTCCGGATTTGGTAAGAGAAGTGGATGGCAAGAAGATCATTTCCGCTGGGTGTTCGAGCTACGGGTACGATATGCGGCTTGCAGATGATGGCTTCCGAATCTTTTCCTCTGTCTATGGCAGTGAGATCGATCCAAAAAAATTCGATGAAAACTCCCTTATCGAACCGGAGCTGAAGACCGCTGAAGATGGCTCGCGTTATTATTTGCTTCCACCCCATCATTACGGACTCGGTGTTACCGTGGAGACCTTCAAGATGCCCCGTCGCGTGACCGGAGTTGCACTCGGAAAATCAACCTACGCCCGCACTGGCTTACTTGTAAATACAACGCCTCTCGAGGCCGGTTGGACCGGAAGACTCGTTGTAGAAATCGGAAACTTCGCAAATTTGCCGCTGAGGGTTTATGTAAATGAAGGAATTGGTCAGATTCTTTTCTTCGAGGCGGACGAAGACTGTGCAGTTTCTTACGAAGATCGAGGCGGAAAATATCAAGGGCAAACCGGACTTACATTTGCAAAGGTTTAATTCTCGATATAATGAAACGGCAAATATAATATCGTCGCTTCCCTCGAAACTGCGGAGTCTAGACCCGATCCGAATTAGCTGCGGATTTTATAACAGCTGAGCTCCCACAGAGGGAGATAGCACCCCGCCGCTAAAGGAAAACACGATTTAGCGTTCACACCTTTTCAATACGCCCGCTTAAACGACTATGAACAACAATAATGCCGGAAATCAAATATGGATATTTGAGGGTGTAGACGATCAATGAAATTTATCTAGCCATGATCGTGACTCTGACCCAGGGTTTCCTTGTTCAAAGTTAAACGTTTCGGTTTCTGAATATAGTATTGCGAGCAAAAACTGTACAGATTTGAATTAAAATTATTCAAAAAACTCGGCAAGCGGTGAAAGTAAAGATCAACGGGTGAGTTCCTTTCATATTGGATTGGACCGTCTCATTTCCTCCTAAAACATAAAGTTTTTAATAGTTTAGACAGGCTTAGTTAAACCTTTTGTTCACATTTGAAAAATTATTGTGTATAATGACTTTCTGATTTGTTCGTCTTGCAAATTTTGCAACTTGTCTATAATTAAATCGCATCTAGAAATAGAGGTTCGATGCGCCACATCATTTGAGATTATTGTGATAGCGTCTATCAGAATTTCGCTGATCCTATAAATTTCACCCCTAGATTTTAATCCGCTCGGAGGAAATATGTTCATTAAATCGAAAATTTTTCGCATTGTATCCCTTTCTGCAATTGTTCTTGTTTTAACGGCGTTTGCCTTTGCTGACACGATCCGATTGAAAGACGGAAGCATAATAAAAGGCAAGATAGTGAGCTTTGGGAAAGGACAGTTTGTAATTGTCGTGGGAGATGGAACCCGCCAAAGAAATCTTAGTTTTTTTGCAGACGAGATCGAGTCGATCCAGTTTGATTCGGGAAGTAACCCCGCTGAGATGATCAATACTTCCGCCGACAAGACGGACGTTACGACAACGAAACCTGCCTATACAAAAACTTCAGACGGAAATAATACCGTAATAACGATAGGTTCGGCGCCGCCAAACACGGATCCGAAAGTAAAATCTGCTCCTAATGACGTTGATGTACCGGAACCCAAGTATACTCCGCCTTCGGATACCGTGATAAAAGCTCAGCCCATTCGCATTAGTGCAAAAGTATTAGCGGACAATACTGCAAATGGTTGGACAAATTCCGGTTGGGTCGTTCGGAAAGGGCAGAGAATCCGTATTATGGCAAACGGGCGAATCTCGCTTGGCAATGGAAGATATTCCGCGCCTACTGGGATAAGCACGCTTCCGGATGCTCAAAAGCTGGTCAAAGATGAACCGACAGGTGGTTTGATTGTCGTTATCGGTGATGACAACAACGATTTTATCTTCGTTGGAGTGGACCGGGAGTTTGTCGCAGAGCGAGATGGCGCGTTATTTCTTGGAATCAATGAAGGCGTGCTTGCGGATAACTCCGGATCTTTTAATGTTACCATCGAAATTGATCCAAATATCGTTAAATAAAAATTTTCAACGCTATGCTTATGAAGTGCTCCGGAGCGACCGAAAGGCTCCGGGGCTTTTTCATTTTAAATCCCGTGTTTATGGCATTTTCCTTGATTAATTCCAACCAAAGAGCGACAATTTGTATCTAATGCCAATATACTTGGGTTTCAGAGGGTTGTGAAAATATGAATTCTATTATCGAACCGCGATTTTATAGTCTTGCTATGATTTTGGTGTGTTTACTGTTTGGAATTTCGGCGGTGTCGTTTGGACAATCGAGACCGCAACGGCCTTCGACAAAAACAGGAACGGAAAAGAAAAATCAGCGTCCGGTTCCAAAAACACCCGAGGAGCTTAAGAAGGAAGAAGAACAGAGACGCATTGAAGAAGAATCTCGGAACGCCGTCGTAGATGATGATGTTTTGGAAATCAAGACTAACATCGTAAATGTAGATACTGTCGTTTACAACAAGAAAAACGGGCAGATCATAACAGGACTGAAACGGGAAAACTTTGCGGTTTTTGAAAATGGCGTAAAACAGGAAATCACAAATTTCGCGGTACCGGAGTCGCCGATCACGGTTACATTAGTAGTCGAGTACAGCAAATGGTCGGAGTTGTTCGGACGAGACCGAACTTCCTGGGATCCAGGACACTTGGAAGTTGTTCGACCCGTAGCCTATTTCCTTTCACAGTTTATTAAGCCGCCAAATGACTACGCCTCGGTAGTGGCGTTTGATATCCGACCGACGCCGATCACGGACTTTACAAACGATCCGGCGCGATTACAAAGCACCATAAATTTGCTGCTTAGAAATCGTCCGGCTTTCCGTGAAAACAATTTATTTGACGCTATGAAATTTGCATTGGTTGGAGGAAAAGCCGATTCGGTCGTACTTGAAAAATCGGAAAACGAAAAATCCGAGTATGGCGGGATGGTCGATGTGAAATCGCCGCGCAGGGCGATTATTTTAGTCGCGTCGGGAATCGATACGTTCAGCAGAATTAATTATGGTGAAGCAAGAAAGGTTGTTCAAAATTCCGGAATTCCCTTTTACATTATCAGCACCGGGAATTTGTTTTTCAAGAAATACGAGCAATATCTCGGCGCTACTGATTCAATTGATGGAACCCCCGGACGCTTGACGTTTCTACAGGCGCAAAATCAAATGAACACTTTCGCAAAGGAATCCGGTGGACAGCATTTTCCTATGACTTTCCCGAGCGAGTTGCCCTCAATTCTTAACTCTATCAACGTATTGCTCCGGAATCAGTACAGCATCGCATATGATGCAGGTGACCAAAAACGAAAGGCCGGCAAGAAATATAAGCTTGAAGTTAGAGTTGATTTAAACGGTGATGGGCAATTTGATGATAAACAACTTGAAGTTCAGCACCGCCCATACTACATACCCGAAGAAGACGATAATAAAAAGGCAGGCAAGTAAGGCAATTTTTGTTCTTGATTAAAGTGGGACTGACGCGCATGCGTCAGTCTTTATTTATGCACACTTTATTTTCAAACTGAACTGATCGTTATTGGTTTTGAGTTCGACACGTTCACCCGAAAACAATTGTGACTGTTTTAAAATCATTGGTAAACCTCCTTGCGGCAAACGTATCCCATATTCACGGCGCGAGAAAACAGCAGATATTTGCGGATTTATGCGCTGCGTGATCCCAAAACGAATCGCCTTCGACCCGAGAGGAGCGAAACCATTTGTCCGACGCGGATTCGTAAATTCAATAGCGTTATCAAAAATTGAAACGCGGGTCGGCAAGTCTCGAATTGCTAGATCTCGATGCACGAGTAAATTTGCGACCGCCTCTTTAACCGAGTACATATGATAATTTCCGCGCGGATGTGTGAGTGAATCAGATTCTTTCGAATTGATTTCCTTCGATTTGTACTTCCACAAATCACAGTATCGCTCAATAAACGAAAGTAGCTGTTCGAAAGCATTAAGCAGATTAGTATTGAAGTCTATCTTTTCAATTACCGGTGACGATTCATCGATTCCTGAATATCGCATCGCGGTTAAACTCGCGTGAGGCAAAGCTTTTGCTACCGCTTCTTCTTTTCCGAATAAAAGTAAACCCGCGACCGTAGGCAAGAATGTCTCGCCCATTCCGACCTCCATCAGCAGATCTTTTCTTAGGAAGTTTTTTGTTTGGTACATTCCGCTTCCTTGACGAGTTTCTCCGAAACCATCGGCGAACCCCCAAAGTAACCCATCATCAATATCATTTTCCGCAACGCCCGCCATCGGTATATTCTCGTAAAACAAAGGACGAACTTCGTCGATCAAAACTGAAAGCTCTTCCCTTGTCGCTTCTCTCTTTTCCGCTCCGATTCGAATGAAAAACTTACCTTCGCTCGTCCGGTACGGGCGGTTTTTAGAAACGATGTCGAGCGCAATTACGCGCAAGCCGTTATCAAAGGCGATCATATCAATTAACGGAACAAGCGGTGGGTAAATTTCGCTCCGGCATATCCTGACTAATTCTTCCTGGACACCCTCCGGATTTCTAACTCCTGCTACGCGTAACTGATCCGTAACCCCAAAAATAATTGCTCCGCCATCGGTATTCGCCAGAGCAACGATCTCCTGGGCGATCTTCGCTGGATTTGAAAGTTTCAGTTTTAGTTCGAGATAGGTATCTTCTCCACCGCGAATCAATCGTATTAACTCCGCCCGGGTAGTTAATGGTGCGGGCTGATTTGAAAGATATTCTTGATAAGTGCGCTGGTCCGGTGAGATTTGGCGTTGACCATTGCGAAATTTTCTTCGTGCCATCGGTTTTCGTGCAATTTATGTTACGACGGTACACGTAAAAACCGTCGGGGTTTCGACTTTAACGACCGATACCGCTGGAATTAGATCGTCGTTCTATGTTTTATTGAAACATTGAATTCAAAAAAAGTAAAAACTCTTGCTTGGATGAAGGGATTTGCATCGTGATATAATTATCGTTGTTGTAACTAACAGAGAATCAAATAGATGGAACAAGAAATCATCACAGCGTACGTTGGGCTTGGATCGAATCTCGGAGACCGTGCGGGAAACCTTTTGCTCGCGGTTCGAGGGTTGATGGAAGCGGGGTTGCGCATAAACCGCCTTTCCGCAATCTATGAAACCGATCCGGTCGGAGTTGTAGAACATGACAATTACCTCAATATGGTTGCCGAAATTTGCCTGACAAACATTACACCTTCGCAAGTTCTCGCCCGTATGATCCGATTAGAATATCTTCTAGGAAGGCGCCACAAGTTTCTCCAAAACCCGCGCACCGCTGACCTAGATCTTTTGCTTTACGGCGATTTAAATCTTGATACCGAGTTTTTACAGATTCCGCATCCGCGTTTGCACGAAAGAAGATTCGTGCTCGTGCCTCTCGTTGAACTTACGCCTCATTTGGTTCATCCGGTTCTAAATAAAACCGTTTCAGAACTCCTTGAGAATCTCGATGAAAGACACGAAGTTACCCGTTGGTACCCGGATAATGATATTAGCGAGGCGGTCGACCGCGAAAAAACTAAAGCTCTCACAAACTAGACTCGAAACTGGCAAATAGCTAGACTTATTAAGTCTTATGGCATATCTAAAACCGGATCGACCCGAAAAAGTTTACGTACCCGCGCTTCGCAAAGCGAAAAAAAAGGGCGAAAAGCTTGTCTGCCTGACGGCATACAACTACCCGACGGCAAGAATTGTAGATGAAGCGGGAGCGGAATTGATCCTCGTTGGCGACAGCATCGGAAACGTGATTCACGGTTACGGCAATACGATCCCGGTCACACTGGAAGAAATTCTTTCAGCAACAAAAGCAGTTAAGCGCGGCGCGGAAAGAGCGCTTATCATCTCCGATATGCCTTACGGAACCTACCATGTCAACGAAGATGAAACAGTCCGAAACGCCCTGCGTTTGATGAAAGCCGGTGAAGCTGAAGCGGTGAAACTGGAGGGCGGGAGCAATCGAGTAAAGATCGTCCGTAGATTGGTTAACGAAGAAATTCCGGTCGTCGCGCACATTGGATTGACGCCTCAATCAGTTCATAAACTTGGTGGCTACCAGGTACAGGGGAAAACTACCGATACCGCTCGCAAGTTAATTGAAGATGCGAAAATGCTTGAAGAAGCTGGCGCGTTTGCAATAGTTTTGGAACTCGTTCCACACGAAATCGCTGAAATCATTACGAACGAACTAACAATATCAACGATTGGAATCGGAGCCGGGGCTGCCTGTGATATTCAGGTTCTGGTTTTGCACGATTTGGTTGGTCTTACGTTTGGACGCCTTCCGCGTTTTGTGCGGCAATATGCAAATATTCGCGAAGTAATGTCGGAAGCCATTACTCATTGGATGGACGATGTGAGAAGTGGTGATTATCCGAGTGAAAAAGAATCTTACGGGTCTCCTAGCGGAATTGACATTGAAAGCCTTAAATCATAGGCATATCTATGGAAATTATCAATAGACGACAAAGAATGGCGTCACTCGCCCGAAAAATCCGTCGCGAAGGTAAAACGATCGGATTTGTGGCGACCATGGGTGGGCTACACGATGGACATCTGAAATTAGTAGAGAAAGCGCGGCAGTTGAGCGATATCGTAATTGTTTCAGTCTTTGTAAACCCAACGCAGTTTAATGAAGAGAGCGATTTCGATGCATACCCAAGAGATATTACCGCCGACGCCGCAATCTTGGCGGAACAAAATGTTGACTACGTTTTTGCACCGGATTCCGAAGAAATCTACGGTGAGGAATTTTCGACATTTGTTACGGTTGATGAATTGTCTGACAAACTTGAAGGGGCATCTCGTCCGGGCCATTTCCGCGGCGTTGCCACCGTCGTAACAATTTTATTCAATACGATAAGACCGGAATTCGCTTTTTTCGGGCAGAAGGACGCCCAACAAGTTGCGATAGTAAAGAGGCTCACGAATGATTTAGGGTTTGATACGGAAATTGTGGTTATTCCGACGGTTCGCGAAGGATCGGGGCTTGCGATGGCCTCTCGTAATGAAAGATTGAGCCAGAACAACAGGCAGTCTGCATCAGTAATCTATAAGGCGTTGCTAGCCGCCCAAGTTGCTATCGAAGGCGGTCAACGGAATACGTCAAAGTTAACTGAAATAGTGCGAACCGAGATCGAAACGGAGCCAAACGCTCAAATCGATTATATCGCGTTTGTTGACACTGAAAATCTTGAGCCGATGGAAAAGGTCGGTGAAAAGGGTGTGTTAATTGCACTTGCGATCAGATTTGGCGAGATTCGTCTGATTGATAATATGATTGTTGTGGCTTGAGCAGTAATTTGGACTAAAAATTGCATCTAACATAGCGGTAGGTCGCATTTCGGGTGAAAACTATGAAAACTATTAAAAATTTGATCTTGACGTCCGGTGTGATTTTAGGACTATCTCTCGCAGTTGCAGCACAAAGTATTGTATTTACATCACTTACTGGCGACAAAATCGACGTTGAATCGCAGAAAGACAAGATCGTGGTTATGGCGATCGGTGCAAGTTGGCTCCCGCTATCAAACGACCAAGCAGATACGATAAATAAGCTAGCGAGAAGATATGAAGGAAGGGATGTCGTTTTCTATTTCATCGCTACGGACTCGGCTTCTTCGAAATCTAAAAACTATGCGAGCGACGATGATATTACTAAATTCGTTAAACGCAACAAGTTAAACGTAACTATTCTTCGTGATAATGACGGAAAATCTTCGATTCAAAAGTATAAATTGGATCAGCTGCCGGCATTTATAATCCTCGATAGGAATGGCAAGATCGACGGCGATCCGATAACCGGAATCGATCCGCTTCAGGAAATCGACACTGCAGATATTTTGTCAAAGAGAATCGATAAGCTATTATAAGGATTGTTTAAGGGTATTCAATAGCGGGCTTCCAGCCAGAGCTCGCTTTATTTTTGCACAGAAGCTTATTGCTCAAACCGCCTCGCCAAATCATAAACCAAGCTTATTGGTAGTCCTACAATGTTCCAGTAATCGCCTTCAATTTTCTCAATAAACAAAGCCGCCTCAGCCTGAACTGCATACGCACCCGCCTTGTCCATTGGTTCGCCATTTTCGACCAAAAAGTCGATCTCCGAACCAGAAAGCTCCGCAAATTTGACCCTGGTTCGTTGAACGCCGGTCTCTGAATTACCGTCTTTTGTTAGGGATACGCCGGTTAATACTTCGTGCCAACGCCCGGAAAGTTTTCTAATCATTTCTTTAGCATCGTCGAAGTCTATTGGCTTCCCAAGTATTTCTTCATCAATAACGACTGTAGTATCCGCGCCAAGCACTAATTCACCGCGACGTTGGTGCGCAATCGCAGCTGACTTCGTTATCGCTAGTCTTTGGACATAAACTTCGGGCAACTCGCCGTCGATTTCACTCTCATCGACATTTGAAACGACCTGTTCGAATTCCCACCCAACCGAGGTTAAAATTTCCGATCTCCGCGGACTTCCTGACGCGAGAATTAATTTTGGTAGGTTCATCTTTATTCGGTTATGTTTTATCATCTTACGAGATAGTATTTAGTATTTGCCAAATGTTCAAAGTGACGCGCAAATTGATCAATGGAAGATTTATTTAGGTTGCTGCCAAAATTACTCGAGAATTTCGAAGATTCGGACGAAGTTCGCGAAGCAGTTGTCTTCGCATCTTGGAAAAAGGCTGCCGGAAGGTCGCTCGCGAGCCATACAATTCCCCTCGAATTGACAGGCAAACGCCTGTTAATCGGAGTTCGTGACATTACCTGGAAGCGCCATCTTGAATCGCTTGCGGGGCAAATGATTTTCAAGCTGAATTCGATCTTAGGTCGCGCCGAAGTGACGTTTATTGAGTTTCAAATAGACGAGAGCTTAGCGGCAATAAACTCGAGTCAGATCGATGGTCCAACGACCTCAACTATAGAGTATGAGAAAATCGCTTTCGATGAAGTTTCCGACAGTTTAGATTTGGCCGCAAAAAGCATCGCGGATGAAAACCTTAGGCGCGCATTTTTATTAGCTGCCGGAAGTTGTCTTGTGCGAAAAAAAAATATGAATGGCATGCAAAACGGTAAATAACAAAAATGGATATAAGACAGGTAGCAAAACTAGCCCATTTAGACATCACAGATGAAGAAGTGGAGATTTACACACCGCAGATGGCAGATATTGTAGCGTATGTTGAACAATTGAATGAGCTTGACATAGAGGAAGTTGAAGCTTCACTTGGCGGTCTCACCGTTGAAGGGGAACAAACTGACACGAGCCGTCAAGACACACCTGTAAAATCTCTCGGGCAAAAAAAAGCCCTCGAGCAGGCTCCATCGGCGGTCGAAGGGCATTTCCAAGTTCCGAAAGTATTATGAAATGGAACGTCAAATACGAAAATTTGAGAGTGAAGACGGGGAAGATGTTTTTCCTCGGAATTCTGCTTTTGGCATCGTCCGTAATTCTCAGTTGCAGCCAACCGGTTTTGGAGTCGTCGGAGTGTATCAAAGCGAGAGATCCGCTTAAAAGATTCTATTCTTTTCATATTGGTAACGAAATGACTCCTTCAATAGAAAATTTAGACGAAAGAAAGAAATTTTTGAGCACTCGCTTAATTGAAAATTTGAAACAACTGACACCGACAAAAATGGATTATTTCACTCAGACCGAAGATTATCCGAAGGCATTCCGAGCGGGTAAATGTGAAACTATCGATACCAAACGTGCTTCATTTAAGGTTTTGCTTTTTTGGCGAACTAATGACGAAAATATTCAACGCGAGATAACAGTCGAATCAGTTAACGAAGGAGACGAATGGTTGATCGATACGGTTAAACCAAACAATTAGTATATGGAAGATCGATTAACCTTTTATCATCCGACGGAGGAGCGCCTAAACGTCATTTCACATGGATTTGGTTTGGTCTTAAGCATCATCGCGTTCGCCCTACTGATTGTGACAGCCACCAAGAATGGAACCATTTGGCATATTTTAAGCTTCAGCATTTACGGATCGAGCCTTGTTATCCTCTATTCGGCTTCGACGCTTTACCACTATGTTCAAGAGCCGAGGCTCCGGTACAAACTAAATATTTTGGACCACGCGGCGATTTACGTTCTAATTGCGGGTTCATACACACCTTACGCGATTAACGTGATCGAGGGAACCGTCGGTTGGGCGATGTTTGGAACGGTTTGGACGATCGCGATAATCGGCGCCTCGCTAAAACTTTTTTTTACTGGGAAATATGGAATGATATCAACGGTCGCATATATATTGATGGGATGGCTGGGAATTTTCGCAATAAAATCGCTACTTCAAAATATGCCGATAGAAGGGGTTATTTGGCTGGTCATTGGGGGCATATCCTATACGCTCGGCGCAATTGTGTATGGATTAAAGCGTGTGAAATATAACCATGCGATGTTTCATGTGTTTGTTTTATTAGGAAGCATTTCTCATTTCATATCCGTCTTTATTTACGTTTTACCAACACAGGTTGGGTAATAAATGAATTCAAGCGTCACATATATTCACGCAAAGTGCATCGATAGTTGGGAATCTTTATTGGTGTTCAATTTTTACTAGGGACTCTGGGTGGACTTTATTTTAGCTGGACCGATATTGAAGAAATTCGCGGAGAACATCTGCGGAACGAAGTTAAAACCGTCTCGAGATCGGCGGATTTGGTTTCACCCAACATCGCGCTTTCGGAAATCGGGCAGGAGAGTGCGAAAGTAAAAATCATTCAGCTGATCGAGGTTTTAGGAAAACCGCTCTATGCAATTGTTTTAACTACGGAAAGTGGAAAGGAAGTGACATTTGTTGCCGCCGCGACGACAGGTAAAGTGGAGTCATTTCGCACGAACAAATGGCGGAGTTTTGATTTCCTGTGGATGCTCCATACGATGGACTACAATGGGCGGGACAATTTAACAATTACCTCCTGCGGGCGTTTTCGATACTCGGAATAATCACATTTTTTCCGGATTTGTATTATTTTTCATTACCTCGCCCGTTTTTAGGAGAAGGAATATTTCCAAGTAGAAATAACTATTAATTAATGAGTGAAATCCGATCAAACATTGAAAGAGCTATCAGTAACGCTGAGCAGCTAAACGACCAACTAAACTCATTTCTTTCGATTGAAAAAGAAAGCGCATTTGCACGCGCGAAAGAAATTGAAAATTCGAGCAGCGGAAATCAGGTGTTACGCGGCGTCGCGATTGCGGTAAAAGATAATATTTGTACTGAAGGAATGCGTACGAGTTGCGGCTCGCGAATTCTTGCGAACTACGAAGCCCAATACGACGCCACCGCTGTAAGCCGTTTGAACAACGCCGGAGCTATCATCATCGGAAAGACGAATATGGATGAGTTCGCAATGGGGTCTTCAAACGAAAATTCGGCATTTGGACCCGTAAAGAACCCATGGGACATTACGAGGGTTCCTGGCGGAAGCTCGGGTGGTTCCGCAGCAGCAGTTGCGTCAGGCGTCGTGCGCGCCAGTTTAGGGTCGGAAACCGGAGGATCAGTTCGTCAGCCGGCGGCATTTTGCGGGATTGTCGGTCTAAAGCCGACGTACGGAAGGATATCGCGATATGGATTGGTCGCATTTGCTTCGTCGCTCGATCAAATAGGGATTTTTGGACAAACAACGAAAGACGCGGCGGAGGTCCTTGGGGTTATCGCGGGCAGAGATAAAAATGATTCGACATCGGCGGACGTAGTGGTTCCAGATTACGTGTTTTCCCTCGATAAAGATGTCAAAGGAAAAACGATCGGAGTGCCCCGTGCACTTTTCTCAGACGGACTCGATGAAGAAGTCCGCGAGTCGGTCGAATATGCGATTGAAAATTTTAGGAAATTGGGAGTCGAGATCGTTGATGTTGAGCTTCCGAATTCAAAATATTCGATCGCGGTTTATTATATTCTCGCAACCGCGGAAGCAAGTTCGAACCTGGCTCGTTTTGACGGAGTTCGCTATGGGTTTCGCACGGAAAATGCCGATGAATTACGCGAAATGTATATGAAAACCCGCGAAGAAGGTTTTGGTGAAGAAGTTAAACGAAGAATTATGCTCGGCACCTATGTGCTTTCCAGTGGATATTATGACGCGTATTATGCGAAGGCTCAGAAGGCCCGCACACTTCTAAAACGGGATTTTGATGACGCATTTTTGAAGTGTGACGCAATTTTAACGCCGACCGCTCCAACTACCGCTTTCAAGATCGGTGAAAAATCAAACAATCCGCTCGAGATGTATCTGAGTGACATTTATACGGCATCTGCAAATCTAGCAGGCATTCCCGGGATTTCTGTACCGTGCGGGGTATCAAGCGAAAATCTTCCGATTGGTCTGCAATTGGTCGCAAAGCCCTGGGCGGAAGACATTCTATTTAATTTATCCCACACTTTCGAGAGTCATTACCCGATCAAAAGAAAACCTGGAATTTGCGTTCAACGCGAACAATCTTGATTTACTTCTAATGTTTTAAAACGAAACGTGCCGGGATTAACCGGCACTTTTCATAGCGTCTAGCTTTTAGAGCTAGAGTTCAAGCATTGAAGTGTCCTGATTTCCCGGATCCGCTTTGAAATGTGGTAGTTTCGTCTTGGAGTTTTCTGTTGACGGCAATAGGTTTCTCCATTCTGCCGAATCTGCAAATAATTCTTCCGCCTTTTCCGCTGGCACAGGACGTGAAAATAGATAGCCTTGTCCGTATTCACAATTCAGCACCCGTAGCTGGTGAAGTTGGTGGACGGTTTCTATGCCTTCGGCGATGACACTTAAGTTAAGCGCTTTTGCAAGCGCAATTACGGTTCGCACGATCTCGCCATTTTCACTTCCGTCTTCCATCGTACTAACAAATGAACGATCCACTTTGAGGGTATCGATTGGGAATCTGTGAAGATAACTCAAGGAAGAATATCCGGTTCCAAAATCGTCGATCGAAAGCTGAACGCCGATATCTCTTAAACGTTTGAGCAAAAATATCGCCGTATCCGCGTTATCCATGATCGCGCTTTCGGTCAATTCAAGCTTCAAATAAGCAGGATCCATATTTGTTTCGAGCAAAATATCTTTTACGTGTTTTACAAGGTCCGGTTGGGCAAAATGTTTCCCGGAAAGGTTAACACTCGTCATAAGATCCTGGTACTCTGGAAATTTCTTCTTCCATTCAACAAGCTGGTTACAAGATTTTCGTAATATCCAGAGCGTGATCGGGACGATCAAATTTGTAACTTCCGTGACAGGAATGAAGTCAGCCGGCGGTACCAATCCACGTGTCGGATGATTCCAACGAATAAGCGATTCAAACCCAACCAGGCGCATTGTTTTCAGACAAACAATAGGCTGGTAATAGGTAACAAATTCGTCTCGTTCGATTGCGTGGCGCAAATCGGTTTCGATTTGCAGTAAGTTAACCGCACGGAGGTGCATCGAGGGATCGAAAATGACGTAAGGCGCTTCTTTAGATTTTGCATCGTACATTGCAATATCGGCGTCGCGTAAAATATCCTCAGCCTTTTCGTAGCCCGGATTCGCGACCGCTATCCCGACACTAACACTTGTAAAAATTTCTCTCGAACCAATAGAAAATGATTCCGTGAGATTTTTGCTTATCAATTCAACACATGCAATTACGTCGTCGGCTTTAGAAACATTATTTAACAAAATGCCAAATTCATCGCCGCCGAATCGCGCCACTACATCCTTCGCCCTAACTGCATTTCCGAGTCTTTCCGCTACTTTTAGTATCAGAGCATCTCCAAGCGAATGACCAAGACTCTCATTGATTGTCTTAAAACGGTTGAGATCAAGCGATAAAACGGTAAACCCGAAATTTTGGTCATGTTTTGTTTCTTTTAACCATTGCCCCATTTTATCAAGAAATTTTTTGCGATTCGGCAGCTTTGTCAAAGAATCATGAAACGCCTCATATCTGAAACGCTCTTTCGTTCTTTGTAGGGATTCAGTACTCTTTTCTTGCTCTTCAATATGCCGTTGGAGTTTCTCAATATGCTGCTCGACTTCTTCCGGTGAATCGAAATGGGCAAGTTTTATCGTCCTTGAACCACGCGATTCGAGTTCATATACCAGGTGGATAATAAAAGCGAAGCCTACAGCCGCAACCAAAAACACCATCCCGGCGCGCGGAAGGCTGAACTCAAGCTCTTCGTAGGCAAGAAGTGCAATCACCGCAAGCAGAGCGACACCGAAAATGATTGTGTATATTTTTTTATTCTTAATCACTAAATTCAGTTTAAATGTTGGAAACTTTGGAAGCGGAATCAAGTTGGGGAAGCCATAGGGATAAGGATAAGGCTGAGTGATCTGTTAGCCTCTGTTATTATATGTACAAACTTCTTTAATGTCTAGTAAAAAATGGCGTTAACATGTGAAGGGGTGGAATATAAATCTATACACCCACCCCTACCAATTCTATTAAGACCCCAATCTACTTTGCGATACCCACTTGGCTTAGAGCGTAAGCATAATCAAACGCAATCTCTTTGTAACGGTCATACCTACCTGATGAGCCGCCGTGGCCGCCCCCCATATTAGTTTTAAGCAATATCTGCGCGTCATTTGTCATCATGTCCCTGACTTTTGCGGTAAATTTCGCACCTTCCCAATAAGGAACCTGGCTGTCCCAGAGCGAAATTTCCACAAGCATATTGGGATAGCGTTGCGCTTTAATATTGTCGTACGGAGAATATTTGACCATATAGTCGAACGCATCTTTTTCATTAGGATTGCCCCATTCGATCCACTCTTCGGTCGTTAGCGGCAAGGTTTCATCAAGCATTGTGTTCATAACATCAACAAATGGAACCTGCGCAATTGCAGCTTTAAAAGTTTCCGGCGACATATTTACAACTCCGCCCATCAGCAACCCGCCCGCGCTTCCTCCTTGAATTACAGTACGGTCAGCGGAAGTGTATTTGTTGTCCTGAAGCCATTTCGCCGAGTCAATAAAATCATAGAACGTATTCAGTTTCTTAAACATACGCCCTTCCTGGCGCCACTTTTCACCGAGTTCGCTTCCTCCGCGTATATGCGCAATGGCATAAATCATTCCCCGGTCGACCAGACTCAAACGCGAACTTGAAAAACTCGGTGTCATCGAAATTCCATAGGAACCATAGGCGTATAGAAGCATCGGTGCTTTCCCATCGAGCTTAGTTCCCTTTTTCATCATTATTGAAATTGGAATTTTTACGCCATCCCGCGAATCTGCCCAAACACGCGTCGTTTCGTATTTCGTTTTGTCGTATCCACCCAAAACTTTCTCCTGTTTTAGAAGTTTTGTTTCGCCTGTTTCGAGATCGTATTCAAAAGTAGAACTCGGAGTGATCATCGAGGCGTAATAATAACGAATTTTCGTCGTTTCAAATTCCGGTAACCCGATCAAACCCATTGTATAAACGCTCTCATCGGTTTCGAGACGCTTTGATTCGTTTGTCTCCAAATCGATCAAACGCAGATATTCGAGTCCGTTTTCGCGCTCGGAAACAATCGCATAACCCTTATAGAAATCTATATCTTCGATTTTGACATCCGGATCGTGCTCAATAAAATCCTCCCAGCTCTCTTTTCCCGGACTATCAAGTGGAGCTTTTACAACACGAAAATTCTCCGCATCAAGATTCGTCGTAATATAAAACTCTCCTTCGTAATAATCTGCATCGTATTCATGTCCATCTTCACGCGTCTGGATGGTTTTTAGCTCCGACATCGGATCGTCCGCACGAATGTAACGTACTTCATTCATCGTTGCGGCACTCGAATTCAAAAAGATCATCTTCTTATCACGCGATCTGCCAGTGTAGGCGTTGAACAAGACATCCTTTTCGTCAAAAAGTAATGAGCTCGAAGCCTTAGAAATATCGTGACGCCAGAATTTGTCCGACCGCTTTGAAACCTTGTCTTCCGTTGTCACAAATAGTGTCTTGTTGTCGTTTGCCCATTGGAATGAAGTTACGCGCTCGATCTTGTTTGGAAGAGTTTTCCCCGTTCGAAGGTCTTTTATCTGAAGTGTATACTGACGATACCCAACCGTATCGACCAAATACGCAAGAAAATTCCCGTCGTCGCTAACGCTTCGATTTCTAATCGAATAGAACTTAAAGCCCTCAGCCATTTCGTTTTGATCAAGAAGTGTTTCGGAAATTTTTCCGTCAAACGTCTTTGAACGCAAAAAAACAGGATATTGTTTTCCTTCGACCGTCTTGGTTGAATACCAAAAATCACCATATTTATAAGGGACGCTGAGATCGGTTTGTTTTATTCGGCCGATCATTTCTTTGTAGAGCTTGTCGGTAAAGGCTGCATACGGCTTCATCACCGACTCCGTATACTTGTTTTCCGCCTCAAGATATTCCATTATCTCCGGCTTCTTCTTTTCATCACTTCGGTCACGCAGCCAGGCGTAATCGTCCCTTAATTCATATCCGTGAATTTCCGTTACTTTCTCAACTTTCTTTGCCATAGGTGCTTTTAACTTTTCCTGAGCAGTATTAACCGTATTCCCTAGTAAAATCAGTATAAATACAAATGATAAGAGATAGTGTATCCGTCCCATTTTCTCAACTCCTTCTCGAAATTGTTTGAATTGATAAATTATACAACATTGAACCGAAAGCGTGATTCCCTTTTGCAACAAATTCCGAAGTTTTTCGTTTTACTCGTTAACACATTAAACATTTCGTTCATCTCTATTACCAGCGAGCAATAAATAGCTATTTATGGAGTGGTGAACAATGGTTTAATCCATATTTTCATACATTTCATTGTTCATCACTTGGTTAAAAATGTCGGAAAGCAGAACAGCAGGAAATTTGTTTTTTCTAGAAAACAGCCAAACTAGCAAAACCACGCCCAAAGCCGAAAAGGTTAAGGCGGAGGCAATATTAGTGGAGCGGATCTGCGCGGGCGATCAAAATGCGTTTGATGAATTTTATAAGAAGCTCTCTCCATTGGTTCACGGCATCGTGTTGGCGCGGGTTCCGCGAGATGAAGTTGACGATATTGTTCAGGATGTTTTTATTTCTGCATATAACAATCTTCGCAAACTTCGCGATAGGAATGCAGTTGGACCCTGGATAGCCATGATCGCGCGAAATCGTGCGGTTGAGTTTTATCGAAGGAACAAACCGACTGAGGAACTTTCGGAAAATCTGAGTCATCCGGATTCACGAAAAAACGAAGCACGCGAAATCTTAGATACGATCAAGGAAATGCCGGAAACATATAAAGAGACCTTGGTACTCAGGTTAGTTGAGGGAATGACCGGACCGGAGATCGCTGAGCAAACGGGAATGAAACATTCCTCGGTTCGCGTAAATCTACACAGGGGAATGCGAATGTTGCGGAGCAAACTCGGGATTAAGGAATAGAACGAAAATGAAAAACGAAGATTATTTGTGGGACAAATCGGGAAGTGACGCGGAGATCGAGCACTTGGAAAACGCGCTGAAAGTATTTCGCGGGCGCGATATTGAGGCTCCTGCAATCGTTCCTGCCGCTGAGCTGGCACCGTATGCGAGGAGCGAGAAGAATTCGCGAAGTATATTTTCGTTTGGAATCGTTTCGTTTGCCTGTTTTGCGCTCGCGGTGTTTGGTCTTGGAATTTTTCATTATTTTGGAAATGGAAATGAGAATGCGGTAAACATAAACCCTGTTTATGTAGGAAAAGCAGAGTCTCAAATCACGAAGACAAAAGTAATAGAACCGACGGTTGAAGACGAGGCGTTGAATACGGAGATACGCCAGGAATTGCCGGTAATTCTCCCCACTTCGTACTCAAAGAATAGCGCCGCAAAAAGGAATCTCTCCCCTCCGCGGAAAATTCAAAGAGCAAAAGTTAAACGCCCAAAGGTGCAGATTTTAGAGCTTACGGAAGAGGAGAAATACGCTTACGATCAGCTTATGCTGGCGCTCTCGATCACAAGCTCAAATCTAAAGGTCGTAAAGGACAAGGTTGAAGGCAGCGAATAAAAAATTTTATCCGAATAAAGGAAAAAGCAATCATGAAAATTCATATCAAATATATTGTGCTGGCGATTCTCGTTTCAGCTATCGGAGCAAGTGCACAAAGCGCACGGCTTAATTTTGACAACCTTGAGGGGCTTGCAAAAAAAGCATCGGATGTAGTCGAGGTCAATGTCGATGGAAAAATCCTAAACCTCGCAAAGCGGGTGCTTATCAAAGTAAACGACAAAGATGCGCAGAAGATCGGCGAGGCAATAAAAGGACTCGAGGGCGTTTATGTAAGAGTATTCAATTTCGAAAACGAAAATGAATATAACGCCGCAGAGATCGACGCGATCAGATTGCAGCTTAGCGCGCCTGGATGGGAAAAACTCGCAAAGGTTCGAAGCAAAAAGAATGATCAAAAGATCGATGTGTTTATGATGTTTCGCGGTCAGGATATTAGCGGATTGGCGGTCGTGCTATCCGAAAAGAAACAAATTGCGCTGATAAATGTGATTGGCCCGATCGATCTTGACACACTTATCGAGCTTGGCGGAAATATGAATATTCCGAAGATCGAGATCGAAAAGGACAACGAAAACGACTAACAGGGGATCGAAAATGTTTCGACTAAACAAGAGTCATGTGGGTTTGGTGCTGTTGGTATTTACGTTTGCCGTATTTGCTCCCTCGGCAAATGCAAAAAACGGCAATGAATTCGATGCAGTTTGCAATCATCTGAAGAGCCGATATCAGGCAAAAAAGGTAAAGATCCCGTTTTTGTGGCTTGCCCGAGCAGCCGTCGGGATTATCCGGCCTGCCGGTGTGAAAAGTTTTAAGGTAACGATCTTTCGCGAGCTTAACTTTTCAAAAGACGTGCTCCACGGCGAAATGCAGCGTGTAATGAGCGACGCATTCAGCGATGAATGGACGCCGATCCTACGCGTTCGTTCGCGGGATGGAAATCAGGTCTATATGAATATGCGCGAAGAAGGCAGCAACGTAAAAATTCTCGTTGTCAACTTCAATCGCGACGAAGCAGTAGTCGTCCGTGCCAAATTTAGTCCGGAAAAACTTGCGAAGTTTATAGAAAACCCAAGAATCTTTGGCATTTCGCTCGATGGAAATTCCGAGGATGACAGCGAAGGCAACTAATTTACCGGTATATAACTCAAAGGAACATAATTCCAAAAGGGAAAATATTCGCTCCTCCAAAGCGTATTAATAAAATAGAACTTCCCTTTTGGAAAAAAGGGCGATGGACTTTTGAAAGTTTTCCATCGCCCTTTCCCGCAAAATAAAAAAGCAAAAGAGATCAATTCTCTTTTGCTTTTCAATTTCAAAATCCCGTTATTTTATCAATTACCGCTCGCTCATAGGAACATATTTCTTATCCATCTCGCCAAGATATTCAGCGCTTGGACGAATCAGTTTGTTATTGGCAAACTGCTCTAAGATATGCCCGGTCCAGCCTGAGATTCTACTGATCGCAAAGATCGGGGTGTATAGATCCATCGGGATTCCCATCATGTAATAGGTCGAAGCCGAATAAAAATCGACGTTTGGATTGAGACCTTTCTTTTCCATCATCAGATTTTCGAGCTTGCGCGAAATATCAAACCACTTCGAATCGCCGGTAACTCCGCCCATTTGCTCAGAAAACTTACGAAGCCAGGTAGCTCTCGGGTCTTCAGTTTTGTAAACAGCGTGACCCATTCCCATTACCTTTTCTTTATTGGCAAGTTTGTTTTCAAGCCACGGCTCAACGTTTTCAACGCTTCCGATCTCTTTTAACGACTTCATTACCGCCGTATTCGCCCCGCCATGAAGCGGACCGGCTAAGGCTGCTATACCGCCCGTAACCGCGCCGTACATATCTGCCAACGTTCCTGAAATCACTCGGCAGGTAAATGTCGAAGCATTAAATCCATGATCGGCATGAAGAATCAAGCAAACGTCTAGCATTTTCGCTTCACTTGGCTCGGGTTTCTCACCCCGCATCATATAGAGGAAATTTTCTGCAATATCGAGGCTTGGATCGGGGTGAACCGGTTCATTACCATTTCTGATCCGTTCCCACGCAGCTAGAATTGTCGGAAACTGCGCCGTTAGGCGAACAGCAGCGTGTTTAGCACTTACAGCGTCTGTCTTTGTGCCTTCCTTATCATAAAAGGCGAGAGTCGATACGCATGTTCTCAAAACGTCCATTGGTTGCGCGTCGTGTGGGAAATGCTTCATGAATACCAGCACTTCCGGCGGTAACTCATAATTTGCCCGGAGCTCCGTTTTTAGAGTGTCGAGCTCATTTTGCGAGGGCAATTTTCCATTCCAAAGCAGATAAACTGTCTCTTCGAATGTCGAATGTTCCGCCAAATCGTGGACGTTATAGCCTTGATAAATCAGAATTCCATTTGTGCCGTCAACCTTTCCCATATGGGTTTGAGCAGCTACGACCCCTCGCAATCCTACGGACGCGGTTGAACCTTCTTTTGCAGTAGTCATTATTTTTCCCTTAGTAGATTAGATAGTTTTGCTTATCTTGAAGATACCAAAGTGACATACAAGAAACAAGCTAAACCACAGTTTTCAGGCTGATAATAATCGAATTTCTCTACCAAAAATCCCGTATACTTTTTGTTGGCATATCGGTTTAAAAGAAAAGAATCCACGAATCTGAACCCAAAGCAAAAGGAGAATTAACGCTTTGGCCAAATTCGTGGAATTTAAGGATACGCTATGTTTCATCGGCGTAATGCGTATCCGAGTGATGAAAGAAAAGAATCTACCTGATTTGGGTTTCGTACGCGGTCTTGATCCGCATTTGCTGATCTTGTCTCAACTTGATGTAATCACCGCGTTCTACAACGACCGCTCCTACCCCAAAAGCCGCTCCTACCCCGGCACCTACTGCCGCTCCGACTGGCCCTCCGACAACAGCACCGATAATAAGCCCGGTTCCGGTTGAGGCACCTATCGTTATCCCGTCGCTTTTGTACGGTCTGGTTCCTTCAACCGTCCCCTCGACGTCAATTCGCTTCACGTTGTCTCCTTTAACGGGAAGAATCTCGATGATGAGTGCGTTGAAATTACTCCAGCGCGAATCAGTAAGTTTTATGCGATCAAACGAAAGCAGCAATTCGGCTCGTCGTTTTAATCTTCCGGGACGACTATTTTTTGCTACCCGACCTTCGATCACAGCACCCGCGATCTCATAGGGTGAAACGATCTTTGCCGCAAACGTGTCTCCTTCGCGTACCCGTTTCGTATCAATTTCATTTTGCAACTCGATCACAAGCTCCGTATTTGCAGGAATAATTATGATTTCGTCACCGCTGAAATCAGACCGCGCAACATCCGTCTTGGTCGTCATCACGGGAGGCATGGTCCTCGTACCCGATGAATAGTTAACACTATCGACATCGGAGGACTTGGTCGTATTAGAAACATTGTTTGTTGTTGTCGTCGCGTCATTCGCCGCGTTTACAGCAACATTCTTTTCTAATGGAGCAGCAACTTTTTTAACGTTGTCCGTTGTTGTTGTTTTTACGGTGTTCGTAGTGGATTCGATTGGCGCTTTCACGTCAATAATGCCCCGATTTGTTAACGTCGCAGGCAATGTTGCGTCAAAACTTTGTTTATCGAAACCGGTATTATACCCGGACTCAAAACCTTGCTGATAACCGTCTTTATAATCAGTCAAACTTCCGTAATCTTTGTTGTAAGCTCGATCCGCACTTGCATACTCGCCATGTCTTCCAAAACTTTTAGCAGCATTTTCGATTGCGTCGCGGTATCCCGACATATAGCCGTCGGAGTAACCGGTTCGAAATCCACGTTGTAATGCTATTTTTGAATCCTGAGCTGAAACGCCAGGAACTGCTAAAGTTAAAGAAGAGACAAAAACGAGGGAAAAACTAAGTGCGATAGCTATAAAACTTCTTGCTATCTTCATCTATCCTCCTTATCAAAAACCTAGAAATCTAGTGTCCGCTAGACTTTATACACCAAAACCTAACTAATTACAAGAAGAATTATTCATGTGAATAAAACTTTTCTTAAGCAGTAGCGAAACAGCGACCTCTTTTGAGCGTTTGAAATACTCTGAACCGGCTGCGTTATATCGCCGATAAATATAGATAAACAAATAGGTTTAGGAGTAAAAAGAGGCGGTCGATCCTCGCTTATCCACCGCCAACTTTTCCGCAATTTTTACGAGTTTTGATTTAAACGCTCTGGAGGAGTTGTTTATCAGAAACTCTTGCGGAAAAGATAAGACATGCGTATATAGAATGTCCTGCTATTTCGCGCAAACTTGGGCTCAAGTTCACCGGAAAACGGGTTGAATCCGTTATAATTCGAGCTATCGTTATAACCCGCATAAAAAGCGGTTCCCGGGCTCGGATTCCACCCCAAAAGGTACTGGCCATTTAAATTAGATCGCAACGTGTTGTAATCCATCCTCACGCGAGCGAAAATAAACCTAGTGAATTGGTAAGTTGACCGAAGACTGAAAATATTTACATCAAACGCCGTTTTATTAGTGACGTTTCGGACGAGAATGGATTTGTCGTAAGTCAGGCTTATTTTAAATGGATCCGTAGGGGATAGTTCAACAAACGAACTTAGATTGATCTTACGTCCCGGTCCGGGATCCAAAGCGGCATTCGGATCAGCGAGAGCAGCGGCGCTTATCCGTGGGTAGCGTTTGCCTGCTCCGAAATCGAAATCAAAAGAATTCCAGACGAAATTCACATCCCCGCCAAAAACAAGTTTCTTGCTCGGCTGGGTCCGAAAAAAGCCGCCAAAAAAAGGTTGAGTCGCATGGCGAATTGGGTCGCCGAAGAAAGCACCATTGCGATTAGCGTTTCTTGCTAAACCAAACTCTTCTTCGTACAGTACTTCCCGTTCGATTCCTGCCCAGAAGTTAACAAAAGTGTTTTTCTGAAGGTTAAGGTTTATATTCGTATTATAATTTGCGCTCAGAAGCCGGCCACTCCAATCG
>JBBKXN010000146.1:0-4127 GCA_037969475.1 Pyrinomonadaceae bacterium | reverse complement strand
TCAACAGCGAATTGCAATGCTACGAAAAATTCACCCGTTCTGTCAAGTAAGACATATGATTATGAATCGACCGCGTTTTGCGAATTTATTGGGTCAATATTCTATCCGGTTTCATTCGCGGTTTTTCTTCTTCATAAAAAAGGATCGTCCCACCGAAACCGACGATCCAGCCGCGATCACCGACAAATAAGATCTTTTCAAGCCGGTGTTTTGTATTTATGCGCACCTGCTTCCAAACATTTCCGGCCGTATCAGATTCGAGAATCGTACCGTTTTCACCGATCGCCCATCCGTTTGCCGAATTTACGAAGTAAATGTCGGTCAAAATAGAACTGACTTTGGAGTTTTGTTTGCGCCAGACCTTTCCGCTGTTGATCGTCTGAAAAATGCTCCCCTCCGCGCCAACCGCCCACCCGGTATTTTTATTGATGAAAAAGACCGAGTTTAATTTTTTGTTCTCGTTTCCGGAAATGAATGACTGTTTCCACGTAACTCCGGCGTCTTCAGTAAAAAGAATAGTCCCGCCACCGCCAACGATCGTTCCGCGAAAATCATCGATGAAAGTGCCGTCGTTCAGTAAATACTGCGCCGGCGAAGGAACGCGCTTCCAGCTTGATTCTTTATCGTCAATCGAAAAAACGGCGCCCGATTCGCCGATCGCCCAACCGAGTTTATTCTGCGTAAAAAATATCTTGGTGATCCGCTTGCGCTCGCTTCCCGTGAAATTAACCGTTTTCCACGATTTTCCGCCATCGCTGGTTGTCAGCAGGTATGAGGGAGCGTCTGAACCAAGCGTGAACACATCGCGTTCGCACAGAAGCCAGCCGTTGTTTTCATCAAAAAAATGTACTTCCTGAATCGTATCTTCTGTAAACTTCTTGTCTCTGATCCATGTCCGGCCGCCATCTTCCGTACGAATAAACTCCCCGTTGCTTCCAGCGATCCAGCCTTTGTTGTCGTTCAGGAAAAAAACGTCATGGAGCCACGACAGAGTTTTTGCCTCTTGCTTTTCCCAACCGCCATGGACGGTCGGAAATCCTGCAAAAAACAGAATAACGACCAACATTTTCGATAATGACTTAACATTCATGAAATCAAATTCTGGAATTGGCAGATACTAAAACGTCTCAATTACTCCTTCAGGTTAGGAGCGGTTTGCAATTTTCTAAAATGGGAGAAGAACTCTCATCAAGCTGAATTTGCCAATCGCGTCAAGAAAGGTTCCAAAGTTAAATCCTTCCTTGCCGATCACAACCTGATCGCCGGGATTCAGATACGCCATCTCAGCCTTTCCATCCTCAATTTCCTTTAGGTTAATCAAGATCGGATCCAAACGATTAAAAGCATTCGGCCGCAAAATTACAGCGCGCTTTTTGTCGCCCTCTTTTGAAATTCCCCCGGATTCCGCAATCGCTTCAAAAATGCTCACCTTCCGCGTCATCAAACGCATGCCCTGACTTTCTACCTTGCCAACAACGCTGTAACGCGCCGAGCCAACTTTGACAAGCGAAACCATAACTTTTGGATCAATGATATATTCGTCAAGTTTCTTCGTTATTTCATCCGTAACCTGAATAATCGTCTTTCCGCCAACAAAAATACCTTCACGAATCAGCGGATATGAAATCATGGCCGTTGGCGGAACCGTGATCTCATCCTTACAATAATCCGGACATTGACCGAAAACCTGAACTGAAATTACATCTTCCGGACCAAGACGATACTCATTCAAATAATTGACGTAGTAGTTCGTTACCGCTTCAACGTCAGAATCGTCGCCATTGACGGCAGACGTTTCAACGGCAACCCCAAGTTTACCGGTTTTCCGTTCGGTTTGAACATCATCCGATTTAGCTATCGTTGTCTCAGGCTGAGAAATCCTTTCTCGCTGTTTTAAGACTACCTCCTGAGCAGAAATTGAAATCGTAATGAACATTCCAACGGCAAGCGTTAAGAGAAGTTTTTGAACTGAAGTAACTGCTTTCATAATAATTTACCCGAATTTAGAAACAAGGAATAACAATGCCGCTAACAACTTAAGAAAACGCTTATTGCGAGATTTTATCCATTTTATTCCAAAAAATCTAATTTTATCTCCCGCCTCGGCCAAAAAGCACTGTCTTAACCGTTTCAAAAACTATCACGAGATCGAGCGCAAGACTTTGATTCTTGATGTAATAAAGGTCGTACTGCAGCTTTTTCCGCGCGTCTTCGATCGACGCGCCATACGGATATTTAATCTGCGCCCAGCCGGTCAATCCCGGAGCTACCAGATGCCGATGTTGGTAGTATGGAATCTCCTCCGCCAATTGTTCGACAAAATGCGGTCTTTCAGGACGCGGCCCGACAAAACTCATTTCGCCTTTAATAATATTCCAAAATTGCGGAATCTCGTCGACGCGAATTATTCTGATCAGCCTTCCGAAAAATGTCGCACGTTTGTCATCGGCAGTTGCCCAGACCGGACCGCCTTCCTTTTCCGCATCTGTCCGCATGGATCGAAACTTAATTACATTGAATACCTTGCCATTTAGTCCAACCCGTTCCTGCTTATAAAAAACAGGACCTCTTGATTCGAGTTTGATCAAAACCGCGGTTATCAAAGCGATCGGTAGAGACAGGATCATACCTATCATTGCTAGCGACCGGTGAATCATGTTGCGAATAGCAATTGTCATGCGGCTATCCCGCTGACGTCCGTCGAAGATCAGCCACGAAGGTCGAAGCATATCAACATGGACTTGACCGGTTACACGCTCAAAAAATGACGTACATTCTTCGATATCAACGTCTCCGGCAAGACTCATTTTCAAAAGAGTTTCCGTCGGAAAAACGCCGCGACGCTCGCGAACGGCAATTACGACCCGGTCGATCTTTTCATCCCTGATAATCGACTCGAGATCGTCCGAAGAACCCAGCAAATTCATTTCTTTCGCGATATCCTTTGGAGCTGCGCCATTTTCAGTCGCGAATCCTGCAATTCGATATCCTGCATCGCGCCTTTCCCAAACGGAGCAAGCTGTATCGAATGCCGCCTTTCCTGTTCCAACGATTAGTATCTTCTCACCAAATTCAGGATGACCGGTTAACAAATGGATCAAAACTCGCCAAATCAAGAGCGAAACCAGAACGATCGGAACTGAAATCACCGAAACCCCGCGTCCGATGAGAAGCGGTGGGACAAAATAAAAAAGAAGCGCAAGAATTGCCCAGGAAATTCCTATCGCCTGGACAAGGCGCAGCATTAATTCTCTCCGATTTCCCATTACCGTAAAATCGTAGAGGTCGTAAAAATACAAGATTAAGATACAAAGCGCAGTGGCAAGTGAGATTTTAAACCAGCCATTTCTTTCACTAAGCTGAAACTCTGCACCGGTCCACCCTAAACGCAGAAAGAGCGCGAGAATAATACTTCCATAGATGATTGCCGCATCTGCGAGTATTAACCATATAGTCCTAACGCTAAATCTGTTTGTGTTCATTAATTACCAGACAAAAACCACTTGTCTTGATTAAACCCCCAGTCGCCGGCTGGCTTTATAATATCCGTAATTATAATTGCTTTCATCTAGTACGTCTTCGCTGTAATTCAAAACAATTCCAAGCATCCTGTCTTTCGGCAGTGTTTCGAGAGTTCGGTCAAGAACGCTATACCTCGTTTTCCCTGCACGGACGACGACCATCGCTCCGTCAGCATGATTTATCAAAACGGCCGCATCTGTAAATATCCCTAACGGCGGAGCGTCGATGATGACAAAATCGAACATTTCACGGGCTTGCCGCAAAATTTCCTTAAATGTCGGACCTGAGATAAGTTCCGCAACATCACTCCGTGCCTCACCGCCGGGCAATAAATGCAAACCGGCCGGATTCAATTTAATGATCGACTCAACAAGCGTTGCGTTACCGGACAAAATATGGGAAAGTCCCTTTTCAGCCTCAATGCCCAAATAATCGGTCAAACTTGGAAGACGCAGATCGCTATCAATTATTAAAGCGTTCACGCCGTCTGTTTGAGCAAGCAGCCATGAAAAATTGAGTGCTGTTATCGATTTTCCCTCGCTCGGGTTTACACTCGCAACAACGATCGACTGAAGTTTTTGCCGCTGACTTTTATGAAGAATATG
>JBBKXN010000145.1:0-21875 GCA_037969475.1 Pyrinomonadaceae bacterium | reverse complement strand
TATCTCTCCCGACCTATGGAATCCGCTCCCGGGCGCATTGACCGGGATGTTCTGGTCGCGAGACCGTAAGACTTTTTATGTCACGGGTTTAGGTAACGCAATATTAAGAACCAAAATTGCACCCTGATTATCTTGGCAGCCCTCCGTAAAATCTCCAATTCGCCTTGTGATCTTTGGTCATTTTCTGCTTTGTCAAAATCGCTCTCACCATCTCAACCGGGATCGGTCCTTCCCTTAGGATTGCATCGTGAAATTCTCTGTCAGTCATTTTCTTTGAATCGACTAGTTCGCGATGAAGGTTATAAAACTGCAGACCGCCGATCATATAAGCGATCTGATAAAGCGGACCATAGTCGCCCGAAAACGAACGTCGGACCTCGGCGGTCGCATTATCCCGCTCGTGTCCGACTCGTTCAACAAGAAAATCGACCGATTCCTGCGGCGTCATTTTTTCAAGGTGAAAGTCCAATGAGAAAATTATTCGTGCCGATCGATGCATTCGCCAAAAGAGTGCGCCGACCTTATCTTCAGGCGTCTTATTAAACCCTTTGTCCCAGAGCAGAAATTCCCAATAAAGTGCCCAACCTTCCATCCAGAAAGGTGTGTAGAAATTTCGCCGATAGGGGCGATAACGCTGTGTCATAAATCCCTGTAAGTGATGTCCCGGAATGAGTTCGTGATGTGTAACGGCGTGCGTAAAATGAGGATTGTTCCCGCGCATCGACATCAGTTTCTGTTCGTGTGTCATCGTGTCGGTCGGATAAGATACAAGAATCGTCTCGCCGCCAAGGAAAAACGGTGAAACGAGTTGGCGCTCCGGCGACATCATTTCCATACGCCAGGTTTCTTTGGCGACCTTTGGAATTGTTACAAGTTCATTTTTCTCAAGAAATTCGATCGCCTCGCGAGCTTGATCGCTAATAAGCGCAGCCTGTTGTCCCGGCTCGACATATTTGTTTTTTACCGCCTCGAGCGCCTTTTTCCAGTCGTCGCCAAAGCCCATTTCACGTGAAGCTTTTTTCATTTCAGTCTCGCACCAGGCAAATTCCTTGTTCGCGATCTCCACTAATTCTTCCGGGGTGTAGGGGATCATTTCATATTCGAGTTCTTCAATAAGAGCTGTTCGACCGATCGGATCGCCGATTATCGTTGTTTTGTCATCGGCGCGAATTCCGACCAATTTTTCGCTGACAAATGATTGATAAGCCGCCAGAGAGCCATCGAGCGTTTTAAACGGCTCGGAATTCCACCAGGTAAACTGCGGATCATATCCTGCGTGAAAGCTGTACCAGTTTCCCAGAACACGTCGCAATGATCCGACAGTACGCGCAGCTCGATTCGCGACCGTAGGTTTTGGCTTTGCTATTTTCCCGGTTTCTATCGCATTTCGCGTTTCAACAACCAAATAATTGAGCTCTGTTAGAAGCGCAGCTGTTTTCGCCGGGTGGATTATTTCAAGGTTTCGGCGGGCATCTTCCAAATCGCTGATCGCTCTTGCAAATGGAAGCAGAGAAGACATCTCTGCAAATTGTTTTTCGTCGCGGCTCAGCTCATCCTGCTCATGTTTCAAATAGTTTGCAAAAAGAAGATAATCAATTCTTTCGTCCACATTGAGCGATTCAAAATCTTGCCTCTTCAATTGATCCTGCCACTCTGCGTAAAACTCCCTAAAACGCGCCGCGCGATTGGGAGAAGTCTGCGCCGTATAAAAGCGATTCAAACTCCCGTAATCCTGTGCGAATTTCTCGATCACACCGCGAAATCGGCTATCGGGCTCGTTGTAGTTTCTTAAATCAAGCGATCTTTCTTGCGCCGAAAGAGTTGAGATAAAAACTGTCAGCAGGAATAAGCTCAGAAGATGTTTCATACTCGTGAAGTTTAACTCAAGCTAACGAAACTTGAAAACTAAATTAAAAAACGATTATTCGCACAAGACCAAATGAATTCGATTTAATAGAATATGCCCAAGGGAAAACATTTTATGAATAAATTCAAACTTGCACTGATTTTAACCGCTTTACTTTTTTCTATTTCAGCCTGTGAAACAAGTACAGAAACCACGGAAAAAGACGCTGACAAATCACCAGCGACCGAAATCGCCAAAACCGACGATGGTAAAAGCGTTAAGGAAATAAAGTGGTCAAACCAAAAAGGTGAAGGCGGACCTGAAAACTGGGCAAAGCTCGAAATGGAGAACAATGCCTGCGGCGGAAAAGCGCAATCGCCAATAGACATCGTGACCAAAGATGCGAAGGCAAACGATAAGCTTACCGCGATTAAGTTTGATTATTCTGATTCAGATGTAGATATCGTCAATAATGGACACACGATTCAGTTTAATGTTTCGGGCAACAACAAAATAACCATCGGCGACAAAGAATATAAGCTTCTCCAGTTTCACTTTCACGCAGGAAGCGAGCACACCATCGACGGAAAACAGTATCCGCTCGATGTACATTTTGTTCATAAAAACTCAGATGCCGACTTTGCCGTTATTGGCCTTATGTATGAAAAAGGTGCAGAAAACGCACTTTTCGCAGAATATATGAAAGACTTCCCCGCCGAAAAAGGCGAGAAAAAAGGCGAAGGTGAGATTGATCTGATGAGCCTCGTTCCAAAAGAAACCGGTTATTACAATTACAAAGGTTCTTTGACGACACCGCCGTGCTCAGAAGTAGTTAATTGGTATGTAATGAAAAAGCCCGTAACCGCTTCAAAAGAACAACTCGATTCCTTTGCGAAAATTCTCCATGACAACTTCCGTGCGGTAATGCCGCTTGAAGGAAGAGAAGTTTCGAGCTTTGGTAAGTAGAAACTGGAACGTTGCAAAAGTTGGGGGTAGGTCTTGCCTGCACCTTTAGTTCCCTAAAATTTTGATTCTTTTACGATTCGCAGGAAAATTTCGCCGTATTTATTTAACCGATATATTGTTCCACCAGATTCGTTTTCAAAATTTCCGCCATCTAGCCCGATGTTTGCCAGCAAACCACAAGAAAATAGCTCCTCAAGTGACTCGGACGGTATAGACTTGTCATCTGTAAGAAGTTGGTCGTGGTTCTCAAAAGCGGCTATTTCCATTAAATCCGAATAGAACCCTCTATTAATCATGAGAAGAATTTTATTAAAAACGTCAAAGCTAAACCTCTCATGTGCATATACCCCAACAGCGGAGGCAATTATAATAGCCTTTCTTTCATCCTCGATCTTATCGATGATCATTAGAAGTGTTGCGCTAAGGTAACTTGGTTCAACCTCGGCTTTTGTCAACAGCCACTCGAAATCCTTCTCGTCAATATCAGTGATATTTTCTAGAAAAAATTTTAGTTTTCGCGAGTAAAGGGAATCTTGTATTGATTTAATAGTCTTATATCCCGCAAAAAGAATCTTAAAAGCTGGTATTTCCCTCATAATCCCGTCTGAGATCTGACTATCAAGCAACAATTCACCTCCAGTTTCAATCAATGTCTCAGACAGTTTTTTTCGGTCCTCTGCTCCCATTTCACTCGCTCCCTCAAAGTTGCTCCAAAAAACTCACCCCATCCGCGATCTCAAACCCAAAATTTTCAGCAATTGTCTGTCCTATGTCCGATAGACTCTGGCGCGTTCCAAGATCGACTCCTTGTTTTGCAGTTTTCCCATAAGCCAATAACAAACAGTATTCGCGCGTGTGGTCGGTGCCGCGATAGGTTGGGTCATTGCCGTGGTCGGCGGTGATGATTAGTAGGTCGTCGTCGCGCATTGCGTCCATTATTTCAGGGAGACGTTTGTCGAAATGCTCAAGCGCACGAGCGTAGCCTTCGACGTCACGGCGGTGACCGTAGAGCATATCGAAATCGACGAGGTTTGAGAAAATTAAGCCGCTTGTGTCTGCGCTCAATGCGTTGATTATCTGGTCGATTGATTGATCGTTGTTTTTTGCCGTCAAGTCTTGGGTTACGCCCATTCCATCATATATGGAAGCAATTTTGCCTATCGTGACGACGTCTAAGCCTTTTTTCGCGAGCATTGGCAACAGGTTTTCATTTGGTGGCGGAACGGCGTAATCGTGGCGGTTTTCGGTGCGTGTAAACGTTTCGGCGCTTTCGCCCACGAATGGACGAGCAATAACGCGCCCGACCTGGTGTTCGCCATCGAGCAGTTTGCGTGCGATCTCGCATATTTCATATTGCCTTCCAATCGGGATAACCCCTTCATGAGCGGCAATTTGGAAAACAGAATCAGCGGAGGTATAAACAATCGGTTTGCCAGTTTTAACGTGTTCTTCGCCCAGTTCTTCGATGATCGCGGTGCCCGAAGCGGGAACGTTTCCGAGAATTCCGGAGACATTTGCTTTGGCGATAAATGCCGAAATAAGCGAATCGGGAAAGCCTTTTGGATAGGTCGGAAAAGCCTTTTCAAGTATGATTCCAGCCATTTCCCAGTGCCCGGTGGTTGTGTCTTTGCCGTTAGACTTGAGCGTGCATTTTCCAAAGGATCCAATTGGATTTGGGTCGCCTTCGAAGTTTTCGAACTTACGTATATTGCCAAGCCCGAGTTTGCGCATGTTTGGGAGAAGGACTTCGCGAGATTTAAATATGTTTCCCAAAGTATCTGCGCCGGAATCGCCCCATTCGGCAGCGTCCGGCATCTCGCCGACACCTGCACTGTCTAAAACCATCAAGTTAATACGCTTGAATTTGCTCATTTGATGATTATAGTGAATTTGCAAGAAGAAAGCATTACCCGCGAAATGCGCGAAACACCGAGCAAATGAAAATGGACACCGTTCATAACTGTCGGGTTTCCGCCTGTTAATTTTCGTGCCCTTTCCCGTGTTTCGTGGGCAAACTCTTTATTTCTCAGCGAGTAGGGATTCGATATCTGAGCGGAGCGTCATTTCGAGAACCATTCCGGTGTATTTTTTGGCGAGTCTTCCCTGTTTGTCGTAGAGAAATGTGGTCGGGAGTTTCATTCCGCTTCCATCGAGATTGGGATCGTTTCCGGGAAGCAGAATGGGATAGGTGATCTTATAACTTTCAATAAAAGGCGCAACCGCATCGAGATTATCGTCAACGGTAACACCGACCATCTCGAAATCGCGGTCTTTGAATTCATTTGAGATATCGATGAGTCCGGGGGTTTCGTAGCGGCAAGGCCCGCACCATGTCGCCCAATAATTGACAAGCAGTACTTTTCCGCGTTTATCACTGAATTTCCAGTTGCTCGCACCTTCAAGCCCGGGCAGCGCAAACGAAGCGACTTCTTTCCGTCGATCAACTGCCGTCACCCCAAACTGAAACCACGATGGCGGCGCAAAAAAGTAAAGAATCGCTCCGATAACTGCCAAATAGGCAATCCATCCGAGGATCTTACGTTGGAAAGATTGTTGTGAGCGTTCGTTCATCGAGGAAAAGCATCGTCTTCGCTTTCTGTTTTAAGATCGTCTTGATGTCGAGACCCGACATCACATGCACCGCGCATTCAGGTGCCGATTCCGAGTTTGGGTAGAATCACGAGCTGCAAAAGAAGCCACGCACCGATAATTCCCATAATAATTAAAGTTTCTTTCATAATGTTAACCAAGTATCGTTTCCTTTACGATCATATAAATTCCCATCGCAAGCACAAACCACCCAAATCCCTTTTTGAGTTTCTTGCCATCGATATAGTTATTCATCCAGATACCGATAAAAATTCCCGAAACCGAAAATGCTGTGAATAAAAGCAGGAAATTCCATTCGATCACGCTACCCGTTTGCACATCGCCGAGAAATCCGATCAAGGATTTCGCGGCGATTATAAATAGGGACGTTCCGACCGCGAGTTTCATTTTAAGCCCGGCGAAAAGAACTAGTGCAGGGATAATTAGAAATCCGCCGCCTGCACCTACCAGGCCGGTAAGCAAGCCAACTCCGATTCCCTCTAGCAGGATCAATGGATAGTTAGTGTCTTTAGAGTGCAGGTCGAGCTCGGCCTCTTTCTTACTTTTACTTCGGATCATCGAAATTGATGTGATTACCATCAACCCTGCGAATAGCAGAAGGAGCGTCGTGCCTTTTGAAATCGCAGATGCCCCAAATACATTAATCTGATCGGGAATCGATGGCATTACCCAAGCGCGAGTCACGTAAACCGCTGCGATAGAGGGCACTCCAAAAACAATAGCCGTTTTATACGCCACACGCTTTTTCAATGCGTTCTGGACGCCGCCGACGAGGGCGGTAGATCCGACTACGAATAGAGAATAGGCAGTAGCTAAAACCGGTTCGACATGCGCGAGATAAACGAGGACCGGTACCGTCAGAATACTGCCGCCGGCACCAATCAACCCGAGCGAAATTCCAATTAGCATCGCAAATAGATAAGGGAGGATTTCCATCGTGTTATGAATTTGCACATGCCGCTTGAGAAACCTCGGTTTCAAACCCTGCTTCGACCCAGGCGTTTGTGCCTCCCGTTACGTTATAGATTTCCTTTATTCCCGCATTCTCCAGAATGCTTGTCCCGATGCTCGAACGATAGCCGCTTTGGCAAATCACGTAAGTTGGCTTTTCCGGATCTAGTTTGCCGATCTCCTTTGCTAGCACGTCAAGTGGCAAATTGACTGTTTTAACCGCATGTCCGTTTGCATTTTCCTGCACCCGGCGAACATCGACAAATTGTATATCTTCAGAAAGATTCTTATTAACGATATCAACGGGAATTTGCCTGGTTTGATTTTTTTCGGCATTAAAATCCTTAGTTAGAATAAAACCACTGACCGTCTCAAATCCGACACGTGCCAGACGCATAACAGCTTCGTCAACCTGCTCTTGTGAATCAGCCGTAACGACGATCGGCGTGCCGATCGCGATCAACGAACCAGACCACGACGCAAATTGTCCTTGAAGTCCAATATTGATCGCACTGGGAATATGACCTTCGCCGAATTCTTCCCGTTCCCGCACGTCCAAAACAACCCCTTCGAATTTCAATACGTCTTCGGTCCTCATAGCTTTTGGTTTCGGCAGATCTTCCAATGCAACTGAACCTTGAAGGTTCTTTGCAGCACTTTTAGGGAAATATGCCGGAACTTCGGGTAGGTCTTTCGACATCATTTCTACAAACTCGTCTTTCTGCATCGGTTGCAACGCGTAATTCATTCGGCGCTGCTCTCCAAGAGTTGACCAGGTTTCCTTGGAAAGCGATTTTCCGCACAAGCTTCCTGCACCGTGTGCTGGATAAACTTCAGTTTCATCCGGCAGCGGCAGGATTTTTTCGTGCAACGAATCGTACATATAGCCCGCCATTTCTTCCGCCGTAAATCCTTTTGAACCGATTAGATCCGGCCGGCCGACATCTCCGATAAATAACGTGTCGCCCGTAAACATTTTCACAGGCTCGCCCTCGCTTTCCGCCAAGATCGTGATTCCCTCCGGTGTATGCCCCGGGGTTTCGAGAAATTTGAGCTTGATATCTCCAAGCATTAGCTCGTCGCCGTCTTTTACCTTACGAGTCGGAAACTCAGTGGCAGCGCGTTGGCCATAGATAATCTCGGCGCCCGTCTTTCCGGCTAATTCCGTGTGTCCGCTGACAAAATCTGCGTGTGAATGCGTTTCGATCACATATTTGATCTTTTGCCCATTTGCTTCCGCCTCATCCAAATACTGCTGTACATCTCGCTGAGGATCGATGACCGCCGCTTCGCCTTCCGATCCCAAATAATAAGAAGCGTGCGACAAACATCCTAAATAAAACTGTTTGAATTTCATGATAAATTTCTCCGTATTTCTTGATTCACAGTCCCGATTTGCTGAGCCCGCCTATCCAAAGAAGGATCGCGCGAAACTCTTTACACTCCGATTTTCTTTTCGCCTAAGCCAATTCGCGCCGATTCCAAGGCATCTTGGCTAAGATCATCCCCATTGTGCATGTGTTCGTCAGCGCCGAAAAAACGAGCCCGGCCCCGATAAATGCTGAAATGGCGATCAAATAAGGATGGACGAAAATGCTGAGCAAAAAGCCGATAAGAACAAAGGAGCCCGCAACAAATCTTACCTGACGCTCCAGATCCCAGGGGGCTTTAACGTCGCGTTCAAAATCGAAACCTTCATTTTGCCAGGCTTTGAATCCGCCCTGAACGTTGATCACATTTTCAAAACCAAGTTCGCTGAGTTTTTGCTGCGCCTTGCCCGAACGATTTCCCGTTCGACAAATCACGTAGATCGGTTTTGAATGATCTATCTCCTTATGGCGTTTCTCAAGCTCACCGAGCGGTATCAATTTCGCACCATCGATTCGCCCTGCCGCAAATTCGACCGGCTCGCGCACATCGACAAGATTTATGTCCTCGTTTCCTAATTTAGTATTTAATGTAAGCACTGTGCATTCACTCATAATTTTGTCCTCTCTCTAACCTCACGCAAAAACGTTTACCTGCTCCCGGGATTGCTCCTCCAATGTATTACAAACCGTTTCGCAAAGTGCAAATATCGTCTCATCGACGATCTCATAAAAAGCCGTATTTCCACTTTGCCTGCGTCCCAAAATTCCCTCGCGCTGTAATATTTTTAAATGTTTTGAGACATTCGGCTGACTCGATTGAACTCTCAACGCAAGTTCGCCGACGCTTTTTTCACCGTCCTGCAAAGTATGTAAAATCTGTAAACGAATCGGCTCGGATAGTATTTTGAAGCGATTCGCGATCATCTTTAATGCCTCTGGCGAAAGTTTTTTCTTTAACATAAGATAACTATATAACTACGTAGCGATATAGTCAAGTAAAAAAATGATCCTATATCAGGTTTATGTAATAGGATTTGTCACATCGAGGCGTGTGTTTTTGATCGGCTTCGGAAAATCCGAATTTCTCGTAAAGCCCGATCGCTTCTTTAAGAACGCTTGCGGTTTCCAGGATCATCTGCTCGTAACCCTTTTCTTTTGCGACCGCGACCATTCGTTTGAGTGTTGCTTTACCCAAACCTTTCCCGCGAATCGCTGGGAGAAAATACATTTTGCGAAGCTCCAAACGCTTTTCGTCAAAAGGATAGAGCCCTACTGTGCCCATCAGATTTCCCTCTTGATCCTCGAAAACTTCAAATATGCCGCCGCGATTTATATAATTCGATTCGATGTCATCCAGATCCCGGTCAATACCATCCCGATCGGGTTTTAACCCGTACTCGCGCAACACACCGAAAACCAGCGAGCGAACATTTTCGCAATCTTCATTGGTCGCAGGACGAACGGCGATGTCAAGACTTGTTGACATAATAAACTTTAAGATCTCGCTCAGAGACGATCAGCCATTCATCATCAAACATCTTAAAAATAAGCTGGGAGCGAACTTTCCCACTCGTGCGTTTTTCGGGACCTGAAAAATCCCACTCTTTATCAAAGACGGCGGTCGCGGTTTTTCCATCCTTTGACGGCGTAATTCCTATATCTGATAACTTTGATTTTATTGATGTATACGCAGAAAATGCTTTTTGTTTGTCTTTCAGCACAAAACTCTTGCTCGCGCCGCGTTTGTTATAGTAATCGAGCGTTGTGGCATACTTCCCAATATAGCCGGAAAGATCTCTCGCCTCCGCTAAGGATTTCCATGAAGAAAGCTGCGAAGAAACCGCCTTCGTTAGCTCCTCTCGATCAATTTCAGGAGTTTCTTCGGGCGTCGGTGTCGATGTCTCTTCGGGTGCAGCGGTGCTTGTAGGAGAAGGGCTTTGAGAAGATGCATTTGCACCTCCCCGGTTTCGGGTTTCGATATTCGAATTTGTGTTTGTAGTTTTTGCAATTTCGGGGTTCTGACGAGAATAATAAAACCAGGCCGCTGTCCCGATTACGGCAAAAAGTAAGAGCATTATTGCTGCAGTTGCGAAAACTGTCGTCAGGGTAGTTGTCGGGCGGCGATTATCGGTAGATGACTCGTTTTGAAAGCTTTGCTTCGGTTGATTAAGCTCTTCATCGCGATCATCAAGATCGAAATTGATCTTCTCAGGTTTGCGGGAGGCGATAACCGTCTGCGCTTCTTCATCGCTCAGCGCAACCGTTTCCATGCTAGAGGTTTCCGAAGCACCAAATTCGAGCTGTGCTCCATCCTGCAAACAATATTGCAGCGTATCATCGGTATATTTAGTCTGGCAGGTCGGGCAAATTTTCATCGTTGGAACTTATTCTACTATAAAACTAACTTCGGAAATCAGCGTGTCCTTCGAATCGGATTCCCCGGGGAAAATGTCTTTCACGACAATAAAGACTGATTTGGTCTTTATTCCGCCAGCTTCAAGAGTTTGCTCTTTCATTACGTCCGCGAAATTGAAGTCGCGTTTCGAATTATCGGAAAATTCAACAATGACGGATGCGAGTCGATTATTCTTGCGCCAGATTGCCGGTGTTTTGAAGTAGCCCGGCTGGATCACAATAGCTTTTAATTTCTCTTCTTTGGCAAAATCAAAAGCGATCCATTGTTTTTTCCCCTCACCCTTTACACCCTCGCACCAGGCCGTTCGCGGATTTCCGTCAAACGCCATCTCGGGGGTGTAGACATTTCCGAGATCAGCTTTTCTGATCGACGATGCTGAGACCTTAACATCAGGGGAATCGCTCAAAACCTTTGTCTTTTCGACGGTTTGACTATTTGCGTTAGTGTTCGCACCGAGGCTTCCGGAGCCAAACATCGAAAAATTACCAACAAAGTAAATCCCGGCTCCGAGGATGCCAACCAATAAACCAGCAATACCGAATCCCGCAAGGAATCCGATTCCCGTATTTAGTTTCGCCGGGTGTTCCTCCGATATCTGCGTTTCGCCCTTTTTCTCCGAAGACATTACAGTTTCGACTGATCGATTTTCATCCGAAGATCTTTTCGTCTCAGATCGCGGAAATACCTCGGTTTCATTTGTAAAATCCTGATCAGAAACGTTTTCTGAAATCGTCAGTTCATCGGCAAAGGAATCAGCGTCGAGTACAAGTGTCTTGTCCTCTATTATTGTGTCAAGGGTTTTACCGTCCTGAAGACAATAATTCAGAGAATCGTCAGTATATTTCGTCTGGCATTTAGGACAGAGTTTCATAATTCGTCGAAAAACGTGGGACAAAAATCTACAATTACGTTGATTTCAGCGCTTAAACATCGGGAATCCAGAATTCGCCGTCTGCCGTGTTTACTTTTTTTAGCCCGAGCGAAGGTAATTCTTTTTCGTCGTATCCAAGGTAAGTAAAATGCGGTGCGTCGCTTTGGACAGTTCGAAACCACCCATGTTTAGCCATTGTTTTTCGCACCTTCTTATTTCCAAATTCTTTTGCATCAAACGCAAGCATCGCTAAATGCTGAGATGCCCCCGGGGCAGCCACCGAATAGAGGATCGATTTATCAAAATTTGTGCTGAAATAAATTCCATTCTTTTCCAGCGCAAAAACTTGCGCAACCTGTTGTTTGATCGGGAGTGATTTAAGCTGTGCGATTTTTTCAGCGGTTAGTTTTCCTTTCGATTTCCAATGATCGCATGCTTTTTCGACGCGGCCGTCCCATAGAGTTTTGGTATGCTGAAAACTCCGTCGCGCCGAGTCCTTTGGATCCCGGGGCGTAATGCTTTCACCCGAAGCTCGTGCTTCCTTTTCAGCATCCGAAAGTGCCTGCGCTGCATCGCGTTGGAGCTCGACACCGATTCCACCAATTTTTATCTGGGTTGCGCCCGCTTTTGTTTGAAATCCAAGTACATCACTCTCACTCGTATACATCATCTTCGAAGGCGGCAGTGCTTTTGTTAAAAAGATCGCGCCGTATTCATTGAGTAGCCGTAATTCAACCTGATCACTCTCGTTGAATACGTCTGCGGCAGAATAACCATGCTTTGAAAGCTGCTGACTGACATTTGCCCGGAACCCGGCAGCTGGAGCTGAGTCATTTGTTTTCGTTTCTTTCATCGTATTCGTTTCGGGATTTTCGGAGTTTTCGGAAGACACGTTGGAAGTGTTTGAAACACCGCTATCGGAAATCTCCGATTTTGGAGCTTCCTCATTTGCAAACTCATCAGTCCGGTTTGCTGCTGGTTGATAGCAGGCTCCGGAAAGCACCGCAGCGAAAACGAGAATCAACAAACCAAAGTATTTTCTGCCTTTCATCATTTTCTATGATAATAAAACGATACCTCAAGATAGTAAATGAAGCCGAATTGTATTTTAATACGATTTTGAAAGATTGAAACAATATGGATATTGATCTGCTAAAAGAAATCATCGCAACTTACCGGAAATATGAATGGAATTTGCTTAAGATCCTGGTTTCGAATGGGACAACGACCGACGTGACCCATAAATTAGAAGCAGTCTATGAAAACGACGCGGAGATTTGCAATTCCGAAATGGACGCCGCGTGGTTTACCCGCCCATCAAAAAAAGATCGCGAAGCATTTGAATTGCGTCTCATCGACGAAAACCCCTTCGCACTTTTCGAAACCTTTCCGAAAGATATTGATCAAACTGAACGCGAGAATATGCTCAAAGATATGGAAACTCGCCTTGCCGAAATCTCATCCGGAAAAACCTCTTGATATTGCGGTTTGAGGCCCCGATTTTAGTTGCGAAGATTTTTTGCGAGTGATAATCTCTTTTTGGAAATGATGATTAAAAATTTCGGATCCCAGGTAGAAAATGCGTGGAAAAGCCTGCGACCGATGACAAAAGAATTGATTGTTGGGATTTTGAAACCCGGCAAAAAACCCCTGAGAAAACCAGGCTCTCACTACGATCCTCATGCGGATTGGGAGATTAGCCGTCTTCTCGATGCTCTGGACGAACAGGCCGTCGCCGAAGGGAACGCAAAAACTTTGCGTGAAATAAACGAGCTCAATCGATTAGCTGAAGTTTGCGCAGGCGTCCTTGCCGAAAAGACGGAATCGGCTGAAATTTTCATCCAGCTTGCTAAGCGTGCACTCAAACGCAACGATTACGTGAAGATCGACAAACTTGCGGATGCGCTTTATAAGCGTTTTACGGCGAGTGAGGTTGCTGAAATAATCAGGCAAACGGACGTTCCGCAGATCAAAGCGATCTGCTACGAAACTTTAGCGGTTAGCCCAACCGCAGCAATCGCTCCGCTAATAGAAGACCCGCTTTATTTTGAAATTGCCTGTAACGTATTGGAGCAGCAGTTTGTAGAGTTTGAGAATGCAGAAGCGGGCAGAATATTAGACAAGATGTCGCCCAATTTCGATTTTTAATGCTCAATTGATAATCTTTCCGGAGATCCAAAAACTTCCCTTCACGATTCCGCCAATCTTTGGTTCAGCACTTACTAATTTCGGATCGGCTACTACATCAATTTCTCCGCCGTAGGTTTCCAAAAGGAACCAGTAAAATTGAGCTTCCGTAAGCGAATTCGTTCGCAATTCAAATTCTTTTATTTCGCCCGAAAAATTCGCATGCGCTTGCGGCGGAATTACGTCTTCGACAGTTCCTCCCTCTCCTTCTTTAAAGAGACCGCTCGCGGAAAATGATCTCGCGCCAAACATCGATTGATCAGCGTGCGAAGCTTCAAATTCTTCCTCAGATGAAAAGATCTCGAAATCATTTGAGGCAAAAGCTGTAAGAGCGACATCGACCGTCTTTTGCATCTCAATATCTTCTTGGAGCCTAAAATCCGGCATATCAAAGACAAAAGGAAAATCCCCCGAGTCTTCCGGGTTGTTTTCATCGGCAGGATTCGCCCATACTTTAAACGCACCATCGAGCACAGACGTATCTCGTTCGATGGCGGTCGTTAATCCCACCCTTCTGCGGCTTTTAGCATTAAACGCGGGATTGAACCCTAGAATATCCTGCCCTTGGTTTCCCTGAAGATACAATTCCGCTCCGGATTCATCTTGGAATTTGTAATAAAACCCAAGCGGCGGACAAGGAATTTGCGTCAGATTCGGCAATACACTCATTATCACGTCGTTGACGTCTTGTTCGCTTTTTACCGGAAAACCTATGTCTGACAAATTACTCATATATATTTTAAGGCGCAAAAAACTATGCAGTGAAAACGCCGCGCAATCTATTATTAAAACTTTTTAAGGATTAGAAGTTGTCCTTGATGCCTTTCTCGTCCGATTTGGTTTCTTTTGCGGGTTCTTCCTTCTTGGTATTTGATTTTGCTGCTTCCGCAAGCCTTTTCATTTTCTTCTTCCCAAATCCCCAACGAAATCGAGTTGGAAGCCAGGCCGTCCCAAACACCCTGACGCCAAGATAGATCATCGGCGCGCGATATTTGTTTTTCCAACCGGGTTTTGACTTTACACAAGAATAAAGACGTTTATCCGAGGCTCGACGCTCCTTAAACGAACCGCCTTTGTAATAATCAAGATCGTGCTCCTCGCAGCAATCGCGGTAATTTCCATCAGGAAACGCCGTGCAGCCATCCGATTCAAATCCGGGTGGATGTCCGTGTTTTTCCGGAGATGGCGCAGGCTGAGATTTCGCGTCATCAATTTTTTGCGCAAACGAGATCGTCGTGATCGCGAGAAGCAGCAGAAATGTAGCAGCGGCTTTTTTCATCGGACAGTTTCTCAAGCCGAAGCTGCCTCATTGCTTTTATAACGCTTTGGATACATCGGAAACTTTGCCGTAAGTTCTTTTACTTCCCTTTTCACACGCGACCTTACTTCTTCAGAATCAGCATCGTGAATTATATCGGCGATCAGCTTTCCGATGACACGCATTTCGTCTTCCTTCATTCCGCGGGTGGTCAAAGCCGGTGTCCCAATGCGAACGCCCGATGCAACAAACGGTTTCTGGGTGTCAAAAGGAATCGTATTTTTGTTTACCGTAATATGAACGTCTTCGAGTGCTTTTTCCGCTTTCTTGCCAGTGATTCCCTTGCCATCCATATAAACGTCAACCAGCACTAGATGATTATCAGTTCCGCCTGAGACAAGCCGCATACCTTGATTGGTCAATTCTTCCGCAAGTGCTTGCGCATTGTCGAGAATTTGCTTTTGGTATTCCTTGAAGTCACCTTTCAGTGCTTCACCAAATGCAACCGCCTTTGCAGCAATAATGTGAACAAGCGGTCCGCCCTGAATTCCCGGAAAAACATTTCGATCGACACCTTTTGCGTACTCCTCCTTACAAAGGATCAATCCTCCGCGAGGTCCTCTCAATGTCTTGTGCGTCGTTGTAGTAACAAATTCGCAATGCTCGATCGGGCTTGGATGTAACCCCGTCGCAACCAATCCTGCAATATGAGCGATATCAGCCATCACGACGGCACCAACCGATTTTGCTATTTCCCCTATTCGCTTAAAGTCAATAATTCTCGAATACGCAGAAGCCCCGCAAACGATCATTTTTGGCTTTGATGTCTCCGCGTTTTTTTGGAGCGCATCATAATCGATCGTCTCGGTTTCTTTTGAAACTCCATATGACGCCACTTCGTAACTTAAACCCGAAAAATTAAGAGGATGTCCGTGGGTTAAGTGTCCTCCGTGGGAAAGATCCATCCCTAGAATTTTGTCGCCATGTTCGATAGCCGTCAGATAAACCGCCATGTTTGCCTGCGATCCAGAATGCGGCTGAACGTTTGCATGCTCGGCGCCAAATATCTCTTTCGCGCGGTCAATAGCGAGCTGCTCGACAACATCCGCGAATTCACACCCGCCGTAATAACGCTTGCCGGGGTAACCTTCGGCGTATTTATTTGTAAACACCGAACCCATCGCCTGCAAAACGGCCTCGGATACAAAGTTTTCCGATGCAATAAGCTCTAACCCATCCGCCTGTCGGCGAACCTCGTCATCAATCGCTTCTCTAACGATTGAGTCAACTTCCGATAAATCTGATTCAAAAAATTTCTTCATAATCAATGCGTCATAGGTTACGGCTTTTCGTAACTACTATTTCCAAACATTCTGCCTTTCCCCAAAAATCGCTGTTCCAACTCTTACCATTGTCGCTCCTTCTTCGATCGCGACCTCAAAATCGTGGCTCATCCCCATTGAGAGTTCGCCGCTACCGTTTCGAAATACATTTTGATCGTTCATTTTATCACGAAGTGTGCGCAATTTCCTGAAGTATGGGCGAACTTTTTCCGCATCCGGCAGAAATGGCGGAATTATCATTAACCCGTTGAATTTAAGATGTTTGCATGACGCTAAAAAATCCGCCAATTCCGACAATTCTGATTCTATGATCCCCGACTTCGTTTCTTCTCTGGCAATATCAACTTGAACTAACACCGAAACTTCCCTTTCTTCTTCTTCACAAATTCGTTCGAGGCGTTTAGCAAGTTTTAAAGAATCAAGCGTGTGAATCACATCAAAATTTTGTATCGCTTTTCGCGCCTTATTTTTTTGCAGATGCCCGATCAAATGCCATTCTGCCTTTTGGTTTCCTATTTCAGCGATTTTTTCTACTCCTTCCTGAACCTTGTTTTCGCCGAAGATGGTGATTCCTAATTCCAAGGCGTTTTTAAGAGTTTCGATCGGATGGGTCTTACTAACCGCAATGAGTTTTATTTCGGAGGGATCGCGCCCGGCCCTTTCCGCAACTGTGTCGATCCTTGTGCAAATTTCCTTATAGCTTCGGGATAAATCCATCGGGTAAATGATAGTTGAAAGATCTTACTAACGCACGTGTCAGTAGCCCGCCCGTGAGGAAGGGCTTCGCTCAGCAGACCGTACTTCGATCTAGCGTCGCCTACGTACGGCGGGAGCCCGCCTTTACAGTTGGGCTACTGACACTTGTCACATACCTCTACCAATTGTATATTTAGTTTCGCTCAAAATTGCGGACGTGGCGGAATTGGTAGACGCGCGGGTCTCAGAAGCCCGTGATGGCGACATCGTGGAGGTTCAAGTCCTCTCGTCCGCACCAAATCATTCCTTCGAAAAGCATCAATATGAAAAGCAAGTTTTACAAAGCGATCGAAAAGCACCAGGGCGCATTTGAAATTGATCTCTCTGAAGAGGTTATCCGCAGCCTCGAAAATTTTCATGAAGGCGTGATGATAAATAACAATCTTCTTCATTTGGTTGGAAACTGTGACGCGGAGGAATTTGCGATCAGACACATTTTGGAATCGCTTTTTGCTTTACAGTATCTGCCCGAGAATTCAGAATTCGCCGACATTGGATCAGGAGCGGGACTTCCGGGAATTCCATGTTTGTTAGTTCGCAAAGACCTGAAAGGATATTTGATCGAATCGAAGCAGAAAAAAAGTGAATTTTTGGAGAAAGCGGTCAGATTATGCGAAATTGAAGACCGCGCAACTGTTGTACACAAACAGTTTGATGAAACAGATGACCCCGGAGTTACACACGTCTTTTGCCGCGCCATCGATGGTTTTGCAAAGAAACTGCCGAGACTTCTGAAGTGGTCAGAAAATGCTGATCTAATTTTTTTTGCGGGCGGAAATGTTCGCGATGCGCTCAAAAAAACAGGCGTCGAATTTAGCGAAAAGCTTATTCCAATGTCCGAGCGGCGTTTCATTTTCCATATCGCCCGCCAAACTAGTTCAGAGGAAAACACGCCCCAGGAAGCGGTCGAATTTGGACAAGACGCGGACGAACCCAACGCGATCAGCCTTGACGAGAATGCCCAAACGGAGTTATGATTATTGTTTGCTTTTTGGAGAAAAGCGGAACAGTACAAGGGGAATATAAAGCAATGAAACCAGAGATACATCCAAATTATAAGGGAATCACAGTGAGCTGTGCGTGCGGAAATTCTTTCAAGACACGCTCGACACTGAGTGATGATCTGAGTATCGAAATTTGCTCGGAATGTCATCCATTTTTTACGGGAAAACAAAAATTGGTCGATACCGCAGGTCGCGTAGATCGTTTTAACAAACGTTTTGCAAGACGCAAAGGCACCGAACCTGCAACCGCTGAATAAAATTAGTTTATGAAAGCGAAATATACGTTTAACCAATTATAGCCTTACCATAATCCTACGCCGATGCTTGAATTTGCGTGGTCAGATCTTGGTGTATAATTTACACTTGAATTTGACGCTAAATCTCAAAGCCCGGCGTTTTGCTTTGTTTGATGAGCGGTTTGGGTTGAAAGGGCATCTTTATCAGTTGAAATCAAATCATAGTGCTGGTCAATGGTTCTGAAAATTTCTAGATATTCACGGAAGGGAAAATGAAAAAGTTTTTGCAATTATTTTTGTCGTTGGAAAAAGATTTGATCGTCGGCGGTCAGGCAGTTATGGAAGGTGTAATGATGCGTACGCCGAATGCTTACGCGATCGCCTGCAGAAAAGCTGACGGAACGATCGTCCACAAAGCGGACAAACTGCCAAAATGGAGCGATAAGTATAAAGTATTGAATATTCCGGTTTTACGCGGCGGAGCTACCCTGATCCAATCGCTTGCCCTCGGCGTAAAAGCTTTGAATTATTCTGCGAGCATTTACGAAGAAGATATCAATGCCCAGGAACTCGAAAAGGCAGAGATCCGCGAAACCGAAGCTGTTTTGGCGGATGGAACACTCGATGAAAATTTCACAAAAGCGCCTGTAAAAATCAAACTTCCCGCGGAAGAATCTTCAAAGGCCTCTAAAGCAAAGCAATCCGTTAGTGCGGCCGGTTCGATCATTTTCGCACTTGGATTTAACATCCTTTTATTTATCGTCGCTCCGCTTATTCTAACCAACGTCTTATTTATCGCCCTTGAATGGGCGCAAGCTCCGGTTCTGGCTGCAAACGCCGGTTGGTGGGAAACAATTAAAGGGTATGTTTGGGAGATCAAGCCGAATTCATGGATAGCGTTTAACCTGATCGATGGCGTAATTCGTATGTTCTTTTTCGTGACGATGATCTTCACAATGTCTTATTTGAAGGATATTCATCGTGTTTTCCAATATCACGGAGCAGAGCATAAAACGGTTTTCACGTGGGAAAAAGGTTTGAGTCTGACGGTAAAGAATGCACATCCACAAAGCCGCCTCCATCCTCGCTGTGGGACTTCATTTTTGATGGTTGTGATGCTCGTGGCAATCGTCTTGTTTTCGGTGATCAAGTTTGATGCGCTTTGGCTTAACTTGCTCGTCCGAATCATCTTAATGCCGCTTGTTGCAGGTCTTTCCTATGAGATCATTCGCTATGCGGCCAAAAAAGAATCGAGTGTGATCTTTAAGTTTATGACAATGCCGGGGATTTGGCTGCAGAATATCACGACGCAGGAACCCGATTCCGACCAACTCGAAGTAGCGATCGAGGCATTAAACCAATCACTCAAGCTCGAACCGATGGAAACGGAAAATGTTCCTGCCCTTCATAGAGAATTAGAAGTTGTCGTATAAACACAATGCTGGAAAGAATCGCCCAAATTGAAAAATCTTACGAAGAGCTCACCGAGCAGCTTTCTGCGCCGGATATCACCTCCGATATTGACGCCTATACAAAGCTGATGAAGCAGCATAAATCGCTCGGTGAGGTCGTCGAAAAATATCGTGAAGTAAAAAAGATCCAGGAAGATTTGGATGGAGCGCGCGAGGTTTTGGAAGCCACTAAAGACGATGAAATGCGTGAGCTTGCCGGGCTCGAGATCGCCGAGCTTGAAGAAGGAATCGCGAAAGGCGAAGACGATCTGAAACTGCTTTTGATTCCAAAAGATCCTAAAGATGAAAAGAATGTGATCCTTGAAATCCGCGCAGGAACAGGCGGCGATGAGGCGACGCTTTTTGTTTCGGACATTTTGCGTATGTACATGCGCTACGCGGAAAGACTGGGATGGAAAATGGATGTCATGAACGCAACGGACACCGGGGTCGGTGGTTTGAAAGAAGCGTTTGCGATCATAGAGGGTGACGCTGTTTATTCAAAGATGCGTTTTGAATCGGGCGTCCACCGAGTACAGCGCGTACCGCAAACTGAATCGAGCGGAAGAATTCACACTTCGGCAATTACGGTCGCCGTTTTGCCCGAAGCTGAAGAAGTAGATATTGAAATAGACCAGAATGATCTGAGAATCGATACCTTTTGTTCGTCGGGGCCGGGTGGGCAATCGGTTAATACAACTTATTCAGCCGTAAGAATTACACACGAACCGACGGGGCTCGTCGTTTCAATGCAGGATGAAAAATCTCAGATCAAAAACCGCGAAAAAGCAATGAAAGTTTTGCGTGCGCGCCTGCAGGAAATCGAAGAAAAAAAACAGCATGACGAGCTCGCATCAGAAAGAAAGTCGATGGTCGGAAGCGGAGATCGCAGCGAAAAGATCAGGACTTATAATTTCAAGGAAAATCGTGTAACTGATCATAGAATCGGTTTAACAGTTCACCAACTCGATCTTGTAATGGATGGAGACCTTGATCAATTTATCGATGCTCTGGTAACGCATTATCAAACCGAAAAATTGAAGGCGGAGACGGTTTCGGCCTAAGCTTTTTGGATTTTTGAAATAACGACACGATCGTTGATTCTGACTTCATAGCTGCGTATTGGTTTCGCCTTCTTTTATCTGCCCGAGTATCACGTCGTCGCATATGCCATCTACGAAGCTCTTATTTGTACGACACGGACAATCCGCAAAAAATGTCGAAGGGCGTTTTGGTGGACACAGTCTTACCTCCCTTTCCGACCTCGGACGCGAGCAAGCTGTAATTACAGCAAATGCTCTGGCAAATGAAAATGTATCTACGATCTATTCAAGCGACCTTCCACGCGCCGTCGAAACGGCCAAACCGCTTTCAAAATTGCTTAAGCTCCACGTCACAAAAACCAATGCATTTCGGGAAAGAAATGTAGGTGTACTGGAAGGCCTTACTTTTCCCGAGGCAAAAAAAGAATTTCCAAAGGATTATTACGCACTTGTAAATCGGAGCGTCAACCACCAGATCAAGGATGGCGAAAGTTATCGTCAGCTTCTTCGAAGATCCACAGGGGCCCTAAATGAAATATTGCGGACTCATAAGGGTAAACAAATAGTGATATTTTCCCATACAGGCACGATATGCTTTCTTTCACTTTATTTAATGGGCGCGATCACCTCCAAAACTACAAATACCCCCTGGCTCCTGACATCAAACTGCGGTATAAATCGTTTTGAAATTCGCAGACGCGACAATGTTCGCGTGGAAGCACTAAACGATACACGCCACCTGATAGAAATAACCGGAAACGACGCCTTCTCCCCACAATAAAAAAGGGCTAAAGCGCCTGCCCTAGCCTTATAAAATCAGTAAAACAAATAACCTAAAACGCGTAACTCAATCCGAATTGCATGGCGCGCGAGACGCAAAAAATATTTTAGAAAAACATGATTTTCGTAGAAAAGCTTCCGATCACAATTCGATTGTTGCGTTGTTTTTTCGAGACTGCATTGTTCTAAATGAAAAAAAGGTCACCAAAGAGAAAAAAAGGCCGGTGCATTTCTGCACCAGCCGTAATAGGTCATTTCTTAACCACCAATTATTAGAATTGGTAAATCACACCGAACTGCATCGAGCGCGGTGACCCCTGAATTGAGGTATAAATTTTACCAAAATTAGACGCGGCCGTACCGGTTTCCGGATCTTGCGGTAACCCGTAGGTTGCTCGGCTCGCCCCATCAGCACTAAATGATTGGAAGTTTGTAACATTGAAAACATCCCAACGCATTTTCAACCTATGATTCTCATTCCACGGTAATAGAACGCTCTTTGTCAATCCCAGATCAAGCACCTGGTAACCCGGCTCGCGGAAAGTATTCCGCGGTCCGGTTTCACCCGGTAAAGCATTCCGGAAGGACTTAAATGTAGCCTGCGGATCAGCAAAGGCATTTTGAGTGTCCCTGATCACCGTAAAATTAACCGGTCTGATCGGTGTGGTGTTTGATTGAACATTCCAGTTGGTTGCCCACTGTGCTTGATCAAAAGGAGCCGAAACGGGCAACCCGGTGTTATAGCGATAAATACCGGCAATCGTCCAGCCGCCCGTAAAGAAATCTA
>JBBKXN010000144.1:0-4815 GCA_037969475.1 Pyrinomonadaceae bacterium | reverse complement strand
GAGCGGGTTCCAATTGAGATCGAAGCGCAGGAGCCGGCCGCACATTACCTGAAAACAAAAAAGGAAAAAATGGGGCATTTATTGGATGTTGGTGATTAGAATTGTTTGCTGTTGATCGGAATGAGGAAGTAAAAATGAGAGTTTCTGTCGCAAGAATTGTGATATTTTTATTTCTCCCGGGAATCTTCAATTGCCAACATCGACGCGGAACTGCTTGACGATCTCGAGCGTCCCCGAAAAAACCCGTGGATCAGGTCTCTATTCATTTTCAAGGACATAACCGCGGCATTTATTTCATCGGGGTCAGAGCTACGGGAACTGGTTTCAAACGAGCGGCCGCGGTTTATCCCAAGAGTTTTTCGAGTTTTTTGGCTTGGGTGTCGCTCAACACAATCCAAATAAACGTATCGAGGCAATCAAAACAGTTACCAAAGCAAATGTAATCGACCCGACTTCGATTAATTCCTACCTTTTGCTTGGAATCATACAAAGATATGCGAAGCTGATTGAGGATTCCGAAAAGAGCTTGGTAAGAGCAAAACAGCTTAGCGAAAACCGCGTTCCGGATGTGCATTGGAATCAGGTTAAGCGGTTGGTCAAACATTACGTGTAAAAGCATTCTCCTGAACTTTAATTTTATTCGTCTCCATTGCTCCAACCAAATATCCAAAAATATGGATATTTTACGATTTCCTATACGCCGCCCGTCGGTTTTTGGCAAATTGCGTCTAGAAAATCGTTTCCAATACACCCTTAACCTATGCAATAAGTTGATTTAGCCTGTTCAAGGAAACGTAAAGGTAGAGTGGCTCTCAAATTGCCTTTAACAGGGTAGTATTTTGCACACAATTTCTTATTTTTCCAAAATTGTAATGAGGTTGTGTAGCTTAAATCTATATATCCCTGCTTAGGAGAAAAAAATATGTTAAGAAATATCAGATTTATATCTGTGGTCATGGCTTTTATGCTTTGCTTTTCAGCGTTGGCATTTGGTCAAGGAACCTCAGGTGGTATAGAAGGAACAGTAGCCGATTCTACTGGTGCTGTGATTCCGGGGGCTACGGTTAGAATCGTTAGCTCGGGTTCAACAGCTGGTTTCGACCGAACAGTTACAACTAACGATAACGGTTCTTTCTATGTAACGAGATTGTCGCCAGGAACTTATAAAGTTACCGCGGAAGGTGGCGGTTTCAAAGCATCGGACACAACCGTAACTGTTGTAATCGACAAGGTCTCAAAAACCGCGCTCAAGCTGGTTGCAGCGGGAACCACTACAACCGTAGACGTAACCGCCGATGGTACGGCAACTATTGACCCCAGCGACACAAAGATCGATACAAACATAACGAAGCAAATTATTGAACAACTTCCAAAAGGTATAGGGTTTGCCAGTTTGTTGAAAATTGCCCCGAATGTTCGTCCTGAGGCTCTCGGCGGCGGATTCCAAATTGATGGAGCTTCGGGTTCTGAAAATGTGTTCGTAATTGATGGTCAGGAAGTTACAAACTTCAGAACGGGTGTTTTGAATTCGAATAACAACCTTCCTCTTGAACTTCTTCAGGAAGTTCAAGTCAAGTCAACCGGTTTTGAAGCCGAATACGGTGGAGCGACCGGCGGCGTTATCAACGCCGTAACCGCAGGCGGAAACAATCAATGGCGCGGAAGCGTTGGTATTTCATTCAAGCCGTCAAAATTACAAGGCGACTTTACTACTGTGCTTAACCGTTATGGAACAGGTGCAGGACAATTTGAACAGTTCAACCGTAAGAAGGATGGCGGAACGGACTGGAGCCCAACTGCTACCTTTAGCGGACCGATCGTGAAAGATAAGATGTGGGGATTAGTAAGCTATGCTCCTCAAATCATTTCTACAAGTAGAATGATTGACTATTTTAGTACAAACTTTCCTGGACGCACGGTTGTTTCTTCGGAAAGATACGATCAAACTTTCAAAACGGAAGCAGCATTTGCAAGGATTGATGCTCAGCCGATGTCAAAACTTCGCGTTTACGGGACATTCCTTTGGAATCCTATCATTCAAGATGGGTCACTACCCGGAACAACCGCAGGATTGCAGTCCACTGCTCCGACTCAAGATGTAAACACTTGGGCAGCACAAGGCGGTCGTCAAAACAGTAATTCGATTAACGGACAAGCTACATACACGGTAAACAACTGGATGGTCTTAAACTTCCGGGGCGGTAGAAGTTTCCTTAACGAGAAACTTGGTTCGTACGCTATCCCAAATATCACGCGTTTTCGTTGTATCGTTGGGAACGGAACGGATTGTGCGACCGGTTTTTCAAGTGTTCCGACTGTTTTCACTAATCAAAAAGACGTTTCTACGAGAACGACTTACGATGTAGATGCAAGCTTCATCGGTATTCAAGCCGGCGGACGACACAACATCAAGGTAGGATATCAGCGCAACGAACTCTTCAATGATGTTCTTCAAGGATATCCGGAGACCGGTGAAGTGCGAATTTGGTATGGTCTAAAAATAACTGATTTCATCGGTACTGCCGGCGGACCATCAATTCCCGGGGCGATCGGTGCAGGATACTTGCAAAGATTTGGGACGGTTGGTAAAGCGAGCAGTACGAACCAGGGCATTTTCGCACAGGATTCATGGCAGATCATGAATCGTCTGACGCTTAATTTCGGTATTCGTATTGAGAAAGAAGTAGTTCCGAGTTTTGGAAATGCGGCTACTACTCAAGCTATTGAGTTTGGATGGGGTGACAAGCCCGCGCCTCGTTTTGGTATCGCTTACGATCTTACTGGCGACGGCAAAACTAAGCTCTTTGGTAGTTATGGATGGTTTTACGACCGATTCAAATATGAATTACCGCGTGGTTCGTTTGGCGGTGACTTCTTCCGGCGAGATTACTTTGAAGTAACTGCGGCGAGAGGAACAGCTCCGACTAATTATACTCTCGCGAATGTTCTTGGCAGTGGTACAGATGTTGTTGGCGGTACATGTCCGACAACGAAGACAGGCTGGTCGGTTTGTCAAAATGACTTTCGTATCGCTACAAACTCGACTGCCGGTAATGTATTAGATCGAATTTTCGAGTCTGGTGCTGTAGACCCTGATATCAAAGCTGCACGCCAAAGCGAATACACAATAGGTATTGAGCGTCAACTTGGAACTAACTTCTTATTCGCAGGACGTTACACCCATAAACAGGTTGACCGTGCGGTAGAAGATATTGGTGTTTTTAACGACCAAGGTAGTGAAGCTTATATCATCGGTAACCCGGGTCTTGGTCTTGTTTGCCAAATCTCGACAAGTGCGAAGCAGCCTTGTACAAAAGCCATACGTGAGTACGATGCAGTTGAGGTTCGTGTTGATAGAAGGGCAGATAACTACTTCTTTAACGCAAATTACACATATAGCCGACTGTTTGGTAACTATTCCGGTTTGGCAAGTTCGGATGAGGGAGGACGTACCTCACCAAACGTAAATCGCTTCTTTGACCTACCGATGCTTGGATACAATGCAAACGGTGTGCCCGATGATGGACGTCTGGCAACAGACCGCCCGCACGTCTTCAAAGCATACGGCGGCTACTCTTATAACTGGAGTGGCAGCAACAGAACTTCGGTCTCTGCGTTTACAACGGCTCAGTCAGGTACTCCGTTGACTTCGGTCTATACGAATTATGCGGTAGGCAGTGCGATCCTTTATGGACGTGGTGACTTAGGAAGAACGGAAATGTTTACGGAAACTGATTTCCACGTTAGTCATCGCTACAAATTTGGACGCGACAACAGATGGACGTTTGAAACATACGTAGAAATTCGTAACATCTTTGATGAAAACAACGAATTGACGCGACAAACGTCATTAAGTTCGACCGATTTCCGAGCTTCAAACTTAACCAGTAATGGTTGTACGACATGTTCATCGGAAGCGGCTGTGTTTGACACCATCTTTAACCGAGGTGGTATTCAACAATTCGTCGTAAACTTCCTGAATAACCAACCGATTAGTTCTTCGGGAAATAGAAACGACTTTAACGAACCTACTAGCTTCCAATCTGGAAGGGATGTTAATTTTGGATTCCGTTTCTTCTTCTAATTTATAATTAGGTAGAAGCTTTAAGCCCGTCCGGATTCGGACGGGCTTTTTTTATTCGTTAACCTGCAATTGCAATCGTGAAGAGACAATGTGTTCAAATGAAACCGATGAATCACCTTAGGTAGACCCGCATTTCATGGTGAGATTTTGGTTACCGGATAACGTGCACTATGTGTATTATCAAGAACCGACCCGATTTTATTCGAGGTAATTCCAAAGCCCAGCTACGAACTTCAGTTTACCTAACATAAACGATGTTTTGAAGGACTAGACCTCAATTCCCGTTTTTAGCTTTTTTTCGGAGCTTAGAAATCTGCTTGTTTATCTCAATATCGTCTTTCTTATTACTTGCCTTAAGATAAGATTCTAGCTCGTCTGCGGCAAGTGCATAGCGCTTCAAATCGTTAGCGTAAAGCTGCGCGAGTTCGATATGAATTTCTGGTATTTTTACCCTGGCGAGTTTCTTAGCTCTCATAAGATGCTTTTCAGCTTCGACGTAGTTTCCATCTTGGCGCTCAATTTTCCCAAAGAGCAACGCCACTTCAAAAGAAGACGGAGCGAGGTCAGCCGCTTTTTTTAGGGCTGCTAATGCAGACTTGTTGTAATCCTTGCCTAATTTACTTAACGCAAACCCCATATAATAAAAAGATTTCGAGCTCTTTGGATTACTTTCCGCCGCCCTGATAAAAAGCCGAACAGCCTCGAGATGCTGCCCGGTAATGAGGAGATGC
>JBBKXN010000143.1:0-3929 GCA_037969475.1 Pyrinomonadaceae bacterium | reverse complement strand
CGAGACACTCGACAGAATCGCTGGCGGAATTATTCGTGGTTTTGGGCAACGAAAGCGCTCCACTTCAAGCTGTAGTTAGCGAACAAAGGTCTGATTCCCAAAACGCATTAGCGGAGTATCTGAATTCTGTTTTGAGAGAAGACAATCGTTTTCTGAAATCATTTGCATCTTTTCTGGACGAAATGAAGGCGCTCGATAAAATCGAGGGGATCGAACCTGAAGAAGATGACGAAGACGGCGATATAAGTACAACGAAAGCGACCGACCAAAGGGGGGCTGCCGAAGCCTATTTTCGTACCTTGCGGAACTTCGCATTGGCAAATTATGAGAATAGGAAAATTAGCAGTAAATCGAAATCTGGGAAGATATTGGCTTGGCTGGCAAACCGAATCCCCTCTGACAAGCTGATTAAAAAGTTGGGAATATCAACAAGTTTACAACGCAATTCCAGAAAACTGATAAACCCTGGGCGGGATTTTTTCAAAAGAATCGGGCCTAACTATCGGAAGTACCGTGAGGCTCGCTACAAAGAAAAAAGATGGTATAGTGGCCAGCACAAAAAACAAGAAATCACCGGACTTGAAATTGACTTGGTGCTACTAGCCCTATTGGAGACTTCAAATGTACTTCTCAGTAAAAAGACGGTTTTGCGGCAGATCGAAAGCCCGCAATGGTCCTATCTCGAATCGACATTTGGGCTTATGCGCAATCAGGTTCTTGTCGATGAAGCGACCGACTTCTCCCCAATCCAGCTTGCCTGCATGTACAATCTTTCGAATCCGACAATTCGATCCTTCTTTGCGTGTGGAGACTTAAACCAACGTTTGACAACATGGGGTACTCGTTCGATTTTGGAGCTCAAATGGGTTTGCAATGATTTTGAGTCTCGCGAGGTTTCAATTCCATATCGACAGAGCAAAAATCTACAGTCACTCGCAATCGGTTTAATTGGAGGAAATATTGATGGGTCTGATCTAGGTTCGCAACATTCAGCTAATGAGGCGTCACCGGTACTGTTGGAGAATGAAAGCGATCTAACAAATGTTGCGGGCTGGTTGTCTCAACGAATCGGTGAAATCGAGCTTCAACTTGGACTATTGCCGTCAATTGCAATATTTGTGATTTCAGAAGCAGAGGTTGAGTCAATGAAAGCGGCATTATCTCCCAAGCTGGTTTCAAAAAACATCGCAGTGAAGGCATGTCGAGATGGCCAAGTAGTCGGAGAAGAAAATGACGTTCGTGTTTTCGATATTCAGCACATTAAAGGCCTTGAGTTTGAGGCGGTTTTTTTTATTGGAATTGATAATCTTGCTGAGAGATTTCCCGAGTTGTTTGATAAATACATTTATGTCGGCACCACGAGGGCCGCTACTTATCTGGGATTGACATGCGGCAAGAATCTTCCGGAAAAACTCGAATGGTTGAGACCGCATTTTGGTCATGATTGGTCGGAAAATAGGTATTAATTGGGTTGACGCGATGAGCGGTCACAAATGGTTTCTTTAAGGTATAACAATGCAAGAACTTGAATCTCTTAACGGCATTTTCAAAAATCGACTTTTCCGAATCCCCGATTATCAGCGCGGATATGCCTGGACGAATCGTCAATTAACTGATTTTTGGGAGGATGTAGTCAACCTTCCATCAGAACGCGTTCATTACACGGGCTTACTTTCACTAAAAGAAGTGTCAAATGAGGTTTGGTCCAATTGGGCGGAAGAGCGCTGGCTGATCGAGGAAAGAGGCTTTAGGCCGTTCCATATAGTTGACGGTCAACAACGGCTGACGACGTTTGTAATCTTCATTCAGGCGATCATTGAACTGGTGAAGCGGCTACCTGAGCAGCAAGATAAAGAAGAGGCTGATATATATCTTGGATCTTTTAGTCTGAAGGAGATCAGGCGGGACTACCTTGTTGTTGAGAAACTACCTGAGGCAATTATCAAGACTTACAAATTTGGCTATGAAACCGATAATCCTAGTTTCGCGTTTTTGCGTCATCGCATTTTGAACGAACCACATGCAGGTAGTATTCAAGAGACGTTTTATACTTTGAATCTCGAAAATGCAAAGAAGTTTTTTTCAGAGAATCTGGCTAATTTTCACAGTGCATATGGTTTGGAAGAAGTTACTGCATTGTTTAAAAAGGTCACACAGAATCTGAAATTTAACGTTTATGAGATCAGCGACGATTTTGATGTGTTCGTTGCGTTTGAGACCATGAACAATAGAGGAAAGAAACTATCTGACCTGGAGCTGCTCAAAAACAGGCTGATCTACCTAACGACGCTTTACGAAAATGAAGAACTCCATCCTGACGACCGGCAGGCACTTCGGGAACACATCAATGATTCATGGAAGGAAGTCTACTATGAGCTCGGGCGAAATAAGCGAAACCCTTTGAATGATGATGATTTCCTCATGGCTCATTGGATCATGACCTTCAAGTATACCCGGGAAGTTGGGAAAGCCTATACGAAGTTTTTATTAGGTGAGAAATTTTCACCTCAAAACATTTATGACAAGATCGAGGTTAGCCGGGATTCGCTTGAATCGTTTGAGGAAATTCGAGAAACCGATCTTGAACCTGAAGATTTGGAACTTGAGCCCGAACCTGAGGAATTCGTAAATAGGTCAAAATTAGCGCCTAGTGAAATCAAGGAATATGTGCTTTCTCTGAAGTCTTCATCGAGACATTGGTATAACATCCATAACCCCATCAATAACGAAGACCTTACGGACGACGAAAGCCTTTGGATTGATCGCCTGAACAGGATCGGAGTTGCATATTTCAGGCCATTGATTACTGCCTCATTTTTGGCTCCAAATGTTGACTCTGCCGATCGGGTTCGTCTTTTCAAAGAGATCGAGCGGTTCATATTTATCGCCTTTCGGCTGTGTCGGGTGAGATCGAATTATCGAAACAGTGAATTCTACAGGGAGTCGCGCAGGCTCCTGAATGGGTCATCGAGTATTGATGATCTGATCGTCGCACTTCATTCGGGATTGGAATGGTGTTTCGCGACCGAAGAAGTAACGGATTCTAGCCAGGACGTCCTCGCATTCGATTATTTTGCAGCTTACCTACAAAAGCATTTTCAGGAAGGAAACGGATACTATGCTTGGAATGGTCTGCGATATTTCCTGTACGAATACGAAATGGAAAAAGTCCGTGAACGAGGCAGCCAAAAAATTGACTGGCGATTATTCGTAAAAAATCCGAAAGATAAGGTTTCGATCGAACATATTTTCCCACAGGACGGGACCGACGTTTATTGGAAAGATGCATTTAAGGGTATAAAACCGAAAGATAGGGAACTTTACGCGGGTTCACTTGGAAATCTGGTTCCACTTTCGATGAGCATTAATTCAAGCCTGCAGAATGATAGTTTTCCCGAGAAAAAGAAAGCAAGAACAAATGATCGAGGGGAAAAAATTCGCCAGGGTTACGTAGATGGTTCACATTCCGAAATTGAGGTGGCGGCTTTTGAAGAATGGGGACCTCAGCAGATCAAGGAACGCGGCTTGAAATTAATGCATTTTATGGAGCGACGCTGGAATTTGAAAATTTACGATGAGCAGACGATGATCGATTTTCTTTTCATTCCCGAGATCAAGATCTGAAAAATTCAAACGACAATATTCATTTAAATGCCCAAGCACGACAAAGACACAACCAGAGACACTACCGACCCAAAACCAGCGGGTGACTGGTATCGGCTATTCGGCGTCGATGATGTTGGCAGGATATTATTCTACTGGAGTGAGAAGCCAGGTCAATTCGCCGGTTATTTCGGAAATTCATCCGCGCATGTTTGGGGCACTTTGCACCATGAAACCACGATGCTCCGAAAGAATCGTGTTTTTATTGCAAACCTTGAGATGGTTCGAAAACTCGAAAAAGGTCAAATTATGAGGCCGTGTGGTAA
>JBBKXN010000142.1:0-52977 GCA_037969475.1 Pyrinomonadaceae bacterium | reverse complement strand
CGATAGACAGGTAGCGTTGGAATCTTTTGAAGATAAAGATAAGTGCAATAAATACGCTGTTAAAACGATTTCTCGGCGAGAATATCAGAAGTATTTGGAGCCGTGTAAACATTTGCTTTAAGGGTAATTTCCGAAGTTTTATTGGGGCGTCGCCAAGTGGTAAGGCACCGGTTTTTGGTATCGGCATTCGTAGGTTCGAATCCTTCCGCCCCAGCATTTTTCGATAGTTGGCGGGCAGCTTGAGAATTCATAGTTGCTCGTCATTTATTTTGGTTCTTGCGATCAAATGAGCGTAACTGGCAATATCAAAATTTTTTCAGGGAATGCTCATCGCACGCTTGCAGAGAAGATCTGCGAGCAGCTCAGTTGTGATTTAGGGGCTGCAAGCACGGATCGTTTTTCCGACGGGGAATTCAACTTCCAAATCGGCGAAAACGTTCGCGGGGCAGATGTTTTTATCATTCAGCCGACCTGCCCGCCGACTGACGAAAACTTGATGGAGCTGCTGATTATGCTTGATACTTTCAAGCGGGCTTCGGCAGAACGCGTCACAGCGGTGATTCCGTATTTTGGCTATGCGCGGTCAGATAAAAAAGACCGTCCAAGAGTTCCGGTCGCGGCCAAATTGCTCGCGAATTTGATCGATCGGGCGGGAGCCGATCGGGTTTTGACTGTTGATTTGCACGCTTCTCAGATTCAGGGGTTTTTTGATATTCCGGTTGACCATCTGTTTGCGGCGCCGGTATTCGTAAATTATTTTCAGGTTAACCCGATTGAAGATCTTGTTGTAGTTGCTCCTGACACCGGCGGAGCAGAGCGGGCAAGGGCTTATGCAAAACGGCTCGATGCCGGGCTTGTTTTGGTTGATAAACGGCGCGAAAAGGCGAATGTTGCGGAAGTAATGAATGTCGTTGGTGAAGTCGAAGGTATGAATTGCCTGATCGTTGATGACATGTGCGATACGGGCGGGACCATTTGTAAAGTTGCGGGAGCACTTCACGAAAATGGCGCGAACGAAATTTTTGCATGTTTTTCGCATGGCGTATTGTCGGGAAACGCTATAGCCAATTTACGCGGCTCGCATATCAAAAAGATCATTGTTACGGATACAATTCCCCTTGATGAAAAGGGACAGGTTTTGGAAGTAGAGGGAAGAATCGAAGTTTTGTCAGTTGCAGAGCTTCTCGCTACCGCAATTAAGTCAATACACGATGAAACGAGCGTTTCTTTTCTTTTTATTTAGTTTAGGAGTTTGAGGCGAAAAGTCATGGCAAAAAAATTTGTTATAGGTTTAAGTGAGAGAGAAGGACGCGGGAAGAATGATTCTCGCCGATTACGTCGTGAAGGAAAGATTCCGGTGACGGTTTACGGCGGAGATGGTCCGGCGGTTTCGGCAGTTGCGGAGCTAAAAGATCTCGCTGCGATAATTCGCTCGGAAACGGGTGTAAACACGCTATTCGAGCTAAAAATGGATGGTCATAATGAAGCACGCGTGATCTTTCATGACCGGCAGATTCATCCGGTAACGGGTCGCCTGATGCATGCCGATCTTCGTCGACTTGCCAAAGGAGAGAAGATTGAGATCACGGTTCCTATCCATTTGATTGGATCACCTCCTGGCGTCAGAGACGAAGGCGGACTCCTCGAACAGCATCTGCGGGAAATCAGGGTTTTGTGTCTACCGAGCAATATCCCCGAGTCGATCGATAAAGATGTCGAATTGCTTCCAATAGGTGATTCTGTTTACGTTTCCGATCTGATAGTTGCTGATGAAATCGAGATCTTAGAATCGCCGGATACGTTGGTCGCTGCAGTTGTATTTGTTAAGGAAGAAGTCGAAGAACCGGAAGTTCTGGACGAAGATTTGGAACCGGGTATCGTTGGCGAAGACGAGGAAGATGCCGAGGAAGGCGAAGAATCATCAGAAGATGGCGGGGAATAACTTATATATGGAGTAAAAAGTCGAAAGTAATAAATGCTTGAGACTTTTTGCTGCTTACTTTCGGTCGTTTGCGGATTGGGAATATGCATTTGGAAAATGCGCATGACGGAAAAGGTTCGCCGCTTGTAGATAGAAATTGGTTGGTTATCGGATTAGGAAACCCCGGGCCGGAATACGTAAACACGAGGCACAATTTTGGCTTTTTGCTGATCGATCGGTTAGCTGGTGATCTTGGAACGACGGTTAAGCGCGAAGAATGTCGATCCTTGATTGGACAAACGCGGATTGAAAATAAAAAGATCGAATTTGTAAAACCGCAGACGTTTATGAATTTAAGCGGTGAAGCTCTGAGTTGTTTGATCAAAAAGAATGACAGAGCAATCGCAAATTCAATTGTTGTCGTTGACGATTTGGCGCTACCTTTTGGTTCAATTCGATTGAGACCAAGAGGTTCGGCAGGAGGACATAACGGTTTGAAGTCAATAATTGCTTGCTGGAGATCGGAGGAATTCATACGTCTTAGAATTGGGATTCAACCGGATCATCCTTTGGGCAATTCAAAGAAATTTGTCTTGGAGCGATTTTCGAATAAAGAGTTTGAGACATTGGAAGATGTTTTGGAACGGAGTGCTGAGGCGGTTCGTTCTATAATTTCGGAAGGCATAGAAAAAGCTATGTCGCGATTTAACTAGATGGGCGCTTATGCCCGAATTTAACCCTTCTTACTTCATCTCACAGAGGATGAGGTTCGAAAGCCAAAAGGAGGAAAGAAATTGGCAAATAATAGAGTATATGAGTTGATGTACATCGCCGAACCGGAAGCGAAAGACGATGACATTGAAAAGATCAATAAAGAAATCGTGGATTTGGTCGAGAGCGAAGGTGGAACCATTGTCAAAACTGATGACATGGGAAGAAGACGGCTTGCTTATCGAATAAAAAAGTTTACAGAAGGATATTATTTTCTTTTTGAGATCGAAGGATCGGGAAAAGAGATCGCAGAATTCGAACGACGATTGCGGGTCAACGATAAGATCATTCGTTACTTGACGGTCAGAGTTGATGAAGAGCGCAAAACTGCTGATAAGGTAGAAGCTAAACGAAATGCATGGAAAGAGAAGGTGAAATCATTCGGTGACAATAGCACCGGAGACGAGGAGGAGTAGATAATTATGGCTACAGAAGAAAAGAAAGAAACTGAAGTTAAAGAGGAAACAAAAACCGAATCGAAAACTGCTGCTCCCAAGAGAGCTTCAACCAGCTCGCGTTCGGCGTCTTCATCGAGAGATTCCAGTCGTGATGACAGAGGTGATCGCAATGATCGCAATGATCGGAACGACCGCAATGATCGTTCTCCACAACGAAAACCTTATAAGCGGTTTTATCGCCGACGCCAAAAACAAACGGTTCCGGCTTATGTAGATTGGAAAGACGTTAATTATCTCGAAAGGTTTGTGCCGGAGCGCGGCAAAATTATGCCGAGACGTATTTCGGGCGTTACAGCCAAGGATCAACGAAGAATCGCGAGGGCAATTAAACGTGCACGTGTTATGGCTTTGTTGCCGTACGTAGGAGATTAATCAGGAGGATTTAGCAATGGCAACAACAACTATTTTATTGCGTGAAGATATTGATAATTTAGGCGGACGTGGCGAGATCGTTACCGTAAAAGCTGGCTTTGCACGAAACTATTTGTTTCCGCGCGGTTATGCGATTTTGGCGACGAAAGGCAACGTAAAGCAGGTCGAGCAAGAAAGAACTATTCTTTTGAAGAAAGCTGCCGAAGAAAAATCCACCGCTGACGCTCAACTCGAGCAAATGAAGGACTTGGCTTTTACATTCGAAAGAAAGGCAGGTGAGAGTGGAACATTGTTTGGTTCCGTGACATCGATCGATATCGCGGAAGCGCTCGAAGCAAAAGGGTATGAAACTGACCGGAGAAAGATCGTACTCAAAACTCCTATCAAGGAAATTGGAGAATATACGGTGCCGGTCAAACTTCATCGCGACGTTACATTAGAACTTCCTATTACCGTTAGGGTAGAAGGGGAAGTGATTCAGGAACGTCTTGAGGAAGAGGAAAAACCGGAAGCTGTCGAAGCCGATTTGAAACCCGATACAAGCGTAGAGGAATAAAATTCAGAAAGATATCGGACATCTTTGTTTGATATTTGCGTTTGTAGTAGCATCAAGAGACCTCGAGTTGAAAAATACTTGCGGTCTTTTTTTCCGCATTAGAAACGACTAAAATCGTAAAAACAATTTCTCCGAAAACCGAGACTAAATGGCAAATTCGAATCCGCAAATGATGCGCGAACAATATCTGGAAAAACCTCTTCCATCGAGCGAAGAAAGTGAACGCGTGATTTTGGGTGCAATCTTACTTGATAACGGGTTGATAACTCAGGCGATAGAAATGCTCAGACCCGAAGATTTTTATTCGCCTCGCAACCGCTATATCTTTCAGTCAATGATAAGGCTCTTTGAAAAAAGTGAACGGATCGATCCGATCCTGATCGGGGAAGAGTTAAAAAAGGAAGGCCATTTTGATTCCATCGGCGGTGTCGCCGCGATCACAAATCTTACATACGGGTTGCCGCATTTTTCTAACATCCAGGATTACTCCAAGGTAGTTCACGACAAATCCGTGATGCGGAATTTGATCAAATCGTGTAACGAAATTACTAGCGAAGCATTGGCCGAAGAGGAAGATGTCGAGATAATTTTGGATCACGCGGAGCAGCTAATTTTTTCTCTTGCGGATGATAGGGCGCGACAGGGTTTTGCTCACATCAAGCCTCTGGCCGAAGAAGTTTTAGGCAAGGTAAAAGAATACGCGAAACGCGAAACTCATGCGTTAACCGGTTTAGCGACGGGGTTCAGGGAATTGGATGCCATGACATCCGGCTTTCAAAAAACGGATCTGATCATAGTCGCGGCTCGTCCTTCTATGGGAAAAACCGCCCTTTGTCTAAACATAGCCCAAAATGCGGCGATTCAAGAAAACGCAACCGTCGCAGTTTTTTCGCTTGAAATGTCCAAACAGCAGCTTGTAATGCGTATGCTGAGCTCGGAAGCGCGCGTTGATGCACATCGATTTCGCACCGGCCATTTGACGCGAGAAGAATGGGGCCGGCTGGCAGGTTCTATCGGTACGCTGTCGGAGGCTGGAATTTTTATCGATGACACTCCCGGAATCTCGGTTTTGGAAATGCGGGCTAAAGCGCGCCGGCTTGCGGCCGAACAAAAGAAACTCGACCTTATCGTCGTGGATTATTTGCAGCTAATGTCAGGAACAGGGCGAACCGAATCCCGCCAACAGGAAGTTTCCAAAATTTCACGAGAATTGAAAGGTTTGGCGAAAGAACTGGATGTTCCGGTCGTTGCACTATCTCAGCTTTCCCGTTCACCTGAGGCTCGTACGCCGCCGAGACCCTTAATGTCCGACCTGAGAGAATCAGGCTCTATTGAGCAGGACGCCGACGTTGTCGCCTTTATTTATAGGGAAGAATACTATAAACCTACCGAAGAAAACGCGGGCGTTTCGGAAATAATAATTTCGAAACAGAGAAACGGACCAACCGGAAGCGTGCAACTCGCATTCCTGAAAGAATTTACTCGGTTTGAAAATTATTTCGGGGGATAAAGATGAGCGAAGATTTAAGGTTTCCAATCGGAGAATTTGACAGGGACATTGAAATAACTCCTGAACTTCAAAAAGTCTTTGTCGAGACGATTGAATTACTGCCATTAAAACTAAAAAGTGCGGTTGCAGATCTCGATCGTGAGCAGCTTCAAACGGTGTATCGCCCTGATGGCTGGAATGTTTCACAAGTCGTTCATCACATAGCTGATAGTCATATCAATGCTTTTTGCCGATTCAAACTCGCCTTAACCGAAGATTTGCCGACTATTCGACCGTACTATGAAGATCGCTGGGCGGAGTTGACGGATGGCACCCAAATCCCGATTCTGCATTCTCTTAACATCTTGTCAGGACTCCATTTTCGTTGGGCGAAATTGGTTGCATCCATGACCGGTGAGGAATATCAGCGAAAACTAAATCATCCCGAGTCGGGCGAATGGCGACTTGACGAATTTCTTGCGCTTTACGCTTGGCATTCCAAACATCACACGGCTCATATCACAGCACTCAGGAAACGCGAAGGGTGGTTTTCCGACAACTTTAAGTGCTCTGATGCGTGAGCCGGGGTTATATTTTCGATGAATTCTCTTACTACAAATCGCCCGACCCGGGCGGAAATAAATCTCGACAATTTGGCGTTCAATTTTCACTCGGTCAAGGAGTTTGTCGGCAGTGAAGTAAAATACATGGCGGTCGTAAAGGCAGATGCCTATGGTCACGGAGCTCTCGAATGCTCTAAACGTTTTGAAGCGGAAGGTATCGATTGGTTTGGCGTTGCGTTACCGGAGGAAGGCATAGAGCTTAGGAAAGCGGGAATCCGAAAGAGGATATTGTGCCTCGGGAGCTTTTGGGATGGCCAGGAAACATCACTACTAGATCATGATCTTACACCGGTTATCTTCAAGCTTGAACAAGCTGAACGATTTAATGAAGCTGCCCGAAAACGCGGTTCTATAGCTGAAGTTCATATCAAGATCGACACCGGAATGAATCGAATAGGCGTTAGACACGATGAGCTCGATGAATTTGTCAAGCAATTTTCAAACTTTAAGAATTTGCATCTTGAGGGTTTGATGACCCATTTTGCCGTTGCCGATGATCTTTGTGAAAATGACTTTACCAATTTACAGATAGAGCGATTCGAAAACGCTCTTTCTTTATTTGAATTAAATGGTTTCAATCCTGCCTATAGAGACCTCGCGAATTCTCCTGCGAGTATTGGTCATCCGAATTCGCATGGAAATATGATCAGGCTTGGCGGTGTGCTGTATGGCTTAGGCGACGACATTCTACCCGCGGGAATTCCAAAGCCGGAACTTAAACCTGTTTTGTCGCTACGTACTCAGATCGCATTCCTAAAACGTGTTCCTAAAGGCGAAACCCTTGGCTACAGCCGGACGCATACTCTTGGGCGTGATTCGATAATAGCGACGATACCGATCGGTTATCAGGATGGTTACAGCAGGGGGCTTTCAAATAAGGCCGCGGCAATAGTTGGTGGAAATTTAGTTCCGGTTGTCGGTCGGATCTCAATGGACTGGACTATTTTGGATGTTACTGATGTGGAAAATGTCAGCGAAGGTGAGGAAGTAATCTTGATCGGTGAATCCAATGGATTGAAAATAACAGCAAGCGACCTGGCTCGTTCTACGGAAACTATTTCGTATGAAATTACGTGCGGAATAAGTAAGCGAGTTTTACGCGTTTTTACTAATTGACTAGGACTTTTTAAGGAATATGAATTACCCAATAGAACTTAGTTTTAAGATTCTTGCTCTGGCAAGTCAAATATTTATCCGCGATGCGAATGGGAATTTGATCGGATATGTAAAACAGAAGATGTTTAAACTGAAAGAAGACATCGGCGTCTTCGCAGATGAGAACAAGACGGAACTTCGGTTTAATATCCGCGCCGATCGCATAATAGATTTTTCAGCGAGTTATACATTTACAGATGCTGCCGGGAATATTTTGGGTTCGATTAAACGAAAAGGAATGCGTTCCATTTTCAAGGCCCACTATTTGATTTTCGATCCGAGCGGTCAGCAGGTGATGGAAATTCACGAAGAAAATGGTTGGATAAAAGTAGTTGACGCTCTCGTTGGAGAGGTTCCGATTTTGGGAATGTTTACCGGCTATGTTTTCAACCCCGCATATATCGTGTCGCGAACGGGCGGTGAATCCCTCGTGCGACTTCAAAAAGAGCCTGCGTTTCTTGAAAGTAAGTTTAAACTTACCCCGCAAAACGAGATCGGTAATGATGAAGAAACAATTATCTTACTTAGCGTTTTGACCATGACTTTGCTCGAACGAGCAAGAGGATAGCTAAAAAAGCTTAAACTTGATCGTCAGGAATTTCTTTGGATTCTGCCGAAAATCATAAATCAACTTCGTGCCCTCGCTGGAAAGTTGATTAATATTCGAGCTGGTTTTATTGAGATTGTTGTAGAGTGTTTCGTCAGTAAACAGTTTTCCGACCGTGCCTTTACCGCCCTGTACATCGACAAGAAGCGTCTCGAATTTCTCAGCGGTTGAATTCAAACGCGCAATTGTAGTTCTTGTATCCTCGTACAAACGATCATCCTTGAACAGTTTACCGACGCTTCCTTTTCCTTCGTTTAATTCACGAGCGAGCAAACTTATATCTTTTGAAACTTCGTTGAGATTCTTAAGCGCGGGCTGAATATCCTTGAGCGATGTTCGAATATCGTTGATCGTGGCTTTGGTATCGTTGTAAAGCGCATCATCTGCCAATAATTTACCGGCGGTGCCCTTGCCGTTTCGTAGGTCAGCGGACATTTGCTGAAGTTGGGCAACCGTTTTGTTAAGGTTATTATAAAGCTCCGGGTCGTTTAGTAATTTGCCGGCAGTCCCGTCACCGGATTTTACGCGGTCTAATAAATTCTGAATCTTCAACATCGAAAGCTTTGTTTCTGCGACCGTCGAATCCAGATTTCTGTAAAGCGATTCGTCGTTAATTATCTTACCCAACGTACCATCGCCCTGATTCGCCTTATTGAGTATTTCGTTCGTCGGAATTGCGAGTTTATTAATTTGTTGAAGAAGATCGTTACCGGTTTGCGTCAACTGATTGATCGATATCGCCGAACTTGAATTTAGAACGTGATTCGCTAAAACCGCTTCGCCTTCAGGTGTTCCCGGCGTAATATTGATCATTTTGTCGTTTGCGAGAACACTCGTCGCGACAAGTTGGGCAGTCGAATCCGAACGAATCCGCTCATTGATCGGTTTTCCATCAAGGACAGAAACTACGCTAAATAGAGCTTCGACTTTGAAGTCTTCCGGACTATCAAAAGGCAGTAGTTTTACTTCCGTTACTTTTCCAATATTAACTCCGGCGAGCTGAACTTCGGCACCCTCGCGTAAGCCGTCGGCATTTGCAAATCGCGCTTTTAAGGTCGTTTTGTTCTCAAATGGGTTGAAATCGCCGGTAGCGTTCAACACCAACATTCCAAAAACCACGAGGCCCAAGAGCACAAAAATCCCCACGCGTAATTGGCTAAAACCTAAATTTCTCTGGGTTGGCGGCATAAGTAATCTATTTTCCGTTTAAGAATCTCTTGATATATGGATCGTCGTTGAGTCTTAATTCTTCTTCTTTTCCGCTGAAAATAATTTTTCCTTCTTTCAACATGATAATTTCCGTGTTGATTAAACACAAACGCTCACCCTCTTCTTCGAAAACAACCTTTCCTTCTTCGTCTACCAGAGCGTACTCCGATGAGAGATAATCCAGGTTGTTCATTTCGTGGGTCACAAAGATCGAAGAGACATCTTGGATGTCACGAAGTTTGATCGCGAGTTCGCAAATTGTCCGAGCCGTGGGCGGATCTAAACCCGCCGTTGGTTCATCAAACAAGACTATCTGTGGGTCGCCTACCAGCGCTCGAGCGATCCCAACGCGTCGGCGCATACCACCGGAAAGCTCCGACGGCATTTTTGCGATCGCGTCTTTCAGGTCGACGAAGCGTAGCATTTGATTTACTTTTTCTTCGACTATCTCTTCCGGAATTCCTTTTTCATGGAGCCGGTATCCGACATTGTCATATACCGGAAGCGAATCAAAAAGCGCGCCTTCTTGAAAAACCATCCCTATTTTGTCCCTAACTTCCATCATCTGGGCTTCCGTAAGGTATGTAATCTCTTCGCCGTCGATCAGTATTTCGCCGTCATCGGGTTTTGTAAGACCCAGAACCAATCTTATCAACGTCGATTTACCGCTGCCGCTACGCCCCAGGATGATCTTGGTTTCTCCGCGTCGAACCTTAAAACTTACGCCATCCAAAATAATTTTATCGTCAAAAGCGAGATGAACGTTACGGAATTCGATCGCGGGAACGGCACGATCAGCCTGATAAAACGCACCTGCAGATTCACTTCCGAAAGCATTAACTGCGGTGCCGATGTCGGCCATGGTCTCCTCTTTTGAATCGCCTTCAAGCATAACTTAAGAAAAAATTATTCGAATATATACTGCAAGAACCTTGACAGAAAGAAATCCGCAATAATAACAACGATCGACGACGTAACAACGGCACTCGTCGTAGAACGACCTACACCAACGGTACCGCCCTTTGTGCTCAGGCCTTTGTAGCAAGAAACACTCCCTATAATGAGTCCGAAAAATAATGGTTTTATGATGCCGCCGATCAAGTCGCCCGTTGAAACCCCTGTTCTAACGGATGTCATGTAGACGCTGTAATCGAGATTAAACAATAATTTGGCCGAAAGTCCGCCGCCGATAATTCCGACAACATCAGCAGCCACTGTGAGCCAGGGAAGCATCAATATCAAGGCGATAATTCTTGGAGCGACGAGTTTCCTATAAGGATCGGTGCCCAACGCTCTCATAGCGTCGATCTGCTGAGAAACTACCATTGAGCCGAGTTCGGCAGAAATTGCCGAACCAATTCGGCCCGAAACCATCAAAGCCGACAAAACCGGCCCCAATTCGCGGATTATCGTAAAAGCAACCAACCGCCCTGTTTGACTCTGCCCGCCGTAAAACGCTAGTACGGTATAACCCTGGAGCGTAAGCACAGCACCCGTAAAAAAGCCCGTGATCAGGATAATAGATAGCGAACCGACGCCAATTACATCCATCTGCTTTATGGTTTCTCGTATGTAATACGGTTTCTTAAAAAGTCTCACCGTCGCGTAAGAAATCAACAAGGCAATTTCCTGTAGTTCAAAAAGAAACTTTTTTAGTGGATTCATTTAATCGCGTTTGAGCACGTTATCTCTAATCGATAATTTCGCCTATTTCCCAAACGTAACTAAGCAGCATTTGGAGAGAATAGAGCCTTAAGGGATACGTTTAGCTTACAACGAACCATCAAAAACAACAACAAAAGCCGACCTCTGTAGATTGGCTTAAAAAAAGCATTTGTAGATTTAAATATGCGGCTAAGGTTTCAAAGCGTTGACTCCGGGCCGATTTCGGCGCTGACGCCTTTGGTTATCGTCATTTCGTCGATCGGCGGGTATTCTTGATCGTGAAGCAAAGGTTTCTCTCATCTCACGGAAACGGGTTAGCTGAGCGGTAGTCAATACTTGACGCACTTTGATCTCGTGTAGCGCGTTTATTTTTGTTATCTCCGATTGTGCCTCCACGACATCACTGATCAAATTCCGAAGGTTAGTTTCATCTGCTTTATCGGCATAAATCGCGCTGTCCAATTCCTGACGGGCGTCGCGAAGTCGCTGAGCGGCTTTCAGCTTTTGCGGTCGGGTCTCCTGATTGATAAATCGAATCTTTTGGATCTGCTCCCGGGACAAACCCAGCTCTCTGAGGAGACGTATCTTTTGATTACCGTCGCGCTGCGGGTTCTGATCGTCCGAACCATCAAGCTGTTGGCCAAAAACAAGAAGGGAAGATGCCGCTATTAACAAACAAACAAAGACTATTTTCAAACTTTTCATACCTTTCCTTTTATCTGTCATTACCGACCTCACTGAATATGTCCGATAATCGAAGATCATCGGCTTCATCCACGGCAACTTCGGTGGTTAACCTCGGAATTTCCTCAAACTCCAAAGGTTTCTCTACCTTCGTAACCCTCGGTTTCGCAGGTTTCTTGGCAAGTCTCGGTGATTTCACGATCGGTTTTGAAGCGGGTTTTTTAGAAGATATCTTTTCCGATTTTATAGCCGAGTCATCGGCAACACTTACAATTTCATTCGTCTTGGGTTCGGGTGCCCGAACATTCGCATTTTCTTTCTTTTCGATCTTCGCTTCTTTGGGAATCTCAACACTCTCCGTTCCCTTCACCGCCGAACCTGACATTTCCTTCGGTAAAACCGCAATATTGGACTTTTCGGTCGAAAGCGATGAGATTAAAAACCAGCCCAACCCTACAAGAATCGCAAAAGCTCCAAATGCGGCAGTGGTTTTTAGAAACGAGGGAGAGAATCCGAAGATCGCACGCAATCTTTCGACCCAGGGATTTGAATCCTCATTTTTTGAAACACTCATCAAATGCCGTCCAAACGGAATTTCAATGGGTGGCGTCGCGATATTTGCAAATTCCGCGTCGCGCCAGTTTCTAACCGAACTGCTCAATGAGGCAAACGCCGCGAGCTCATCCGGGCAACTTGGGCAAGATCCAAGATGATTCTCAAACTCGGCTTTTTTGCTGTCCTGCAATTCGTCGTATAGATACGTCACGACTTCTTCCGCAAATTCGCAATTTGGATTTCTTTTTCCACTGTCTAGCATTTTTATTACCCTTTTATCAAACTACCTCAAGTGCAGTTCGTTCTAGTTTCATTCTCAGCTGTTTTAGTGCCGTATAAAGCCTGCTTTTTACCGTGCTCAACGGCACTTCCAACGCATCTGAAATTTCCTGAAATGTCATTTCCTCGAATTCCTTCATGACGATCACCTGTCGCAGTTCCTCAGGAAGCGATCTTACCGCAACTCTAACCGCGTGCATTCGCTCATCTCTCTCCGCAAGACTTGACGGCGACAGACGAGACGGTGCTTTAAAAACTTTCTCCTCTACCGATTCGCTCCCATCGAAAAAACTTTCCGAACGAGTTTTCTCTCGCCGTTTGCGCGTCAGACATTGATTTACAGCAATTCTATGGAGCCAGGACGAGACCTTTGCGTCGCCCCTAAATCGCGCTAAGTTTTTGTAAGCCGCGATAAAAGTTTCCTGCACTGCGTCCTTCGCCTCGTCTTCACGGTTGAGCATGCCATAGCAGAGAGCGAATATTTTCCGCTCCCAACGCTTTACGATCTCGCCAAATGCATTCGGGTCTTCTCCTAATGCCAGCTTGATAATCTGCTCGTCCGTAATATCACACGCCATACAATATCTATGCTAAAACTTGCCCGAGAGTTTATCAAAACCCTGCCAAGAGCGAAACGCCTTCACACCAAAAATTTAGACGCGTAAAATACGGAAATAGTCTAAATAATTCGGGCCGGATCAAATCTTGTCCGCGCTTTATAAGAAAAACGGTGTATTATAATATTTATGAACATACATCTATTATGCGGCGATTCACTCGCCAAACCGTTTAATTCAACGGGAATCGACGGCGACGTAAAGGTTTGCCGCGAATGTTTTGTTGACGGCGATCTAAAATCCGAAGGATTGGAAGATTTTTGGGAGAAACGCGAGAAATATCTAACCACAGCATACAAAGGCGACACACCTAACTATGTTACAGACGTTAAAGATGAATTTATCGCTCTTTGGAATTTGGCTGACGCCAAGGACAATTCAGTAAATCTTTGGTTTGAACGTGAATTGTTTTGCCAGGTCAATATGTGGTTTTCTATTTGGCTTTTACGAACCACGGAAACCGACTTTTTCGTTGTTTATCCACGGCTCGAAAACGAAGATGATAAATGGAAGGGTTTTTCCCATCTTGACCAAGAAGGGCTAAATGAGAGTTTTGAAAAAAGAGAAAAACTGAGTTATGGCGACTCGTATCTTGCAGTCCAACTTTGGGAAGCGTTCGAGAAACGCGACTTCGAAAAGCTGACTGCGCTTGGCGAAACGGAATCGGATGCGTTTCCAACGCTGAAAGAAGTTTGCGAAGCGGCCGTTCAAATGGAAACAAGGCCAAAAGAGTCGTTGAAAAAGATTATCGCAGAAGGTGCGCAGGATTTTGCTTCAGCGTTCAGTGCATTCAGCGAAACTGAAGCGATTTATGGTTTCGGCGATACGCATGTGAAAAGAATTTATGACAGTTTGAAATAATAAAACTAATTTCTCCCAAACCAGCCCTTTCGCCAAAAGTAGATGAGCAGGCCGACAACGATCAATACCATTAATCCGAGAGTAACGTAGTAACCGTAATCGGAACGCAGTAGCGGCATATTATCGAAATTCATTCCATAGATCCCGGAAAGGAGTGTGAGCGGAAGCATAGTCGCAGAAATTAGGGCCAGAAATTTCATCACATCATTTGTTTTGTTTGCCGTAACGCTAAAATGTATTTCAAACAGTCCGCTAACCAAATCTCTATAACTTTCAGCCATATCGTAAATCCTCAGAAGGTGATCATGAACGTCCCGGTAAAACGGCAGGATGCTTTTGGGAATCTGAGGAAACTCGCCGTGAGAAATTCTGTGAAGCACATCTAATTGCCGTGTCGAGATTCGCTTCAGCCGAGCTACACTCCTCCGCAGGTCCATAATTTCCTCAAGAATCGCGTTATCGCCGGAATCCATTTCATACACCCGGTCTTCGAGGCTATTTATCACCAGATCGAAATCGTCAACAAGCGGCATGTATAGATCTACGATGCGATCCAATATTTGGTGAAGCAGATAAGCCGCCCCACGTTGAAATGCGCGAGGATTATGCCTCACCTGTCGTTTGACCGATTCGATGCTTCGAAAATCCTCATTCCGATTCGTGACGACGAAATTTTCGCCCAAAAAGCCGTCAAGCTCTTTAGTCGTGAAGTTTGCGGTATTTGTTTCGTTCCGTATTCCATGAACTATGAAAAAAAGGTAATCAGAAAATTCTTCTACCTTTGGCTGATTGCGTTCTTCGCGACAGTCTTCAATCGTCAGGTGATGAAATTTAAACACACGCGCATACATCTTTTCGGCAGCGTCTAAATCTTCTTTGTTCCGAATGTCGAGATCGACCCAAATGACCGCGTCATCATCGTTCAGCAGTGCCGGTAACTCCTCTACACTAAAGTCTTCGCGAAGTTTTCCCTCACTGTTTTTGTAAACAAAAATTTCCATAATTTATGAGATGTGCGTTGCGTACATCGACAATTCCACAGGTTCAAATGATGTGTTCACCAAAATATACGAATCTGATGCCAACAGGAAAGCATCACTCCTCCGAAGATAAATTCAACCTTCCTAGTCTTCGCGAATACTCTGAACTCTCATTCCATCAAAACCTTTGACGACTTTATAAGTTTCAAAATAGAGTGTTAAGATTACTACAAATTAACAATAATAATCTTCTTGTTATCAACAACTTATGCAGACGATAAAAGTTTTCATTGCCGACGATGTAAATGATGAAAAGCTCGCGCCTTTGCGTGATGCCGGTATTAACGTAGTAAAAGAAACAAAACTGTCACCTGAAGAATTGGCAAAGCGTATCAAAGATGCAGATGGTGTGATTGTCCGCAGTTCAACAAAAATAACCGCTGAACTTATGGATAAGGCTGAGAAACTCCGCGTCATTGGTCGTGCAGGCGTCGGCGTAGACAATATCGATGTGGTAGCGGCAACTGAACGCGGCATTGTCGTAATGAATGCGCCCGATGGAAATACGATTACTACTGCTGAGCACACGATGGCCTTACTGGTATCTTTGGCGCGGAATGTTCCGCAAGCCAGCGCACAACTCCAGGCCGGGATTTGGGATAAGAAAAGTTTTGTCGGCGTTGAGCTAAACGGAAAGACCTTGGGCATCATCGGTCTGGGTCGAATCGGAAAACATGTTGCCAAGATCGGTAAAGGATTTGGAATGAGAATTTTCGCGTACGACCCTTTCATTTCCGAAGATCAGGCCAATGACCTGGGAATCGAGATCGGCGAACTTGACAAGGTGTTTGCCGAAGCAGATTTTCTGACGATACATACTCCGGTAACGGACGAAACCCGCGGCATCATCGGGAAGTCCGCGTTTTCGAAAATGAAAAAGGGAGTACGGCTTGTAAATTGCGCGCGTGGCGGGTTGGTGGACGAAGCCGCGCTGCTCAAAGCAGTCGAAGACGGAACGGTTGCGGGTGCGGCGCTCGATGTTTTCGATATTGAGCCATTAGACAAAGAATCCCCGCTTCTCAAAAACCCGCGCATTATCGCAACACCCCATCTTGGAGCGTCAACAACCGAAGCGCAGGAAGGAGTAGCGCTTACGGTCGCTGAGCAAATGCGTGATTACTTGCTTTACGGTGAATTGCGAAATGCTGTGAATGCTCCCAGCCTTGCTGCTGAGGATCTGAAATTTTTGAAGCCGTTTATTGATCTGGCCGATAGCCTGGGCCGTTTTCAAACTCAGGTACTCGATAAGGAGGCCGTTTCTTCTGTGAATATCGAATATTCCGGAGCCCTAGCCGAAAAAGATGCTGCTCCCGTTACAAGGGCATTTATATCGGGATTGCTAAAGAATGTTTCATCGCGCATAAATCAGGTAAATGCCATTCATATTGCGGAAGAGCGGGGAATTGATGTAACAACCAGCTATAAACAGGTTGAGAAAACATCAAATTTTGATATATGTACGAGAGTTGCAACAAAAAACGCCGAACAAACCGTGTGTGGAAAAGTTTACGATGACGGAAAGGGAAGAATCACAAGAATCGGCGATTTTTCGTTAGAAGCGGTTCCTCATGGACATATGCTCTTTACGAAAAGTAAAGACGTTCCGGGCGTTGTCGGAAAAATCGGTACGCTGCTGGGCGAGAATAATGTGAATATCGCCCGTTTTTATTTAGCACGAAATGAAGAAGGCGGCGAGGCATTAGCGGTAGTTGAAATCGATTCCGAGATCGAAAACAGCGTGCTTGAGAAACTAAAAGAAGTGGATTCTGTGATGACAGCAAGACAGGTCAGGCTCTAAAATTTGCAATTGGTCGATCTACTCGCATTCGAATTCATGATTTCGCTCTAATCGTTTATGCCCATTTTATTTTGAATTGCTTTCGACATCGGGAAGCTTTTTATCTGTTTTTTCCTCAGCATCTTTGATCATTTGATTTGCTTCTTTTCGATCAGCGGTATTTGCCTCAGGCTGTTCTTGCGAATCATCGGCACCGTTTTCGATGTTTAGGACGACCAGCATCGGAAAATGATCCGAACCAATATGCCGCAGGCGTTTTAGCTCAACCAAACGGAAGTGGTTTGAGTGAAATACGTGGTCGAGGGGAAATCGCATAAACGGATAATCCGCATGAAACGAGCTGTATAGACCGCGTCCGATTCGAGGATCCAGCATTCCACTTATTTTCTGAAAAAGATTCGTTGTTCGCGACCAAGCTACATCGTTCAGATCTCCCGCTATAACCGTCGGAATTTCCGTATCTCGGACGATTTTTCCAACCAAAACCAGCTCCGCGTCTCTTTCGGTGGTGCTCGTCGCCTCGGTTGGAATAGGGGGTCGGGGGTGGAGGCCAAAAAACTTTATTTTATCCCCGGATGCTAAAGTGATCTCGGTATGAATAGAAGGAACATCATCTTCCACCAAATATTTCACTTCGGTATTAGTCAGTTCAAGTCGCGAATATAAAGCCATCCCGTATCCATTATTTAGCGGCACTTTTACCGATGTCTGGAAATCATTATCAAGCTGCTTCAATTCGTTTAACCAGCGTTCATCGGATTCGGCAAGCAAGACGACATCGGGTTTCACATCGGTGATCAAGTCGATAAGTTTCTTCGAGTCGCGATTTTCGATCAAAACATTTGAGATCAGCAGTTTGATCGTCCGTTCCGGTTTCGAACGTTTCGTTTTTTCGACCTGATTCGGATAGAACGGGACGTATGGAATAATGTTGTAGATTTGATAGGCCGAAGATAGCAATAAAAGCAGGATCAGGGCGATACAGTAAAAGTTAAATGGCCTGCAGAAAATTGCTAAGATTGCGGTCGCGGCGATGCTTATTATCGCAATTTGTAAGCGAGGAAAATCGCCCGCCCTGACCCACCACGCACTGTACCTAAACAGCGGAATGACTGTCAGGCTTACAGAAATCGCTCCTATTGCGTAAATTATTGCTTTCATCGAAGATCAACTAACATTTGTGTCATTAAACAAGATCGTGTAGATCATGAAAATCCCGCCCGCCACCGCGGCTAAGAAGAGCACGAGGGCAAGGGCCGGATAGCCCAGCAGCTTGTATGAAGTTTCGATATTCATCAGCATTGCCGCTCCGATTATCAATGCCGCGATTACAAGACCCATGGCAATCCGATTAGCAACCTTCTGAAACCCGACCATAAGTGTGCGCTCATCGATCGCATCCACATTTAACTTAAGTTCGTTATTGGCAATAATATCCATGAACTTATTGAGACTCGGCGGAACGTTTTCGATTAGCTGTTTAACCTCTATCGCATTGCTAAGTAACGAACCCGGCGAAACACTTTCGACAACTCTTTCACTCAAAATTCCCGCCGCATGCCGGCGAACCGATGCGTTTGGATTAAATTCAGGATCGAGAGTGTAAACCGCGCGATCAAGGTTAAGAAGAGTTTTGGCAACCAATGTAAATTCCGAAGGAAGTCGGAAACCACAATCAGCGGAGATTTTTGTGATCTCGATCACAACCCTACCAGCATCAAGTTTTTCTAAATTAGAATCGTCGTGCGAAACGACAAGTTCGCCGATTAGGCGTTTAAACTCTTCTTTTTGAAATCCTTCTTTTTCCTCGCCGATTTTCAGCGCTATATTTGCGACATCGTCGCCGCGGCCTTCGCTGATCGCGAGAAGTAGGTCAAGTAAATTTTCACGGAAGCCCGAAAGCAAGCGCCCAACCATCCCCATATCCAGAAGAGCAATTTTCCCATCATCGGTGACAAAAATGTTGCCCGGATGCGGATCCGCCTGGAAGAAGCCGTCGGCTAAAATCTGTTTCAAATACGCGTGAAACATTTCATCAGCGAGCATTTTCCCGTCGATTTCCATCAACGCCAACGAACTCAAATCGGTGACCTTCTTTCCTTCAATTCGTTCCATTGTCAGGATCCTTGAAGTTGTGTAATCGTCGATTGGAAGGGGGATGATAATATTTTTGAATCCCTTAAGATTCTCGTGCAAAATTTTCAAACTCGAAGCTTCTTTCGTGTAATCTAATTCGCGAAGCAGGCTTTTTCTGAGTTGAACAAGTGAATTTTGAAATTCATAACGCTTACCAAATTCGGTGTTTTCGTCAAGAAGATGAGCTATGTCGTCAAGCACTTCAAGGTCGTGATAAACCTCCCGGCGTATTCCCGGGCGCTGAATTTTGACAACAACCTTCCTTCCGTCTCGCAAGATTGCTCGATGAACTTGGCCTATCGAGGCGGCAGCAGCAGGCTTGTCGTCAAATTCGGAAAAGGCTTTTGACAATCGAACGCCGATCTCTTCCGAAACGATTTTTTCCACCTCACCGAAAGAAAAAGGTTCGACATTGTCTTGGAGTCTTTCGAGTGCGTCTAGATATTCCTGTGGGAAAATATCGGCCCTCGTTGATAGAAGCTGTCCGAGTTTAATATAAGTGCTTCCAAGAGCCTCCAAATCTTTTGCGAATTCATCGGCTTTGGCGCCCTCAATTTCTGAATGCTCCTCCTGCTCCTCAGCCAATATATCGTTCATTCCAGCTTGTTTTACCAAGTCCGAACGACCATACTTCGCGAGCAGCATCGCGATGTCTTTGTAGCGTTTGGCGTTTTCCACCCTTTCAAGTATTTTCATTTTTGAATTAGTTCAGTTAAAGTATTTTAATTTCCGGTCATATTACCACGCATCTGCAACTTCCAAAAATTCAAGTTCTACTCTGCTTGGCTCTTAACTCCCTTAATTTTAGAATGATTACCGAACTAAAAAGTATCAGCGATAGATAGCACATCGGTATAAGGGCAAAAAGCTCTGGGCATTCAAGAAAACCCCACACCTGTGAAAAAGTGGCGAAGACTGCCACTCCAAGGGTTAGGCTGGTCCCGAGAAAAAATAAGATGTTCCTGTCCTCGATGATTCCAACATGAGAAATTAGCGCAGCAGATATTAATACCGTGAGGATATAACAGGCAGGAATCCCAAAAACAGGCGGACAGGTCGAACGGACAAGAATTTCAATGATCGAGAGAATAACTACAATCGCAAGAGCTATTACCAATAACCCGAGGATGACAAAATAGTCGTTCGATTTTTTCATATCGCGAACATTTGATCGGCAAATAAATTGCCTAAACTTTTCAAACAAAGGAAGTTCCGACTGCGTATCGGTTTGTGATAGTCTGTGATTTTAGCATATGAACAAAAACGACGTAAGCCTCCGGGTAGATGGTGTCACGAAAAAATATGGCGATTTCACGGCTGTTGATAACCTCAGCTTTAACGTTCGAGCTGGGCGTATATTTGGTTTTTTGGGACCAAACGGGGCAGGGAAAACAACGACTATCAGAATGATCGTTGGGATAACACATCCTGATGAGGGAGAAATTCAACTCCTCGGCGAGAAATTATCTCCGAAGCTTCAGGATCGTATAGGCTATCTCCCGGAAGAACGCGGGCTGTATAAGAAGATGAAGGTTTTTGAGCAGCTGCGATATTTCGCCGCGCTTAAGGGCGTGTCTCGGAGCGATGCTGACAAACGAATTGATTTCTGGCTTGACCGCATGAAACTTGCAGAATGGAAAACCAAGAAAACTACAGATCTTTCAAAGGGGATGTCGCAAAAATTGCAGTTTATCGCGACGATGATCCATGAACCCGATCTTCTGATCCTTGACGAACCATTTTCAGGTCTTGATCCTGTAAACGTTGAGTTTCTAAAAGACGTTATAGCAGAAATTAAATCACAGAACCGCACGATAATTTTTTCTACCCATCTGATGGAAACTGCGGAAAAGCTATGTGATGAAATACTCCTTATAAATAAGTCAAAAATGGTGCTTTCGGGAACAATGCGGGAGATCAAGGAGAGCTACGGAAAAAATATCGTATCGCTGCGTTGTGAAGGTGCTGACAATATTCTGGCAGATGCGAATTTGGTTGCAAAAGTCGTAAAGCACTCAGACGAAAAGGAAGTTTTCTTAGCAGAGGATGCTGAACCACAAGAACTTCTTAACAGGTTGGTCGAAGCTGGAATTTCGGTCTCGAAGTTTGAATTGATCGAACCGAGCCTGAACGATATTTTTATTGAAAACGTTCGTTTTTAAAGTTAGAAGTTGGAACTTAGAAGTTAGAAGTGAAATTCGCAGAAAACGGGTCTCCTCTCAAGAAAATGGCTAGCATTTTAAAAGAAAAATCATATAAGTTTTCTTTAAGAATTATTAAACTCTTTCAACATCTGTCAAATGAGCAGAGAGAGTTTATTATTTCCAGGCAAATAGTGCGTTCAGGCACCTCCATTGGGGCAAATATCGAAGAAGCGTTTCAAGGTGAATCGAAAGCGGACTTTATTCACAAACTTGCGATTGCAAATAATAAAGAAGCCTTTGGAAAAATATTATTGGTTGCGACTTTTACGCGACAGTGAATTTCTGTAGTCAAAATTTGCAGAATCGTTTTTGTGCGATTGTGAAGAAATTCAAAAAATTATTGGTTTCATCAATTAAATCAGCGAAGCGAAAATGGAATATTCCACTTCTTACTTTTCAGCTCGCACTTAAATGCATATGAACAAGTTCTTAGCAGTTTTAGCACGCGAATATAAGAAGGTCGTTTTTTCGTGGATGTTTTTGATCACGACTTTTCTCATGCCTGTGGGATTGGCATTTTTCATGGTTGTCCCGATCTTAATATTCTCGATCAAAGGTGACGAGACGAGAATCGCGATAGCTGATCCGCAGGGTGAAATAGGCAAGCGTGTAAAAGACAATCTTTCGCAAGAAAAGATCGCTGAACGAACGAAGACAAAGGTGAAAGACGTGGGCCAAAAGCTGAATCCCGCGCAGAATGATCAATTGGAGGAAGTGGCTAATCAGATGGGTGCCAATTTTGGTTTCGTCGATTACGATGCGCATGGGAAATCGCCTGCAGAAATTCAAGATGAGCTTAAGAATTTGGTTGTTGCTAATAAGCTGGATGCGTACCTGATAATCCCTGCCGAGGTCGATTCGCAAAAGGCGGAATTCGAATTTTTCTCGCGAAAAGCGGGCGATTTTATTTCAAACAGCGTGGTTAAGAACGCTGTAAATGACGCCGTTCGATCCCAACGGCTGGTTAGCGCAAATATCAGCGAGGAAACGCTTACGAAGTTGAGCCGGAAAGTAAATTTTACAACCATTCCAATTACCGAAACCGGCGATACCAAAGACGGCACGACCGATCCAATTGCCGGGTTTATTATAGCTTCCGTTCTGATGACAATCCTGCTGGTTTACGGGCAGGCAATCATGGCGGCGATCGTTGAAGAAAAAGAGACAAAAATATCGGAAATTTTGTTTTCCTCGGCGAAACCCTTCGAACTGCTTTTCGGCAAACTCGTTGGTGTTGGATTAGCCGGACTCACACAGCTCGCGATTTGGCTTCTTGTTCTATCAGTTCTCGTCGCTTACGGGTTGATAAATGCGCTCGCAGCAGGCATGGATTTTTCGCTTCCAAATATCTCAGCGGAAATTGTCATTTACTTTTTCATATTTTTCCTACTCGGTTATTTTATTTACGCAACTATTTATGCGCTCATCGGTTCGATGGTCTCCAATATGCAGGAAGGCGGCCAGATGGTATTGCCGCCGGTTTTACTGCTTGTCGTTGCACTCTATTTTTGTTTCGCCGTCGTCCGCGATCCGAATTCTTCAATGTCTTTCTGGGTCTCGATCGTTCCATTTTTTGCACCGATCGTAATGCCGGTGAGAATCCTCGCCGAAACGCCGCCGTTTTGGCAAATTGCGCTCGCGATTGTTTTGAACGCGTTGACAATTCTTGTTCTGGTATGGGTGGCCTCACGGGTTTATCGGGTAGGAATGCTGATGTATGGTAAACGCGCAACGATTCCTGAAGTGTGGAAATGGATTTTTCAAAAATAACGAATTACAATTCGCAAGTTTACAGTGAAATCGAAATTAAAGCGCGAATATAACGAAAAAATAAAAATGACCTGTAGTTAAAAACCAATGTATTCATTTCGCGTTCTGAAATTAATTGATGACAATTGAAATCGAAAAAAAATATCGCGTGACCGAGGAGCAGCGAGCTCAGGTAGCGGCGGATCTGCTTGAATTTAAGGCTGAATTTCTCGGAGAAGACTTTGAGGAGAATCTGCTTTATGGAAACGAATATCTCAAGCAGATCGGCGGAGTGATTCGTGTGCGCAAGACGGGAACGAAGAACACTCTCACATTCAAACAGTTTATTTCCGGAGGCGAGGGAATAAAGCAACATGTCGAGCATGAATCCGAGATCGAATCGCCCGATGAAGTGGCAAGAATCGTCGAGCGGTTGGGATTCGAGCTGCGAATCGTCTATGAAAAACGAAGAAAGAAATGGAAGTTTCGGGAAGTCGAAGTTGTTTTGGACGAGCTGCCTTTTGGACTCTTTATGGAGATCGAAGGAGCCCACATGGCGATTGCAGAAGCCGAGATGTTTCTCGGCGCAGATGAATTTGAGGTTGAGCCAAAGACTTATCCATATTTAACTAGGATTCTTGGAGTAGAGATCGATAATCGAATTGAATCCAGATTTTATGACACGGATTGAGAATATTAGGGAATAATTACTCAGATTGCCGAAATAATATTGTCATGCTGCAAGGCAATCGGTTATTATCATTCTATACATAGAAACCGCAAAGGAGAATAATTATGACAAAACATATAGCAGGCTTAATACTTTTTACGTTCATAGTTGGGACAAGCGCTGTAATTGCAGGCTTGTTTTATTCGGCTCCTGATCGGCTGGTGTCGTTTTCTTATGGCGATGAAAGGGATTCTTGCAGCAAAAGAAAACGCAGGCATCGAAAACCAAAAAGACCGAAAGTTTTTGCAAATAAGGTTTTCTCGACCGGGCTAAATCAGGCGGTGTTTGACACAAGTACGGGATTGCTAACGGTTTCACACGAGGTGAAGGCGGTTTCGGAGGACGAAACCCGCGGTATGATTGTCTATCACTTCTACGTGAAGGATGAGTACGGAACGCGGCACGTGAAAAGTGAAAAAATTTGGTCAGGAATTGAATCATCAAGTGTCCTAAACGGTTTTCGATGGCTTTCAAATCGGAATTCGAAGGAAAACCTATATGTAGCTTCCGAGTATAGGGATTATCGTGATAAAAGCTGGAAGGTCGCGCCAAAATTTGAAGACTCAAATGCGGTGCCCGTGCTGATTAAAGATGGCGACTAGATAACGCCAATCAAAAAACGCAATTAATTTTGCAAGTATCGAATCGATGGTTCGTTCTTCAGTTTCAGAAGAACGAACCATTTTAGATTTAAACCTTGTAGATTTTTTTGTTTTTGGAGGAATCAAATGAAGAAACAGAATTTCCAAATAGCCAAAGTCTTAATAATTGGAACCATTATTTCGAGTCTGATATTTTCCGGTTGTGCTAGCGAACCGGCTGAATACTCAAAGACTTCCAACTCAAACGCGGCGCCCATCGCGACTAGCGACGCAAATTACGATACGTCGACATCTGCAGAGAGAAAAGAGATTGCAGGAGCCCCAGTTGAATTTGACGAAGGAAATAGCACAGAGCGCTATGCCAAGCTCTCGGAAAATCCGTTTCTTGAAACATCGCGTGCACCGCTTTCAACATTTTCGATTGATGTAGATACGGCTTCATTTGCAAATATGCGAAGGTTTATCAATCAGGGAAGTTTGCCGCCCAAAGATGCTGTTCGCATTGAAGAATTTATTAATTATTTTGAATACGACTATCCTCAGCCAATCGGGGGAGTGCCTTTCTCAGTTAAAACGGAAGTAGCAAGAACGCCCTGGAACGCAAAACACAAGATCGTTCAGATCGGTCTACAGGGAAAAAATGTTTCGCTTGATAATGTTCCGCCCTCGAATCTGGTATTTCTGCTGGATGTTTCGGGCTCGATGACGGAGGAGCTCGGTTTGCTCAAAAACTCTTTACGAATGCTCATCAATCAGCTAACGCCAAAAGACAGAATAGCTATAGTTGCTTATGCCGGCGCAAGCGGCCTGGTTTTGCCTTCAACGAGCGTTAGTAACAACAATGCTATTCTCACGGCGCTCAATCGTCTCGAATCCGGAGGTTCTACCAACGGCGGCGAGGGGATACAGCTTGCGTACAAGGTCGCGAAAGAGAATTTTATTTCAAATGGCAATAACCGTGTGATCCTTGCGACGGACGGAGATTTCAACGTAGGTTTATCCGGCGACGACGAACTCGTCGAATTGATCGAAGAAAAACGCAAGAGCAATATATTCCTGTCGGTTTTCGGTTTTGGAAGTGGAAATTTGAATGATTCGATGATGGAGAAACTTTCAAATAAAGGTAACGGAAATTATGCCTATATAGATTCATACCAAGAAGCGCGAAAAGCATTGGGAGCTCAGGTTGCTGGAACTCTCTACACAATTGCGAAAGATGTAAAAATTCAGGTTGAATTTAATCCTGCGAAAGTTGCCGGGTATCGCCTTATCGGTTACGAAAATCGAATGCTTGCGGATCGGGATTTTAACGACGACAAAAAGGACGCAGGGGAAATCGGAGCCGGAATTTCAGTGACCGCGCTTTACGAGGTCATCCCTTTTGGACAGAAGGTTGAAAACCCTGGAGTCGACGAACTCAAATACGCCAAGGTAAAACCGACCGATACGCGTTTTAATGATGAACTAATGACGGTCAAACTTCGCTATAAAGAGCCAAATGAGACAAAGAGCAAACTTTTATCGATTGGAGTTTTAGACAGCAATCAAGGAGTTGAAAGCGCTTCGAATAATTTGAAGTTTGCTGTGTCGGTTGCGCAATTTGGCTTGCTGCTCCGCGATTCAAAATACAAGGGGAGTGCCAGTTTCGCTAACGTCCTCTCGCTGGCAAACGCCGCTAAGGGCAATGACTTGAAAGGCTATCGAAGCGAGTTCTTAAAGCTTGTGCAAAGAGCCTCAAATCTAAAAGGATAGCGAATTTCCCGAAAGGGAAAATATCCGTTTGTGGCGGGCGAAAACGGGACCTCGTTTCGCTTATCGATCAGACGGTTACACGTGGGCAGCCTCGTTTTGAGAAGCCGGGGCTGTCTATTTCATTTTTTGTTGCTACACAAGAAGTTTGTTAATATCGCGGATTTATTGCAAAATAGCGGAAACAACAAAACAAGGAGCAAAATTATGTTTCATATTATAGGGCAGCTTTTGGTTGGATTACTTATTGGTGCAATTGCGAGATTCCTTCTCCCCGGCAAAGAAGCTATCGCGACCGGCATTCTCGGTTGGCTAATCACCGCTTTGATCGGAATGGGCGGCGCATTTATCGGAACTTTTATCGGTAGAACTATCTGGGGTAGTGAAAAATATGCGGCGGGTTGGATTATGTCGATCATCGGCGCGATGCTTTTGGTCGTATTAGTAAGATTTATCACTTAACATTTATTTTTTGCTTGGTTGAATGACCTCGTCTCGGCGAGGTCTTTTTGATTGATCAGGGAAACATTGGCTGCATTGCGAATTCGACAAGAAAAAAGGCTCCGTTCAAACGAACGAAGCCTAATCTTATTCGAAAATCGAAACGGGGTTACATTCCCATTCCCATTCCGCCCATTCCGCCGCCTGGCATACCGCCCATTCCGCTGTCGCCTTCTTCGTCAACGTCAGCGATCATAGCTTCGGTAGTAAGCATCAGGCCCGCAATCGAAGCAGCGTTTTGAAGCGCTGTTCGGGTAACTTTAGCAGGATCAATAACACCAGCTGCAACGAGGTCCTCGAATTTCTCGGTTGCTGCGTTGAAGCCGTATGTGTCGCTATCTTTGCTGCGAACGTTTTCAACAATAACCGCGCCTTCTTTTCCAGCGTTGTTAGCAATTTGTCGAAGCGGTTCTTCAAGGGCTCTGCGAACAATTGCAACACCGATCAGCTCATCAGGATCTTCGCTTTCGGTATCAAAGTTGTCCAACACTTTCGAAGCGCGAACCAAAGCGACTCCGCCGCCCGGTACGATTCCTTCTTCAACAGCAGCGCGGGTTGCGTGCATTGCATCTTCAACACGAGCTTTCTTCTCTTTCATTTCGGTTTCGGTAGCAGCACCAACTTTGATAACGGCAACACCACCAACCAATTTAGCGAGACGCTCTTGAAGTTTTTCACGATCGTAATCCGATGTGGTTTCTTCGATTTGGTTGCGAATTGTTTTAACGCGTCCTTGAATCGCTTCTCCGGCACCAGCACCTTCGACGATCGTTGTATCGTCTTTGTCGATGGTTACCTTCTTAGCGGTTCCAAGATCGTCAAGCGTAACGCTTTCGAGTTTGATACCAAGGTCGTCGCTAATAACTTTACCGCCAGTCAATGTAGCGATGTCTTCAAGCATTGCCTTGCGTCTGTCGCCAAAGCCAGGAGCTTTAACCGCAGCAACATTTAATGTACCGCGAAGTTTGTTTACAACGAGAGTTGCAAGAGCTTCACCATCAACGTCTTCTGCGATGATCATTAGCGGCTTGCCGAGTTTAGCAACCTGCTCAAGAATTGGCAGAAGGTCTTTCATATTGCTGATCTTCTTTTCGTTGATCAGGATATACGGTTCTTCAAGCACAGCTTCCATTCTGTCAGCATCGGTTACAAAGTAAGGCGAAAGGTAACCGCGGTCGAACTGCATACCTTCTACAACTTCAAGAGTCGTATCCATTGTGCGTGATTCTTCAACCGTGATAACACCGTCTTTACCTACTTTTTCCATTGCCTGGGCAATGATCCCGCCGATAGTGCTGTCGCCGTTTGCGGAAACGGTTCCGACTTGTGCTATCGAATCACCGGAAACGGGTTTTGAAAACCGTTCGATTTCAGCTACCAATTTGATAACCGCTTTTTCGATCCCACGTTTGAGGGCCATTGGGTTTGCACCCGCCGCTACTGTGCGCACACCTTCTTTAAAGATTGCCTGAGCCAAAACAGTTGCGGTCGTTGTGCCGTCACCTGCGACATCGGACGTCTTGGAAGCCACTTCGCGAACCATTTGAGCGCCCATGTTTTCCAATGAATCTTTCAATTCAATTTCTTTCGCTACGGTCACACCATCTTTTGTAATGGTCGGCGAACCGAATTTCTTGTCTATAACAACATTGCGTCCCTTTGGACCCAACGTAACTTTTACTGCATCTGCCAATTGATTCACGCCGCGTAAAATCGCCGCTCTCGAATCTTCGCCATGTACTACTTGCTTTGCCATTGTTCTAATCTCCTAAATAAATCTCGTGTAAAACGTTTCTAAGTTGACAGGAAGTTTTCAGAGTTGGCCGAGTCCGGAACTGCTTTGTGAACTCTGCAAACTTGATAAACTCATTCAACTATCCCGCATTTGCGCCCGCTCTTTCGATAACACCCAAGATCTCATCTTCGCGCATCATCAAAAATTCGTCACCGTCAAGGGTGATTTCAGAGCCGCTGTATTTTCCGAAAAGCACTCGGTCGCCTTCTTTTACGTCGAGTGTTTGGCGCGTACCGTCTTCTTTATATTTTCCTTCGCCGACTGCGATGATCTCGCCTTCCTGCGGTTTTTCTTTCGCCGAATCCGGAATGATAATTCCGCCCGAGGTTGTTTCATTTTCTTCAATGCGACGAACAATTACTCGATCGTGCAATGGTTTAATCGTTGTAGCCATTTTGTTAGTTACTCCTTTCAAAATTTGATATAAAATATGAGTGCAGCATTTCGCTGAATCGCGTTTCTTAGCACTCTATGTGAATGAGTGCTAGTATAAGAAAAATTTCACAAAGTATCAAGTGAAAAACTCGTTCGGCTATAAAAATGTGATACGCAGGTTATAAGATTTCCACTATGAATATCTCCGAGATAAATATTTATCCCGTTAAATCCCTAAAAGGCTTTTCGACTGAAACTTCTGTGGTCGAGGAAAGGGGTCTCAAAAACGATCGGAGATTTATGTTAGTCGATGGAAGAAACGACCTGGTAACGCAAAGGGAACTACCTATCCTCGCAACCGTTTCCGTGAGATATGATAAGAATACACTTCAACTCTCGACGAATCCGCGAAACGAAATCGTTATACCGGCAGATTTTAGTGGAACCGGGAAAATCACGGTCAGAGTTTGGGATAGTTTTTGTGAAGCCATTGTCGCCGATGAACCGACAAATCAGTGGTTTAGCAAGCTAACTGATACCGATATTAGATTGGTTAGGATGCCTGAAACAACCCGCCGAAGTATAAATCAACGGTTCGATCACGGCAACGATATTGTAAGTTTTGCTGATGGCTATCCGCTTTTGGTTATCGGAGAAAATTCTCTGGGCGATCTAAATTCCAAGTTGGAAAAACAAATTCCTATGAAACGTTTTCGTCCGAATCTCGTGATTTCCGGGAGCGCGGCATTCGTAGAGGACAGTTGGGTAAAAATCAAGATCGGCGCAACTACTTTTCGTTCAACGAAACCTTGCGTTAGGTGTATTGTGCCGACCATTGACCAGGAGACGGGTATCTCTGACGGCAAAGAACCCTTGAAAACACTAGCGAGTTATCGCAAATCGGTTGACGTTTTTCCCGATCGTTTTGAGTCTTTTGGTTTGGCGAAGAATGATCTTCTATTTGGGCAAAATTTGGTCGCGGAGAATTTTGGTGAAATGATAAAAGTTGGTGACGAAGTGAAAATCTTGTAATCTGAGCAAGAAATGGTTTGGGTCGTCTTATACAAAGTATGGGTGCGTCATGGCCGACGCTTTGCCATGCTTTTCAGCGGCTTTTTATTGTACGATGCAAGGCGCTTGGAAAGCGTGTTTCGGTGAATTCCCAAGACCTCCGCGGAATTTGAAATATGCTGTTTATTTCGTTCGAGACAAGTTTCAATATAAAGCTTTTCAAACTCAAAGATCGCCTCGCCCAGTAAAATTTGCCCATCGAGCATTTGCTCGATCAACGCTTCCATTTCTTTCCGCATTTTCATAGAGATTTATAAGGCGTTTCCTGTTAACAGTTTATAAGCCTCTAAATAGCGAGAGGTTGTAGCTTTGACAATTTCCGATGGCAATTCCGGAGCCGGCGGTTGCTTGTTCCATTCGAGCGTTTCTAAATATTCTCTTACAAATTGTTTATCGAATGAGGTTTGAGCTTTTCCGGGTTCGAAATATTCGGCCGACCAAAAACGCGATGAATCCGGCGTCAAAACTTCATCGATCAACAATATGTTCCCGCTTCTATCACGGCCAAATTCGAATTTTGTATCGGCGATAATAATTCCGCGAGAAAGTGCATATTCGCTTGCTGTTTTGTAGATCTCAAGCGTTCGTGATCTTAGCTCGGTTGCCGCATCTTCACCGACAATTTCAGTAAACCTTGTTTCATCAATATTTTCGTCATGACCGCTAGCTGCCTTTGTCGCCGGGGTGAATATCGATTCGGGTAGTCTTTCGCCCTGCCTCAAACCAATTGGAAGTTTATGTCCGCAAATTTCGCCGGTGGCTTGATAATCCTTCCATCCCGATCCTTCCAAATACCCCCGCACCACACATTCAACCGGAAAAACTTCCGTTTTCGTTACTAAAGATGATCGGTTCTTGAGCTGCGGGTACTTTTTCACACTCTCGGGCATTTCATCAAAGTTTACGCTGATTAAATGATTCGGAGTTATGTTGCCAAGTTTGCCAAACCAAAAAGCCGAAATCTTTGTCAACAGCTCGCCCTTTCTAGGAATTTGATTCGGCATAACGCAGTCAAAAGCTGAGATTCTATCCGTCGCAACGAGGAGCAGGCGCTCGTCATCAATTTCATAGACGTCCCTCACCTTGCCACGATGAATGCACTTATGTTCAGCTATGTCCGTTTCAGATACTGTTCCAAAACTCATATTTCTGTGTTTAAAATTCAATTCCGATTTCTGCGAGGATATAAAGATAATATTAAAACGACTGCAGGTAAAGCTATCAGTGTTTGCGGTGTATTATTTTTAGGGAAAAACAAAGTTTAACAATACGTAAACTTTTTGCTTCACATTTCTGTCGAAAAGTTGCATAATAGTTGTTGGAGTAATACTCCAAATTCCTCACGGGTTATTTACGTCCTCAAAAAGCTCAAAACATTTCTTCCCGCGCAATCTCATCTCTTACCATTTCTTCGAGTTGCTATGTGGATATTTAGAATGAAAAAACAAATGATTTCCTTAAAAGACAAACTTTTCGGCACCGTGCTCGTAACGATGCTCAGTATTATAAATGTCTTCGCACAGATGCCGACGGTACGCCCACAGCGCCCCGTTGACGCGGGGGCAGTTCAGGAAGACTTTACCTGGTGGTATTTAACCCTATTTGTTCTGGTCCTTGCTCTGGGAGGCGCTTTTTACTATTGGTATTCAAAGAAGCTCGCCGCCGGAAAGGATGTCGAAGGGAAGAAAGATTCGAAAGATGAATGGGACAACGATGCACTTGACGCCGACAAAGAAATGGAGTGGTTCAAAAGTCTTTCAAAACCTTCCGATAGAAATAAGAAGAAGGCCGAAGCTAAGGCCAAGAACGCAAAAGCGGGACGAGCACCGGCCAACCAGCCTAAGATTAGCGATCTTGAAATGAAGGAGCGGCGACGAAAATTGGAAAAAATGGTATTTGACAAGCTGCCGATCAACCGGATCGACTCGTTAAAGCCTGCACCACCGATTGAGGAATTACCGCTTTCAAACGATGAAGGGCTGCTTAGCGCGATCGAGCAATCCCAAGATGAATATGAGGAAGATCCAGACGTTAGAGAGGTTGCACTCCGGGTGTTGTCCAAGTTCAAATATAGAAATTCGATCGAAGCTCTTGCACAAATCGCGTTGTATGATCTGTCGGCACATCTTAGATCGGATGCGGTTTTGGCTTTGGCAGATTTCGATCATTCGTCCGTTTTTGAATCAGTTCTGTTGGCTTGCGCAGATCCCACAAGGGAAGTGCGGGCGGCCGCGGCAAGGGCACTTTTCCGTTTGAGTGCAGACCGGGCTGAAGCATGGACGAGGATTGCCGAATGCGGTGATGAATATAGAATAGTCCAGTCGGCGAGAGCTGCGATAGAGAGCGAATTGGTAGATCGATCGATCGATCGACTAGTTCACGATGACGAAAAGCATGCGTATGAGGCATTTGCGTTGGTCGCTTTACTAATCATAGCCGGTGAAACGAAAGAAATTTTCGATGTGATGGAAAACCAACGCAACAAGAGTGTAAAACTCGCGATCCTGCATTGTTTGAAAGTTTTGCAGGACCAACGAACGCTGCCGGATCTTTATACCTATATCGAACGAAATTCGTTGCCCGAGGATTTGAGCAATGCAGCAAATGATGTAATAAAAAGCTTCAATATGGTCGCCGCTTAAAAGAAAAAGCAATCATTGGAAAACTATTGAGTTACGAAGTAGTATTAATAAACTTCGTAGCTCATTTTTGTTTTTAAATGACTTTCAAACTCGTAACGAAATACAAACCAACCGGCGACCAACCTCAGGCGATTAAACAGCTTGTTGACGGGCTTAATGATGATGTTAAGGATCAGGTATTGCTCGGAATTACGGGAAGCGGTAAGACGTTTACGGTTGCCAACGTCATTCAGGAAACTCAGCGACCCGCGCTGGTTCTTGCACATAATAAGACGCTTGCGGCGCAGCTTTATCAGGAATTCAAGAGTTATTTCCCAGAAAACGCCGTCGAATATTTCGTGTCTTATTACGACTATTATCAGCCCGAAGCTTATGTGCCGGCTTCCGATGTTTACATTGAAAAGGAAGCGACCATCAACGAAGAGATCGACCGTCTGCGAATGAGCGCTACCCGCGCGCTTTTTGATCGCCGCGATGTGATCGTTGTCTCGAGTGTGTCTTGCATTTATGGTCTTGGTGACCCGGATGCCTATTATGGAATGCTTCAATTTGTAGAGCCGGGACAGCAACTCGACCGCGAGGATCTGATCCGGAAGCTGGTGGAAATGCAGTATACGCGGTCGCATATTCAATTTGAACGCGGGAATTTCCGTGTGCGCGGGGATATTGTCGAGCTCTATCCGAGTTATCAGGATCAGGCGTATAGAATTGAATTCTGGGGCGATGAGATTGACGGAGTTTATACGATCGATCCGCTTTTAGGAGAGGTGTTGGAAAAACACATATCACGCGTACCGATCTATCCGAAATCTCACTATGTCATGACGAAATCGACCGTCTCGCGTGCGATAAAAACGATAAAAGCTGAACTTGTCTGGTGGGAAGAAAAACTCATCAAAGAAGGTAAGCTGGTTGAATCGCAGAGGCTACATCAACGGACGATGTATGATCTCGAAATGATAAAAGAGATGGGATATTGCCACGGCGTAGAGAATTATTCACGCCATCTTACGGGCAAAAAACAAGGCGAGCCGCCGCCGACGCTACTCGACTATCTTCACGAAGACACGATAATGGTGATCGATGAATCACACCAAACGGTTCCTCAGATAGGCGGAATGTTTAAAGGCGATCAATCGCGAAAGGGGACGCTTGTCGAACACGGTTTTCGTCTTCCAAGTGCGATGGATAACCGACCCTTAAACTTTGGTGAGTTCGAAAACCGAATCGGCAATACAATTTATGTGTCCGCGACGCCCGGAAATTATGAACTTGAAAAAACCGAGGGTGAAGTTACTGAACAAATTATCCGCCCGACGGGTTTGCTTGATCCGAATATAGAAGTTCGGCCGGTTAAGGGTCAGATCGATGATTTATTAGAAGAATGCAGAAAACGTGCCGAGCGAAACGAACGCGTTTTGGTTACAACGCTGACGAAAAAAATGTCCGAAAATCTCGCGGAGTATTTTTCGGAGGTTGGTGTAAAGGTAAATTATTTGCATTCCGATATACACACACTTGAAAGAATCAAAGTTTTGCGAGACCTACGTCGGGGAGAATTTGATGTATTAGTTGGGATAAATCTGCTTCGTGAAGTGCTTGATCTTCCGGAAGTATCGCTTGTCGCGATTCTCGACGCAGACAAGGAAGGATTCCTGCGCTCGGAGCGTTCGCTTATCCAAACGATTGGGCGTGCGGCAAGAAATGCAGAGGGTTTATCGATTTTATATGCAGACAAAGTTACGAAATCTATGAAAGTTGCGATAGATGAAACGATCAGACGTCGCAAAATTCAGGAAGCGTATAACGAAGAACACGGAATAACTCCGACGACAATTATTAAAGATATCGAAGCTACGCTGGTCACTGCCTATGAAGCAGATTATTTCAAAGTGCCTCTTGAGCTGGATAAGTATGACGAATATTCGCCCAAAGAATTAAAAGGGATGATCGCGCAGCTTGAAGCAGATATGCGGGAAGCCGCTAAGGAAATGAAATTTGAAAAGGCTGCTGAAGTACGCGATAAGGTAAAATATCTGAAAGAACGTCAGATCGAAATCGGCTAGTAAATTAGCAAATCAAGAAAGGATGGATAAATTAAGACAGCTTTGGTTTTCAGTTCGCTCCTCGTTATGGTTTGTGCCGTCCTTAATGTTGGTCGGTTCCATCGTTTTGGCGTTGATATTGGTTGAGTCGGAATCTTGGGTCGATCAAGAATTACTACTCAAATATCCTAGAATTTTTGGACTCGGTGCGGATGGTTCACGGGGAATGTTGACCGCAATTGCGGGTTCGATGCTGACGGTTGCAACCCTTGCTTTTTCCCTCACGTTAAGCACGATCGCACAGGCTTCCGGGCAATACACGCCGAGAATTCTGCGCAATTTCATGAAGGATAGCGCGAATCAATTTATTCTTGGGTATTTCGTAAGTGTTTTTGCATACAGCTTAGTTGTTTTGAGAACTATCCGCGGTGCCGATGAAATAAAATTTGTTCCGTCTCTTGCAATCATTTTTGGGTTATTTCTCGCTATCGGTGGAATAATAGTTTTGATCTACTTTATCCATCATGTTGCAAACTCATTGCAGCTGACAACGATTATCGGTCACATTGTCGAAGAAACGCAGGAAGCTATTGATGTACTTTTTCCGGAGGGAACCGGTACTTCCGCAGAAGATGCGGCTAAGACTGCAGCGAGAGAATTCGTAAATGAAGAGAAATGGATACGAATTGATTCCAATTCAAATGGTTATATCCAATATGTTGATACCAATGGATTGTTGGCATTTGCTGAAGAGAAAAAAATCGTAATCAAGATGCACGCCGGAATCGGTCAGTTTGTAGGCAAGGGGCAAACCTTGATAGAGATCGTTCCAGAAAATAACGGATCAGAAACGATCGATAATGAAGATGATCAGGCCCGGGTAAATACCTACTTTCATATTTATCGCTTTCGTTCAATTGAGCAGGATGTCGGGTTCGGAATTCGGCAGATTGTTGACATAGCCTTGAAGGCTCTTTCGCCCGGTGTAAATGACACGACAACTGCAATAATTTGTATAGATTATTTGGGGACGATTATTAGCGAACTCGCCAGTAGAAAGCTCCCGACCGATATACGCACAAAGAATGGGGATGTTCGAATCATCGTGAAAGCGCCAAACTTTGCAAGTTATGCCGAAACTGCATTTGACCAAATAAGAATCAATGGCAGGGGTAACTTGGCGGTTTTCCAGAGGTTACTGGATACTTCGGTTTTGGTTGGCAAAAATAAATTGAGTCAATCTCAGCAAGACATCCTCCTCAAGCACGTTTCGCTTATCGAGGAAGCTGCTAAAAGGACGCTAGATACGGATTACGAGCAAGGAAAAGTATCAGACCGAATTGAGAGAGCTCAGGCCCTGATTGGGGGGTGAAGTTTTCTTAGCTCTCATTGAGTTTTTCTGAAATGTCATTAAAGATAAAGGGATTTCATAACGATTTCCTGTTCAATGTTCGCGAATAAACAGATTCTCAAAAAATTACGATGCAAGTCAAAAACAAATTGGATGAAATACAAGATTACTTAACCGATGCGAGTAATCTACCGGGAGGAAGCGCCGAAAAACTTTTTGTTCCCGAAACAAAAGAAGAAATTTCTAAAATTCTTAAGGAACAAAACGAGCAGGGAACTCAGGTGACGGTTAGCGGTGCTAGAACAGGAACTGTCGGTGGCGCGATTCCATTTGGCGGCTGCATAATTTCGCTCGAAAAGTTTAAGAATTTGAATATATCAAAAAGCAAAGGCGGTGGAACGGCGGTTGCTGGAGCGGGAGTCTTGTTGATTGATCTGCAAAAAGCGGTTGATGGAGAAGGCCTGTTTTATCCGCCTGATCCTACTGAATGGAGTTGTCAAATCGGCGGAACGGTTGCTACAAACGCCAGCGGTGCGAGAAGTTTTAAGTACGGCGCAACGAGAGATTATGTCGAAAGATTGGAAGTCGTTTTGCCGGATGGAGATTTTCTTACGCTAAAACGCGGGGAAATCTTCAGCGAAAATGGTTTTCTCGAGCTCCGAACGGAACAAGGCAATACTCTCGAACCGAAACTTCCGACTTATGAGCAGCCCAACGTCAGAAAAAACACGAGCGGATATTTTTCGAATCCACGTGTTGATGCAATCGATATCTTTATCGGTAGCGAAGGAACTCTCGGAATTGTCACGGAAATCGAACTAAAACTTTTGCCGAAGCCTGCAGGTTTTTTAAGTGGTATTGTTTTCTTTAGGAATGAGCGGGATCTGTTGAATCTCGTAAACGAAGTGAAAGAGAGATCCTTTGCCGCAAGAGATGATTTTGGGCTTACGGGCGAATCTTCGATCGACGCTACCGTTTTGGAATATTTCGACGGAAAATCGCTCGATTTTATACACGAGAAATTTCCTGAAACGCCCTCAAATATGGCCGGCGCAATTTTCTTCGAGCAGGAAACAACGGAGCAAAACGAAGATTCGCTGTTTGAAGCATGGAATGAATTGCTCGAAATGCACAACGCCGAGACAGAGGTCTCCTGGTTTGCCGTGAACGAAAAAGACCTGGAGAAAATGCGCGGATTTCGTCACGCGCTTCCTGTTTCAGTAAATGAAAGAATCGTTAAATACGGACAGAAAAAAATCGGAACCGACATGGCTGTTCCGGACGAAAATTTTGAATCGTTTTTAAAGTTTTACCAAACTAAGCTACACGAAAGCGGACTCGACTACGTGATCTTTGGTCACATCGGCGACAATCATTTACACGCGAATATGATCCCGAAAGACGAGGCAGAGGCGGAGAAAGCGCGTCATTTGTATGGACGTTTTATCGCTCAGGCGATCATGCTAGGCGGTACTGTTTCTGCTGAACACAGTATAGGAAAGTTGAAATCGAAATACCTATATGTGATGTACGGCGAAAGATACCTGAGCGAAATGGCCGAACTTAAGAGGACCTTTGACCGTAAAGGAATTCTGGGACGCGGAAATATGTTTGACGCAAAATTCTTAGGTTAGCGACGTCAATCAAATAGAATGCGGTTATACAACCGATCAAACTTAGGAGAAAAAATGAAAAACAAATTTACGTTATTTTTGTCATTGGCCTTTATTTTATTTCTGGTCTTAGGTTGTAGCTTTAGCGGTTTAACGGGTTCCGAAAAGGAATCAACAAAGGATTCCTCCTCAAAATCAGCTGATTCTGACAATAAAACTGATTCGGAGACCAAGACTGAGGCGAAACCTTCGGGCGACGTGGTAACGGTTGGAATACCTGAGTGTGATGAAATTGCGACGTATATCAATGATAATTCCGAAGAGATCGAGGGAAGCTACGCAGCCCGGGCAATTGTTTATCTTTACAAGAATTATATTCTCGAGAACATCCGCGAGGGTGTAGAAAAGATGAATGATAAAGAGAAAGAAAAATGGGCAAAAGCTTGCTCGAAATCACTTGAAGACCTCAAGAAAAAATTGAAAAAAAACTAGGAAAGATATAAAACGAAACGCTTGGCATAGTCTCATCAAGACTATGCCTTTTTCGTATTTGCGGCTCACAGCTAACGGATATAAAATACAAATCTTTACGGCATCTCAAAAAGGATATTTACGATAGATGATCAAAGCAATTCTAATGGATTTTAACGGTGTAATCATTGATGATGAGCCGATTCAAATGCAAGCGTACAAAGATGTGCTAAAAGACAAAGGCATAGATCTGACGGAAGAAAAATATTACGCTTGTCTCGGGATGAATGACAAAGTTTTTCTCAAGACCATATTCGAGCGCGACGGCAAGGAGCTTTCGGAAGACGAAATACCGTCGCTCGTTGAAGCAAAAACTTCGAATTGGCGTTCGCAAATTGAGAAACGAATTCCATTATTTGATGGTATCGAAGATTTTATCAAACGAATGGAAAACGAATTTATTCTTGGGCTTGTCAGCATGGCGCGTCGCCCCGAGATTGAATTTGTCCTCAAAGAAACGGGTCTCGGAAAAAGTTTTTCTACGATAATTAGTTCGGAGAATGTAACTACTACAAAACCTGATCCTGAGTGTTACCGTAAAGGCTTTAATTCCATTGATAGGGTCCGGACATTGCGAGGAAAATCCCCACTTACACGTAAACAGTGTGTCGTGATTGAGGATTCGCCTCAAGGCATCACCGCGGGCCGACTTGCCGGCCTAAGAACACTCGGAGTTACGAACACCGTAGAGGATAAAAAACTGCGGGATGCCGGCGCGGATTCCGTGACGAGTAGTTTAAATGATTGGGCTCCGGAATCGTTTAATGGTGTCTTTGTTTAATAAATTCTCAAATAATATAATCGCCTAATATAGAAAATATTTTCGGAGGAAAAAATGAAAGTTAATCCCGATCCGCACAAAGATGGATTTGAAGTTCAGCCGACAAACAATGTCACTGCTGAGCTCGATACTTTTGAAATCGCAAAAAATGCGGCCGGCAGGCTCGACATAATGGACTTTGAAATGGATGCCATCAGAGTATATGTTGGTCAGGAAGGGTTGGAGAAGATAGATCTCGACGGTGAAGAGCACGGAATTTACGCGACTCTCTTGCGAAGTATTCAACATCTGTCACACGAATGGCGAATTCATGAATCAGCAAAAAACGCACTCGAAGAAGGCCGCGTTTTGATCAGTGTGTTGACCGACGGTTCTGACGAGCAGATCGACCAAGTCGTAGAAGTACTGAAAAACTTTGAGGCTACACGAATTGTTTTCTGGGGAGAACTCTCCACCCAGGAATTTTAGACTCTGCAAATTTCCAATTAAATAAAAATGCCCGAACATTCCATTTCGTTTGAAGAAGCACAAGAAAATCTCCTGAAGTGCGCGGTTTATCTCGCGGAGACTATCGGGAGCCGCGAATCACGCGCTGCTGTAATGGAAACGTTAATTCCTCATTTCACTGCAAAAAACGATGTAGATACTGCAGCGAGCTTAGCGGATTCCGTTGATGATCCATTCATTCGTGACCGTTTGCTATCTGATGTTGTCTCGAAATGTGCGGAGCTTGGCGATGACGAATACGCGTTTCAATTGATCGAAGCGATCGACGAACACACGACCAGAAACAACGCACGTGAAAAATTTGCACTTCAAAAGTCGGCCAAAGGGGAATTTGACGAAGCCTTCAAACTCGCCGAATCCTTGGATCATGCCTCGGACGCATTTGCAGGAATCGCAGTAAATCAATTTAAAAAAGGTTTTGACGCAGAAGCCCGGCAAACGCTTGAACGGGTAGATTTTTACAGTGCGAAGGTCGGTGCGCTTCATGAAATCGCTCATTTTTATATGGCTGAATCGAAACCCGAAAATGCGGTCGAAATGTTGGATCATGCCGCTATTGCTGCGGAAAAGATCGAGTTTACAGAAGACAAGATACGGTCGATGCTCCACACGGCGGCAAATTATGCTGAAGCCGGGCAAAACGACAAGGCAATAGCCGTTTACGGCAAAACACGGGATATCGTGGATGCGTTAGAAGGGGTTCACAAAGACAATTTATTTGTTCAGGTAGCGATTGGCTTTTTGAAAGCGGGGAGTGTAGACCTTGCAGACCGCACACTCGATCTGGTTTTCGACAAAACACAAATAGCCGATTGTCTGATAGGTTTTTCCCAGATCTATCGACTGGAAAAGGAGTCGGATGAAGCGATTCACGCGCTCGAAGAAGCTTATGCAATGCTAAAATCCCAAACGGAAAGGGAAATTCGTGACACTAAAGCCCGTTTGCAACTTTTTAGTTCGATTGCCAAGGAATTTGCGTTTGCCGGCAAGATAGAACGAGGGATTGAAGTAGCTCACGAAAACGCTGATGAGACATTGAAAAATCAGGCGTTGACGAATATCGCGCAGATTTGCATTCTCGCGGATAATGACGGCTTGGCAAATCAAGCAATGACCGGAATCCTAGAAGATTCAGGAAGAATTCCGGGATTGATAGCGATGAGTGACGCCTATATCAGCGAAAAAAAGATGGACAAAGCGTTAGAAACGCTTGAAAAAGTTGCTTCCATGGCCGAATCGATTACCCAGCATATTTTTCGCAGCGAAGTTATTGACGATGTTGCCCGGCGGTTTTATCACTGCGGCGAAGCAGACAAAGCGCGCGCATTATCTTCGGAAAATCTCGCGACGATCGGTGAAATACGCGGAACCGAGAATCGTGCTGTTGCTTTAGCGGACCTTTCAGAAACTTACGACAAATTTGCTTTCGAGCTATCGGACGATGATAAAGCCGTGATTAAGACCTTCGTTCGTACCTCAGACTGGTAAAACCCTACAAAGCTTTAAATTCGTTCGTGAAAACGATCTCAGGAAGTTCGCGTCCATTATACGGAAACATTTGCGATACTGAGTAAGCGCCGCAGTTAAACAAAGCCAGAACATCTCCGACCTCAATATTTTCAGGCAAAAGCCTGTAGTCTGGTAGTCGGTTTTTCCCTTCTATATCGAAATAGACATCGCCGCCATCGCAAAGCGGACCGGCAACCTTGTACGGAGTCGCGTGCACATCACCCGCTCGCGCCGCCGAAACGAGGTGGTAATACCACTTATAGGTTTCCATTGAAAGCAGGATGTTGAAACCGGCATCGGTCAAAAGCCATGTGTCTCTGGAAAGTGCCGGACCTTGAGTTTCCGGTTTCCGATTTTCCGTTCTAATTGGTCTTTCTTTCTTGTTTCTTACCTTTGTCAGACAAATCCCTGCGTCTGCAATAATACTGCGGCCGGGTTCGACAAGCAGCGTGATATCGTCAAGCAATTTTATGGCATCAGCCTCTGCAGCACTGTTTTTTACGATTTCCCATGCGGTACGCACTACTTCACTCGGTTCGAGATCGGCTGCGAAAAGTTCTTTTTGTGACGGCGGCATATCAGCTGCGTTTGAATCATCACGTAAATAGTTAACCGGAAATCCTCCTCCGAGGTTCAAGTGTTCGAGCCTGTGTCCTGTTTCTTGAAATATCTTGACAAGATTCTGAAACAGCGCAAGAAAAGCCTGCGAATACGGTTCGGACTTAGGATTTTGCGAGCCGATATGAAGATGGATGCCACAAAGATTCATAAAAGCATCGTCCGGAGACCAACGTCGGAATGCGTCGAGCGCTTCCTCCGGCATCATTCCAAATTTTGAAGTCAAGAGAGCAGTTTGGAGTCCGTGCAGTGTTTCCGATTCGATCTCAGGAACCAGCCGGAGCGAAACGTTTGCCCGCTTACCAAGATTTCTTGCTACTTTTTCCGTCAATTCGAGTTCGTAAAACGAATCCGATTGAATAGCGTAAATTCCCGCCTCGATTGCAGCTGCGAGTTCTTTTTCGGTTTTGCTATTTCCGTTAAAAATAATTTGTTCGGGAACAAACCCAGCATCCAGCGCCATTTTAAGCTCGCCGCCGGAATTGACTTCTATATCGCTCCCGGCATTTCTTACAGTTTCAAGAATTCGTTTGTGGGAGTTAGCTTTGGCTGCATAACAAACCTTTACCCTGCAATCAATTACATCTCCTATCTTCAGAAGTCGGTTTATATTATTTTCAGTCCGTTTTTCACTAAAAACAAATACGGGAGTATCGTGTTTTTCCGCAATTCTGATAGTTGAGACGCCGTCTATGTGAAGTACGCCATTCTTTATTTGGAGAAACCCTTCAATCTCCCATGCTGAATTCATAAATTCTTATTTCCGTCGTCAGAATTTTATCAATTGTGAAATTAACATCGAAAACGATATCATTCAAAAGCAAACGCTTCATATTTCGCGGACATCCGAAGTTTGGAAAGTTTTATGAGAAAAAGATCTTGCCTATCTATCTTTGCCGCCCTGATATTTGGGATTTTAGTCAGCATTGGGTTTTTTTTGCACGGATTTCCCTCGATCTCCCAGGCAAATGATTTCACTGCAGCCGCGAAGACAAATTCAGAATTAAAATACACTCTCAAATGGTCACTCGGACAAAGAACGCAACGTGGCTGGTATCTTTATTCTTTACTCATCCAGGAAACAATTGAAACGGAGGGCGACGCGAATTCTACCCATTTTGCGCGCGGAGTGGCGGAATGGCAGGCGCATCATGACCTGACGGCGAATGGAATTGTCGAACAGAAAACGCTTTTATCTTTTATCGAGTATTGGCAATCCCGCCGGATCAGGCCAATCAAACTCGCGCACGAAACCGACCTATTATCAGCGCCAATTAAAGATTTTTTTGATTCTACTCGCGCAAGCGATTTGCTCCACGTTGAAAGAGAAACCTACAAGGCTTATAAGAAAATGGTCGCCGCCGCTTTGGCTGATGAAGAATCCGGCCTCGGGATCATTGGAGAGGGCGACCTCACCTCAAAGAACAATTTTCTGAAAATTATTTCGTCTTATCGGTCCCCTGAGTATCAGGAAAGTTTGCGAAAGAAATTGCCAGGAGCCAGTCGCGCCCAAATTGCATACAAAAGCCCGCATTTTACCGGACGCGCACTAGATATTTATGTAGGCGGGGAACCTGTAACAACGAAAGATTTTAACCGTGCGATACAAGTAAAATCTCCAGCGTACAAATGGTTGGTTAGGAATGCCGCCAGATTTGGATTTTATAACTATTTTTACGAACCCTGGCATTGGGAATATGTTCCGGAAAATCTCGCTAACAGGTAATACTCAAGGTTTTTTTAGGTTATTTAGATTTTGGGCTTTCGACGACAGGGATGACCTTTCCGTCCAGATACTTGCCATCCCGCAGCTGTTTTAGACTAATTACATATTGGTTTTTGTTTGCGGCTTTATCGAGCATCTGTGTGAGCGTTTTTTCAGATACGCGCTCTGCGTCAATTCCGTTTACTTTCAATTCTTCACGCAGATTCTCAACTGTATTTTTATCGTAGTCATAGACATCCGGATAAATATGAAGAACGCCAGCCTCGACAACGATCGTATCGTAAGTAATTTCGATCGGCACCTTATCTTCCAATTCGATCACAAAAGTCTTCTTGGTACGCTTCGCGTCCGAAACGTCTTTGTCTGAAATGGGCAGGGAATGCGCAGCGACAATTTTTTCACTCAAATCGTAAAGATCTTTTCTCAGCACACGAACGCATCCGTGGGAAACCAGACTACCCATGTCCTGCCAGCCTTTTGCTTCGTGGAGCAAATAACCATATCCGAGTGGAATCTTTACTTTTCCCAGCGGGTTAGCCGGATCCGTCGGCTGAATAATCTTTCCGCGTTGCGTAACAGCGACCCATTCGCTATCCGGCGGAATCCACACTGGATTGAAAATGATGTGTTGTATTTCTCTGCGACCTACAAAAATCGGATAATCTTTCATTCCGACGCCAACCGGATAATTTTTCACTTCCTTTCCATTTTGCCAAAGTGTCATCTGAAAGGCAGGAACGTTTACCGTAATTCTTATATCGCTCGCGGCAGGGGCAAATTCGGTTTTTTCAATTTCGCCGCCCGTGATCTTGTCTGACCTTGCGGAATCTCTTTTTATATCGATGTGATAATACTGTGCGAAAGCGACATTCGAGCAGAAGAATCCCGCCAATAGAAAAACGGAAATCCTTGTGAATAATTGGTTTACGATTTTCATCATGATTTGGTAGTTTTTGGTTTTCAGAAAGTTGCACGGATTATTACGATTGCTTTCTTGACCACTGAGCCGGTTTCGTCCAATGCCTTTTCTGCGTCTTGGGCTGAGACGCCCGTTTCATGCATAACTAGAGCGATCTTTAGGTCGTTTTTTGCCGATTCAAGCAGCGATGATGCGTCCTTTTTGGTCAATCCGGTCTCTTCCATCAGGATTCGCTTTGCCCGCTCTTTCAGCTTTTCATTTTTTGGATTTAAGTTTGTCATTCGATTGCCTTTGACATATCCAAGGCGAATCATAGTTACAGTTGAGATCATATTAAGAATCATTTTCTGCGCCGTGCCCGATTTCATGCGGGTTGAACCCGTTATTGCCTCGGGTCCTACATCAGCTACTATCGCAATATCTACTGCTCTTGTGATGGCCGCCTCCGGGCTGCACGCGATGCACGCCGTAAAACATCCTATCGACTTAGCGAATTTAACTGCACCGATCGTATATGGCGTGCGACCGGACGCGGCGATTCCAATTACCGCGTCATTACCGGTTAATTCGCGATTCATTAAATCAACTCTTCCGGCTTCGGCATCATCTTCCGAAGCCTCGACGGCCTTGTAAAGTGCTTCATAACCACCTGCAATAACCCCTTGAATGAGTTCGGCGGGAACACCAAATGTTGGAGGAATTTCCGATGCGTCCAAAACCCCCAAGCGTCCGCTCGTCCCGGTTCCGATATAAAATAAGCGGCCCTTTTTTGAAACGATCCTATCAACTATGCTGTCAATTACTTGTGCAACTTCGCCCAAGGTCTTTTCCACGGCAGATGCGACATGATTATCCTCGTTGTTTATCAGGCGGATCGCGTCGAGAGTCGACACTTCGTCAATATTATTAGTGTTCGGATTATTTTGTTCGGTCGGTGATAGTGTCATTTACCTAAATTCTTCGTACGCTTTTATGGCCGCCGCGTTCGCCGGGCTTATATCTGGTTTCACCAGGTATGCTTTCGGGGCAAATGAGCGCAGGGTTTCAAGCAGTGGAAAGGTCAACATTTCACCTGCTTTAAATATGCTTCCGACCATTCCTATCGGAACCTTGTTTTTTTCCAGACCTAATCTCTTGATGACTGCATAGGCTGAGAGGCCGAGCTCGAATCCTGCAACCGATATAATTTCCATGGCGATTTCGTCGCCACCCAAGGCAGTTTCGATTACATCTTTTGCAAAACCCGCCAGCTTTCGATTGTCCATTTGAGGCGAATAAATTGCGACGATCAAATCTTCCGGTGTCGATGCTCGAAAATAATCGGTTGCGACACCGCTTAGATTTGTTTCTCTTCCGCGTCCGTCGAGTGCCTTTGCAATTGCCTGAAGCGCTTGTTTTGCAATACTTATTCCGCCGCCCTCATCTCCGGCAATCGGACCCCAACCTCCTGCGGTCGCGGTCTTTCCTTTTCCATCCTTTCCGTAACAGATCGACCCCGTTCCCGATATTATAACCAACCCGGCCTTTTCGCGGTTTACCGCAAAATACGCTATCTCAGCATCGGTGACTACGGAAACGGCACCAATATATTGCGTTTGAACAAACCTTTCCCGGACTAGCTCTCGGAGATCTGCACGCCTGACGCCCGCTAGACCCAGGGTTGCGGAAACAATATCGGCAGAGCTCCGAAAAATCTGGTCACACGCGGAATTAATCGCCAGCTTGATATTCAGGACAGCATTGTCAACGCCAACGCGTAAGGGGTTTGACGGACCCGACGTAGCCTCAGCGAGAATCTCGCGATCGTTGTTTAATAATACAATTTGAGTTTTTGTTCCGCCGCCGTCGACCCCTAAATACAAGGCATGATGAGGACGGTGAGATTTTCTGGTTCGTTTTCGTTTCGCCATTTTTCAAATGCGAGTTTAGCATATAACGGATTTCTTATTTACGGGCATTTCGCTTATAATTCGAATCAAAGTTTCTTATGCTGGTAATAAGAATTATTGATGCTTTTCCCGAAATCTTGTGTTAGACTTTCTGCGATAAGCGCGCCAAAAGTACCTCATGCAGTAACTTAGAAAAGGATATGGAAATTAAACAATTAAAAGCATTTGTGGCCATTGCCGAGGAACGCACTTTTACCGCCGGGGCAAAACGTGTCAACGTCACGCAAGCGGCGGTTTCGATGCAAATTCGGCAGCTTGAGGAGGAGGTTGGCTTACCTCTTTTTACCCGAACTCCGCGGAGAGTTTTGATCACAGAGGCCGGAGAAAAACTACTTGAACGAGCGCGACGGATATTACGTGAGCACGATGCGGCGATCGAAGAGCTCGCGGAAATTGCGGGTGCAGAATATGGAAGAATTAGAATAGGATCAGCCTCGGCGATGTTTGCTACGGAGCAACTTCCTGGAATTTTGGAAAAACTCCGTAAAAAATATGAGAACGCCGAAGTTTCAGTTAGCTCGGGAACAAGTTCTACACTTGTTGATAAGATCCTGCACGGAGAGATCGATGTCGCATTTATTTCTCTGCCTGTAGAAAATACTCACATTCAAACTGAACTTCTCTACAGCGACGAAATTGTTGCGATCGCCCATCCCAAACACCCGTTCTCAAAGGAAAAGTATATTAGCGCTGCAAAACTCGCGGGCGAAAAACTCATTCTTGGTGAAAAAGGCGGCAATACACGGAGGATGATCGATGACTTTTTTGACGGCAACAACGTAAAGCCAAATATCGTTATGGAGCTTTCCCGGCAAGAGGCGATCAATAAAATGGTCGAAAACAATATGGGTGTCGGGATAGCGGGAGCTAAAAGCTCTGCCGGCGATATCGCAAAAGGCAAAATCATTTCGTGGTGGGTCGAAGGTGCCGAAATTAAATGGAACCTCGGCTTAGCTCGATTGCGGGGCGGATATTATTCACCGATTGCAAAAGAGTTTTCGAAAATTTGCGGTGAGAATTTTGCCGATCGGGAGAAAAAGTTTAAAGCGTCTAAATAGTTGTGTTTTTCCGATAAGAACTTCTTTCTTATTTCTTTACATTCAGACCGGTTCCAATCTCAAACATTCCTACCGTGATCGGCAATTTTCCAAGAAATTTAGCGTTCCCCGTAATCGCTTCTGCGGTCGCGCGCTGAAGAGAATCCATATCTCCATAAGAAACGATATAATTTTTCATTTCGGGAAATTCTAAGATTAAGTACGGATTTCCAAATGCGATCGCAATGGTTTTAACGTCGCCTTTGAGAATTTCACGCAATGCCTTTTCCCCGGATTCAGGGATTCCAACACTATTTTTTGCCCCCGACCGAACACGACCGAACAAGCCTGCGATTACGACACCTGCCTTTTTCGCCTTTGAAACAGCGTCGGCAATTTCTTTTTCATTCGAACGTTCGTCCAAGCCAATTCTTTCCACCTCCAAGCCATTTGCCCTTAACGAACTCGCAAACGTTCGACCGGAAAAATCGATATCTCGACTGTTTGTAATACACAATACCAAAGCTTTTTGCTTTTGTTTTAGAGGCAATATTTGATCCTCGTTCTTCACCAACGTTATTGCGTTTTCGGCAATATCATCCGCTAATTTCCTCGTTGCCTGACTCGAGACGATCTTGTCGACCTCGTTTAGCGAGGTAATTTTTCTCTTGAAGAGTCCGAGTTTATATTTCCAGGCAATAACTTTTCGTGCAGATTCGTCGATTCTGTTCTCACTCAGCCGGCCCGATCGCACCGCCTCCTGTATTCCGCGAATTGTTAAATCGGCATCGGCGGGTTTTAGCAAAACGTCATTTCCGGCAAGGATTGCTCGAACGGCAGCTTCAGGTTGATTAAAATACAGCGTCAAACCGCTCATATCCATCGCATCCGTGACGATCAAACCATCAAATTTCATATCGTTTTTTAAAATGTCGGTCACTATATTTTTCGAGAGGGTCGCGGGAATAGTCGTGTTTTTCGTGACAATCTCGTCCTCTACAAAATCCGCTTTTATCGATTGTTTTAGAGGCGCCACCGATTCACCATCGAGCTGGGGCATCGAGATGTGAGAGATCATCACCGAACCGACACCATTTTTAACAAGCTCGCGAAATGGGACGAACTCCGTGTTTTCAAGCCGTTCGCGCGAAAAATCGATTACCGGCAATCCGCGATGGGAATCGACGGCAGTGTCGCCATGGCCGGGGAAGTGTTTCGCGGTTGCGAGAACATTTTGGCTTTGCAGTCCCTGCGAAAAAGCCACGCCAAATCGAGAAACTATTTCCGGATTTTCCCCAAAACTCCTTACATTTATAACCGGATTGGCGGCATTGTTATTTATATCTACGACAGGAGCAAAAACCTGCTGAACGCCGAGCGCACGCGCTTCGAGACCTGTAATAACTCCCATTCTACGTGCAAATTCGGGTTGACCGGTCGCAGCAACCGCCATATTCCAGGGGAAATTTACGGCATCGAAAAAACGCATTCCTACACCAGTTTCAAAATCCGCCGAGATCAAAAGGGGAACGTTTGCCGCCTCCTGCATACGATTAACCAGGTGTACTGTTTCGTAAACTCCTCCGACAAAAACTATAATGCCGCCGACCTTATTTTGCGTGATTTGTTTCCTTAGCTTTTGGTACTGGGCACTGTCCTGATTCATATATTCGGCGTTGATGCCGATGTGCACGAGCTGGCCTATCTTTTCATCAAGAGACATTTTCTTGAGAAGTTTATCAGCCTGTTTGAAGTCTTTCGTATCGGGTCGGAAGGCGAATTCCGCGTGGGAAAAGGTTGTTAAGCCCAATAATGAAAATAAGATTAATAACGTCCTAAATACGGTTTTCATAATAAATAATAAGAGCCAAGTCTGGTGCGAATGCTATGAAGCGTCGCGTAGCCAACATAATCAAATAAATACGCATGTGCTTTATAAATTAATTACCGATCAATCCTTTATAAACAAACTCAGGATCCAGGCGGAAAAAACGGTCACCAAACTACCAATCAGAACATACCAAGTCCATGCGATCGAAGTCTGAAAGATAACAAAAGTCATTACAAGACAACTAATGATCATTGCGCCAAGAGCGGCGTTTTGTTTAACTTTCGGAAGAAACGACCCCACTAGGAAAACTCCCAAAACAGGTCCGTTCATTAATGAAGCGACCGAAAGCGCAACCGTTAGCGCGGAACGGTTAAAATTCATCAGAATCAGTGCGACGACTATCTGCACGACACCAAATAGAAGGGTCAGCCAATGTGAAACGCGTAATATGTGTTTGTCTGTGACCTTTTGTTTAAGCGGTTTGTATAGGTCGTTTACAAATGTCGCAGCGATAGAATTTAACGAACTCGACAAAGCCGCCGCGAAAATTGCAGCGATTACAAGACCGCTCAATCCGCTCGGCATATGTTTGGTGATGAAATCGGGGAATACCTGATCACCGCCGGTAAACGGAAACGTTGCGGCGATGCCTGAATTCGCAACGCCGGCTTTTACATATTCCGTCGATTCATACGGGGCATAAAATGCAAAAAGCAGGACACCGATAAATAAAAAGCCAATGAATTGCCCTAAAACGACCGCACCGCTTGAAAGCAGCGCAAACGAAGCGCTACCCGGTTTATCAGTGCATAAATAGCGCTGAACCAGGAATTGGTCTGTGCCGTGAGTCGACATTGTCAGAAAACAACCGCCGATCAATCCCGCCCAAAAGGTGTAGGTTTTTGTGAAATCTAGGGTGAAGTCGAAAACTGAAAACTTATTATATTGATGCCCGATCTCTAAGACCTGTGAAAACCCGCCTGGAATCTGGCTCAATATCACATAACCCGCCGCGATGGCGCCTCCGATATAAATTCCGAGCTGGACGACCTCGACCCAGATGATTGCTTCCATTCCGCCAAAGTATGTAAAAATTATCATTACTACTCCGAGCAAAATAATTGAGCCGATGATCACTGTCGTCGCATCTGCGTTTGGCTGGAATGCTACATAAACGGCGGCGAGCACAATTGCCGTTAACAGGAGCCTGACTCCGTCCGCAATATTTCGCATCACGACAAAGATGGAAGAAGCAAGCATCTTTACCTTATTGCCAAATCTTTCTCCCAGGAGCTGGTAAACCGTTTGGAGATCGCCTTTGAAATAGAGCGGAATAAAGATCAGCGAGATAACAACGCGACCGATCATATAGCCGAAAACGAGTTGTAAAAACTCAAAATTTCCGTTTCTTGCAAACGCAATTCCGGGCACCGAGATGAAGGTGATCGTCGAAGTCTCAGTTGCAACGATTGACGCCGCGATCGCCCACCACGGCACATTTCTGTCGCCGACAAAATAATCTTCGGTCGTTTCCTGGTTTTTTGAGAAATAGACGCCAAATAGCGTCACGCCGATGAGGTAGCCAAAAATAATGATCAGGTCTAATGTTTGCATTTAGTTAATTTGCAAGATAGAAGAATAATTCGATCAATTGAAAAAAATTATTGATACGATAGCACGTAAAAACTCAAACTGGGAAAAAAGATATGAGGAAATCGATATTTAAATATTTCATACTGGTAACTTTAGTTTTTGGTATGACACCGCTTTTGTGTGCACAACCACTCCCGGCGTCAATCGCCGAATACGTAGAAATGTCGTCGGAAAAGCTAAACCAAATTGACGGTTTGGTTATGCAGGCGATCGCGGAAAAGAAAATGCCGGGAGCGGTTGTGTTGGTTGGGAGGCGCGGGAAAATAGTTTTCAAAAAGGCATATGGAAATCGGTCTCTTATGCCCAATGTAGAGAAAATGACAATCGATACGATATTCGACCTCGCATCGCTAACAAAACCAGTTGCGACGGCGACATCAATAATGATCCTGATCGAACAGGGAAAACTGCGTTTGAGCGATACTATTGGAGATTTTATTCCTGATATTGACGATCCGGAGGCAAAGAAAATAACAGTTCAGCAGTTACTGACGCATACATCTGGTTACCGTCCCGATTTTGACCTAGGGGAAAGATGGACAGGTCGAGAGGGAATGCTCGCCGCGCTAAAGAGAGAAAAACTGCAGAATCAAAGAGGCACCAAATTCGTTTATTCGGATATCGGTTTTATTGTACTTGGGGAGATAGTTGAAAGAGTTTCCAAATCCACTTTGGATGGTTTTGTAAAAAAGAAGCATTTGAGCTCGTTTCCTTTTTCAGATTTTATTCGACAAGAGCCTCACAACAAGATGCCCAACGCGGGAATCCTTTATCCGGAATGGTTAAAGAAAATTGCTCCTACCGAAAATGTGTGCGGTCAACAGAGTTATTTAGGTGGCAAACCGTCTGGGGGTTGCGATAAGGCGTCGGAAATTTTGCGCGGAGAGGTGCACGATCCAACGTCCCATAGAATGTGGGGTGTTGCTGGGCACGCGGGGCTTTTTTCGACTGCCGATGATCTCGCGAAATACTGCCAAATGCTTCTCAACGGTGGAATATTGGATGGCAAACGCTTGTTATCTCCATCCACGGTCGCATTAATGACAAAGCCAAACGTGATTTCGGAAAAAGGCGAAACTCGCGGATTGGGTTGGGATATTGACACATCGTTTTCCTCAAACCGCGGCGAACTCTTCCCGCTCGGCTCTTTTGGGCATACAGGTTTTACCGGTACCGGGATTTGGATCGATCCTTTAAGCGAGACCTTTGTCATCTTTCTTTCAAATCGTGTTCATCCGGATGGAAAGGGAAATATCGTCGATGTTCGGGCAAAAGTTTCGACCGTTGCTGCTTCGGCAATTATGGATATCACGCCCGGTCAGATACGCGATTTACAATCCCAATATTATTCGGAAGTGGCTGCACAGTTGGCAAATTGGCAGGCGAAAGCAAGAGTTGCGGAAAGGGATGCCCGCGCTCCATCTGTTCCGGCAGTGGTTTTAAATGGCATTGACGTTTTGGAAAATGAAAACTTCAAATCGCTCGACGGTATGAAAATAGGGTTAGTTACAAATCACACTGGAATAAATCGAGCAGGAAAATCGACAATAGATGTTCTGAACGAAGCAAAAAACCTAAAACTTACTTCGCTTTTTTCACCGGAACACGGAATCCGAGGGGAATTGGATCAAGCTAAGATCAACGACTCAATGGATGAAAAAACAGGTCTGCCGATCTATTCGCTTTATGGTGAATCCCGCCGTCCAAAGCCCGAACAATTTAAAGATTTGGACGCTGTGGTTTTCGATATTCAGGACATTGGAACCCGCTTTTACACTTATATTTCGACACTCCGGTACGTAATGGAAGAGGCCGCGAAAGCGAAAGTTAAAGTTTTTGTCTTAGATCGCCCAAATCCGATCAATGGTATTGATATCGAAGGACCAATAGCGGATGAGGAAAAACTTTCTTTCGTCGCACCGCATACGATTCCGGTTCGGCACGGTTTGACGGTTGGTGAACTCGCGCTTCTGATGAATGCGGAACGAAAGATCACGACAGATCTTTCGATCGTAAAAATGGAAGGATGGAAGCGCGCGATGTGGTTTGATGAAACGAATCAAACCTGGGTAAATCCATCTCCAAACATGCGTTCGCTGACGGAAGCCATCCTGTATCCGGGAATCGGTTTGCTTGAGACTACGAATCTTTCGGTCGGGCGCGGCACCGATACCCCGTTTGAAATCATAGGTGCCCCTTGGATAGATGGCCAAAAACTCGCTTTCGAGCTAAATGGAAGGAATCTACACGGCGTCCGGTTTGTTCCGGTTCGTTTTAAGCCGAATGCTTCGAAGTATAAGGATGAAGTATGCGGGGGAGTGAATATCGTTGTTACGAGCAGATCGCAATTCGAGCCCTTAAAAACGGGATATGAAATTGCGAAAGGCCTAAGGAAGCTTTTCACCGCAGGCTGGGACACGACAAATTTAGACAGGCTGCTTGTCAACGGTGAGACATTAGAAAGCTTGCTGGATTTAGATCATTCGAAAGACATTTTTGCAATTTGGAATGACGCGTCAAAAGTATTCATAGTGCGCCGCTCACCTTATTTGCTTTACCGTTAGCGTGGACAATCTTTATTTTCGTGTCCAGATTTACCCGGCCGCCCTTCGGAATTTTTGAGCGAGTCTCCAAATTCGTCGATGCCCATTCGAATATTACCCCTAAAAAACTTCTTTATCCCGCTGTTCTTA
>JBBKXN010000141.1:0-2604 GCA_037969475.1 Pyrinomonadaceae bacterium | reverse complement strand
ATCTTTAATTTATGAATGCAAAGTTTGTAACGCTAAGTTCAACCGAAAAATTAGACGAATTGTTTGAGAAATCAGACAGCGAACCGATCGTTTTGTTTAAGCATAGTACGACTTGCCCGATTAGTTTTGGAGTTTATGAGGAAGTTTCAAATGCAAAAACTGATGTCAATATTGTAATTGTCCAGCAATCAAGGGATATTTCGAACGAAATTGCCACACGGACCGGCATTCGCCATGAATCGCCCCAGGCGATCGTTTTGAAGAATGGCGTACCGATTTATAGCGCCTCCCATTACGACATATCGGCACAAGATATCGAAAATAACCTGTAACGCCGCCATCTTGGCGGCTGTCGTGGTGGCATCTTGCCGCCACACTTGTTTTTCAAACCCGATGTGAACGGCGGGCAAGATGCCCACCGGACAGCCGCCAGGATGGCGGCGGTACGATATTATGATTGAACCTACACAAATTGTTGAAGAAAGCGATTCCGCGATTTCTATCACTTGGTCCGATGCGGTAGAGACAAAATACAGTGCGCCTGAACTGCGCCGCGCATGCCCATGCGCGAGCTGTGTCAATGAATGGACCGGTGAGAAAACGTTAAAAAATGAATCAATTTCTGATGAAATGACTTTTTCTCATATCACGATTGTTGGTCGATATGCATTAAATTTCCACTTTGACGACGGGCATGAGACCGGAATTTACAGCTTCAACTATCTTCGCGAACACTCAGATAAAAATTAATCATTACCAACTTTGAATAGGTTATAATGACCGAAGCCCTATTACGTTTTTGTGGAAATTATTATGCAAGAAAAAGATATTTTTGATGAAAAACAGGAAATAAAGAAAGCGAGTTTTTCATGTCCTTCGTGCCGTGAACGAAATGATTACGACGTCCGCTGGATGAAAAGGACGAAAAAGCGGAACCAAAATCGGCGAATGAATGAGCAGGAGCGAATGCAATTTGAAAAATCTCGCGACTACATGGTTCGAATGGACGATATGCTGATGTGCATGAATAATAGCTGTCGAAGGCGATTTGAAATTCCATCGGCGCAATCGATCGTTTTTATCTGAGGTTACCTTTTGATAACCGCCTTCGTATGGTATTCTGAGTTCATTAGAACAACCGAAATGAGGTAGTTATGAAAGGACGAGATTTGGAGTTTTATCAAAATCAACCTGTTCCCGACGACGATGTTCAAGAGCTGATGGACGACGAAATTGCGCATGTTCCGCAAGCTCCCGGTGAATTGGCTCAACGATTGAAAATACATAATTCCACCTCGCCGGAACTTTCCGGCGGCGACATCGACGCGAATTGGGAAGAATCAAACAGCGACGGTTCCGAAAGTTTTGGCGGCCATAACCCGACACCTGATCAATCTGATGTGGAAGATAACGCGCATGCGATGGGCATTGATTTTCAGGACGATGAACCACTTGATTTTGAAGAAAAGATCGGAAAACGAGACAGAGATCGGTTTGAACTAAATCAAAATTCGCGTAACGGACGCAGTTCGATTTAGATAATGGTAAATTGGAAAGAGGAGTTGAGGTTTTGCGCCTCAACTCCTCTTTTGATTTGCGAATGAAATTCTAGTCTTTGTAAATTTCGACTATCGGCTTCCCTTCACTATTAATGTAAGCGCGATACATTCCTTCAGAATTAAACGAAATCCCGATATTTCCAAATTTGTCGATTGCGACGATTCCGCCGTCGCCGCCCAAATTCTGAAGTTTTGTATGAATCACTAAATCAGCCGCTTGTTGTATTGGTAAGGCGCGATATTCCATCATCGATGAAATGTCTTTCGCAACTCCAAGTCGAATAAAAAATTCGCCCCAACCGGTTGCGGAAACAGCACAAGTTTCGTTGTTTGCGTATGTCCCAGCACCGATTATCGGCACATCTCCAACGCGTCCATATTTCTTATAAGTCATTCCGCCGGTTGAAGTTCCCGCTGCCAGATTTCCGTTTTTATCAAGAGCGACCGCTCCGACAGTTCCAAATTTGTTCTCAGGTTCCATTCGAAAATCAAGACCCGAAACTTTTTTGCCAGCTTTCGCGGCTTCTGCTTTTTCTTTTTCTTGTTTAATAATTTTTTGAAGCGAATCCCAACGTTCTTGTGTCCAGAAATATTTTTCATCGACCAGTTCGATATTCATTTCCTTCGCAAATGTTTCCGCGCCGTCGCCGATCATCATTACATGTGGGGATTTTTCCATCACCGCTCGCGCGAGAACGATCGGATTCTTGACATGATGTAAACCTGCAACCGCTCCGGCATTCAGCGTTTTGCCGTCCATCACTGCCGCATCTAGTTCATTTTTTCCATCTGCGGTGAATACAGCGCCTTTTCCGGCATTAAAAAGTGGTGAATCCTCGAGAATCTTAATCGCGATTTCAACCGCATCAAGCCCGGATTTCCCTTCCTGCAACGCATTATAACCCGCCAAAACGGCTTCTTCCAATTTCGCACGATATTCCTTTTCCTTTTCCGGTGACAAACTTCCCCGGCGGATTACACCAGCACCGCCATGCATTACAAACCCAAGCCTCGGATTTTGTGGCGATTGAAGCTGCTTTACCTC
>JBBKXN010000140.1:0-18518 GCA_037969475.1 Pyrinomonadaceae bacterium | reverse complement strand
TGACACGAATTTGCCGGCGGTGTTCGATTTCAAACTTTGGCGGACTTCGCAGGAAGTTTTCACAAACAAAAAGCCCGCAAGAGCTCTGCGGGATATTCTCAAATACGATGGACTCTATCCGGATATAAATAATGTGGTTCTGCTTGAAAACAACCACGACACTGACCGTTTTATGTCTTTGCCGGGGGCGACGAAAGAAGGTTCAAAACTGCACACCGCCTTTGTTCTTGCAACAAGAGGGATCTCTCAACTCTACTACGGCGAAGAGATCTTAATGACCGGAGGCTACGACCCCGACAACCGGAAAGATTTCCCGGGTGGTTGGGCGGAGGATAAAGTCAATAAATTTACTAAAGCGGGACGAACAGCCGACGAACAGGAAATGTTTAAATGGACGGAAAAGTGGATAAAAGCCAGAAAAGAACATGCCGCTTTAAGAGAAGGGCGAACAATAGATGTTTTTTATGATGACTATGTTTATGCGTTTCGCCGGAAGAAAGGCGATGACGACATATTAATTGTTATAAATAAAAGTGATAAAAGCCAATCGGTTGAGTTTGATAGAAAAGCGATCAATGCAGTTAAAAAAGGCTGTTATTTCAGTATTTTCAAAAAGGAGCGAAGATGCCCCGATAACGGAAGCGACAAAGTTGAATTTGAGTTAGAACCGAAATCCATTATCGCAGTCGAATTTGGCAATTTGACCGCACCTTCTCGATAGTAATGAAAAAATCGCTCGTCAGAATCGGGGTAATCTTTGGTTTGATTATTATCGCTCTCGTTAGTTTGGGTTTATACGCCGCAGCTGATGAAGCAATCGTAACCAAATTTTTAAAGATCGAAAATCTAAAGACCGTTAAAGAAAATTTTAAGGGTGTTCCGGTTGATCAGAAAGGGAGATTTGTAAATCTGGAAAATCCGTTCTTGCCTTCGACCGTCGGACTTTTGCAATGGAAATTGGGTTCAAATAAACAGGCAGAGGAAAAAGAAAGGGATAAATCACTCCTAAAGGTTTTAGACCCGACCGGGTTCTTAAATAGCAAAGAAGACGGAATTCTCTGGCTCGGACACGCTTCGGTTTTGATCAGGCTTTCCGGGAAGACGATTTTGCTTGATCCGGTTTTTGGTCAGCTCTCATTCATCGATCGATATTTTGAATTGCCAACTCCGATTGAAAAAATAAAAGGTGTTGACTATTTACTGACAACTCACGATCATCGCGATCATCTTGATGAACCGACAATCCGGGCGATTGCCGGGAAATTTCCAGGAGCAAAGTTTTTAGCCGGAATCGGTTCAGAAGATCTTCTTTCGGAATGGACGGGAGATAAAAATCGCGTCAGAACAGCGGGTTGGTATCAGCAGTTTGCGATCGATCATGAAGATATAAAGATCACATTTATTCCCGTACGGCATTGGTCAAGGCGCGGGCTGATTGACACAAATCTAAGACTCTGGGGCGGCTACATCATCGAGGGAGCGGGCAAAACGATTTATCACGGCGGCGATTCGGGGTATGGAAACCACTACAAAGAAATGGCTGAAGTCTTCCTAGAAATTGATTATTTCATAATTGGCATCGGTTCCTATGCTCCGCGCTGGTTTATGAAGCCAAACCATAATAATCCGGAAGACGCCTGGCAGACATTTCAGGATGCAAAGGCAAAATATCTTATCCCGATGCACTACGCAACCCTTAATATGACCGATGAGCCACCGAGCGAACCTTTAAGAAGATTACAAAAGGCAGCCGAAAATTCCGGCGAAGCAGACAAGATCAAGGTATTAGATATTTATGGAACATTGAAAATGGAACATTGAACAGGATTTGCTCAGTGCACAATGCTGAATGATAGATCGGATGAGAAAAGTACTATTTATAACAGTTATTTTGATGAATTGTTTGAGTATATTCGGGCAGGTCGTCAAGGTTGCGAGTGGAGAAGTTAGGCGGCTTGATAGTTTTCCTTCCAGATTTGTCGATGCCAGAAATGTGTATGTTTGGCTTCCAGAGGGATATTCGTCAAAAAAGAAATATGCTGTTTTGTATATCCATGACGGACAGATGCTCTTTGATGCAGCGACGACCTGGAACAAACAGGAATGGGAAGTTGATGAGACGTTCGGAAAGTTAATTAAAGAAGGAAAGATCAAAGAAACGATCGTGGTTGGCATTTGGAATAACGGAGAATATCGTCATTCGGAATACTACCCGCAAAAGACATTGGAAGATCTTCCAAAAGAAACGCGCGATTTTATTGTCAAAAACAGTTTGAAAAATAAACCTCAAGCCGATAATTATTTGAGGTTTCTTGTAGGAGAATTAAAACCGTATATTGATAAAAATTTCTCGACTAAAAAGAATCGAAAAAATACTTTTATCGCCGGTTCGAGTATGGGCGGATTGATCTCGATTTACGCAATTTGCGAATACCCGGAAGTATTTGGCGGGGCGGCGGGAATTTCGACTCATCTGCCAATGGTTTTGGATGCGAAAACGCCGAATCTTGAAACTGTTCCTGAATCATTTCGCACGTATCTGGGAAATAATTTGCCAAAAGCTGATTCACGAAAAATATATTTCGACTATGGCGATCAAACCCTGGATGCACTTTATACGCCATTGCAGAAAAAAGTTGACGAGCTAATGAGATCTAAAGGATGGACTGAAAAATTTTGGATTACGAGATTCTTTACGGGTGAAGATCATTCGGAAAAATCTTGGGCGAAAAGATTATATATTCCTGTTGAATATCTATTAAAGAAATAATTTGAAACGAAAGAAGAAGATAAAATAAATTATGAAATTTCCAAGAGCAAGCGGTGTTTTATTGCATCCGACGTCTCTTCCAAACGATTACGGTATCGGCGATTTGGGGAAATCGGCGTATGATTTCGTGGATTTTTTGACAAAATCGAAACAGGTATATTGGCAGATCTTGCCGCTCGGTCCGACCGGGTATGGTGACTCTCCATATCAGTGTTTTTCTGCGTTTGCCGGAAATACAAATATTATCTCGCCCGAATTATTGGTCGAAGAAAATCTGCTGACGGAAGAAGAAATAAACAACAAACCTGATTTTCCCGTCGGCAAAGTTGATTTCGGTGCGGTGATCGATTGGAAAAACGAGCTACTGCAAAAGGCTTACAAACGGTTTCGTTTGACGACGAGTGTAAATTTGCGGGGTTCGTTTGAAACGTTTACGCAGCAAGTTGCCGACTGGCTGGATGATTACGCATTGTTTAGGGCTATAAAGTCTACGCAAGATCAAAAACTTTGGCTCGAATGGGATGAACCTCTGCGGAATCGGCGAGAATCGGCGATCTTGGAAGCACACGAGGATTTGTTTGAAGAAATTCAGGCACAGAAGTTTTACCAGTTTTTGTTTTTTAAGCAGTGGAATCGGGTTAAACACTATGCGAATGGCAGAGGGATAAAAGTTGTCGGCGACGTGCCGATTTTTATTTCGCTTGATTCGGCGGATGTTTGGCGCAATCCAATAGAGTTTAAGTTGAACGAAGATCTATCTCCAAAAGTCGTCGCGGGAGTACCGCCCGATTATTTTTCAAAGACGGGGCAACTTTGGGGAAATCCGATCTATAACTGGGACAAAATGCAGGCGGACGGTTTCAAATGGTGGACACGCCGCGTGAAATTTACTTTGAAAACGGTTGATATATTGCGGATAGATCATTTCCGTGGATTTGCCGCAAGTTGGGAAGTTCCGGGCGGCGACCTTACTGCAGAAAACGGACATTGGGTAAACGTTCCCGGCAAGGCATTGTTTGAGACTTTGAAAAGAGAAATCGGCGAACTGCCCGTAATGGCGGAAGATTTAGGTGTAATCACGCCGGATGTCGAAGAATTACGTGACAATTGTGGTTTTCCGGGTATGCGGATTTTGCAATTTGCCTTCGGGGGCGATACCGAAAATTTGGACCTAACGCACAATTATATTGAAAACTGTGTCGCTTATACGGGAACGCACGACAACGACACGACCGTAGGTTGGTTTCATTCGCAAGTCGGCAAGAGTTCGACGCGAGACGAAGCCGAGATCAGTCGCGAACACGATTTTTGCTTAGAATACTTAAATTCCGACGGCGAAGAAATTCACTGGGATTTTATCCGCGAAGTTTGGAGATCGGTCGCAAACACCGCCATTGCACCGATGCAGGATATTTTAGGTTTAGGGAATGAAGCGCGAATGAATTTACCTGCATCCGATTCGGGAAACTGGCATTGGCGTTGCGAGAGCGGATGTTTCTCGGACGAAATTGCGGAGCGTTTGAAGCAGTTGACGGAAATTTACGGAAGGAAAAATTAGTATGGAAAAGGGGAGTTTACCGCAGAGACGCGGAGACGCTGAGATTTATAAAAATATGAAACTTCAGATAGACTCAGATAAATTTAGATTTGATTTTTGCGCAAATATTAAAAGCTTCTCTGCGACTCTGCGGTTTAATTTTACTTTTAGCTTTTGCGACGTTTGCACAATCGCCGACGGTGGAAAAGGTTGATCCGCCGAATTGGTGGGCGGGGATGCAGATAAATCCTGTTCGGGTTTTGGTGAGAGGCAAGAATTTGCAAGGGGCGAGGGTTTTGTCGCCGCAAAATAGCGGTTTAAAGACTTATAATTACCGCTCAAGCGATAATGGGCATTATTTGTTTTTTGATGTTGAGATTGCGAAAGATGCGAAGGTTGGGAAATACGATCTTAAGGTTGTAACGGAAAAGGGAGCGAATAATGTTCCGTTTGAGATTTCACCGAGACTCGATAGAACGGGGCGATTTCGCGGTTACACGCCTGATGATGTTATTTATTTTTTGTTACCTGATCGTTTTGCCGATGGCGATACTTCCAACAATGACCCCGCAAAATCGAAAGGACTCTATGACCGCAAGTTTGGGCGACACTATCACGGCGGAGATTTACAGGGGTTAATAGATAATCTCGCGTATTTAAAATCTTTGGGCGTAACGGCCATTTGGACAACGCCTGTTTATGACAATAATGACAAGCCGGATTACAAGGAAATGTATGACGGAATGCCTTTTACGACGGGATTTCACGGCTACGGTGCGATTGATATGTATGGGGTGGATGAGCATTTGGGAAATATGGCGAAGCTCAAGGAACTCGTCCAGAAGGCACAGGCGATGGGCTTTAAGATGATTCAAGATCAGGTCGTAAATCACAGCGGGCCATACCACGTTTGGGCGGAAGATTCGCCTACCCCGACGTGGTGGAACGGCACTCTTAAAAATCATCCGAATAACAATTGGCAAAAATGGACGGCGATGAATCCACGTGCGACTTATCAAACGCAGAAACGAAACATTGACGGTTGGTTTATAGACATCCTGCCCGATTTTAATCAAAATGATCCGGAAGTTGAGAAATACTTGATCCAGCACACAATTTGGTGGCTCGAAACAATTGGCTACGATGCGATTCGGATGGACACTTTGCCGCACGTTCCGCGTTGGTTCTGGGAAAAATGGATGACGGCGATAAAGGCTGAATATCCAAACGTAAATGTTCTCGGCGAACTCTTTGACGGTGATCCTGCATTGCTCGCCTATTATCAGGGCGGCAGACGCGGTCACGACGGCGTTGATACAAAACTCGACACGCTTTATGACTTTACACTTTTTTATGCAATTAGAAATGCTTTTGCCAAAGGTCAGCATATTCGCGGAATACAGCAAGTTTTCGCACACGATTGGCTTTATCCGCGACCGGAAGTTTTGACGACATTTCTCGGTGTTCACGATATGGAACGCTTTATGAATGAAGAAGGCGCGACAATCGAAGGCTTGAAACTCGCTCAGACGTTGATCATGACTTCGCGTGGAACTCCGCTTTTATATTACGGCGACGAGATTGCAATGCCCGGTGGCGGCGACCCCGATAATCGCAGAGATTTTCCAGGAGGGTTTAAGGGCGATTCTAGAAATGCTTTTACGAAACAGGGAAGAACGGCAAATGAGAACAGCGTTTGGAATCACCTGGCAAGCTTGGGCAAATTGCGTTTGGAATTAGAACCGCTTCGACGCGGAAAATCTTACGATCTCTTAGATGAACCTCAACAGATGGCTTACGTCCGCGTTACGAATACACTAGCTGTATTGGTAGTTTTTAACAACGACACAAAAGCTGCCGAAGTATCGTTTGATGTTTCGATGATCAAGTCGATGCCAAAGAATGCGATGTTGGTGGATAGACTCGGTAAAATCGGTGATGTGAAGGTCGAAAACGGCAATATCAAGTTTATGATGCCGATGCGAAGTGCGGGAGTTTTTACAGTTAGATAAGAGGAAAAATACATGCAAAAGAAACCACAATTGAGTTTTCTGCAGATCTGGAATATGAGTTTCGGGTTTTTAGGTATTCAATTTGGGTGGGGACTGCAACTCGCCAATATGTCGCCGATCTACAAATATCTCGGTGCCTCGGAAAGTGAATTGCCGTATTTATGGCTTGCTGGTCCGATGACCGGTTTGCTTGTGCAGCCGATTGTCGGGGCAATGTCCGATAGAACATGGACACGCCTCGGCAGGCGTCGACCGTATTTTCTCGTCGGCGCAATTCTTGCAAGTGTTGCTTTGATCGCAATGCCAAATTCTTCGGTGCTCTGGATGGCGGCAGGCTTACTTTGGATCTTGGATGCATCAATAAATATAACAATGGAGCCTTTTCGAGCATTTGTTGCTGATAATCTACCTGAAGAGCAACGTACGCTTGGCTTTGTGATGCAATCGTTTTTTATTGGAATTGGTCAGACCCTTGCAAACGCGCTGCCCTTTTTTCTTACCGCTTTTGGCGTGGTCGGAATTATGAAAAGTGGTATTCCTTATTCGACGCTGATTGCTTTTATCGTCGGCGGAATTTTCTTTTTAACGGCAGTTTTGTGGACGGTTTTCACTTCGCACGAGTATCCGCCCGAGGATATGGAAGCATTTGAAGCGAAGAAGGCCGAAGGAAATGTCGTCGGTTCGATCTTCAAGGAAATTGGTGACGCGATCAAAGAGATGCCCGTGACGATGAAACAACTCGCCATTGTGCAATTTTTTACGTGGTTCGCTCTGCCTTGCATGTGGCAGTTTTACGGAATCACCGTTGGCAAAATCGCCTTCGGGGCTGTAAATGAGGTCGAAACGCCTGCTCTTTTTCAACAAGGTAATGAATGGGCGGGGCTGATGTTTGCGACCTATAACGTTGTATGTTTCCTTGTTGCCTTTGGAATCCCCTGGTTTGCGAATAATTTGAGCCGAAAAGCGGTTCACGCAGTTTGTTTGATTCTCGGCGGGTTGGGGTTGATCTCGACAATGTTTGCTCACAATCCCTATTTTCTAATAATCGGAATGGTCGGAGTCGGAATCGCCTGGGCTTCGATATTAGCGATGCCGTATGTCATTCTCGCGGGTGCGATCAAGCCCGAACGAATGGGCGTTTATATGGGAGTTTTCAATCTGTTCATCGTTATTCCGCAAATCGTTATGTCATTTCTTATTCCGCAAATTTACGAAAATGTCCTCGGCGGAAATTCACTAAATGTCGTAATCCTCGGCGGTGTTTCAATGATAATTGCAGCTCTGATGGTCTTTTTTGTCAATGACGTCGGCGAGCAAAAACTGGTTGAAACCGACCAAGAAAGCGCAGTGCCGGGACAATCGGTGGTGGGTGGTGTAGATACTTAATAACGTCCGCGGTAACAAAATGATTATCAAAAAGAAAATTACAGTAATTGTTATTCTATTGAGTTTTTCACTGACTGTTTTTGGACAACAGCCAACAAAAGATTTTTCAAAAGAAACTGCGCGAGTTTCCCAGGATTGGATAAAAGATGCTGTAGTATATGAAATTTTTCCACGTCAGTATTCTGCGAAAGGGGATTTTAATTCGGTCACGAATGATCTTGAACGCCTGGATAAATTAGGTGTGACGGTTTTGTGGTTGATGCCGATTCATCCCGTTGGGGAATTAAAGAAAAAGGGCACGGTCGGTTCGCCGTATGCGGTGCGTGATTATTACGGGATAAATGAGAACTACGGGACCAAGGCGGATTTGCAGAAGTTGATTTCCGAAGCCCACAAACGCGGGATGAAAGTCATCATTGATATCGTTGCGAATCATACGTCTTGGGATTCGGTGATGATGAGAAATCCGGCGTTTTATTCGAAAAATGTTAAAGGCGAAATTGTTTCGCCTGTTCCTGATTGGGCGGATGTGGCGGACTTGAATTATGACAATCCGGAATTGCGAAAATATATGATCGATATGCTCAAAAGCTGGGTGCGTGATTATAATTTGGATGGCTTTCGTTGCGATGTCGCGGGATTTGTGCCGACTGATTTTTGGGAAACGGCTCGTGCGGAAGTCGAAAAAATTAAAAAAGACACATTTTGGCTCGCGGAATGGCACGAACCGGATTTGCTTGTGAAAGCTTTTAATGCCGATTATTCGTGGTCAATGCACTCGGCTTTGGACGAAGTTCTGCATGGCAAAAAGCCCGCGCATTATATCCGTGAGACTTGGGAAGCGGAAAAGGCCAAGTTTCCAAAAAATGCTTTGCATATGCGTTTTACGGATAATCACGATGAGCGGCGGGCAATTGCACGATTTGGCGAAAAAGGTGCTTTAGCTGGTCAGGTATTGGTTTTTACAATTGACGGAATTCCGCTTGTTTATAATGGAATGGAAGTCGGCGACACGACCGAATCGGGTTCACCCGCGCTGTTCGAAAAACTACCAATATTTTGGGACATAAAAGAACGCCGTCCTGAGTTTCCAAAGTTTTATGATGCGATAACGAAGTTGCGAAAAGGCTCAATTGCGTTGCGGCGTGGCGAGACAATTTGGGTGAAAAATTCCGATGAAGATCGTATTGTGACGTTTATACGTAGGACCGTAAACGAAGAAATCCTTGTTGCGATAAATATGACGAGTACACCATTTTTCGGGTCGGTGGAAAAAAATGGGAATTTTGAGGAAATCACACCCAATATGGAAATATCAACGATTGGTTTACCGACACTAAGCTTGGATTCTTTTGGTTTTCGAATATTTAGAAAAAAATAGTTTTCGAGGGGATATAAAACTATGAGTAAGAAACTGTCTGCATTAATGTTTATCGGATTGTTTTTAACGATCGCTTGTCTTCAAACATCTACAAAGAGCGCGAATCGAGCCGGCGAAACGAAGGAATTATCTGGCGAAAAAGCGGAAGCTGATCTTGCAACGCTGGATGTAGACTCTTTAGATGAAACCGAAGATGCTCAAAACGCACGAATTAAAGTGAACTCTCAAACAAAAGAGCCGAAAACTGTAATGGAGTTTTTCGCACTTTTGCCTAAAAAATATTTCAATCTCGAAGGCTGTTTTCGGGATGACGATAAAGATTGCCGAAAGGCTAGGGCGGAATATTTAAACAATTATAAGGAAGTTGAAGACATCAAAAACGGCTATTTCAAGGGGGGTTGCGACGGCGGACAAAGCTGTATCGAGATGGCACTTTTTAAGCGTCCTGACAAATCCTACGTAATTGCCTTAGCTACTTTTAGCGAGGGAATGGAAGATAATTATTTTCTCGATTACAAAAAAGGCGTTTGGACGGATATTTCCCAAAAGATCGTTCCCGAATTCAAAAAAGATAAACGCTACGAAATACCTCGTTACGGCACGACAGTCAAAGTTTTTTCAACGAAACTCATCGAAAAAGGCGACGATTACGAGATCCGAGAAAAAGACAAAAACATTTACGATTTGGATTGGAAGGGTGGGAAGTTCCTGAAGAAATAAGAAGCAAGAAAAATTTAAGAAATAACTCGTATAATTAGCCTTATGAAAGAGAGAATCGAGAAAAATAGAAATCTCATATTCAAAATCGCACTCCTACCTTTTACTTTGTTACTTTTTGTTTGTTTGAGCCTCGCTCAAACCTTCGCTCCGGGCGCGCCGGGAAAAGATGCACAATGGGCGAGTGCGGGAAAACAAGGCGTTGGCACATCCGCATCGCTTGAATCAAAAGTTTGGTTTACTTTGCAGGGCGGCGCTTTGACGGAAGTTTATTATCCGAATGTCGCCGTCGGAAACGTTCATTTATTGCAGTTTGTCGTCGTCAATCCGAAAACGCGCAAAGTGGAAACCGAACGAGATGATGCGACGCACGAGATCAAAGTTCTGCGCCCTGATTCGCTGACATTTCAGCAGATAAATACGGCGAGATCTCAGGAATGGAAGATCACAAAAACCTATGCGACCGATGTCGAACGCGATTCGGTTCTAATAGATATTCGGTTTGAGTCAAAAAAGAAAGACCTCAATCTGTATGTTTACTACGACCCTTCGATCTCAAATTCGGGAATGGGAGATGAAGCGTATTCGCCATCACCCAGCATCGTTTCCATCGGGAGTGCCCGGTCGGGTAATCGAGCGCCGAGAAAAAAAGACTCGCTGAGCTCAACACAGAATTTTGGATTGGGAGCGAATGATGAAGAGTTGACATCGGCATTGATGTTTTCGTCGCCGATATCGGAAATGACGAACGGTTTTTACAAAGTTAGCGACGGTTTGGACCAGTTGAGAAAATTCGGACGCATCAAAGAACCCTATTGGCGAACCAAAAAGGGAAATGTTGTGCAGATGGCAAGAATCGATGAACCCAGAAGGTTTACGGCAATCTTGTCGTTTGCAAACGAGAAAATAGTCAAGCTCAAAGCCTTTGCCAATGCCAGAAAATCGAGGGAGAAAGGTTTTGCAAATGCCTTGGCTGAGTACGAAAAGGGCTGGATCGATTATGTAAAAACTCTCCGCAAGGTCGATCCAAAATACCAGGCTCAATTCAATATGGCGGCGATGATCCTCAAAGCCCACGAAGACAAAACACATCCGGGAGCAAATATCGCTTCTTTGAGCGTGCCCTGGGGCGGGGGCGATAATGCGAATGAAGATAACGTCGGTGGCTATCATCTGGTTTGGTCGCGGGATTTGTATCAGGTTTTTACGGCTTATATGGCGTTGGGCGATAAGGCAGCGGCGGAACGGGCACTCAATTTTCTTTTGAAAGTTCAGCAAAAACCGGACGGCTCGTTTCCGCAGAATTCGTGGCTCGATGGCAAACCTTTTTGGGGATCTCTGCAAATGGATGAAGTCGCATATCCTTTGATAATGGCTTATCAATTGAAGCGTTTTGACAAGGAAACTTACACAAAACACCTAAAACCCGCGGCGGATTTTATTATTAAGAACGGTCCGGCGACACCACAGGAGCGCTGGGAAGAAGAAGGCGGCTATTCGCCTTCGACGATCGCGGCAGAAATTGCTGGTTTGGTCTGTGCAGCGGAAATTGCCAAACAAAACGGAGACGAAGGATCGGCGACGATCTATCTTGCGGCAGCGGATGATTGGGCAAGAAAGGTCGAAATGTGGACGGCAACGACGACCGGAAAATACGGCGATGGCAATTACTACTTACGAATCACACATAACGGAAAACCCGATGCAGGCGAGAAAATAGAGCTCAACAACGGTGCGGGATTTTTTGACGAAAGAGAAATTGTTGATGCTGGATTTCTTGAACTCGTAAGGCTCGGAATCAAATCTCCGGGTGATCCTTTGATCGCAAAATCGGTAAAAGTTATTGACGAAGTAATCAAAGTCAACACGCCGAATGGCGAAGCGTTTTATCGATACAACTACGACGGCTACGGAGAAATGGACGACGGACGGCGTTGGAATTGGGACGGGAAATATACGGGCAAAGGTCGGCTTTGGGTTTTATTGAGCGGAGAGCGGGGCCAGTATGAATTAGCTGTCGCAAATTCTAAATTCAAAATTCAAACTTCAAAATCAAATCTTGAATCTTCAACATTAGATCTTGGATTACCAAGAAGACGCCTCGATTCAATGCAAAAATTTGCCAACAACGGACTAATGATTCCCGAACAGATTTGGGACAAAAAAGAAGTTCCCGAAGCCGATTCGCAGTTTTCGCCAAACCTCTCATTCGGCGAAGGCACTGGCTCGGCAACTCCGCTCGCCTGGTCAATGGCTCAATTCATACGCCTTGCTGTAAATTTGCAGGAAGGAAAGAATCTCGACACGCCAGATGTTGTGTATGAACGATATGTTAAGAACGGAATTCCGTCGAAGATCACAGATTTTGGCGGGATGGATGAAGTTGTCAGTTTGCCTTTAAATCCTGGTGAATTGTTCAAATACACACGCCAGATCGCCCCCGGTTCGAGGGTTGCGTATACGTTCCGAGGCGAAACAAAAATTGCCGATGTCAACGAAAAAGGAGAATTTGCAGCTCAGATCAAAGTGCCGGAAAAAGAGGAAATCGCCATCGTTGGTTATAAAACGCCGGACGGTTCGACATCTTTTGAACGCGTAATTCTACGAGCGGCGAGCGAGATTAAAAGTAAAGAATACCCTTTTGATCTTCGCAGGCGAATAGCGAATTCAAAAGCGTCACCGTATATCTCAGGTGGAAATGCATATTTTTATTACACGGGAAAAGCAAATAGTGTAATGCTTGCAGGCGATTTTTCGAATTGGGCACCGAGGATTCAGTTACAAGAGATCGAGGACGATTTTTTTGTTCACGAAATGAATCTCAAAAAATCGGCAAGAGTGGAATATAAATTAGTGGTTGATGGGAAATGGATGACCGATCCGCTCAATGCAAACGTTTTGAATAATGGTGTCGGCAGTGAAAATTCGGTTTTGGAAATGCCCGAATACAAACCGACGACTTGGGATAAAGAAATTGACTCGTCGTTATTTAAAAAAGAGGTTTCCGAACTCGAAATTGATAGCAAGATATACGGTAAGCGAACGGTTAAAATTTACATTCCGTCCGAATATTACAAACGCGGAATCGCTCCGAAGTTGCCAGTTTTGTATATGTTCGACGGAAGCGAGTATATGAAACGTGCAAAGGCAATTGAAGTTTTGGAAAACCTGATTACAGCTAAAAAGGTTGAACCGTTTATGCTTGTTTTTACTGATCCAAAAGATCGTACGGAAGAATATTTTGCAAGCGATGATTTTGCGGATTATATTGCAGAAGAGGTCGTTCCGGCGGTTGAGAACAAATATTTTTCCGCGATCAAAACAGGCAGAGAAAATCGTGCGGTTTTGGGAGCGTCTCTGGGCGGAATTACAAGCGTCTGGGTCGGTTTGAAACACGCGGACAAATTCGCAAATATCGGCGGACAATCGAGTTCTTTTTGGGTTGGTAATGACAGAGTCGTCAAAGAGTTGGAAAAACTCAAAGGCGATGAGAAGTTTAATTTCTATTTTGATGACGGAACTTTCGAGGGCGTTGAAGACACGAGACGAGTCAACGTATTACTTCGCGGCAAAGGTTTTCCGGTTATGTATATAGAAGGCGAAACAGGACACAATTGGACGAGCTGGCGTGATCGCCTTGCAGATGCTTTTATTGCGTTGATGCCCCCATCGCGGGACTAAACGCCAATCGGAAAAAAAGCTGTCGAATCTCGGAAGCTTTTTTTAATTCTGCGTTTCAGGGTGTCTTACTGATCCGATGCTACTTGCGGAACGAACTGATTTAACGGCACGCGTCTAAATCCTACGATGCGGTTTGACCAATAACCGTCAAATGTCGAGTAGGTTACGCCTTGGCTGGTCGAGGCGTGGTAGAAACCATTTTCATCCGCAACAATTCCAATGTGGCCGAGACGATTGAGAAATACTAAAGTGCCGAATTCAAATCGGTCTTGACCATACACGGGTTCAAATGTTTGCCAATAGTTTCGCGCGCTCGAGCGGTCGAATTCGATCCCGGCTTCTTGAAACACCTTCCAGATAAATCCTGAACAATCATAGCTCGAGGGGCCTTGTGTTCCATAGATATAACGAATTCCCAATTTTGTGCGAATTGACTGCATCATCATCGATTTTCGAACAGCACTATACCTATTGCTTGCGCTTGATCGGTCCGCCCTCGTAGTTTCGACCGAGGCGGTTTTCCTTACAAGCGATTGTTCCTTTTTTGGGACGACGACAATTTGATTAGTTAAACCTGATGATCTGGTATCCGGAGTGCGCGCTATGTGAACGGTAGGTCTGATTTCTTCCGGCTGTTCAGTTGTGATTGTCTCTTGTTTCTTTTCGATTTCGTTGATTACGCGGTCTCGGTCTTGGGCAGTAGCATTTTCGATAGCAAAAACGGAAACAAATAAAAGACAGAACACGAACGCAGGCAGATTTTTTGGAAATGGTAACTTAAACATAGTTTGACGATTGTTTTGGGAGTGGAGCGGGGATGGGCCTTACTACCCTATTAATTTAAAAACGATTAAAGCCCCTTTTGTTCCAAAATCCCTCAAAGGAGATTTCAAAAGTTTTTATTGGATTATATTGTTAGCTAAATTGGATTTTTCTTTCTTAAAGACAGGAAAAGTATCTCGCATCTCAGAAAAAAAATCAAATCGAAATGTTCTACATGAATAAATCGTTTGATTTTGGTGGTCTGGGCAAATGAATAGGCTTTCGAGTATACCGCTTTGAGCAGAGAGAATATCCCTTCATTTCGAAGGGATATTCTCTACCGCTACCCTGCCTTGATACCTTCCGTGCGTTCCCTTTTAGTTGTCCTTTGGATATTTAAAGACATTTCTAATCGACCAATACTTCCCGAAAAGCAATAAAAGAAAAGACGCAGAAGAGTACCAAACTCATCTGCATCTTATAATCTATGATCGTTGAAAATTTTTTACGCGGAGAAAGACTCACCGCAACCACAGCCGCCGGTCGCATTCGGATTCTCAAATGTAAAACCAGAACCCATCATGTTCGACGTGTAATCGATCGTGATTCCATTTAAATACTGGCCCGAAAACATATCCACGAAAAGTCTGACACCCTCTTGTTCGATGATGTTGTCGCCTTGTTTTGATTCTTCTTCGATATTAAGGCTGTACTGAAAACCCGAACACCCACCAGGTACCACGCGCACGCGCAATCCTGCGGTTTCCGGCAAATCGTCTTCACCTACCATGAACTTCTTAATTTCTGTTGCCGCATTTGGCGTAACTACTACTTCAACTGTTGGTGCTGCTACTGCTGACATAATTTTCTAAATGATCTCCTTATAAAAATAAAGCCAACATAAGTTTATAATAATCTTTACTTTTATTTCAAGTTGATCTTCCACATATTGAAATCTGATGAGAGATTATACTAAGGTATATCAGCCGTTAATATCCCGAACATTTATATAATTTTACAAAATTCAGTACAGAATTAATCGCGGCAGCGGTGTAAATTCCATTCCCACAGAACCTTAGAGCCATCGGGAAGAATAAACGCCTTTTCGCCAAAAAGAAGTTCGCCAGCCGTACCGACAAACCTTTGGCCGTATCTTCCGTCTTCGAGATTCAGATTTAAATATGCTTCGCCGTTTGTTGGTATGGGCGCTAGCTGGTCTTCGTCTTCCGGACAGTTTGTTTCGCTGGCTTCAAAAATTTTACGAATAAACGTCGGAAACTCCACAGTCGAACCGTTAAAGCCTAAGCTGAAATCGCGCTGGCTGCCATTGAAACTTACCGAGAAAGGCTTTTTGACCCATATTGAGCGTGGGCTCGCGTCTATCCGTACTCCCCGCTTGAATTTAGTAGTGAAATTTCCTTCGGTCTTTCCACAACACGGATCGTTTTCACTAACGCCCTCAAATATATCTTCATTAATATAACGAATATTGATAGTAGCCGGGTTTGGAGACTTTGCCGGCATTTCTTCAGGTTTGCGCGGGTTGAGTTTGATGTATGCTTCTTCTAATATAAGGATCTTTCGAATTCCGTCTCCAGTCCCATTACCGTTGCTTTGCCTTGTCGATTTTACAACAATGGTTTTTTGATAAGCTCGGTTGTAATTGACCGTTCCGCCCCAATCATCTGAGCAGGGAATCCAATCTCGAACTGGAACGTCAACTGTCTTGGAACCCAGTATCGCGCGATGATTTGAGATGAAAACCAACAATGTGGCCGTAGTTGGCGTTGCATAAGTCTTTCGATTGGTCAGATCTTCGCGCTGGGGCTTGCCAAACAAACTTATTAGACTTTGCCCGGTTTGTCCGGTCAATTGGTCGGATTGACTGCTCAAAGCCACAGAGTCATCCTCGGAATCGACAACCCAGGAAACCGTTGTTCCGTCCAATGCGGAATCATCAAAGAGATCAAATTTTTGTTTCGAACCCGAAGACATAGTCTTCAAGCACGCGATTTGATTTGTAGTGTCTTTATCGATCGGATCGATCGTAAATCGTGCCGTTATATCGCGTGTTTCGCCCATCCCGGACGAAGATTTTGTTCTCACAAGCGGGATCGGATCTTGAACCTTTATTTCGATCTTTACGTTGTTGTAGGCGGCTTGTAACTTATCAGCGGCCAATGAAACGACCGCGAATTTTATTCCGCTTCCCAATAACTCAAGATATTCCTGCCTGCGTTTCTTACATTCTTCTTTTTTCTTCGGATCAGAGTTTCGTTCGCATTCGTCCAGAGTTTCTTCAAAAAGGGCAATCTTTTCGTGGTTGTAATTCTTAAAGGTGTTTTTGCTCGTATTTTGCAAAGTCGAAAGGTCATTCCAATTGTCACAGCCTCCGGTTTGCCCAGTGTGAAAGCCCGCATTTAAAAAGCGAACTTCATCAGTTTTGAACCAGTTTTCCCTTCGATCAAATAGATTCCCGGCGACAAGCTTGGAATACGAATCCATTAGATCACCGAGAAGTATTCTCTCAATCAGGGAAAGTTGTATGGCATTTATTTTATAATTTTCGGGGGTTGAAGTTGTTAGATCTACTGGCTTGACCATCCTTTTGCCGAGTTCGAATATGAGTTTCGCAGCAAAACGAATTCGTTCATCTTTTGAATTTGCAGCATTTCGCAGGTCCGCTAGAATGTTTTTTGCGAGTTTGTCGGCCGGAATTTGGCTGTTATTTTGTGAAAGAATTTCTGCCAACTTTCTGATATCTGTGGTTTTTCCCGTCGCCGAGGCTTTGAGCATCCCCGCGACCTCAAAATCATAGAACGACATCTCCATGTCGTACGTTGCGGTCGGCTTATAAAGAATTTTTTGATTTTTATCAGTTATATAAAATCCGGTCTTCTGCAACGCCGCCATCAGTACCGAAAGCGATTCCACATCATATTTTGAGATTTCGGTTGCTAGCCATTTCGCCAAGTCATCAGAACGGTCTCCGCCGATAACGTATGCTTCCGGCAAACCTTTTCTTGAAAACAGGTCCAACGGATTCGTGCTTTCGACCACCGCAACTTTCGCCGGGGGAGGCGGCGATGACGCATTCGGATTTCGTTGAGCGAATACAACAACTGCGCATAAAAGAGTGACCAGAAAAATCGGTGAAATATGTTTCATAGCATTACCTTATTTTTTGCAAATTTACGGTCGGCAAATTCACAAGAAATTAATTCAATTCCATTCCCATGCGGGCTCTTCTTATTTGATTTTCGTCAAAAGACCGCTCAAGACCTTATCGATCGCAGCTTTTACTGCCTCGTTTCCTGTTCCTTTTGCCTTCTCGTTTGCTGTTGCTGTCGCGACCACGGTTTTTCCATCATTCCCGTATATCGTAACCACAATTTCGGCTTCCGATTCACCGAGTTTGGAGGCATCATTATTTCCCGTAACTTTGCCAAACAATCCGCCGATCTTTGCTCCGCCTGATTCTTTCACTTTCTTGATTTCAACTCCGATCACATTCGGGAACTTTCCGCTTGTTATTTCCGCTTGTGAATTTATTGGGAAACCGCTCATTCCGGCTGACGAAACCTTCTGAGCGATGTAGCCGCGGAGTTCATCCTGATTGATCTTTGAAGCATTCCCCGAAAAGAAATCGATTGCGATCGTTCTTACAGCCTTTTCATTTTTTGAACCTTTCGAATCCCCAAAAATCGTTTGCACAGATGTATCGATCACACTTTTGCTTTTCATCAACTCTGTAAAAGAATCAACTTCGGAATAATCTTTAGGAATCTCAAAAAGACCTTGATCCAGGGGGGTTTTAGCGAGCGCAGTCGTTTTAAGGCCAGTTGTCGATTCCAATTTCCCATTTTGGAAAGTCTTCGTTGTTCCTTCGACAAAAAATCCAGGATTCTGCATCTCCTTAAACAACATCTTTGTGCGGCAGCCGCCACTACTTTCAGGAGGACGAGGAACCTGGCAGGAATCCGCGGAAAGAGAAATATCCACAAACCAACCTTCTTGCTCCATCCGCAACTTCGACCCGCCTTCGCACGAATCGGTCGAGTTTTCGATTGTTGTTACGGCTTTCTGCCAGCGGGCCGTCAATCCAAACATTTGCTGACGCTTGCCCGAATCGGCGACGGTTACCGAGATCGTGGTTGTTCCCTTGATCGTAACTTTCTGATTTGGACGCCGCATTTTTTGCTCCGGTGAAAGCCCCGACCAATCATAGTAATCAATAAAGAACGATTTTGCGCGATCATTTAAAGTAACATC
>JBBKXN010000139.1:0-2643 GCA_037969475.1 Pyrinomonadaceae bacterium | reverse complement strand
GTGCTGCGGTAAATGTAGAACAAAGCTATCAGAGCGTTGATTGGAAAAAGCCGAGATTATTGGTCTTTGGCTCAGAGGCGCACGGTTTAAGCGGGGAAGAGATCCTTCAAATCGGTGAGAGCTTTATGATTCCGATGGAAAATAAAGTTGAAAGCCTTAATTTGGCGGTTTCATGCGGGATAATTTTATTTGAAGCGAAACGGCGTGCCGACACATAAAACGAGACGGCCAAATCGTCATCTCGTTTTATTAAATGCATAAAATGCAGCTCAATTGTTTGCAATATTTGAATTCGCCGCGTTGGTATTCGGTTCCGACGCATCCGACTCGGCGATCGCCGATCCTTTTTTCATCTCTGCACCAAACACCTTTTGCGCGTTTTGCGTTTCGACGATCGAAAGATATGCAGCGATATCGTTTGCCAGAACAAACGCATTACCTTCATCTGCTGCAGCCAATTTATTTTGTGATTCGGTCAAGGCCTTTTTCGCCCCCAAATAATCACCGGTCAACATCAACGCCCGTCCCAAAAGGAAAAAGTCTTCGGCATCCCGGGGATTCGTTCCATATTTCATAATATACTCCGCCGGATTGTCATCAACATTTCTTCGATTCAGTTCAAATGAAGACAACGAAATATCTTCTGTTTTTTCCGGCGGAACAGCCGGAACTGCTGCCGGAACATTGTTTTGCATATACACAAAAATCGCTCCCGCACCAATCACAGTGCCGATCAAAAATGTAAAAATACCTAACAAAACATTGCTTAAGAAGTTATTTTCTTTTAGTTCCGGATATTTGTAGGCTGAAAGCCCGGCCTCTTCGGCAGCACGCGGGTATGGCGGTGAAAGATCCTCCGCATCTTCTCCATCAAAGTCGTCGCTGTCCGCGTACGAAAAATCTTCCTCTCGCCCGGCACCCTGCTCTTCAGGAATTTCTGGTCGCCGATCAAACTGAGGTTCTTGGTCAACGTCCAATTCGATCGGCGGGAGTTGTCCTGACTCCGGCATTACAAGCTGAGTTGTCAGAACTTCACCTTCATCCAACTCGAGAATATTAGATGATTCCGCCGGGGACGCGTCAAACGGTCTGACAGATGCAATGGTAGATTCTTCAGAATCTACAAGACCAAAATTTCCGCCGTTTCCTTCCACAACACTAGAAACTCGTGCAATAACAGCAGTTAGATTATCTTCCGCCCCGCGCTCGTAACAAATTTCCTTCATTTTTTGACAAATTTGCGACGAAGATTCATCCGACATTAATAATTCCCGAATCTCAAAATCGTCAATATGACGCGTTATGCCATCTGAACAAACCAAAAAAATAGTATTCGGTTCAAACATGATCGTTTTCATCTCTACTTCAACGGAACTGTCCGCTCCTAAAGCGCGCGAAATCACGTTTCTGCTCGGATGGTTCGCCGCCTGCGAAACCGTCATTCGGCCTGCACGAACCTCTTCTTCGACAACCGAATGGTCGAGCGTTTCACGATAGAGATTGCCGCTTTCATCAAGCCTGTAAAGCCGCGAATCGCCAACATGCCCGATCGTGCCGATATTTCCCGAAAGATGGAGCGCGACGATAGTGGTTGCCATCGTCGAAAGTTGGGGTAATTCTTCCGCCATTTGATATATGGCTGCATTCGCACGTTCGATCGCAAGTCTCATCAACTCTTCCGCATCTTCATTCGGCTTTACATTATTAAACGCTTCGCCCAAAATTTCCATGGCCATTTGCGAAGCCACGTCGCCCGCCTGTGCGCCGCCCACGCCGTCTGCAACCGCAAAAACTCCCTTTTTATTCAATTCAAGAAAGGAATCTTCATTGTTCGGTCGCTTATTGCTAAGTCCCCGATCTGAAACAGAAGCCGAATCAATGCTAAAATTATTTTCCATAATTTGAACGCCCCGTAATTTTTATCTGAGCTTACGTAAAACCTTTTTTACAGAATAGAACTTTGAATTGAGAATACCAAACGAATGTAACGGGTTTTCATGCGTTAATCGAAGAATCATTTTCAAAATCGACAATGTTTCGATGAGAAAACGCCATCAACATTCCGAGCATTACAAAACTCGTGATCAAACTGAATCCGCCATGGCTGACAAACGGCAGAGTGATTCCTGTCATCGGCAGTGCACGTGTTATTCCGCCCATGTTGACCAACGCCTGAAATCCGATAAACGCCGCGAGGCCGATCGAACAAAGCTTGCTAAACATATCGCGCGCATCAAGTGCTGTGCGAACGCCGGCGTTGACAAATATCAGCAGCGCGAAAATTACCAGCAAACCGCCAAAAAGTCCGAGCTCTTCAGCGAGCGCAGCGTAAATGTAATCCGAGTCCGCAACGGGAATTAGTTCGACAAAACCCAAACCTAATCCGCGTCCCGTGGTTCCTCCGGAAGCTAAACCAAACGTCGCCTGCGCGGGTTGAAAAGCGAGTACATCAAACCATGCATCGATATTGATCGATTTTTGAAGATTCGGGTCTTCCTCAAGCATTTTCGGTAAATTCGGATCTCTTTTGACCAGTTCCGCATAGTATTCGTCATAGTCGCTTTTCCACCAACTTGTTTCAGGCGTCGGCGGATTAAATCCGTCAAGCCAAAGGTGAAAACGCTGCTGTATTCGATTTGGCAA
>JBBKXN010000138.1:0-4511 GCA_037969475.1 Pyrinomonadaceae bacterium | reverse complement strand
AACCTGAGGTTATTATTCTTGGATGCGCAGACAGCCGGGTGCCGCCGGAATTGGTTTTCGATAAAAACTTAGGCGAGCTTTTCGTTGTTCGCGCCGCCGGAAATATCGCGGATCTTGTTTCGCTTGGAAGTATTGAATATGCTGTCGAGCATCTGCATTCCAAAGTGCTTGTAATATTGGGCCATGAAAGCTGCGGAGCTGTTGCGGCTGCGGTTTCGAACGAAGAAATGCCGACCAGAAATTTGTCTGCGATCGTCAATAGGATAGCGCCGGCTCTTGACGGAACGACCGCCTGTCCGCTCGGCGGAAAGATGAACAATGCATGTGTAGAACAAAATGTTGTTCAAAGTTCAAAAGACGTTGTAAAGAACAGTCCGATTATCAAAAAGGCGGTTGAAGAAGGAAAGTTAACAATAATTCGCGCAGTCTATCAGCTTGAATCCGGTAAAGTGGTGCGCCAGGACTGATTCAACCAACAACTTCCGTTTTTCAAAATTCGCGCGGGCTTTTTGTTCGCGCGAATTTTTTTCGTCTAAAATTTCTGCCAACTCGCAATGATCCCAAATCTAAAATGTACGTGTCGGTTCCTTGACGCAGGTAGTCAAAATTAAGTCGAAAATCAGAATTACATTCGATATCGGCCATTCAAAACTCAATAAAATACTGTGTTTCAATTCTGGCACGACGTTCGCACTATATCCCAAACGGAGGATTTTATGGCAGAACAAGCATTAGACATTACCGGGGACGACGCGCTAAGCAACCCGGTAGAGGAAAAAAGCAGGAAAAAGCTGATCATCATCGTTCTCGCCGTCGTCATATTGCTCGGGGGCGGGGGAGGTGCCGGCTATTTCTTTTTGAAGGGCCCGGCCGCCGAGACGGATGACAGCTCAGCAAAAGAAAAGAGATCAAAGGCGAGGAATGGGGAAACTGGAGTTGATGGCGAAGAAGACTCAAATACATCATCAAAAACCGGCAATTCGTTGAAATCAGCGCTTCCGGAAGACGATGACGTGACCCAAATTATTGAATTGCAGCCTTTTATCGTAAACCTTGCAGACACCGAACAAGCGAGATACTTACGCATGACCGTGAGCCTTGGGATCGCCTCCGAAGGTAAGCCTGAAGAGGCAAACCCGCTCTTCATTACGCGCGTTCGCAATGCGATGCTCGCAATCCTTTCTGACAAGGATTCGAGTGAAATCTTGTCGACTGAAGGTAAGGCTAAGATCCGCAAAGATCTTCTCAGGGCGGCTCAGGCCGCGGTTGACGAACCCGAGATACATGCGATCTACATAACAGATTTCATAGTTCAGCTCTAAATTAAATGAATACCGAAAACGAGAAAATCATCGAATCGTGGCGCGATTTCATGGATATTCGACTACCCCTATCCATCGAACTCGGCTCAACGCAATTAAAAATTCGCGAAATCCTAAAGCTCGACGAATCGAGTGTTATCAGACTTACGCGTTCGACCGGCGAAGGCGTTGATGTCCGCGCTGGCAACCGAACTCTTTTTGCAGGCGAGATAATCGTAATAGAAGATCGCGCCGGAGTACGGATAAACGAGATCATAAAGCGTAAAAATTAATGAGATCAAAATCCATTCAAAAAACAATAACTGCGTTATTTATAATTTTCGCGGCATTTTCAATCGGTCTATCTCAAGAACCGCCGGATCCTAATCAGGTGCCGGTTCAGAAGAACGAGCTGATGACCGAAGATGACCGGCTGCCGTTTATGCAAACTGAAGAGTCGGTGCAAACTTCCGAACCAACTTCAGGAAGTTTGCTGATCAAGACACTCGGATCTATGCTTTTGATTGTCGGGCTCCTTTTTTTTGGAGCCTGGGGCGTTAGGAAATACGGGTTGTTTGGAGTACGAAACGACAATTCTGCCGCGGCCCCTGAGCTGAAGATATCATCCTCGATCTCCGTTGCGAATGGTCAGACACTTTCGGTCGTTCGATTTGGAGAACGGGTTTTACTGATCGGTTCAACGCCGCAATCTTTCACCCTTTTGGCGGATGAATTCCTCGAAGCTATGCCTGACGCAAAAAATGAAAGGAAATCCGTTTCTGATCTGCTTGCTGAAGAAAATCTTAATTTCGGGAAAGAATTACAAACAGCGCAAAATCGATTACCTGTTTGGAACGATAACGGAGGAAAGCGAATATGAGGAAGCTGATTCTTAAGCTTTCGTTTCTCGTTATTCTTACTTTCGCCGCGCCGGTTGTTTTGCAGGCGCAGGTGAATGCACCGAACCCACCGGAAAAGACCATAAAGGCCGAAGAAACCGTCGCCAGCTCAATGCCGCTCCAGATCATTGTTTTACTGACGCTTCTCAGCTTTATCCCGGCAGTGTTGATTTCAATGACCTGTTTTACGCGGCTTATCGTCGTCTTTCACTTTTTGCGCCAAGCGCTCGGAACGCAGGAAACTCCCAACAATCAAGTTCTTCTCGGTCTTTCGATGTTTATCACGTTCTTTGTTATGAGCCCGACGCTGACACAGGTTTACAACGATGCCTATCTGCCGATGTCCGAAGGCGAAATTTCTCAAACAGAAGCGCTGGAAAGAGGTTTGGTGCCTTTACGCGCATACATGTTTAAGCATACACGTGAAAAGGATTTGGCTTTATTCCTGCGCCTTTCAAAAAGTACACGCCCGGCAACGGCAAACGATGTTCCAACAACCGCACTGATCCCGGCATTTATGATCTCGGAGCTGAAAACAGCTTTTCAAATCGGGTTCGTGCTGTTTCTCCCATTTTTAGTTATTGATCTGGCGGTTTCGAGCGTTTTGCTCTCGATGGGAATGATGCAGCTGCCGCCTGTCATCGTTTCGATGCCTCTTAAAATACTCTTGTTCGTAATGGTTGACGGTTGGTATTTGATCGTAAGTTCACTTGTCAAAAGCGTGATGTGACGAAAATATGACGGATGCTCAAGTTACAAGTTTAATTCAAAGCGCCCTTGAGACGCTGATGTGGATCGTCTTGCCGATGCTCGCGACTGCTGTGATCATTGGTGTGATCGTCAGTTTGATCCAAACTCTGACATCTATCCAGGATCAGACCTTTTCATTCGCCCCTCGTGTTGTTGCTGTTTTTGTAGTTTTTCTCGTGACCTTTCCGTGGTTATTAAGGATCCTTGTAACATTTACCGACCATATCTTGAGTGATTTTACGCCGTTTATCAAGTGAAGAATCCTGGGAGCGCAAGCTGCCAGCCTGCATGAGCGCGACAGCGCGAACAAGCGCTCGAATCCGAATGAGTTGGAATGAACAGGTTCGCTTTTGCGTCCTTTCGGACGATTTCAGGCTAGCAGCCTGCGCTCCAATTTATGGAAACATTTGAGATTCCATTGCATCCTTTGCTCGTCTTTCTCGTCGTTCTTGCGCGGGTTGGCGGTATCGTTACGTTTGCGCCATTTTGGTCGCATAACGCCGCGACGACGAAAGTAAGAGTGATCCTGGCCTTTGCTCTCACATTAGTGCTTACGCCAATAATTACGTCAAAGATCCCGACGCCTCCCGATGAGATCTATGCATTTTCCTTGATATTGATCGGAGAGCTGCTGATCGGAATGGTGATGGGATTTGTTGGAAAACTTGTCTTTGCCGGGTTCGAAATAGCTGCATATCTGGTCGGTTCGCAGATGGGCTTTGCGCTTGCCGGAACGATCGATCCTTCGACGCGTGCGCATACAACAGCGCTCGGAACGGTCGCTCAAATGCTTGGATTGATGGTTCTTCTCGGCGCGAACGGCCATCATTGGTTTCTTGCCGCGACGGTAAAGAGCTTTTCGACCACGGCACCGGGATCGTTTGTGTTTTCGCCGGAGCTGCTTGAAATATTCTTGCGGCTTTCGGCAAATGCTTTGGTTGTCGGTGTATCGCTGGCAGCACCGGCACTTATCGTTTTACTTGCGGTTGAACTCGCTCTCGAGTTTTTTGGCCGGACCGCGCCGCAGTTTCAGGTGTTCATTCTTGGTTTTCCAATCAAGATCGCCGTTGGTTTATGGCTTATTGGCGCTACGATATTGTTTATGCCAAATGCGTTTCGTGATGTCTTGAGTAACATATTTCATGGTTTGAACAACGTTTTGGGGGCAATGTAAAAATGTCGGATAAACATGACAAAACTGAAAAGCCGACTCCCAAGCGCCGTGAGGACGCTAGAAAGAAAGGTCAAATAGCCCGCGGCGCGGAATTTCCCACCGCTCTCGCGCTAATAACTGCTGTTTTTGCGTCGAGCATTTTTGGAAAAGACCTGTTTATTCATTTTGGCCTCTATTTTCAAAACCTATCTCACAAAATCACAAATCCGGCTGGCTTCACGTCAATTGAAGTCCATCTTATCTTTATTGAAGCCTTGAAATATTTAGCGATAATAGTAATTCCGATCGTCGCCGTTGCTCTTTTTGCGGGGCTCGCAGGGAATTTTGCGCAGGGCGGTCTTGTTTTATCGACTGAGAAATTCAAGCCGAAAGCCGATAAGTTTAACC
>JBBKXN010000137.1:0-27053 GCA_037969475.1 Pyrinomonadaceae bacterium | reverse complement strand
CATTATACATGATATGAAAATAAAAATCCCCGACAGCAAAACGATAGGTCGAAGCCATGACGAGATCACAGCTCAGATTCTTACAAATCTGATTGGCTAACTCACGATGCGCATTACCGGAGAAGATCTTAATGTTTCCTGTGACGCTCATTGATCCAAAAACAAACTAATGACGAGCAACTCCGGCAAATAGCAAGTTGCCCGTCATAAATAAAAAGCTGGGGCGGAAGGATTCGAACCTACGAATGCCGATACCAAAAACCGGTGCCTTACCACTTGGCGACGCCCCAATAAAACTTCGGAAATTACCCTAAAAGCAAATGTTTACACGGCTCCAAATACTTGTGATATTCTCGCCGAGAAATCGTTTTAACAGCGTATTTATTGCACTTATCTTTATCTTCAAAAGATTCCAACGCTACCTGTCTATCGTCATCATTGTCAAACACACCAAAAACACTCGCCCCGCTTCCGGAAAGAAGCGCCTTACTCGCACCCAGATCCAGAAGCTGTTTCTTTACCATTCTTACTTCCGGATGCGACTTAAAAATCGTGTTTTCAAAATCGTTAAAATACTTTAACTGCCCTGATTCAAGCCTTTCCGCGTCGTCACAGCAAATTTGAAGAATACTTTTTACACCGTTTTTTGTCAAGCGTGACCTTTGCAATTCAGAAAAGGCTTTTGCGGTCTTTATTTGGACCTTTGGTGTAATGATCGCGATGTACTTTTCTTCAATCTCTCGGCTTGGTGAAATTTGAGTCCCGCTTCCGGTTCCCAGCGCCGTTCCCCCGGTTAAAAAAAACGGTACATCGGCACCAATTGAGGAGCCGATTTCCGCAAGCTCCGCACCACTAACCCTCAGGTTCCACAAGCACGAAAGTCCAAGCAAAGTGATTGCGGCATTTGAAGAACCGCCGCCGAGCCCGCCCGGAAAAGGAATTCGCTTTTCCAGATGAATAGACGCCCCCTTTTTTAATCCAAAGCGCGAGGTAAGAGCGCGGGCAGATTTGATGATCAAATTCGCATCGGATAAGGGAATCTGAGGATCATCGCAGGTAAGAGAAATCTCTTCGGAATCGCTGAACGATATCGTGTCGAACAAAGAAACCGTCTGAAACGCCGTACACAATTCGTGATAACCGTCTTCCCGCTTCCCGACTACACGTAGAAACCAATTTATCTTCGCAAACGAAGGAAGTGTAAGATTTGCGCCGCTCATTGAGGATAGAATAGTAAAAGCAACAGTTGATTACAATTTCCAAACGGAAAATTACAAGCTTGCTTTTGGATTAAAGGATAAGAAATTTCACCCGGATTCGCCGATCACAAAGGGCGAGTTTGCACACTTCGTGCGAAAAACATCTTGCCTTAATTATCAGTATTTCGCGACGCTTGCCATGTAGGAATCGAAATTTCGCTTCATCTCCTCCAAGCTGTCACCACCAAATTTTTCACGCATTGAGTTTGCCAAAACAATCGCCAGCATAGCCTCGCCGATAACTCCTGCAGCCGGAACCGCGGTAATATCCGAACGTTCAAATGCCGCCAGATCCTCTTCTTTCGAATCTATATCGACGGACCGAAGCGGCTTTCGCAATGTTGAGATTGGTTTTTTATATCCTCTGACACGAAGTTCCTCCCCGTTTGTTATTCCCCCTTCGAGACCACCCGCCCGATTTCCAACCCGTTTGTACGCGCCGTCCGTATACTCTATTTCATCATGGACCTTTGAACCGAAAAGCCCGGAATTTTCCACACCGTTTCCGATTTCGACAGCCTTAACCGCTTGAATCGACATTATTGCACGCGCAATTCTTCCATCGAGTTTATCTCTCCATGACGTATGGGCGCCTAAACCTACCGGCACATTTTTTGCGATCACCTCAAAGATTCCGCCAAGCGTGTCGCCATTATCCTTAGCTTGATCTATCAAAGAGATCATTTCTTCCTGAATTTTTTCATCGGCGCAATTCAGCGGAGACGCTTTTGGAATCGCCGCAACTTCGTTCCAATTTTTTATAAGCGGTGTTTCTGGAACACTTCCAAGCTTTATTACGTGGCTCTTAATTTCTATACCGAAATTCTCCAAAAGTTGTCTGGCAAAAGCACCGCAAGCAACCCGGGCCGCGGTTTCGCGAGCAGAAGCGCGTTCAAGAACGTCTCGGAGGTCTCGCGTTTGAAACTTTTGCCCGCCGGCCAAATCTGCGTGACCGGGTCTCGGTCGTTTTACAACCCGGGGATTTTTGGGTTGAGTTTCAAGCTTCTCGCTCGACATCACGTCTTCCCAGTGAACAAAATCTCGGTTCGTTATGATCAACGAGATCGGCGATCCAAGCGTCTTTCCATGTCTAACACCAGACAATATTTCTATCTCGTCTTGTTCGATCTTCATACGACCGCCGCGTCCGTAACCCTGCTGCCGCCGCCAAAGCTCGTGATTAATTTTATCCGTGTTGATAGCCAGCCCGGCCGGAAGCCCCTCGATTATTGCAACGAGTGCTTTCCCATGTGATTCGCCCGCGGTTACAAAACTAAATTGCATTTTACACAATCCTCAATTTCTTTCGGAAAACTATCAATCCGACGCTTGCGAGTATCAGCAGAGCGCCGAAAAAAGTTTGAGGCGGAAGTTTTTCTCCAAGAAATATGGATCCAAAAACAACTGCGATCAATGGTGTTACCAAAGCGATCGTCATCGCCTTGGTCGATTCGATTTTACTCAAAAGCCAGTAGTAAAGCCAAAATGCGGCGATGGTTCCGAAAATTGTCAGGTACAATATACTGATAATCGCCGACCATGTGTAATTATGTTTGAGAGGGTTCCCTTCTTTAAGCAATGCAAAAATAATTACCGGCATAACGCCGCAAATCATCTGCCCAAAAACAAGACTTGCCGGGTGAATTTCAGAACCTTTTGCTTTTGTTAGGATCGAAGCGTGCGCGGCGGCATAGGCTCCTATGACAATTCCGACACTCGCAGCAAAAGCCCAAAAACTTTTAAGATAGAGCTGCTCAACGAAAATCACTGCGACTCCCGATATCCCAACGATCAAAGCGAAGAACTTAAGCCAGGTTATTCGTTCTGCCGGAAGATAGATCCACGCCAAAACCAGTCCAAAAACCGGAATCGTTGCCTGCAAAACGGCGGCAAGTCCTGAAGGAATATAGAGTTCGCTCCAAAATACGAGACTGTAGTTAACCGAAAACTGTAAAACTCCGGTTACCATGAGAAGTTTCCAATGAGCTCTTGTATTCGGTAATTTGATCCCACGCAAAGCGATGATCGCGCCAATAATAGTAACAGCGAGAATGAATCGAATGGAGGCAAACGTGAGCGGCGGTATCTCTTCCAACCCAATTTTTATGAATAACCAGGTTGTTCCCCAAATCAGACAGAGAATCAGCCAAACCAAGATTTTCATCCGCTCAATTGTAGTTTCTTATTAGAAAATCTTCTAAGGCGGGTTTCACTTACACTTTTATCAAACCTTTTCATAAAAACTCAGAGAGCTATCACCCTGTTTGACTAAACGCCAACGGCGGATTTCGCCGATCAAATCCGGAAGCATCTGCTTTGTGCGATGTTCGACAACGAGTATCCCATTCCTATCCAGATTTTTTGACGATATATTCCCAAAACTTTTTAGCACGCTCTCATACTCGCCGTCATAGGGAGGGTCAAAAAAAATAATTTCCCAACATTTATCAGGGTTAAGAACCAAATATTTTTCAGCAGAATCGCAGTAGATTTCAGTCTGTTCTTCCGGAACACCCAAGGAATCAAGGTTTTCTTCGATCAGCGCGCACGATCGGCGGGACTTGTCCACAAACGTTGCGAATGCCAAACCGCGGGAAAGTGCCTCAATCCCGACCGCTCCTGTTCCGGCGCACAAATCCAGAAATCTTGTTTGCTCATCGATCCTTGACGACAAAATGTTAAAGAGTGTTTCTCTCAGGCGGTCGGATGTCGGCCGGGTCTTAAGGTCAGAAGGGCTCTTGATAACCCTTCCGCCGTATGAACCGGCGATGATTCTCATTATGCGTTGCGGTTGTAAAAGGTTAATGCGGTATCGCCTTCAACGACGACTTTCCAGCGTTTCAATACCCCAATCTCTTCGGGAAAAAACATCTCCGAGTGGTGTTCGATGACCAATGTTCCACCGGGCTCTATCACGGCTCCCTTCTCAAAAAACTTTAATGCGACATCATAATCAGCGTTATATGGCGGATCGTAATAGACGATATCCCAGAATCTTCGGCGTTTGGACAAATCTTTTAAGAACGGTTCAACCTCCATTTCGAAAACTTCGCCATGTCCTTCCTTAATGCTCAAGTTCTTGAGATTCTTCCTTATAAAGCTACACATTCTTGCAGAACGTTCGACAAACGTTCCTATTAGTGCGCCGCGTGAAATTGCCTCGATCCCTATCGTTCCTGGGCCCGCGCAAAGATCCAAAAATCTTCCTGCTCTTACTTGCCGATGAAGTATGCGAAACAGTATTTCTCTGAGTCTTCTCGCCGTCAGTTTGATTTTTGGCGATGCCGAGCTTTGTAAATACTCGCCGCGGTGCTTTCCATCAGTAACCTGCATATCCGACACTATCCGTGCCGGCGGTACCTCTTTTTCCCAGCTCGATTTCTTTTTATCTTTTGGATTAAATCGCTTGTTCGAATCAAAATCTTTGCCGCCTCTCGAGCCGGGGTTTCTCCGCCCGCCGTGCGTGTTGCGAGCCGAAGCGTGTTTTTTGGTATCCGCGCTATTGTGTTGCCTTCGTTGCGGTATATCACCTTGTTCATCCGAGGAGTTTTCGTTCCTTCGAGGTTTTGCTCTTGCTGTTGCGTGTTGTCGGTCTTCCATTTTCCTTCCCTCGTTCTGTTGTATCAAGATACTTGACGATATCTTCCCCTACGGAATGCGAAATCAAGCAAGTTTTAGGAATGACAGACTATGATGGGAGGAATCGTTATCCCAATTCCAAAATATGATTAACTTTTCCAATTCGCAGATGAAAAAGCAAAAAGCGCATAAGTCAAATATAGAATATATGCGACCTAAAGTTCAAATTTTTTTTATCCACAGTTCAAAATTCTTAATTTCAACCTATTCCCGCCAGTTGAAATCGAGGATCAGACCGTATCATCTCAATTAGGCTGTCAGTCTCTTCCGAGGACTTATCACTGATAAAACTTTCTGCCTCGTGCTTCGCGATTTCCAAAATCTCAAGATCCCTAATGATGTTTCCAATCTTAAAAGTCTGAATCCCCGATTGTCTCGTCCCGAGAATATCTCCTTGACCGCGGATTTCCAGATCCTTTTCGGCAATCACAAATCCGTCGGAAGTCTTCTCCATAATTCCAAGCCGTTCTTTTGCAACTTCGGTTTTCTTGTCTCCGGTCAACAGTACGCAAAAAGATTTTTCCGCACCGCGACCAACCCGGCCGCGCAACTGATGTAACTGTGAAAGCCCAAATCTCTCCGCGTGTTCGATGATCATCAATGACGCATTGGGAACATCTACACCTACCTCGATCACCGTGGTGGAAACCAGCACGTCTATATTCCCGCAAACAAATTTGGCCATTACTTCCTCTTTTTCGTCGCTTTTCATTTTGCCGTGCAGCAGCCCGATCTGGAGCTGCGGAAAAACCTTATCCCGGAGTTCTTCAAACATCTTTGTCGCAGCTTTTAGGTCCATTTTTTCGGACTCTTGAATCAATGGGTAAACAATATAGGCCTGACGTCCCAGATCAATCTCCCGTTCGATTCCTTTGTAAACCCCTTTCCGCTGATCTTCTCCGACGACGACTGTTTTTACGGGAGTTCGCCCCGGCGGCAGTTCATCAATTACCGACACATCAAGATCTCCATAAACTGTCATCGCAAGCGAACGAGGTATCGGTGTCGCAGTCATAACCAAAATATCAGGGTTATAACCGCTTTCTTTGAGTTGGGCTCTTTGTAAGACACCAAAACGATGCTGCTCATCAATTACTGCCAAACCAAGTTTTTCAAACTCAACGGCATCTTGAATCACCGCGTGGGTGCCTATGATGGCATTAATATTCCCCTCTTTTATGTCAGATTGAACCTTTCTTTTTTGTGCGGCTTTCAAGCTTCCGACCAGCAATCCCACTGAATACGGTGTCGATTCAAATAGAATCTTTGCATTTCTCGCATGCTGGTCGGCGAGAATTTCTGTCGGTGCCATTAGCGCGGCTTGATAGCCGTTTTCCATTGCTGCAAACATTGCCAGAAACGCGATAATAGTTTTTCCGCTTCCAACATCGCCCTGAACAAGTCTATTCATCGGAGAATCCGAAGCCATATCATCGAGAACACTTTCAATCACCCGAGATTGCGCACCAGTAAGCTCAAACGGCAACAATTTCTTGATCCGTTTTTGAACCGCTTGAGTAATTCGGATTTTTGCGCCTTTTGGTTCCTCAATTCGCTCACCTCGACGGTACTGAAGTGCGAAAGAAACAAGAAAAAACTCCTCGAAAATGAGCCGCCTTTGAGCGTTGCTTCGAAAAGCAGCGTATTCGATAAGACTTGAATTATCAGGAGGAAAATGAATTTCCGACAAGGCATCTCCCCTAGAGATTAAGGACCGGCGTTCGCATAAGTCTTTCGGCAGGGTTTGCCGGATCGTCCTTTTATCAAGGCTGTCTAAAACGCTGTAAATGATCTCGCGAAGTCTTTTTGTTTGAAAAGGTCCAAGTTTTCGGTAGATCGGCACACATCTCCCGACATGAACCATCGCAAGCTCGGGAGTTGCGAGATCTGATTCAATACTTTCTTCCTCGTTCTTTTTATCGATACTCGGAATCTTATATATCGCCTCTTCAAAGCTTTCAGAGCCGGAGGCAGCTTCTTCAAACAAACCGAAATTATCTAAATCCTTTTCGGCCGGGAGAATTTCCAGTTCGTCCGGCTTGCTCAATTTCAGCGCAAAAGTATTTCGTCTGGAATCCCATTCCCACTTTCCATAAGCGACAAAGCGAGTTCCGCGTGTAAATCGCTCGGTCCAATAGCGGACAATATGATTTGCACTTTTACCCGAAACAAACCACCAAACAACTACGGGTTTTTGCGTTCTCTCTGCATCGCTGCCGGTGATTTCAAATATGTAAAGCGGCGGCGCTTTTTTGGACCGATTTTTGCCGACCCGAAAGCCCCCCGAAACCCTAACGTATAGTTCTACGGAAGATTCAAGACCATCATAAAGTTCGTCGATCGGCATCATATTTGAGCGATCCTCATAGCGCATTGGGAAATAATTGAGAAGGTCTTCGACGTTCGCTTTGGTAAGATCGGTTTTTCCTGCGTTGCTCGCGACCGCCGCCGCTAAATTCTTCGACATCGCTCTAGATAAGATTGCGATTGCGTGAGAATGGAGATCAATTAGCGGTGTGTCGATTGAGAGTATCATCTAAAATATTCCAAGAAATTTCTTTCGCGGCGAACCAATCTTCGGTTTCGAACATTCGTTGAGAAATCCGCCGGGAGTGTTCGGGGTAAGGCCGTAGTTTTTCTTAAGACGTGAACGAATTCCCTTTTTGTTCACCCGGAGTTTTCCTTCAGACTCATATAGAATTCCGAGAGAAAGTCCTTCGTCGCTGTATTCACCTCCGCGTCGCATCAGATAGAACGCAGATGTCAGGTGAGCCGAATATTCGCGTTGAAAAGCGGAAGGATTGAAAATTTTTCGCTTGTCGCCCTTCGAAAAACTTGAAAGCATCAACGCAAAATCGCGTGCGTGTTTTCCTTCATGGACAAATGTTCCTTCAATTCCGCGCTGTCCGCCGGTGTCGATAGTTTCGCGGGCGATGTTTAATCTAATATATTTCGCTGCCTCGAGCACTTCAAGATTCCCTGCGTTGACGGCATCGCGTGCTTCTGCCGCGTTGCTTAGCTGAACACTTCCCGATCCGCCCACTTTTTTAGCAACATCAAGAAAAATTACAATTTCCGTCTCTTCGATATACCTCGCAGTCTCAGTCTGGAATCTATCTCCATACCTCTTTATATCTTTTAGCGCTTCGCGAATTCGCTCTCGATCTATAGGCGTAACTGAATTGTGGAAAATCATCTTTTTGCAATGTAAACTAAAAAGTTTTTGAAATTATAGCACCAATAAAAAAAGAGAAAAGCGAAACGCCCTTCTCCTTAACTCTCAAATTTTGTAACGAAATCAATTCTTTGCCGTGAGTTTCAAACGAGCCTGAGCTTTTTCCAAACGTTCGATTTCAGCTTCAAATTGCTCTTCCGACCCCGTCCATGATCCAAGAATCTTTGTCGCATCCTCGCGCTCGGATCTGGCATTTGCAACGTCAATTTCGGACGAGCGTTCTGCTATATCTGCAAGTATCGAAACTTTGTCCTTACTAACTTCGATAAACCCGCCTGAGACTACCATTTCATTGGAAGAATCGCCTTTGGAATAACTTAGAACACCGGGTCTTAGTGTAGAGATAAGAGGCGCGTGATTTGCTAAGATGCCGATCTCACCTTTTGCAGTCGGCACCCGTACGGTATCAACTGTTTCATTGACGACCATTTTCTCCGGGGTAACAATTTCTAAATTGATCATAATCTGACGCTCAGGGTTACAAGACTTTACGCAGAAGCTGCCATATTTTTGGCTTTTTCGCGAGCTTCTTCAATAGTTCCAACCATATAAAATGCCTGCTCCGGCATTTCGTCGCATTTGCCTTCGATGATTTCACGGAAACCTTTGATCGTGTCCTCGACCTTAACGTATTTGCCCGGGATCCCGGTAAACTGCTCACCAACAAAGAATGGCTGCGAAAAGAACCTCTGAACCTTACGGGCTCGTGAAACCGTTAACTTATCATCCTCGCTCAATTCATCGAGACCAAGAATTGCGATAATATCCTGCAAATCTTTGTAGCGCTGCAAAATCCTCTTAACCTGCTGCGCAGTATCATAATGTTCATCCCCAACAATTTCTGGTGTCAAAATTGTCGAGTTAGACGAAAGCGGATCAACTGCCGGATAAATTCCAAGCTCAACAATCTGCCTTGAAAGAGCGGTAACCGCATCGAGGTGGGCAAATGTCGTTGCGGGAGCGGGATCTGTGTAGTCATCTGCTGGTACATAAACTGCTTGAATCGATGTAATTGCACCAGTTTTTGTTGACGTAATTCGTTCCTGCATTTCACCCATTTCTGAAGCGAGTGTCGGTTGATAACCAACTGCTGAAGGCATACGTCCAAGAAGCGCAGACACTTCGGAGCCGGCTTGCGTAAATCGGAAAATATTATCAACAAAGAAAAGAACGTCGTTACCCTGGTCCCGAAAATACTCAGCAACCGTCAATCCTGAAAGCGCAACACGAAGTCGGGCGCCCGGCGGTTCTGTCATTTGCCCGTAAATCAATGCTACTTTTGAGTCTTTCAAGGCGCTTTTATCGACCTTCGCCATATCAAATTCGCCTGTTTCTTCGAAGTTGTGAAGGAAATCCTCACCGTAATTAATTACTTTTGATTCGACAAATTCGCGAAGGAGATCGTTGCCTTCACGTGTTCGTTCGCCGACCCCTGCAAATACGGAATAACCGCTGTGCTCGGTTGCGATATTTGTGATGAGTTCTTGAATCAAGACAGTTTTGCCAACTCCGGCGCCGCCAAATAGCCCGATTTTTCCACCGCGCTTAAAGGGTTGAATCAGGTCGATAACCTTGATCCCCGTTTCAAACATTTCGAGTTCGGTTGCCTGTTCTTCAAACGACGGCGCATGCCTATGAATCGAATTCCGCTGTTCCGAGCTTACGGGTCCCAGTTCGTCAACCGAATCGCCGATCACATTCATAACCCGCCCAAGGGTAGCTTCTCCAACAGGCACGGTAATCGGACCGCCGGTATCAATAGCTTTCATCCCACGAACCATTCCGTCCGTCGGAAGCATCGAAACCGCGCGCACACGTCCTTCACCAAGATGTTGCTGTACTTCCGCAATGACATCGATTTCAGTTTCTGAATCAAATCCTTCCGATGTAACACGCAAAGCTTGATGGATCGGTGGTAAATAATTGTTTGTAAATTCTACGTCAACAACCGGGCCGATAATTTGAACGATTTTTCCGACTTGTTGGGTCCCTTCAATAGCCATTTATAATATGCTCCTTTCGTAATAAAACACGATAAATGTGTATAAATCAAAGGAGTGAGAATATCATAATCCCCCCTAAAGGCCAAACGAGCCGGCCCGTTGAATTCGCGGATCATGAACGCTATTTCGTCTTCCTCGACAAGTAGGCGATCGACATGCGAAATATCATCATTTTCATTTTATTTTCACCATCAAGTAGAGCGGTTATCGAAGCGACATATTGACAGTTTGCAAGGCGTTTTAGTAGCCTCACAATATATTACATATTAGAAGTTTACTTTTTAGCCTTTGAACGAAATAAAAAAAATCGAACTGCCGCCTCGTGCTTTAGAAACCCTTTTCGGCGTCCACGATGCCAACATTAAGTATCTCGAATCAATTCTTGCGGTTCGCGTCAACACCCGCGGTCAGGATTTAACGATCGATGGCGATCCGGAAGACGTAAAAACAGTCAAACAGATCCTTTTCGATTTTGGAGAACTCTTTAATGACGGAAGTTCTTTTACCGATAAAGAATTGCGCAGCGCATTCCAGCAAATTGCTGAGGATCGAGCTTATTCGCTGAAAGACTATTTCACGAAGGCGCGTTTTAATCCCTCTGGTAAAAAACAGGTTTCGCCAAAATCTTCCAATCAGCGCAAATACATTGAAGCGATCCAGGATTATGATCTCGTTTTTGGAATCGGTCCGGCAGGAACCGGAAAGAGCTATTTAGCTGTCGCACTGGCGGTACAGGCATTATTTGAGAAAAAGGTTTCGCGAATCATTTTAACTCGTCCGGCGGTCGAGGCTGGAGAGCGTTTGGGATTTCTTCCGGGAGATTTGCAGGACAAAGTTGATCCATACCTCCGCCCGCTCTACGACGCACTTTTTGATCTGGTCGACGGCGAGCGCGTTACCAAAATGCTCGAAAAGCGAATAATAGAGATCGCACCATTGGCATTTATGCGGGGTCGTACGCTGAGTGATGCGTTTATTATTCTTGACGAGGCGCAAAACACTACGGGCGAACAGATGAAGATGTTCTTGACACGGATCGGTTTTGGGTCAAAAGCGGTCGTCACGGGAGACCAAACTCAAATCGACCTTCCTCGCGGCCAGACCAGCGGAATAATTGAAGCTCAAAGGATCTTAAAGAATGTCGAAGGAATTGAATTTACCTATTTTACGGAAAAGGACGTTGTTAGACACAAACTCGTGCAGATGATCGTGAGGGCTTATGAAGCTCATTCTCAAAACTTCAGCCGTGAAAATGACGATTGATGTCAGAACTGATTGATCTCCAAAAGAAAATCAAGGTACCGGTCGATCGACTAAAATCTTTTCTCAAAGATGCTATCGACTTGCCTGCAATTGGTGAAGGGCATTTAGTGTCAGTTGCACTTGTCTCCGATGAGGAGATATCCAAGCTCAACAAAGAATTCCGCAACATTGAAATGCCAACCGATGTACTATCCTTTCCATATAAAGCCGAGGAATTCGAACCTGATCAAAATTTTCTTGGAGACATCGTTATCTCGGTTGATCGAGCAGCTCAGCAGGCGATCGAGAACAACCTGGATTTGGAAACGGAGATAAAACAATTGATCCTGCACGGTCTTTTGCACCTCCGCGGATACGATCATGAAACCGACGAGGGAGAAATGAATAGTTTAGAACTAGAGCTTCGTGCTAGACTCGGTGTCAATCAATAATATTTATGACCGAACTCAACCCGAAAAACGCGGATCCGTGTGTGATGATAATCTTCGGCGCAACTGGCGATTTAACGAAGAGAAAACTATTTCCCGCACTTTATTATCTTGCCAAAAACGGTTTTCTGCCGGAAAATTTCGCTGTCATCGGTGTCGGGAGACAGGAGCTTTCGGGCGAAGCCTTTCGCAAGCAAATTCTGGCCGATCTAAAAGAATTTGTAGGGAAAGATATAGACTCCGATTTGGTAAATTGGTTTGGGGAGCGTACTTATTACACGGGCGGAGATTTTGATGATGACAAATCGCTTTTTAAGGACATCAAAAACCTTTTAGCTGAAGTGACGAAAACGCACTCGATCCCGGAAAACTATTTTTATTATCTTGCGATCCCGCCTTCCCTTTTCGCCAATGTCGCCGAAAAGATCACAAAGAACGGATTCGGAAAAGAAACGGAAAAATATTGGCGCAGGTTTATTTTTGAAAAACCATTTGGCCGCGATCTTGAATCCGCGAAACAACTGAACGCCGATCTATTAAACATTCTCGACGAACGCCAAATTTATAGGATAGATCATTATCTCGGCAAAGAGACCGTACAGAACATTTTGGTCTTTCGTTTCGGAAACAGCATTTTCGAACCGATCTGGAACCGGAATTATGTCGATCACGTTCAGATAACGGTCGCTGAAGATCTGGGTGTCGAGAAACGCGGAGGTTACTACGACCGCGCGGGAGCTCTCCGTGATATGATTCCGAATCATATATTTCAGTTGATAACACTGACTGCTATGGAGCCACCCGTTTCGTTTGAGCCAGATGCGGTCCGAGACGAACAGGCGAAAATATTGCAGGCGATTCCGCCATATTTACCCGAGAACGTTCTGAATGAAACGGTCCGCGGACAATATGCGGCGGGTAAAATTAACGGCGAAAATGTTCCGGGATACCGCACAGAAGAAAATGTGTCTGAAAATTCTGACACGGAGACCTATTCTGCGCTAAAATTATCGATTGATAACTGGCGTTGGGGTGGCGTACCGTTTTATTTGCGAACCGGAAAACGCCTGCCGAAAAAACATACGACGATCGTTATTCAGTTTAAGAAGGCACCATTCGTACTTTTTCGAGATACATCGATCGAGAAATTGACAACGAATCGAATTGTTCTTCATATTCAGCCCGATGAAGGAATTACGCTTCATTTCGGAGCAAAAATTCCAGGACCGCTCGTGACAATGGGGGCGGTGGATATGGATTTTGATTATTCGGAGCACTTCGAAGAGAAAATTTCGACGGGCTACGAGCGCCTCCTGTATGACTGTATGGTTGGAGACGCAACACTTTTTCAGCGAGCGGATATGGTTGAAGCAAGTTGGAAAATAGTTTCGCCGGTGCTCGACGTATGGGATGCGATCCCGGCGAGAAATTTCCCTAACTACGAATCGGGAAGCTGGGGACCGCCCGAATCCGATGAGCTTTTACAAAAAGATGGAAGGAATTGGAAAAACGACATTGAATAAATGAAAAACCGAAAAGTCTTTCAAGATCTATCACAGCTCAGTCAATTCGCGGCTGAGCAGTTTATAACAATTGGCAAGCGATCGATAAAATCCAAAGGGCGTTTTAACGTCGCGCTCGCCGGGGGCACGACTCCGAAAAATCTTTATCAACTTTTGGCTTCGGAAGATTTCAAAAGCAGGATCGACTGGGAGAAAGTCTTCTTCTTTTTCGGCGACGAGCGTGACGTGTCACCGATGTCGGATCGAAGTAATTTTCGGATGGTCAACGAAAACATGCTTAAGCCACTCAAAATCCCACCGGCAAATATTATTCGTTGGCGAACGGAAATTATAGATGCCGCCGGGGTCGCCGTGGCATATGAGAAAACTCTTCGTACATATTTTGAACTTGAAGAAGGTCAATTTCCGCGTTTTGATCTGTTCCTGCTTGGGATGGGAGACGACGGTCATACGGCCTCGTTATTCCCGCAATCAGATGCTCTCGCCGAATTGAAAAGAATTGCAGTTTCGATTTTTGTTGAAAAACTTGATGCCAATCGCCTATCGTTAACCTTTCCAGTTATAAACAACTCGGCAACCGTCTTGTTTTTGGTTGCGGGCGAAGCGAAAGCTGAGGCACTTATGGAAGTATTGGAAGGCGACAGCAACCCCGATAAGTTTCCATCCCAAAACGTAAAGCCAACCCAGGGCAAGATAATTTGGGCGCTCGACAAAGATGCCGGGAGTTTGCTCAAAAAGAAATAAACTTCAGTATTAATTTACTATTCAAGACTTACGACTTACAATTTAGCCATCATTATATGGAAATCGAGATAGCCATTGCGTCAATTTTGCTTCTTGCTTTAACTGCGCTCGCTTCAGTTGATATGGCATTCTCGCAGATCAGCGACGTAAGTCTTCGTAAACTTTTCGCCGATGCGGAAGGCGAAAACAGAAAACCGCGGGCGATCGAATTCCTGAGCGAGGTAACTGAAAATCGCCCGCGTTTCCGATTTGCTCTTTCATCCGCCATTCAAATATTACTGATTGTTTTTTCCGTAATCGTCGTAACTATCGTTTACAGATTTGTGCAGGATTCAAGGCGCATGCTTCTCTATTCATTGGCAATTGGATTAGTGCTCTCGGCTGTTTTTCGGCAGATTATTCCCCGCTTTATTACCTGGACCAATCCCGAGGCTAAACTCCTTTTCATGCTTCCTATTATTCGTCCGATCTACGATATTTTGCCGTTTATCGCCGACCCGTTTGAACCCTCATTTCGGGGACGAAAGGCGGCAAAAGAAAGGATGACAGTAACCCCTGATAGCGACGAACAAAACGGAGATGACGATGATGATATTCAGGCACTCATCGAAGTCGGGGAGGCAGAAGGCATCATCGAAATAGAAGAACGCGAGCTGATTGAAAAAATGGTCAGTTTCAGCGACACCGAAGTCGATGAAATCATGACGCCGCGCACGGAAATAGTAGCTCTTACCGTCGATTCGTCCATCAAAGATGCCCGCGATTTGATGATCGAGCAAAAGTTTTCGCGTCTTCCTGTTTATAAAGAAAATATCGACAATATCGAAGGTGTAATATACGTTCGCGATATCCTAAACGCCTGGGCAGAAGAGCGTGAACGAAGACCGATCACAGAGATCTTGCGTCCCGCATATTTTGTGCCGGAAACTAAATCGGTCTCGGAACTGCTGAAAAGTATGCAGCAAAGTCATGTCCAAATCGCTATGGTTGTTGACGAATACGGCGGCGTTGCCGGGCTTGTTACGGTTGAAGATATTCTGGAAGAAATCGTCGGGGAAATAGAAGATGAAGATCTAGACCAAAAAATAGTCGAGATCAAAGAAAGTGGCGACGGATATTTCGACGTTTTGGCTTCTACAGAAATCGGCAAAATTGAACGCCTTTTTGATATGGAAATCGAAGATGATGATTTCACAACCATTGCGGGCTTGATAACGACGGATGCCGGATACGTGCCAAAGATCAGGGAAAAATTGGTGGTCCGCGGTCTTGACGTTGAGATACTCAAAGCAGAAGACAAGAGAATCCAGCTGGTCCGAATAAAAAAATCGGAAGACATCTCTCAAAACTAACATCTCCATCAACAAACAATTATTGTCCGCTGAAATAATAAGGCGTATTATCGTTAAATAGAAAATTTTGTTTTCTGATGCGGCTCGAGGAGATTCGTGTCAATTGCGTATTTTCCGACAAACCCGGTCAGAAAGAGCTTTTGAAATAGATTTCTTTGGCTTTGACCTTAACCCCAAGAATAAGGAGTGAAAAACAATGACAATCAGATTAGGTGATGAAGCCCCAAATTTTACTGCAGAAACAACAGAAGGGACTATCAATTTTCATGAATGGCTTGGTGACGGATGGGGCGTATTATTTTCGCATCCAAAAGACTACACACCCGTCTGCACAACCGAACTGGGTTACACCGCGAAACTAAAACCCGAGTTTGATAAACGTAACGTAAAGGCAATCGGTTTGAGCGTTGACCCGCTTGATTCGCATGTCGGATGGCTGAAAGACATCAAAGAAACACAAGGAACCGCCGTCAACTTCCCGGTTATCGCAGACGAAGATCGCAAGGTTTCGGATCTCTACGATATGATCCACCCAAATGCGGACGATACATTTACTGTACGCTCGGTTTTTGTAGTGGGCCCGGACAAGAAAGTGAAGCTAACGATTACTTATCCGGCGAGCACCGGACGTAACTTTGACGAGGTTTTGAGAGTGATTGATTCGCTTCAGTTGACTGCAAATTACAGCGTCGCAACTCCGGTAAACTGGAAAGATGGGGACGATTGCATCATTGTTCCATCGCTTTCTGACGAAGAGGCGACCGCTAAATTCCCGGCTGGATTCACCAAAGTGAAACCGTATTTGCGAACGACGCCGCAGCCAAATAAGACTGATAAGTCGGAATCTACCTCTGCGTAGCTGGCCGGAACACCTTCCTGGGCGGCTGAAGAAAGGCCGCTCCTTTTTTTCTTTGACGTCCGATTAGCTCATTTGCTGCTCAAGCGTCTTGGTGATCTCAGATTCAACTCCGCCGGTGTGGGCGGTCGTTTTGTTTTCAATTAACATTATTGAGCATTCTTCTTCGGAAGAAACACGGTGATTGATTCCTCTCTTGACGATAAACATATCGCCCGGGTTCATCACGAAGCTTTCTTCATCTTCGATCTCAAAAAGAAGCCGCCCGGTCAAAATATAAAATAATTCATCTTCGTTTTCGTGATTATGCCACGGTACTTTCTCGCCCTTTATTTTTGCTAATTTCACAAAGACATCATTAACTTCACCGATTATCTTTGGTGAAAAATAATCCGTGACCTTCGCCAGCTGTTTTTCAAGATTTATCATTTAGCCTCTTTTCTTTTCTGAGCGACGAAAAAAACATAATCGCCGAAATCGTTTTCGTAATCACGGACGACCGCATCAATTCTTCGGGTTTCGATGTCGTCTGCCAATTTTCGAATCCCGTCTTCGATTTCAGCGCCGCACCCGAGGATTGAAAATGACGAGATTCCCTTTCTGAAATCTTCGTCGAGATAAAGCAATTGCCTAAACTTGCCTGAATAAAGGAACATATCTTCCAAATCTTTTCGCACGAAATACCTCTCGGTCTCGACAAAATCAAACCCGCTGGTCTCCGCAAGATCTTTCAGTCGTTTTACTTCCGTCATCATCTTCCCCGACTCCTCCAACATCCTCGGAAAATAATAATTTAACCAATATCCCTTCATTTGATCAGGGGTCGACGTGAATATGACAAAACGCCGCTGCGATTTTAGGACACGAGATATTTCTAAAAAGGATCCGGGTAAATCTTTCCAATGATGAGTCGTAAGAGTCGCCACCACCCCGTCAACGGAGTTGTTCTTCAGCGGTAATTTTTCCGCCCGCCCGATCATCAGTTCGACATTGTTGTGGGCATTTTTCGCCGTAGTGAGCATTTTTCGCGACGGATCCAATCCGACTAGCCGCAACCCCTTCTCACTCAACCCGGCGGTATAATTTCCCGTCCCGCAGCCAATGTCGAGATAAACCCCGGAGCTTTTCGGACCTAAATGATGGAATATACGCTCGAGAATGAAAGCATCGGCTTTGCGAGTTCGATTGTAGTGCTTCCCGATCTTGTCGTATTTCTCATGCATTTCCGCCGCGCCTCTCCAGCGTTTTACGAGCCTGATCGATCATATCGATCGCATTATCTATTGTCTCTAGTTTTGTTCGAAAAGATAGTATCGCCATTCGGATCACAAATCGTTCACCGATCATCGTGGAGCTCAAGAAGACTCGCCCATCCTCGTGAATGAGCTTCATCAGTCTCTGATTAAAATCGTTTTCGTCGATTTCCGAAGGATACCAAAAATAACTAACCGATAAATCGGGTGCGGGTCCGACTTCAAACCCAATCTCGACCAGCCGCCTTCTAAAATATTTCGTGAGCAGAAGTTTTTCCCTGAGACACGCCACAAATGGTTTTATCCCATGAAGTTTCAGCGGCAGCCACATTCTAAATCCCCGAAAATGTTTTGTCAGTTCGGGCGAAATATCAGCCGGATTCATCAGCATCTGATCGTTAACCGCATCCTGCATATAACTTGCTGTGTAATGATGCGAATGAAAAACGGCTTCAACATCCTTTACCAAAACGGCACCGATCCCAAACGGCAAGAACATTCCTTTGTGTGGATCAACGACGAGCGAATCGGCCGTATCAATTCCATCAAAAAGTGTCTTTTTCTCTTCGCACAAAATGAAGAACCCGCCATACGCGGCATCGATGTGGTACCACATTTCGTTTGCGCTCGCGATTGCGCCAATTGCTGCGAGCGGATCGATCGCGCCGGTATCGGTCGTTCCCGCAGATGCGACGACCATAAAAGGATTGAGTCCTTCTCGCTTGTCCATCTCAATTTGCGAATTGAGTTTTTCGGCGATGACTCGATGATTTCCATCGAGACTGACATAGCGGATTACGAGGTCTTCCAGTCCGATGATCCTTAGCGCTTTGTTTACGCAATGATGAACCTGCCTGCTCAGATAAACTACGCTCGATTTTATCCTTTCTGCTTTTATTTTATGGCGATCTCGCGCAGCAGTGAATGCGGTCATGGTCGCGATCGATCCCCCTGAAGCCAAATTTCCAACGGCGCTTTTTGGAAACCGAAAAATCGATTTCAGCCAATCGATCAATGCGTCTTCCATAGCAACGCCGCCGGGCGAACTAAATCTTATCCCCGCATATTCATTGGTAATATCTACTAAAAAATCTGCAAGCGCCGAAGCATACAAACCGCCGCCGGGAATGAATCCGAGATGGCCTCCCGATGCAGGTCGGATACCTGTTTCGGCAACCTGCTCCGAATAGATTTCGATAAGCTGCTCCAACGATTCTTTTTCGCCATTCATCAGAAACGAATCGTTATTGACGAGTTTCGTTGAGTACGTCCCGGCCTCGTTCAATCTACCTAAAAATTCTTCGGAATAGGCATAGATCTGCTTGCCGTATTCTTTTCGTAGGGATTCCGATGGATCCAATTCGGACGTGACTTCTTCCAATTTTATGATTTCGGCTTTTAATTCATCCATATGATTTATCAATTTCACAATAACGGATTTTATGTCTGATATCCGCATGTAAACTATTCCCGCGCTTTCTGTTAGAATTATATGCCATACACAAAAAAAACTTGAGCAGCGCAACAGATTCTGGTTTCTCTATGAACATAATCAAGATACTTCCCGAAAATTTGGCGAATCAAATCGCGGCTGGCGAGGTCGTCGAACGTCCGGCGTCCGTGGTTAAAGAACTCGTCGAAAACTCGCTCGATGCAGGCGCGAAACGTATCAAAGTCGAGATCGAGCTTGGCGGAAGACGTTTGGTGCGGGTCACGGATGACGGCTGCGGGATGGTCAGGGATGACGCGATTCTCGCATTCGAACGCCACGCGACATCGAAAATTGCCGAGTTGGGGGATCTGGCGAAAATCGAAACTCTTGGTTTTCGCGGCGAAGCCTTGGCTTCGATCGCATCGGTCGCAAAGGTAGAATTGGTCACAAAATTCACCGATGACAGCGTTGCCTCAAGGGTTTTCGTCGAAGGTGGAAGACTTGTCGATGTAAAAGAAACCGGGCGTCCGACGGGTACAACGATAACCGTTCGCGATCTCTTTTTTAATACTCCGGCGCGGCGCAAATTTATGCGATCGCACGCAACTGAAAATTTTCACATAACTAACAATGTCACTCATTACGCCTTAGCCAATCCGAAAATTGCTTTTACTCTGACTAGCAACGGTCGAGAAATATTTCGTATTGCACCGGCCAAAACATTGCGCGAAAGAGCATTCCAACTTTTCGGAAACGAAATGATTGAGAGCCTGCTCCCGGTGAAAGGAGGGCGTGAATTCGTCGCAAACGTTTCGGGTTTTATCTCCGCTCCGCGGACCCGCCGAACTACACGTGATTCACAGTATTTTTTCATCAACGGGCGTTATGTAAAAGACAAAATAGTCGCGGGCGGATTACTCGAAGGGTTCCGTTCCGTCTTGCCCCACGGAGTTTATCCCGTTGCGTTTTTGTTTTTGGAAATTCCTTTTGAAGAAATTGACGTTAACGTTCACCCGGCGAAAACTGAGGTTCGCTTTCGTCGTGCCGAAGCTGTGAAAGACGTAATCTCGGCGGCGATAAGGGAATCGCTTCAAAATGCCGGGATCTTAAAGGAACGCGAAACCGAAACCGCCGAATTTACTGCGACAGTTGGTACGATCTCCAGAGCCGCCTCAGCAACCTCACAAGGCGATGGGTCACCTTCAGAAACTCCTCAAGTGAAAATGGAAATTCCCGAGAAAAATGAAACGAACCAAAACAATATGGACTTTTCGATACCCGCGACCTCGAATGATTTTGAATCGCTGGCGCTTGATCGAAGCCAAAACGATGTGTCACCGCCTGACCAAGGTGAAATGCCTGTTGGGTTGAAGACCGCTTCGAATCTCCATGACAGCAGCGTCGAGATCCGGAAAACTGAGAAAAACAGTCTGACTAATAGCCGATCGCGATTTGAAGAAATAGCGCTCCCGCCGGTAGATTCGGCGTATGCCATACCCAATGCAATCGAGGTAGATGAGATTTCTGCGTCGAAGATCCAGCCCCTTGCCCAACTGCATGAGAGCTTTATTATTGCCGTTGACGATGAAGGACTGCTGTTGATCGATCAGCACGTTGCTCACGAACGGATTCTTTTTGATAAGTTTCGCCAAAAAGAAACAACGCGAAACATTGAATCGCAAAATTTACTCATACCGGAAACTATTGATCTCTCTCCTGCGCAAACAACGGCATTTGAAGAGGTTCGGGAGGAACTAGAGTTTGCGGGGTTCGGTTTAATGAAACTTTCCGGCCGGACTATCGCGATAAAATCAGTGCCAACCGATTTACCCGCCAACGAAGCGAAAAATCTTTTCTCGGAAATTCTTGAGACGGTCGAAAAAGATAAAAAAGGAAACGCAAAGGCAACCCTTCGGGATGACATCGCAGCATCAATGGCGTGCAAAGCTGCCGTAAAAATCAATATGAAACTATCTCCCGAAAAAATGCGGTGGATGATCGATAAACTTTTGACAACATCGTCGCCAACTACTTGTCCCCATGGGCGCCCAGTAATTCTTCGCCTTTCGATGAAAGATATAGAACGGAAATTTCACCGAACTTAGTTTTTTGTTTCGCAGAAAATTCTGATTTAATAGACGGAAATGAACCCAAGGGCTCAAGAAATTCCAGACACAAAATGGAGGCGAAAGCTCCATCAAATAATTTTCGAGGCCGAGACGAATACCGGAAAGGCGTTCGATGTCGTCTTGATGTGGGCCATCATCTTTAGCGTCATCACGGTCGTGCTCGAGAGCGTCAAACGCTATGGCGACACTTACGGCGAATTTTTCAACGCCATTGAATGGTTATTTACGATACTTTTTACGATCGAATATATATTGCGTCTCGTTAGCGTCAAAAAGCCTTTGCGATACGCGTTTAGTTTTTTTGGGATCGTCGATTTTCTCGCAATAATCCCTACTTACCTAAGTCTATTTATACCGGGCTTGCACTATCTTCTTACGATTCGAATCCTACGGCTCTTAAGAGTATTCCGCGTTTTGAAACTTTCGGAATATATTACCGAGGCCCAACTATTGAGGAGAGCACTTGTAGCGAGCTCTCGTAAGATCGGTGTATTTCTTCTGGCGGTGGTTTCGCTTGTAACCGTTATCGGTTCGATAATGTACGTTATTGAAGGCGAGAAAAATGGTTTTGCAAATATTCCTACAGCTATATATTGGGCCGTCGTCACAATGACAACTGTTGGTTACGGCGATGTATCTCCGCAAACGCCGCTCGGTCAGTTTTTTGCGTCGATCGTCATGATTCTTGGGTATGGAATTATTGCAGTACCTACAGGGATCGTCACCGTTGAACTATCAAAAGCCGTAAGCGGGAGTCCTACTTTGCATTGCCAAAACTGTAATCAGGAAGGTCACGACGCGGACGCGGTTTGCTGCAAATACTGTGGCAAAAAACTCTCAGTTTGAGTTCGATAGTCGTTTTCCTAATACACTCCATCGAAACCTGGTTTCATAATTTTTGTATGGTCAAAAAAAATATCTCACCAAATCAAAACTTTTAACGCACTTTCCCGTAATATTAGTGGTAGAATTAAATTCACAAAATCTTCCAATAACCGATCTTATTCAATCTCAATTGTTTTTTCTTTTTGAGATAGAAAATACGGTGTTTATATATTGTTTCGTATTTTGCGAAACGGTTCTCGGATCAAATTTTCAAACATAAGAAGTCAGAAACGGTATCACTAAGGAGATTTCCCCATATGAGAAACTTAACAAGGTTTTCAAGATTTTTACCCAAATTGGTCATGCTTGCTGTGGTTTTTTCAATTGCTTCGTTTCAGGTCGCCGCGCAATCGCAGGCACTTAACGCACAAATAGAAGGAACTGTAACGGATTCCCTCGGCGCCGCTGTTCCAAATGCCGCGGTTAAGGCTCGAAATATCGGGACCGGAAGCGAAAGAACAACTACGACCGATCAAGGCGGAATTTACAGATTACCGTTGCTCCCCCTCGGTAAATATCAGGTAACGGTCGAAGTGCCAAACTTCAAAAAGCTCGTGCGTGATGGGATCATATTAACTACCGGACAAATCGCAACGGTAAACGCGAGCCTGGAAGCAGGCGGGATTTCTGAGGTTGTAAATATCACCGCGGATGCTCCTATTGTTGATCCCGGCAAAATTGATGTCGGTCGGGTTATGGATGCACGCGAAGTTCAGAATCTTCCGCTTGTTGCTCGAAACCCTTATAACTATGCCTTGTTGCAGGCAAATGTTACAGGTCGTCCAAACTCTGAATTTGGCGTACCGCGAATCAACGCAAACGGATATGCACGACGAACAAACTACCAGCTTGATGGAAATGCAAACACGCAAGCTGATCGAGCGGGGATCAGACTGATGCCTATCTCGGAAGTTTTTGTCTCCGAAGTACAATTAGTAACAAACGGTTTTTCAGCGGAGTTTGGAAATACGCCCGGTTTGATAATGAATGCGATAACTCCATCGGGAACCAATGATTTTCACGGTTCTGCGAGTTATCGTTTCCGCAGAAAAGGATTTTCTTCCAGACCATTCAACACATCTCCGACGTCCAACAAACCGGATACAAAAGTAGACAACGTTACCGGAGCGGTCGGTGGGCCGATCATGCAGGATAGATGGCATTTTTATACGGGTTACGAATGGCTAAATCGAGATCTTTCATCTCAACGCGTCGTGACAATTAGCGCAGCAAACCAGGCGGTTTTAGTCGCAAATGGCGTCCCTGCAACCGCATTTCCGGATGCAATACCAACAAAGCAGAAAGTCAATTTCTTTATTTTCAGAACCGATGCCCAGCTCAACGATGTTCATCGGCTAACAGGGAGATTTAACTACTTTAAGAATCTCTCTCCTGACAACATCGGAGGCGCCCTAAATACGCTTCAGCGCAGTATTGATTTTAACGATGTGTCATGGTCGCCGGCGATACAATTGGTTTCCGCGTTTAATGCCGATATGCTGAACGAATTCAGATTTCAGTTTGCAAAACGAAACTCTCAAAACCTTGTAAATGCTAATTCGGGCACGGTTCCGACGGTTCTCATTTCCGGAGTGGCGAATTTCGGTGCACCGGAAAACGGAAACACGATCTCGCCACTCGAAACAATGACGCAGTTTCAGGATAACTTTACGCTTACCCGCAACAATCACACCATGAAATTTGGCGGTGGTTTAAATCGCGTTCATGACGAGCGACGATCCGGGGTTTTTGCGCGTTATACCTTTCCGAATTTACAAGCATATGTCAATGCGTTTACAGGGGTTAACCGGAGGGGCTATACGAATTTTGTAGAAACATTCGGCGATGCTGATCTCGCTTACGACTCGACATTTTACAACTTTTTCGTACAAGATGACTGGAAAGTAACGCCGAGGCTGAAGTTAAACATTGGGGTTCGTTACGATCTTTATGACATTCCGGACGCCGATCCAACGGCGCGATTTGCGGCTTCGCAACAATTCCGAGTCGATAAGAACAATTTTGCGCCGCGCTTGGGAGTTGTTTACGGATTGCGTGACGGTAAATATGCGACGATCTTACGTGCAAGCGCAGGGCTTTATTATGAGCAGCCGTTCCTTGATATGTATCGACGCGCTATTCAAAATAATGGCAACGCTCGTTTCTTTAATTTCTCATTTGCTCCGTCAAATCCTGCGGCTCCAAACTTTCCGAACAATTTAGGAGCGCTTCCGCCGGGAACGGTATTACCGGTTCAAAGTATCGAAACGGTTTCGCCGGACTTTGATACAACGTATGCGATTCACACGAATTTTCAGGTTGAGCAAGGTTTGACTGATGATATTTCGCTTACTCTGGGATATATCCATTCGGGAGGTCGGCATTTGCCCGTTTACAGAGGAATAAATCGTGTACCAACCGGTGCGACGCTCGGAGACGGTCGCCCGATTTTTAACTCACTGCAGTCAACTCGAATTGACACAAGGTTCAACGACATCTTAATGGTCGAATCTGTTGGAAATTCTGTTTATGATGCATTGACGATTCAATTGACGAAACGATTTTCCAAAGGTTATCAATTCAGCGCCAACTATACGCTTTCAAAGGCTGAAGATGACGCTCCGGAACAGAATCTTGTCGCGGTTGCGGCAGACGAACTTTCCGATCCGACAAATCGCAATTTAGCGCGCGGCCCTTCCGTCGCCGATCAGCGACACACATTTGTGATGAGCTTTGTTGGTCGTCCTGACTTCCATTTTGACAACGAAACCTGGAACAAGATACTGAACGATAATCAGCTGGGAATTATTGCGACGGGAAATAGCGGAGAGACCTTTAACATTGTATCTCCGAACGACCTGAACTTCGATGGTTACTCAGGTTCGGATCGACCCAACGGTATCGGTCGGAATTCTGGAAGGACACCGAGACAATTTAATGTCGATCTGAGATATTCTCGCTTTATATCTTTTACCGAGCGATACCGCTTGGAGATATTCGGCGAATTTATCAATGTTTTTAACATCAACAGCATATTCCAACTCAACAGCCGGACTGTGACGACAAACGCTAATGGCGACGCAACTGGTCCATTACCGACGATCAACAATAAACCGGTTTCATCGCTTGATTCGAGGCAATTCCAGCTCGGATTTAAGTTCAACTTCTAATTGTTAACAAGATGGATGCTTTGAAATACCTCAAGGCATCCATATTTTTTCCGTATGGAATCCGAAATAAAAAAAGAAGTTGGAAAGGTCGAAGAACTGCCGGACTCATGGTGGTATCGGGTATATGCCGCGGTGATCATCTTCACGGTTTTTGTGATACTTGCTTTATGGGCTTTTTCTAACTACTTTTCATCATAAGCAATGACTTATTTAGATTGGGCGATCATCGCCGCTTATCTGACATACGTGATTTGGGACGGAATCCGTATGACAAAAAACAGCGGGAGTGCCGAGGGGTATTTTCTTGCCAACCGGAGTTTGCCTTGGTGGGCGGTGGGGCTCTCAGTAATGGCGACGCAGATGTCTGCAATAACCTTGGTCGGCACAACCGGACAGGCTTATTCCGACGGAATGCGTTTTATTCAGTTTTACTACGGATTGCCATTGGCGATGGTCATTCTTTGTATTACGGTCGTGCCGTTTTTCTATCGCGCAAATGTTTTTACTGCTTATGAATATCTCGAAAAGCGCTTTGACCTAAAGACGCGAACACTTACCAGTTTCTTTTTCCTAATGTCGCGCGGACTAGGTGTTGGCGTGATCATCGCGGCAACTGCCGTAATTCTATCGATCGTTTTGGGATGGAGCGAAATCGTTACGATTTTTGCGATAGGTTTGACGACGACCTTTTATACAATGGTTGGCGGCGTGCAAGCCGTCACCTGGACCGACGTCAAGCAAATGGTGATCATTTTCCTTGGTCTTGGCATCTGTCTTTTTGTGATCTTGTCGAACTTCCCTACAGGAGTCGGGTTGACGGATGGACTTACTCTAGCCGGTTCATTAGGGAAATTAACTACGGTCAATACCAGCTTTGATCTAACTGAAAAATATACGATTTGGTCAGGTATGATTGCGGCGCTGTTTCTTTTTCTCTCATATTTTGGCTGCGATCAAAGTCAGGTACAGAGATTCTTAACGGCAAAATCCGTTTCCCAGGGGAGGACTTCCCTCTTAATGAGTGCTTTCCTGAAAATTCCGATTCAGTTTATGATCCTCCTGATCGGCGTGCTGGTTTTTGTTTTTTATCAATTCCAAACGCCACCTATGATTTTTAATCAGGTTCAGGCAGACAGGGCGATTGCTTCAAAAGGGGCGGATTACAGTAAACTCGAAACCGAATACAAACAAATTCATGCCAACCGTGAAAAAGCCGCACTCGAATTTATTAGTGCGGAAAAAGGAAATGATGCTTCATTTACCGAGACCGCTAAGCAAAGATATATCGAAACAAATGCGGCCTTTGACGAATCCCGTAAAAAAGCAACTGAGTTTATAAAAACAACAAATAATGACAGCCAGTTTAATGACGTGAACTATGTCTTTCCGATGTTTGTCATTCAAAATATGCCGATGGGTGTGATCGGTTTGATCATAGCCGCGATTTTTGCTGCCGCGATGTCTTCAATTTCCGCCGAGCTAAACGCTCTGGCGACCGCATCGACAATAGATTTTTATAAACGGCATTTTAATCCTGACGGAACGGATAAGCAGTTTGTCCTTTTTGGTCGATTTGCAACATTTATCTGGGGAATATTTGCTTGTGTAGTGGCGATTTTTGCGACTAATCTGGGTTCGCTTATCGAAGTAGTTAATACCTTCGGTTCATATTTTTACGGTTCGCTGCTTGGGGTATTTGTTTTGGCATTTGTCGTCAAACGAGCAAGAGCAAGAGGCGCGTTTCTCGGAATGCTTTTCGGGATTTCTTCGGTTGCTTTCGTCGGGGGGTATCCATGGCTTTCGGAAAAATGGCTTGCATTCACCGGTCGAAATGACCTTTGGAATATTGTTCGAAATTTAGGTATCGAATACTTATTCAAAA
>JBBKXN010000136.1:0-8694 GCA_037969475.1 Pyrinomonadaceae bacterium | reverse complement strand
CTCCGCTTTGAGCCTGGCACAGACCGGCGGTACAGCAATACGGGGATGCTCGTGCTTGGTAAGGTCATCGAAGTTGTGTCCGGAAAATCCTATTTCGATTTCGTCGATGAAAACATACTCGCCCCGGCCGGAATGAAAAACACCGGCTGCTTTGAGCTCGATCAGGTCAACAAGAATCTGGCGATCGGCTACGATAAGGTTTTCGAGGATAAAAGCGTCTCATTCCGCAACAACATTTTTTTACACGTCATGCGCGGCGGCCCCCAGGGCGGATGCTATTCATCTGCCGAAGATCTCTACCGATTCGCAATCGCACTCAACGCCGGCACGATAGTCAGCAAGCAGCTCGTAACACAATTTACAACCGCAAAACCCGATCTTAGCTCCCCCGGCTACGGCTTCGGATTCTCCGTCTCCGAAGACGGAAACGTTTTTGGTCACGGAGGAGGATTCACCGGAATCAGCGCAAACCTCGACATCTTCCGTGATTCTGGCTGGATCGCAATCGTCCTCTCAAACTACAGCCGCGCAAGCTCGCCCGTCAGCTCAAAAATGAGTCGGCTGGTTTCGGCGGCGAAAAAGTGAATCGAGAACAGAGTCAGAAACATGACTGAAAGGGAATGAAGAAATTGAAGAAATCGGAATTACGATTACAAATGGGCCCGCAGTCCTAAACCCTAATCTCAACTAATTCTCCGTGCCCATGCCAACGCTTTCGCAGGAAGTGGATACTCGAGTTTCCAAACAAATGATATCGGATTCGAACCGTTATGCTTGTGATACTTGACGGGCCCTGCAAAAAAGTATGGTGCCGTTAATCCATTTGAAAGCTTTTTCCGATCCCGTATGAAAAGCATTGGCGTATACCCCATTTCAATGTGATTGATGTAGCGCTGACCCGTCGGTGAAATCTCACTCGTCCGCGATTGGCTATCCCAGTGAAAAAGTCGATCAGTAATCGCGTAGTCTTCATACATCGTGGTCGGCGAGAAATCTTGTTCGCGTTTATTAATATCAGCGAAAAAGACGTCTAGCATCTTATTTTCAGAATGATAAACTCCTTCGCGTGAGGCCTGAGGGTTTTCGAATGATCCTTCGCCTATCGCCAAAAGCACCTGCTGCCGCGTATAAGAGGCGTGCAAATTCAACGCCCCGGTCTTTCCCTCAAACCGCATCTCCGGAATCGGCTTCTTATGTTTCAAAAGCCACTCCAGAAGCTCAACCAAATCATCAACCAGTTTTTGTCGCCCAATCAAAAACTGATTCACATCCGACAGCGTCCCATCGCCTGGTTTGTTTGCACCCCAAATAACTGTTTGAAGCAGCGGCAAACTCGATTCTGTAATCCGCGCCTCAGTCTTTATCGAATTCAAAGAATCCCTGATCAAAGCCGTATCATCCGAAAGCGCCAACTTCCTAAACCCGCTAGCAAGCACATCTTCAAATCCATCCAGCTCCTCCGCGGCATCTCGCCCAAACGCCCTCTCAAACAAAACATGCGGAAGGCCTTTCTTATAAATTTCGTCCGGCGAATCCAGATGAAGATGATCTATCATCTGCTCAAGCGAGATCTCATCCCCAAGCCGCGTCCGCATCGACTGCAGTTCATCGAAGAACTGCTTACCACGTAAATTGGCCGTCGCCGCCTTGATATTATTCAAGACATGCTCCTTCGCCTGTTTCTCAAGGTGGATCAAACAACCCGAGGGGACATACGGCAAATCCGATTCTATCTGCTTATCGATCCGAATATCGGGCCTGCTCGTCAGCGCCTGAAAACGTTTGGCATAACTAAATTGGCGATTCTGCGGCGCAATAAAATCGAGCACCGTCAGATGCGATTTCTCATCGTGTAGCCGAAGACCACGTCCGAGCTGCTGCAAGAACACGGTCAGACTCTCCGTCGGACGTAAAAACAAAACCGTATCCAAAAACGGAATATCGACGCCTTCATTAAACAGATCAACCGTAAAGATAAAATTGATCTCCCGCCGCTCAAGCCTTCGAACCGCCGAATCGCGTTCGTCCTGATTCGAATCGGCGGTCAGCGCAATCGCCGGAATCCCATTTTCAATACAAAACGCCGCCATAAACTCCGCATGCGCAATCGAAACGCAAAATCCCAAACCCCGGACCCGCGAAATTTCCGGCACATGTTTCTCAGCCTGCCCCATCACCCAATCCGCACGAGCGTTATTCCCGACAAGTAAATTGCTGAGCTCCGCCTGATCATACCCACCGCGCCGCCAGGCAACCGCAGAAAAATTTAGATTCGACAAATCAGGAATTCCAAAATAATGAAACGGACTCAGTAGCGCCCGGTCAATCGCTTCTGGAAGCCGAATCTCATGCGTAAAAGCTCCGCCAAAATCCTCGATAATGCTCCGCCCGTCATTCCGCTCTGGCGTCGCCGTAAGGCCCAGCAAAACCTTGGGCTCAATATGATCGATCAGCTTCTGATAAGAAGCCGCCGCCGCGTGATGCGCCTCATCGAGCACAACATAGTCAAAATGTTCGCCCGAAAACCCATCAAAATTCTGAGCATTCCAACTCTGCACCGTGCAAAACAAATAATCATTCTGCGAACGCGTCTGACCCGTAAATACCAAATCGCCAAAACTACCATCCCTCAACACTTGTCGATAGGCCGCCTGTGCCTGCTTTAGTATCTCCTGCCGGTGGGCAACAAATAAGAGACTCGGCCTTCTTCCTTCGGTCGTGCAAAAGCGCTTGTAATCAAACGCCGCAACCATCGTCTTACCCGTTCCGGTCGCCGCGATCACCAAATGCTTACGCATCCCCGCTTCTCTTTCAGCCGCGATGTCATCGAGAATTACCTGCTGAAAACCAAACGGACGGAGATCAAAAAAAGCAGTCGGCGCTGCGGCCGAGGCAGTTCCCCTCTCCGATGCAAGCGCGTCCGAAAGTGTTTTGAGATCCCCTTTCCCGCAACGCGTAAACTCAGTCTCATCCTCCCAGTGCGATTCAAATGTCGCCACCGCATGCTTCCAAAGATGCTCCGTTTCATATTGGCTGATCTTTGCCGTCCATTCGAGCCCCTCATCAAGAGCCGCCTTCGAAACATTCGCCGAGCCGATATAGGCGGAGCCAAACCCCGTTTCGCGATGAAAAAGATAGGCCTTCGCATGAAGCCGCGTCCGCTTTGTATCGTAAGAAACGCGCACCTCCGTATTGGGAAGTTCAAGAAGCGCCTCAATCGCCTTTATGTCTGTCGCCCCAAGATATGAAGTAGTCGCCACCCTTAGCCGCGGATCACCGGATGGCAGTGGTGTTTGAGTAAACTCCCGAAGTGTCGGAAGCAGATGAAGAATCCCTGAATACTTTACAAACGAAACAAGCCAATCCGCCCGGTCACAAGTCGCAAGCTCCTTGATCAGCTGCGTCCGCAACGCCGGACTCCGCGATGACCCCGTCAAAAGCGCCGAAACCCCCAAGGGAGTATCCGGATAAACATCCGACCCAACCAATGGCGGGCGCGGTCTTATCCGCCTAAGAGTTTCAAGCGAAACCGGAAACAGCGGTCCGAGCAGTTCGTCCAAAAACCCTGGGCTTTGAAAAACAAGCTTCTCAATCTCCGCACTCAAATCCTCAGATTTGCCCGATGCCTTTTCGGCAACTTCCGTTGCGATCTCGCGAGCCAAAATCACCGAAAGTCGCTGTAATAGTTCCTCGCCGTCAATCTTCGCCCAATCGGTAAGGCCTGAAAGCTCGGCGAGTTCTAAACTTTTCTCTAGGTCTTTTGTTCTAAGAAGGTCGTATATTCCCTCGGGGAGTTTGCTCATAAACGGCTTTTTGGAACGGTCACTAAACTTTTACTACCTTACGCTATGCCTCGATTTCAGGCGCAGCCTATGGACTATAGATTTCTGAAGCAAAAGGGCGAAGCCTGTCAACTTAAACAGACGGATCGGCTATGAGTGCGACGCCGAACTCAAATAACGACTACGGGGATTCGTTGATACAGTCACGGATGGCGGTTCCGTCGCCGGGTCTTTGTTGGTGGAGACGGGCGGCGCGGGCGGAGGATTCCGGGACCCAGATGGATCGTTGGATTCTCTGCTCAAAGACCGAACCCTCGCCGGAGCCGGTTCCGCGGATGTCCCTTTGAAAGTCGCTGTTGGCAATAGGCTGCTGGAGAAACCCTCTAATCATAGGTGACTGACTGAGAGTTCGTGGAAGATGGTTTTTGACGATTTCAATTTCGTCGGCGACATGGAGGAGCTCGTGCTCGAGGATGAGTGCCCAGCAGCGGGCTTTGTTCACGGTCCGACTGTCGGCATAGACTGTGAGTGTCAGGTTGAGATTGATGGTGCCGCCGCAGTAGGTCCAGTTGTCACCGGTTCTGCGCCACTGCTGACCAAAATGTAAAAATCGCACGCTCAGATCTGACAATGTAAAGCCGGCCGGAATCCCGATGCCTGCGCTGACTGCTGAACGGTAATCGTACCGCCGGTTGCGATCGGTCGATATCGTCACCATCTCGGCCATCGTTTTTGCGATCGCATCGTATGGGGTAACGCCGGGTGGAACGCTAATCGCGGGATACAGCTCGCGCGGAAACATAAGTTGATTGCCGAAGGTAACATTACCGATGAATGTCGCAATTGCCATGGGTCTCCCTCTCTCGTAGATGTGTGATAGCGAAAACTCTATTCCTGGTCGGTCTTAATGTCAATATTTTTGTGGAGCTAGCGGGGGGCGCTGTGTTTTGAGATGATAGCGGGCACCCTTACTGCGTGCGGGTTTCTGCAGTTGATGTCTGGGGAATTGCGGTGCTGTGGGGTGAGATGATAGCGGGACACCCTTACTGCGAGTGTTTGCTAATCAGAACAAATATGATCAAACCCTTCAATACATCACCGTTTACAACGGCGGCAAGATAAGAGAAGCTTCGATAGATCTCGGCGCGTTTTTAGATAAAGGGACGAAGTTTGAAATATCGGATGCACAGAATTATTTTGGCGAACCCGTTATGAGAGGCGTTTATAACGGAAAACCCATTCGATTGCCGCTTGCGGGCAAAAAAGTTTCCACGCCGATTGGGGAAACCGAACAGAATCCAGTACACACCAGCCCGGAACTTTCCGTCTTTGTTGTGCGAAAAACACTATTGGGTTCTAATAGGTAACTTGGATTTGCATAATAGGAATCAACATATTCAGCGATAAATTATGTCAATATTAGTTACAGGAGGAGCCGGGTATATCGGCAGCGTTGTTGTCGATGACCTGCTAGCAGGCGGCAAAGAGACGGTCGTTATTGATAATTTGGTTTATGGACATCGGGAATCCGTTGACCCGTCAATTCCCTTTTACGAGGGAAATATTGGTGACCAGGAAATCATCCGTAAAATTCTCGAAAAACATGACATTACCGCGTGCATGCATTTTTCGGCATTTGCATACGTTGGTGAATCCGTAGAAGAACCCCGAAAATATTTCGAAAATAATGTAACTCAAACCATAAGCCTGCTCGATTCTCTACTCGATGCGGGCGTCGGAAAGTTTATTTTCTCGTCAACATGCGCAACATACGGCGAACCGGTTTACAATCCAATCGATGAAAAACACCCTCAAAATCCTACCAGTCCCTATGGTTGGTCAAAATTCATGGTCGAACGCGTTTTGGAAAGTTATTCCTCAGCCTACGATCTCGATTTCGTCGCTTTGCGTTATTTTAATGCAGCCGGAGCCACCGAAAAACGCGGCGAACTACATGAGCCGGAAACCCATTTAATTCCGCTGCTTTTAGAAACAGCCCTGGGAAACAGAGACTCGATCTCAATGTTTGGTGATGATTACCCAACGCCGGATGGCACAGCGATTCGAGACTATATACACGTTTCCGATTTGAGTCAGGCTCATGTCGCAGCTCTTGAGTATTTGCTGGATGGAGGAGACTCGACTTTTATAAACCTGGGTAACGGCAACGGATATTCCGTACGAGAGGTGATCGAAGCTGCGAAACGCGTTACCGACCGGGAAATAAAAGTAGAGACGGCACCGCGTAGGGCAGGTGATCCGTCGCGTCTAATTGCGGAAGCAAAAAAAGCCCGGGAAGTATTGGGTTGGGCTCCAAAGTATCCCGAAATCGATAAGATTATTGAGAGTGCCTGGAAATGGCATTCACAACTCTAAGGACTGCGAATTGGTATCGACTTGCCCATGTCCCCTTTGATAAAAAGAGAAGCGAAAGGCTTTCGGCTCCCAAAAAAGGACAGATGGCAACATATTCATTATTTCCGGCCAAGCATAATTATTCTGCATACGCTTGAGCGTTTGAAGCCTTGACTCTCCTTACGCTTCCCCATAAGCTGACAAAACGGGCATAATTTATTTCTAAAGATTTAGGGCTTAGGCGTTATAACCCTTGAGTTTTTGTAAATTCCGTCTCAATTTCCCGGTTAGTTTAATCCTGAAAGACCGGTAAGGTTTGAGCATTCCGCTTCGCATTTTGATCGCGCTATATCGCCGGATCATTGCGTTATTAGTTTATCAATAAGATTTTAGGGAGGTTCGATATGCGTCGATTTAATTCAGCGTTTTTGTTTTTGGCTGCGGTTATGTTAATTTCCGCGGCAATGAGCGGATGTAATAATGAGGGTACCGGCAAGGCACCTTCAACTGCCGACACGGCTGCGGAAGGAAAAATTCCTGTCACCACATCTTCGGAAGAGGCAAGAAAAGAGTTTTTGCAGGGGCGTGATCTCGCCGAAAAACTCAAGCTGCAGGATTCACTAGTGCATTACGATAAAGCGATCTCGCTCGACCCCAATTTCGCTCTTGCGGAATTAGGACGGGCAAACGCTTCTCAAACGGCCAAGGAGTTTTTCGACCATCTGAAAAAGGCTGTTAGTTTGGCAGACAAGGCTTCCGAAGGAGAGAAATTTTTGATTCTTGCAAATGAAGCGGGTGCAAACGGTGATGTCGTAAAACAAAAAGAGTATCTCGATAAACTTGTCGCCGCTTTTCCAAAAGACGAGCGCGCCCATTTTAGCCAGGGCGGCTATTACTATGGACAACAGGATTACGCCAAGGCGATTGAGCATTACAAGAAGGCGACCGAGCTAAATGCGACATTTTCCCCGGTATACAACATTCTTGGCTATGCCTATAGGCAAAACGGAGATTACCCGAATGCCGAGCAGGCCTTCAAGAAATATATCGAGTTAATTCCCGACGACCCAAATCCCTATGATTCTTACGGCGAATTGCTGCTCAAAATGGGCAAGTATGAAGATTCGATCGCACAATACCAAAAGGCGCTTGCCATCGATGCCAATTTCAATGCCTCACATTCCGGGATTGCCGCCAATTTGATGTATATGGGTAAGCCCGATGAAGCGAGGGCCGAGCTTAAGAAGATTGCTGACAATGCACGCAGTGACGGCGACCGCACGGCAGCGCTGTTTGGTATGACCATAGTCGATCTTGACAGCGGCCAGATGGACAAGGCGCTTGAAAATATCGATGCACAGTATGCAATGGCGGAAAAGACAAAAGACTCAGCCGCCATGGCCGGCAATCATCAGATCAAAGGTGCGATCCTGCTTGAGATGGGAAAATTCGATGAGGCGACCGCCGAGTTTGAAAAAGCCGTCAAAATTACAGACGAATCTGATCTTTCCCAGGAAATTAAGGATAATACAAAACTTTTTGATCATTACAATAAGGCCACTGTTGCCGTAGCTAAAAATGACATGGAGGCTGCGAAGACCGAAACGGAAGAGTTTCGGAAAGGCGCGGAGGCATCAAAGAATCCGGCGCAAATAAGGCAGGCGCACGAGCTAGCCGGTAGAATTGCGTTGCAAGAAAAGGATTATGACAAGGCAATCGCCGAACTGGACCAGGCGAGTCAGCAAAATCCGCACAACCTATATCGCCTGGCGCTTGCCTATCAGGGTAAGGGCGACGCCGAAAAAGCTAAAGAATTCGGCAAAAAGGCTGCCGAGTTTAATTCGTTGCCGGATATCAACTATGCTTTTGTGCGTACAAAAGCTAAGAAGATGGCGGCGGATGCCAAAGCCGGTTGATAAGACGAGTGACCTGCAATAAGTTGGAACCGTCAGCTAGGAAAAACGGACGAAAGTTATGGAATTCCCAGTTGGCGGTTTCTCCCCCTTGAAGCGCTGAAAGCGATAAACATAATTTCCTGGGGTGAGCAAATACTGAACCCCGGGTCAATTGTGTAACATATTCTGACACTAAGGGGTCAAACAGTTAAACCATGGATCGCGGTCCATTATTCGAGTAATAATGGTTCGGTTAACATTTTCCGAAGCGAAACTTTCTTTATTTCATCAAATTCACGTACACCAATTGTAATTTCATTCTGCGGAACATCATCCCGATAAGTACCGTGCATTAAATCCCATATTGTCAGACCACTCGACCAATTCGAGTCCATTTCATCCTCGACGATCGAATGATGAATACCGTGAAGCCTTGGAGTTACGATAAAGTTTTGCAGCATTTTTTCAACGTCTTTTGGCAGTCTGATATTTGAATGGTGAAAAAATATGCTGCCAAACAAAAGAGTTTGCCAAATCTTCAAAGCCTGTGGTGAAACCCCGATCAGCAGAATCTGCCCGGCCCGCCAGGGCACCGACATCAGCATTTCAACAAAATGAAAACGAATCGCCGTAGATGCCGTCAAATCCAAATCAGCATGATG
>JBBKXN010000135.1:0-17712 GCA_037969475.1 Pyrinomonadaceae bacterium | reverse complement strand
ACCTGTGACGGTCCTGCGCGATGTGAGCGGGAAGTTGATAGCAACACTGGAAAAGACTGACATCTCGCGGCTGACAGCGACCGGCTGGAAACCGCCGACTCCGATCACGGTCAAAGATCGAAATAACAAATGGGATCTATACGGCTTGATGTTTACGCCTTCAAATCTTGAGCCAAACAAAAAATATCCGGTCGTAAACTACGTATATCCGGGACCACAAGGCGGCGGCGTCGGAAGCCGTTCGTTCTCCCCGGGAAGAAGCGATCATCAAGCCGTTGCCGAGCTAGGTTTTGTCGTCATAGTGATCGATGGAACCTGCAATCCCGATCGCTCGAAGTCTTTCCACGACGCCTGTTACGGAAATATGGCGGATAACACTTTGCCCGATCAAATTACCGGGATCAAGCAGTTGGCTGCAAAATACCCCTTTATCGATTTAGAGAAAGTCGGCATTTGGGGCCATTCGGGCGGTGGATATGCGACCGCGGCGGCGATGTTTCGATATCCCGATTTTTATAAGGTTGGAATTTCCGAATCCGGCAATCACGAAAACCGCAACTATGAAGACGACTGGGGCGAACGCTACATTGGTTTGATTCAGGGCGACAACTATGAGAAGCAGGCAAACCAGATCTACGCGAAAAATTTGAAAGGGAAGTTGTTGCTTGCACATGGCGGTCTGGACGACAATGTTCCTCCATACAATACGTATTTGGTCGTGGAGGCATTGATAAAAGCAAATAAGGATTTCGATCTAGTCATTTTTCCGAATGCCCGACACGGTTACGGAACAGATAGCCTTTATATGATGCGTCGCCGCTGGGATTACTTTGTTGAGCATCTATTGGGAGCAAAACCACCGGAAGGCTATGAGATAAAGATTTCTAGGGATCCACTTTAGGCGAGCAAATCTTCGTAAATTATCAGAAACCGGCACCTTGCTCGCGTGCGGGTTTCTGCATTTCAATAACCTGCCAATTTCCGACAAGCATCCGTAATTTCATCAAGACTCGGTAAATAATAATCTTCCATCTGCGGCGCGAAAGGAACGGGCGAATCAATGGACGCGACGCGTATTATCGGTGCGTCGAGCCATTCAAAGGCTTCTTCGGCAATTATTGCGGAGAGCTCTCCACCGATTCCGCCTGTTAAACTAGCTTCATGCAAGATCAGGACGCGGTTAGTTTTCTTGACTGTGGCAAGAATCGCTTCTTTGTCGAGCGGTGAAAGAGTGCGTAAATCTATTACTTCGATGTTTAAGCCGTCTTCATCGCTAAGTTTTTCGGCAACATCGAGCGCGTTTAGAGTTTGAGCACCAAATGTGATTATCGATAGATCCGTTCCCGCTCTCGCAATTCGCGCCTTTCCTATCTCGACTATGTAATCTTCCTCGGGCAGGACTTCGCGAAGTCTTGGCATTCTGTAGAGTTTTTTGTGTTCAAAAAATAGAACCGGATCGGGATCATTTATTGCGGCTTTAAGTAAACCCTTGGCGTCGTAGGCTGTGGAAGGCTCAACAATTTTGAGTCCTGCGGTGTTTAAGAAGAAAGCTTCGGCATTGATCGAATGAAACGGTCCGCCGCGAACTCCGCTTCCGCATGGGCCGCGAAAGACTGCGCCGATTCCACCGCAACCTCTGTAACGTGATTTTGCAGCGTAATTCGTCAGCATATCGAAACCGCACGAGATAAAATCAATAAACTGAAATTCGGCGATCGGCTTCATACCCATCAAAGCGGCGCCACAGGCCGCACCGACGATCGCAGCTTCTGAAATGGGCGTGTCGATCACGCGTTCGCTGCCAAATTCATCGAGCAAACCTTCGGTGACCTTAAATGCGCCGCCATATCGCCCAACGTCTTCGCCAATAACAAAAACGCTTTCGTCCCTTTCCATCGATTCAAAGATCGCTTCCCGAATCGCCCCGAGCATGCTTGTGCCATTTTCTGATTTTGACATTTATTTGTCGTCCGCTTTGTCCAGTTTCGTGGTTTCGCTTAAATCGTTGGTTTTGAATTTGTCGGTGTCAAAGAGTTCATTAACGGATGTTTGGGCTGGTGGCAGCTGATCGTTTAGTTCTTGTTGTTCCGGTAGAATCTCGGTGGTGCCTCCGCTCAGATACAGAAGTGTCTGTTGAAAAGCTTTTTCTGCGAGTTCGAAATCTTCGCGCTTAATTTTCAGTTTCACTTTTCCACCCTCGTTTGGAAGCCTCGTGAGTTTTTCAACGTTCTTGAAACGGAGTTGGATCTGGCAAAAGAATTTGTAGAATCCCTTTCTGAATTTGATATCAAGAATCTCATCTAATCCTATCCGAACTTCCTTTACATCGCCCCCGATCAATCCTAAAAACTTTGACTCAAACTCGATCACAATTCCAGCCATGGAGAATTTAGCCATGCCAGTGCTCTCGGATAACCCGTTTGCGGTGCTTGCCTTAAATGGAACTGCAACAAAATTCAAATTCATTGTCTTTTATCTACGTATCTCGGCAATTAGTCGTTCTCATCATACGACATCGTATTAAGGATTTCCTTATTCTTTCTCACTCTGGCCAAGAGAATCAACCATATATAGCCAATCGTTCCGGCGAGTAATGATACCGCTAAGATCGCCATTTTCGAGCTATTTATCAAATCGGGCTTTGTCTTAAAAGCTAAATTCGTAATAAAGATCGACATCGTAAAACCAATTCCCGCCAAAAATCCGGCGCCGACAATATGCGGCCATTTCAGGTTTAACGGCAGACGGCAGATATGCAGCTTTACGGCTACAAAACTCAAGACCGTTACACCTATTACCTTGCCGAAAAACAAACCGAGCATTATCCCAAGCGAATTGGATGTCGTGAGTTCCGTGGCCCAATTGCTGCCGATAATGATACCCGTATTTGCAAGAGCGAAAACAGGAAGAACGAAAAATGCGACGGGTTTGTGCAGATAATGCTCAAGGGTAATCAGCGGATCATCGTCATCGGTTTCGGGTGTATAGGGAAGTGTAAAGGCTAATAAAACACCCGCTATTGTTGCGTGTACACCGGATTTGAGCATAAAGAACCACATCACGGCGCCAAGGGCCAAATAGAAAACCAAACTGTTTACTTTTAGCCGATTTAAGATAATCAAGACAACAAAAACTCCGAGCGCGAGCCCCAAATAAACTACTGAAAACTTCGAAGTGTAAAAAATAGCGATAACGACGATCGCTATGAGGTCGTCAAGAACCGCAAGGGCGGTTAGGAAAATCTTAAGCGAGGCCGGCACACGATCACCAGCCAGCGCCAGTATACTAAGCGCAAAGGCGATATCGGTTGCCATCGGAATTCCGATTCCCGCTTGCGTCGGCGTGCCGGCATTTAGGCTGAAGTGTATTAACGCGGGAAGTATCACCCCGCCGCCCGCTGCAAATATCGGCAAGAGTGCGTTGCGAAAATTCGAAAGCTCGCCTTCGTAGAGTTCTCGTTTTAGCTCGCAGCCTATCAGAAGGAAGAAGATCGCCATCAAGCCGTCGTTTACCCAGTAAGAAACGGATAAACCTCCGACCATTATTTTCCAAAAATCAAGATAGCTCGATGAAAATGCTGAATTTGCAATGACAAGGGAAATTACAGAACAGATCATCAAAGCAATTCCGGCGGATTTTTCATTTTCGAAAAACTCGGTGTATGCCTTCGATAGCCTTATTTTCCTGATGTTTTCAATTTTTGCAAACTTATTAATCACAACTATTTTTCGAGGATTTTCTTCTTGAATGCAGGCGGTACGACGCTATTATCGAAGACACCCATCGCTGCATCTTCCGGCTCAGGTTCGGGGCAGTTTTCAGCCCAATCGGATTCGGCGTCGAGAAATGATTTTATTTCGGATTCGATCTCGCCCATTTCGTCCCGGGACAAGATTTGATTTTCATTCAGGAACTTTTCATAACGCAAAATCGGATCGTTATGTTCCGCCCACCATTCGATCTCACCCTCTGGAATGTATGCTTGATTGTCGTGCTCCGCGTGACCTTTACGGCGATAGGTCAAAGCCTCGATTATTACCGAACCGCCTCCAGCACGTGCGTGTCCAATCGCTTTTTTCATCGTTTCGTAGCAGGCGACAATGTCGTTTCCATCTACTTGAAGGCCAATAATTCCATATCCGGACGCCTTCTCTACAAAGTATTTCGCAGCCGTCTGTTCGCTGGTCGGGGTTGAATAGGCGTAACCGTTGTTCTCAATAATTGTAATCAAAGGAAGTTTTTTTACCGCCGCGAAATTTACGCCTTCGTGAAAAACGCCGGTTGAAGTGGCGCCCTCGCCCAAATAGGCTGCCGCGACGCGGTCTTCTTTTTTCATTCGGGCAGCGAGCAAAACACCCGTCATTACCGGAATCAAATTGCCAAGATGCGAAATTGGTCCGACAAATCCTTTTTCAAGATCGGCAAAATGAAACTGCACATCGGTCGCCCTTGAGCCCGAATTTCTTCGCCCGAAATACTGCAGGAAGATCGCGCGCGGTTCGATCCCCTTTACAAAACACGCACCGATATCGCGAATCAATGGCGCGATAAAATCCTGAGGTTCGAGTGCGTAAGCCGTGCCGACGGCAGTTGCTTCCTGCCCAAGCGATGTAAAAACGCCACCCGTAAGTTTTGATTGTTTTTTCAGCCGCACTGTCTTCTCATCAAACATCCGCGTCAATTTCAAATATCGATAAAGTTCGATGAATTGTTCTTTTTTTAGGGACGTTTCGGATGTACAGGTTAGCGGCTGTTCGGGTGCTTCAAGTTTGAATTTTGCAGTCATCTAGGTTTATTTAAGTAAGATTTCACAATTGTTAATGATTGAATTTCTAACAAAAAAGAATTTTACGATAAACGAACGGAAGTTGAAATCGAAGTATTGCGATAATAATACTTGCCGGTAAACGTGACGAACCTGATGCTTCCCAACGATCTCATTTTGACGAGTTCCCTAACTTTTGTCTTCCCTTTGTTCGAGGGTATACTTCAGCCAGAAATAAACTATCTGAAATAGGGACTTCTAAATCAATGCGAAGAAAAAACATATTTTGGCTTTTCTCGATAACACTATCTTTTTTGATTGCCGGAGCAATTGGTGCTTCCGCTCAAGACCAGCTCTATCGTGTAAAACTAGTACGGGCAGCTCCGGGCGCTCTGCTTGAAGTTATCGAGCTCTACAAAGACGACATGAAAAACTATGAGGTATATGGAATCGAAAAGCCGTTTTTAATGCGTCATAGTCAAGGTGATCAATGGGATCTGATGTTTATTTATCCGATCGAAAGCATGAAAACTCATTTTTCCAAAGAAGCTACCAAGAAGAGGGAAAGGTCAAAAACTCTTGCAAAGATTTACGGCGATCCGTTTTTTGAGAAAATTTCGTCTCATCAGGAGGCGGTATTTGCGGGGCCGCCGAAAGAGCAGTTTACAAAATGGTTTGAAGAATTCGGTTATTACCATGTCGAGATATTTACGGCGCTCGCAGGTAAACAAAATCAGCTTCGAAAACAACGCCAGATGGAAAATGTTTATCTCGAAGAGTTAAAACGCCGTCCTAATTTTATTTTTACAAAAGTTACTGGGAGCGCGTGGGATATATTTACGATCGGCGTTTATAAGAATCTATTGGACATGGCAACTTCCGGAGACATCCCGCTCGAACAGGAAGAAGCTGCGGCTAAGAAGGCAGGTTTTGAAAGCGTTTACACAATTGGAAGTTATCTGCGGGAGTTAATTTTGGAGCATCACGATACATTGGCAGGTGCGGTCAGGAATAATTAGCCGCTATACGCGAAGAATTCATTTTATTTCTTCGATATCGGCATTGGGTCGATCCATTTGGCGATCAACCCCTTTGGTCCAACGGCCCAAACATTTAGGAGTTTTGACTGAACGGCGTTAAGATCTTCTATACCGATGCTGGCCCAAGTCTTTCCACCGTCCAAGGACCTATCGGAACCGTTTGATCCAACGGCAAATGCCGTGTCTTTGTCGCGAAATGCTATTCCCGAGCGATAACCACCCAAGCCGGATGCCCCGGTCCAAGTCTTCCCGCCATCATTCGTATAAGCAACGTTTCCGTTGGCGTCGTCCGGTTTTTCGTAGTTTCCTCCGACGATCACCCCGCGTTTCGAATCAAACATTTCGATTCCAAATATCCCGCTTCCCGCAGTGCCCTTTATCATCGGCGTTTCGTAAGCATGCCACTTACTACCCCGGTCTTTCGAGAAGAAAACGCGGGCGTCCATCCCTCCCGAGATAAGCCAAATGCTTTTTTTCCCGTGAGTGATAATGCAAGTTCCGCTTGCAGCAAACGCAGCTTCTCCATCTTTCGCAGCTGGTAAATTATCTGGCGAGACTTTTGTCCAGTTTTCGCCATCGGTTGTTCGATAAAAAACATACTTACCATCAATCGGATCGCTTTGCGCCATTCCGTTTTTAGCATCCCAAAAAGCTATAGAATCAAAAAATGCTTTTTCGTCCATGTTCTTAAATTGGAGTTTCCAATTTTTCCCACCATCATTAGTCTTAAAGATCCTTGAAGATTCGCCGTTGCCGATACTGAGAATATAAGCTGTGTTTGCGTCAAAAGCTTCGATGTCGCGAAAGTCGAGTTTTTCTGCGCCGGGAACTTTTATCACGTCCCATTTTTTTCCGCCATCAATTGTGCGAATGACTGTTCCGCCTGTGCCGGATGCCCAAACCACATTTTCGCTGACGACATCCAGTCCGCGAAAACTCGCGTCTGTGCCCGCATCGTATTTTTGCCATTGGGCGTTTGCAGACGAGATCGAGATAATAACTGTGAAAAGAAAAGCGAGTAATTTCATAAATTTGGTAGTGAGAAGTTGGCTGACGCTCGAAGCAAGTTATCAGTATTAACCCATGTTTATTGCCTCATAGGCTTTGATTTCACATAAAAATTCCGATCTACTTCAAATGTTTTGATCTCGTCCGTCACGGTCAGGGTCTGGTCATCTTCGTTTGGCGTGATCAAATGCTCTTTGCCATTGATCTTCACACGAAGTGGCATTGCAAAGCCTTTGACGACATTTTCATAATGAAATGTGAAATTCTTTCCATTGACAAAATAATTGAGCTCGGGGATTTTCGTTGTTCGCAAATACTCATCAAAAACCTTGCTTAGATCGATCCCAGCTTTTTCGCCTATATAGTTTTCGATCTGCGCGGTCGTTACGGTTTTATGCCAAAAGTCTTTTTGGATTCCACGCAAGATACTGCGCCATTTTGCGTCGTCATTGATAATGTGGCGAATTGTGTGGAGCAAGTTGCCTCCTTTGTAATACATATCGCTCGATCCGGACTTGTTTACACCGTAGGCGGCGATAATAGGCTGGTCGTTTTGTATATTGCGGCGAGTGCCGATCACATAATCTTCCGCTTCTTTTTTGTTAAAATTGTATTCGACGAAGAGGTTTTCGGAATAGTTCGTAAAGCCTTCGTGGATCCACATATCGGCTGAATCGATCATCGAAACATTATTGCCAAACCACTCATGCCCCGATTCGTGGACGATTATGAAATCAAACTTTAATCCAACTCCCGTTCCGCTTAGATCCCTTCCGCGATAGCCATTTTGGAAGCCGTTTCCGTAGGTAACCGAGCTTTGGTGTTCCATTCCCAAATACGGCACTTCGACCAATTTGTAGCTATCTTCGTAAAATGGATACTTTCCAAACCAATACTCAAAGGCTTTTATCGTGCGCGGCGCTTCTTTGAATTGTTTTACCGCCCTTTCTTTGTGTTGAGCGAGTACCCAATAGCTCAAGTCCAGTTCGCCGCCCTCGCCCTCAAATTTCTCGGCGAAGTTTACATAGTTCCCGATGTTTACATTTACACCGTAATTATTGATCGGATTCGTAACCTCCCACTGAAATGTCTTTGTTTTGCCGGCCGTATTATGATCCGTTTTCTTCAAACGCCCATTTGAAACTGCCGTCAAATTCTCCGGAACCGTTACGCTTATTCGCATTCCGTTATCGGGCTCATCATAACCGTGATCCTTGTTTGGCCACCAGATGCTTGCTCCGATTCCCTGACATGTGGTTGCGATAAAATCATTTCCCTTATCATCCTTTGTCCATGTAATTCCTCCGCTCCATGGCGGATTTTTACTTTCAACCGGTTTTCCGCCGTAGTAAATCTTAATCTTGTCTTCTGTGCCTTCCTTAAGCGGCTTGTCAAAATTCACCCAATAAACATTACCTTCGCGCTCAAATTTCAAATCCGAATTTCTGTAGACGATTCGGGTGATCGAAAGCGGTTCCTGAAGATCGATCTGCATTTTGTTGCCCGGTTTTAAGACCCTAAACGAAATCTCATTTGATCCCTTGATAGACTTCGAGGCAATATCAAACTCAACCGCGAGACTATAATGCTGCAGATCCCACCACTGGCGCTCGGGTGTGATCGACCCGCGCAACACCTCTTGCCGCGAGGCGTTCTCCTGTTTACTCGCCTTATATTGGGCAGCAATTTGAAATTCGGATGCGAAAAGAAATAGGAGAAGAATAAAGAATAATTTGCGCATTTTATGTGTTGTAAAGCAAAAGATTAAATACTTCGAAATTTTTGTCCAATTATAGACGATAACAATATCTATTGTCGAAAAATTTACCTGCAAAGGAACCGTAAAACCGCAAAAACTGTGTTAGTGTTTATCAACAAAGTCTAATAGATTCCCCAGCCAGTTTGAAATCGGATAGCTTGATAAGCGAAAAAGTTTGATCATGGCGGAAAATAAGAAATTTGGCACGTTTGCCGGAGTCTTTACTCCTTCGATACTAACCATTCTCGGTGTAATTCTTTACATGCGAATGGGTTGGGTAGTCGGAAATGCCGGTCTCGTCGGGGCATTAATAATTGTAGTTATCGCGCATATCATTTCGGTTTCGACCGGTTTGAGTGTTTCGTCGGTTGCGACGGATAAAAAAGTAGGCGCGGGTGGCATCTACTATATTTTGTCGCGAAGTATGGGAATTCCCATCGGCGGCGCAATCGGTCTGGCGCTATATGTCGGCACTGCGTTTTCAATAGCCTTGTATTTGATCGGATTTGCCGAAAGTCTGAACGGGTATTTTGGCTTTAGAACGGATATCAACGGACTCCGGTTATCCGGCTCGATCGCCCTGATCGGGTTGACCGTGATCGCCCTGATCAGCACATCCGTAGCATTAAAAACACAATTTTTTATACTCGCCGCCATAGTAATCTCTTTGGTTTCGATATTTTTTGGCACGAGGGACTATGCCCCGCAAACGGTAGAGATGTTTTCGGGGCTTGAATCCGCTCCGCTTGAAATGGTGTTTGCAATATTTTTTCCGGCGGTCACCGGATTCACTGCCGGAATCGCGATGAGCGGTAACTTAGAGGATCCGAAGAAGTCGATTCCGGTCGGAACAATTGCTGCCATCGCGTGCGGGTTTTTGGTTTACATTGGAATCGTCTTTTTTCTATCATACGCCGTAAATTCGGAGCTTCTGCGAAACGATTACAATGTTCTGATGAAGATCGCTTGGTTTGCACCGGCGGTGGTGGCAGGGATTTGGGGAGCAACCTTATCGTCTGCTTTGGGAGGAATACTCGGCGGTCCAAGGATCCTGCAGGCGATGTCGGTAGATAAGGTCACCCCGGGTGTATTTGGTCGCGGCCGAGGTAAAGAAAACGAGCCCGTGAACGCGCTCATACTTGTCTTCGTTATCGCGCAGGCTGGAATTTTGATCGGCGAATTGGATGTTATTGCCCGTGTTGTTTCAATGTTTTACCTCGCTGCCTATGGATTTATTAACCTTTCGTTTTTTCTCGAAAGTTGGGCGAATCCCGATTTCCAACCCTCATTTAAGGTAAGCCGTTGGATCGGTTTACTCGGGTTTTTAGCCTGTTTCGGGGTCATGTTCAAGCTGGATATGATCGCTATGTTTGGCTCAATTATCTTGATCGTCGGAATTCATTTCTGGCTTCAACGGAAACAAATAGAGTTGGAAACCGGAAATGTCTGGCAGAGTGTTTGGGAAAAAATAGTCACCAAAGGGCTGAACAAACTCGAGACGAATGAAGTAAAAGACGGTAAGTGGAATCCGAATATTATTCTATTCAGTGGAGAAAGCGCGCATCGTCCGTATTTGCTTGAGTTTAGTAAATCGATTGCCGGGCGGACCGGGATCGTAACAAATTTCAATCTGATAAAGCGGGGAACAAGCGATACGCCGATCACAAAAACCGATCAAACGATAAAAGATCAGACTTTCGAAGAGCTCGGTATTTTTGGGCGAAAGATCGAAGTGGACAATATATATAAGGGAATTGAAAATGTGGCGACGACATTTGGCTTTTCAGGACTCGATCCGAACACGGTCATGATGGGATGGAAGAAAACGACTGAGAACCTGTCTGAGTTTTCACAAATGACGCAAAATTTGATTCAGCTTGATTACAATATTCTCTTTCTTGATTTTGATAAAGAGAACAAATTTGGCGAGATGAAAACGGTCGATCTATGGTGGCGGCAGACCGATAGTAATAATGCCGAAATGATGTTGAATATTGCGAGATTTATCATTCAGTCCCGGAAATGGAAAAAAGCAAAGATCAGGGTTTTGTTTGTCAATAATAGTGACACCGACAATGCACTTATCAGGGCCGAAATTTCAAAGCAGACAGATAAGCTACGGATCAAGGCTGAAATAAAGGTTATTTCAAATAGTGACGGGAAAAGCAGCTTTTACGAGATTATCGAACTCCAATCCTCGACTTCGGATCTAGTGGTTTTGGGAATACCGGACGAGGCAATCGAAAGCAACGTCGATTTCGTGCGGCAAACGGACAAATTTTCTGAATCAGTCGGTACGTTATTGTTAGTTAAAGCGTCAAATAAATTCAACCGGCTCGATTTTAACTTTGCCTACGATAAAATACCGAAAACCAGAGAAAAATTAGAGCTCCAACCCTTGTCCGTTTCCGAAGTAGAGGTTTTAAACGATTTCGTCCTCGATTGGGACAAGCATTTAGAAGAGACGGCAAATAGTTTTTCGCAGCGGACTTTGTCTCCAATATCTTCGCTATATCATCAGTTTATTGACGACGCTGAGAAAACGATCGAAACCATATTTAGTAAATCATATTCGGAGCATTCCGTTCCGGGTATCGTTTCAACGATCAAGACGAAACTGGGCGAAATTATCCATTCATCGGAAAATTTTCGAACAAACAAGCTCTCGTCAATGGAGCAAGTACTCGAACGGGGAATTACTGAATTTGTGTCAGCGCGGACCGCCTATGTGGAAGGAGCGCCCCGCTCGATAAAGTTTGATCTCACCGCTAGTTATCCAAAACCGAAGTTTTCAAATCAGGCAAAGGTCAATTGGAAAGCCGCAATAAACTATCACTTCAGGAACAAGATTCTACCGAATACGCGCAATACTTTTTATTATCTTGGAGTTCAAAATTTTTCTCTGGTAAAGAAACTTGCGGAGCACATTGTCCGGGAAACACACGTATTGATCGAGAACCTCTCAACCGAAAATACCAATTCGATGTCAACATATCGGACAAACCTCGCGAAGTTATTCGAACTTCTACGAGAAGAATGTGTTCGTTTGGATGAAGAGACGTTAAATTCTCTAAGAGCGTTTGATCGGGAAGTATGTAACGAATTGATGGAAGCCATCGATGATCCCGCGTTCAATAAGCGCATCAAGGACCTCCGGAAGAATCATAAACATAAAGATGCGCTCCGATATGAAAGAAATGTGGCCGAACATTCATCAAACTGGTTTAGAAATCAGGAAGCGGCGCACGCACAGGCAGAAGCGGGACTAAATTTGTTAATCGCCTCCTTGTCTCTTTACAGGATTAACGAAAGGATCAAGAACCGGATAACGAACACGGTAATAGAGCTCCAACAATATAAAATAGGCTTGCTCAGTAAAGCCGTAGAATATTCAAACAGTGAATTGCCGGTAAAGAAGCCGGAAGAGATCAGCAAACGGAAATTGGACCGACTTGCAGAAAATATTGACTACATTAATCTCGACAATATATTAGACAATGACGAGGCAAGTATTTTGGCGGTTTCAGGCTCTACACCTGAAACGGTTGAACTCGTGAGTGCCGAATCATTCAAAATGTTGTTGAAAAACCAAGGAGAAAGCGTCGAAAGAATTTCTCTTAATCTTGGCGATATCGGGGCTCACATTATTCAATCTTCATATTTGTCGCCGCTCCAGACGATTAAAGAAAATCTCGCTAAGGCATCAAACGAAATCGCCGAAGAGATCTACTATTCGGCAAATTTGATCAATCACTCGATCGAGAATTCGGATGGAGAGGAAATCAATGCGGCGCCGGGAAATATTGCCGCGGATGAGAAAAACAAGATCGACTCGTATCGGCTAAAACTCGCAGGCTTGGCCGATTCATTTGCCCACGAATTAAAGACAACTTTGCAAAGCACTCTCGCCGAACTCAACATCAAAACAATTCTTGAATCGGCGGATTCATATGCAAAAATAGCGCGGGCACCTCTTTTTAAACCGACACTCAAGAATTGGTATGGCGAACAAAAATCTGGTGTCGCGACAATTTACGATAAGGTCATCGGTTTTGTCATTCAGCGAAAGCAGGAGATCGATACCCGGCGATTCGAGGTTCGCGACGACCAATTCTTAAATAGCATCGAACAATCAAACGGATTTATGAGTTTACTCATCCTCAATCCGGAGCTCCAAAAAGAACTACCTTTTTATCAAAAAAAATTATCTGTCGTTGGCTCATTAAAGAAAGCAAACTTCTCGGAAAAGGACGAAAATTTGCTGAGCGCACGAAACGCAATAAGTAAGATAAACAGCGGGGTGAGTGGCGGAATTATCGTATTAGGAGAGTCTTTGTCGGGCAAGACGTTTTTTACCGAAACCGTAGCAAAAACCTTTCTAAACGGCGACATAATTCAAATTAAGCCACCGCAAAAGCAAAGCTTTCATGAAAATGATCTGCATTTTGCATTTCAAAAGAGTTTTAGCCGAAGCGGAACCGCACAAACAATATTAGAGCAAATAAATCCAGGAACCGTTCTTGTCTTCGACGATATAGAAAGATGGTGGATGAGGACGCCGGATGGGAACAGGGTTATTAACTACCTGGCAAAAATTATCGAGGATTACGGAAATAAACATTATTTTCTGATCAATTCGAACGTTCATAGTTTCCAGATTATCAAGCAAACTTCAAACCTGGAGCGGCAGCTACTATCGACGATCATTTTGGCCCCTTCGACGAAATCGGAGCTAAAAAAAGTGGTAATGGACCGGTATCATATCGCCGGCACCAAATTATGGTACAACGGAAAACCTCTTGATGAGGCAAGAAAATTGGACACTTTGTTTTCGGAAATATACACAAAATCCGGCGGCAAAATAGGACTCGCATTGAATTTTCTGGGAAGCAACATCGAAAAGGATGGGGACGGCAACTTTTCGGTCAGAATGCCGAAAGCGATAAAGTTTCCCAATATAAAGAATCCGTATTGGAAAATAATTCTGTACCATCTATTGATTCAGAACCGCCTGACGGAGGTGCAGATCAGAGAGATTTTCAAGCCAAATGAAAACAATTGGGTTTTAAGTACCTTAAAACAAATGGAGAAAACTCAATTGATATATAAACAGTTTAACAATTCTTATGGACTCAATAATGCCGCCAGACATTACGTGGAAAACTGGCTTAAAGAGTTAAAGATACTAAAGCAGGTGAATCAATAGGCGATCAATACCAGAGCGATTCAAAAAAAACGTATTAAAATAAATTTACCGGACAGATCGCTTAACCCAATATTATGAATTACATTTTAGGCAGTATCCCCTTTTTTGAGATCTTCGAATATTTGGTAGTCGGACTGCTTATTTTTCTGGCCGTAAATTTTGTCGGTCGGTATATCGTGCCGCTGATCGAAAAAAGAACCGGACCATTAAATCGCTCGTGGCAGAAAATAAAGATCATTGTTTGGCTGGTCTATTTCGGTCTCTTTTTTGCCTCTTTACTCCGCCTTTATACCGCGATAACTCTGATTTTTACGATCGTCGTTCTCGGGCTTGGATGGGAATACTGGAAGAATATGTTTTCGGGGGTGCTGATAAAGTTTACCGGACAAATCAATGAGCAGGATTTTATTTCGACCGATTTTGTCCAAGGCACTATAAAAACCATACACCTTGCCCGATCCGAATTGATCAATGAAAAAGGTGAATTAGTAATAATTCCAAACAGTAGGCTGAGAAACAGCGTGGTAACTCATCTTCACAAAATTCACGATGTTAACATTTGCGTTTTCGAAGTAAAGAATTCCGGCGGTCTCACGACGAATGATATTCACTCGCTTGCGTATAATTGTCCCTATATCTCCTCAAATCAGGCGATATCTGTAGAAAAGCGGCAAGATCAATATGTCGTAAAAGCGACAATAATTGATAATTCATTTACCGAAAATGCAATAAATTATTTTAACGTCGCCGTTCGGTCAAATTAATTGCCGTATACGGAACGCCCTCGATAAACAAACCCTTTCCGCGCTGGAGCCAAAAAAAGCAATAGATCCATAGTTTTTGGCGCGCTCATCAAGGTTCTTACCAATGTTCGACGGGATGACGTATCGGTTTTTTGTTAGCAGCACTTTAAACATAGGTCGTTTCCAGTGATTTCGTTTCGTCCGGAAAAGATGGGCATCTTAGCGCTGTCGATCCGCCATGCGTGAGGCTTAGCAAAAGTGCGTTTATTTGTGATAAATTGGGTGCTTAATGTTTAATCAATTAACGCCTACTCAGTCGATTTCGTTCAGCGCCGTGCTTGGGATGCGGAAAGTAGTTTTCTTAGAAGCATTATTGCGAAGCGGTTTTGTAACCGTCTCTGCTATGGTGTGTTTCTTACCCCTGCCGGTCCTATCGCAGCAACCGAGCATTACTGATGACTCTCCGGTAATTGTACAGCCGGGCGCTCCGGGCCAGGCAAGCCGCATACTTCCTCCGACAACGCGGGCGAAGCTTCCTCAGCGTTCACCTAAGGATGTGGAGTTTATGCAGGGGATGATCATGCACCACGCGCAAGCCGTTGAGATGGTGGCGTTGATGGAATCGCGCACCGAGAATATAGAACTTCTCCTTCTTGGAGCGCGGATCAGCCACACACAGGCGGATGAAATAAATTTTATGAGGCATTGGCTCGAAACCAGAGGCGAGAAGCTTTCGATGCCGGAAATGGCGAATATGGACATGCCGGGGATGGATATGTCAAAACATAAAATGTCCGATCATCACATGATGCTTATGCCCGGTATGCTCTCGAAAAAGCAGATGGACGATTTGGGAAAGGCTAAGGGCGAGAAGTTTGAGGAGCTGTTTCTAAAAGGAATGATTCAGCACCACGCCGGTGCTTTGGTTATGGTTAAGGAAATGTTCGAAACAACCGGAGCAGGACAAGATGCACAGATATTTAATTTCGCGACGGATATCGACAGCGGTCAGCGCGCCGAGATCAGGATCATGCAGAATATGCTCGGTGAAAAACTTTAGAAAAAATCTTTTTGAAACTCAAACATAGGTAAATATTGTGTTCACAACGGACCAATTGGGTTTTCAACAAAAACTCTAAGAGGAAAATAATGAATCAATTTAAAACTATCGCTTTACGTTTAATGACCGTGTTATTTATTTTGGGCTGCTTTTTTTCAGCCGAAGCGCTCGCACAAGGCCTTGAGAAGGCACCACCTCTTCCTGCCGGAATGACAGGTTCGGATTCAAATGATCCGAGAGCAACACTTTCGCCTGGATTATACGACGCCGGTGAAGCCGCAATGGGAATAAAGCACCTTATGCTGCTTAAAAAGCCGGGTGCTTTTCAACTCGGTACTAATGATCCGGATAGTCCGATCGTGCAGAAAACGCTCGGTCTTCTCGGCGTCCCTGACGCATCAAAGATGCCAAAGGCTGCCCAACTGGTTTTTGCTCAGCTCGCTTTTTCCAATTCTGATCTCGCTTTTCAGGGCAAACACTTATTTCAGGGAAACTTTTACGGTGTCAGTGTCTACGACATCAACAATCCTTCGCAAACCAAATTGGTGACCTCAATTGTATGCCCGGGCGGGCAGGGCGACGTTTCCGTTTATAAGAATTTGATGTTTATGTCTGTCGAGATGCCAAACGGAAGACTTGATTGCAGCGTCGGCGGCTTTCCACCGCCTATACTCGGCGCTGAAGGTCAACCGCCTCAACCGGACGCGCAAAAAGATCGCTTTCGGGGTGTACGAATATTCGATATTTCCGATATCAAAAATCCGAAACAGGTCGGAGCTGTACAAACTTGTCGCGGCTCACACACACATTCGTTAGTAACTGATCCGAAAGACAAGAAAAATGTCTATATTTATGTGTCGGGAACATCTTTTGTTCGTCCGGGTGAAGAATTGGCCGGATGTTCTGGCGGGACTCCGGATAAGGACGCAAATACTGCGCTCTTTAGGATCGACATTATCAAGGTGCCGCTCGATTCACCGCAAGATGCGAGCATTGTTTCGAGACCGCGTATATTTATGGATTCAAGAACAGGTGTCGTTAACAGTCTGAGCAGCGGGGGCACACATGGTGCAAACGGTAATCCAACTGATACCGATCAATGCCACGATATTACGGTCTATTCGGCGATCGGTCTCGCGGCGGGTGCATGCTCGGGAAATGGAATCCTCCTGGATATCAGAGAGCCGGCAAATCCAAAGCGGGTCGATGCTGTAAATGATTCGAACTACGCGTATTGGCATTCGGCCACATTTTCAAATGATGGAAAGAAGGTAGTGTTTACAGATGAATGGGGCGGTGGGCTGGGTGCCCGCTGCCGCGCAAATGACCCAAATAAATGGGGTGCGGATGCGATCTTTAATTTAACGAAAAACAAGCTCTATTTTGCAAGCTACTATAAAATGCCGTCGGCTCAGGGCGACAGCGAAAATTGTGTGGCGCATAATGGCTCGCTTGTTCCCGTTCCCGGCCGCGACATAAAAGTTCAAGCATGGTATCAAGGCGGCATTTCCATCGTGGACTTTACGGATGCTTCGAAACCATTTGAGATCGCCTATTTTGACCGCGGTCCGATCGATCCGAATGTGCTCTTGCTTGGCGGAAGTTGGTCGGCTTACTGGTACAACGGAAACATTTATTCTTCCGAGATCGCCCGCGGTCTCGACGTTTTTGAACTAGTACCGACAAAGCACTTGACGCAGAATGAGATCGACTCGGCAAAATCGGTTCAGGTAGCCGAACTCAATGTGCAAAATCAGCAAAAGATCGAGTGGAGTAACAAGCTCGTTGTTGCAAAAGCCTACGTTGACCAACTTGAGCGTTCGAATGCTTTGTCATCGAGCCAAATCGCAGATTTACGGCAGTCGATAAACAGCGCAGAGGATTCGAAATTGGGCAAGAAAGATGCCGCAAAGCTCAAAACCTTGGCCGCTTCGGTCGAGAAATCTGGCGCGGGAAAGAGCGGAGCAGATCAGACGCGTTTGAAGGCTCTGGCTGCGATTCTAAAGCGACCTGTACTTTAGTTTTAGCTCGATTCCACTGAGCCTGTTTCAACCAAGTTTTATCGGTTCACAAGTTTAGCCACGCCATTTATGGCGTGGTTAGTTTTTATAGCAGCATGTAGGGCGTTTCA
>JBBKXN010000134.1:0-90246 GCA_037969475.1 Pyrinomonadaceae bacterium | reverse complement strand
ATGTTGCAAGGTCGCGTTTATCAGAAGTCAGAGAGTATCCGGCAACGGGAAAAACCGCGAAGGTCAGACGGTCAACCTTGCGGATTTGAGCCGTCGGAGGAAGTGTAACCTGGGATAAACGGGATGAAACGAGTTGCAGAGTTTGTTTAATATCGACATTCCAATCAAAAAATAAATTAATATCGCACGAGCCGCGAGCTGTCGTAGATTTTATCCGCACAATGCCGGGAATTCCGTTCATTGCTTCTTCAACCGGGCGGGTAACGGTGACAAGCATTTGATCCGCCGGAACGACGCCGTTGTCGACGATCACGACGATCCGCGGGAAGTCCGTTTGCGGAAAAAGCGCAGAAGGAAGCTGCATAGCCGAATAGATCCCGGCGATACAGAGCAGGATGACGACTACGATAACCGCACGTTTTTGGCTGGAAACAAATCCCGCAAGACTCATTTTGAACTATCTCCCTGCGGTTTCGAATTAGCCTTTTTAAATTCGACCCGTGTTGCATCAGGCAGCGCATAATTTCCATCAATGATGACAATGTCTCCGCTGTTTAAACCTGCTGTGATCTGTGTTTCGGTTTCGGTTCTGATCCCGATCGCGACCTTTTTTTCGTGGGCGATATTTTCGCCGTCAACTACCATTACCACCCCGGTCTTGGAGTCAGCATTCTCAAGATTTACCGCAGAATTTGGCACGACGAGCGAATTAAACTGCTCATTTTCACTGATCACGACGTTCGCCGCACTCCCCGATCTTAAACTCCCCGCATCGTTGATAAAATTTACCCATACCTCCGTAGCGCGATTGAGCGGATCGGTCGAACGGGAAATAAGCGAAACCTTGCCCATAATTTTCAGATCGGTTAGATCATCGATATAAACCGCCGCCGTATCACCAACTTTCAATTTTGGGATTACTGTATCGGCAAACTGCGTTTTGATAATAACTTCGCTTAGGTCGGCAACCGTCAAAAGTTTCCCTCCCGCCATCGCATATTCGCCGTCAAACTGGGTTTGCTCGACAACAAAACCTGAGATCGGTGAACGTACCTCCGCTAAATCTATTTGCGTCTGAAAAGTTTTGATCCGTTGTTCCGCTTGAGTTACGCGAGTCCGGGCAGTTTGGAGATCGAGCGAATTTGAGGTCTTATTACGTAAATTTTTTGAATTTTGCAAAAACTTTAAATTGTTTTCTGCTTGCGCAAGTGCAAGCTGTGCGGCTTCGACATCTTTTAGCGCAATCCCATCTTTTTCGTATAAGATCTTTCGTCGCTCATAGAGATTACGCACGTTGTCAACAGCTGCCTGAGCGTCGCTCAAATCTTTCGTCGTCTGGATACTTGCCTGCGGGATCGTGCTTTTTGAAAGTGTTTGAACGTTTAAACGGGCTTCACTTAGATTCGTTTCGGCTTCCTTTTTCTGCGCTTGTAGGTCGCGTGTGTCGATCGTTGCGAGGAGCTCGCCGCGCCGGACAAATTCATTCTGTAAACGACGCAAACCCTTTATCTGTCCGCTGGCATTTGAACTGACAATGGCCTGATTCACGGGCGTGATCGTGCCAACTGCCGAAACCTCACCCGCGATCGTTTTTCGTTCAACTTTCGCCACGCTGACGCTGACGATAACATTTGGTTCGGCCGACGTGTCCGATTTTTGGGAAGCGTTCTTTGTCGACAACCACCAACCTGCCGTCGCCAAAATGAGAACGCCGAAAATTAAACCTACGATAATAAGCTGCTGTTTTTTGCTGGTCAGTTCATCGTTGTCAAATTCAATTTCTTCCGAAGTTGATTCATCAAGCTGAAGATCGTTACTTATTTCATCAGTTGGCTCTACGATCTCGTCGGTTTCACTATTAAGTTTTTCGTTTGAATCTTCCATTAATTTGTTATTTTCCACAAACTCGTCGGAATGCATGCGACTCGCTTGGTCTGCTATCGATTTACCTATTACCTATCACTTACTACCTACCTCCCCGTTGCTTGTCGCAGACGTGCTTTCGCAATTTGATATTCGAAGATCGCCTGCAAAAGTGTAAGCCGTTGCGTTACGATCAGATTCTGGGTTTCAGTAACTTCCAAGATCTGCGTTTCTCCCGCCTTATATCTGTCGATTGCTACGCTTACAACCCTTTCGGTTTCGTGCAAATTCTTGGCTAAAACCCGAATGCGTTCCGCGGCTGCTTTGGCTACCGTTAAACTGGAATTAAAATCTGCGACATATTGCCGCTCGGCAAAAAGCCTTGATGATTCAGCTATCTTGGCACGCAATTCGGCCTGTTTTTGACGGCTTTTGCTTGCTCCCCAATCGAAAAGCGGAACATTTACGCTGACCGTTCCCCTGATTCCGGCTGACCGTCCAATTCTATTCGGGCGAAACGAATCTGTGATCACTCCGGCTTCCAAACTATATGATACCTGTGGACGGCGTTCCGCTTTGGCGATCTTGAAATCTTCTGCGGCGACATGTTTTTGAGCTTCGAACTGCTCTAATTCGGGACGCTGACGAACCAATTCCACAGAAAACCCGGCAAGCTCGGCGGGTTGCGGAACATCCATTTGTAACTCCTCGACCAAAACGCTTTGCGATTCATCAAAATTCAAATATATTTTTAGATTATTCTCGCTGATCTGTTCGATAATTTTTGCCTGTTCGAGTTCATCACGTCGCGTCGTCGTTTGAATCTGTGCCTTGACGAGATCAATCGGCGGAATTTCCCCGCCTTCAACCATAAGTTTTGTTGTATTTTCAAAACCCAAAGCGGCTTGCAGATTAAGTTCAGCCGCCTGTCTTTGAGCAACTGAAAATGCCAAACCAAAATATTTTTCGTCCGTTGCTCTGATCAGATCCCGGCGGGCAATTTCCGTCCCCACTTTTGCCGCCTGAAGGAGTGCAAAGGCTCTCCTTTGATTCGCTTTCAATCTGCCGGATGTGTCAATTTCCCCAACCGCCAGCGCGGTCGCCTGAATTTCAGTAATTGCATTCGCTCCCAAGAATGAGGGCGGACGCGGAGTTCCGGAAGTAACTCTCCCTAACGAGGGAGTTGTATAGATCACTCCCGGATTTGCAGAAATTTTCGGATAAAACGCCTTGCGTGCTTGGAAAATATCTTCGTTGGCAATCTTTTCGTTGAGCTTTGCTTGATCAAAATTTGATGCCTGTTTCAGGGCCAATTGGATGGCATCTTCGCGGCTCATGCTCTTTGGCATAGTTTGCGCAAAACCCGCGGTGGAGCCGATAAGGATTATTAAGTGTAATGTGAATGTGATTTTCCCGAATCTAATCATTTGTTCGCATATAATTTGCCGCCTGTCCTATTAATGAAATAATAAACGACTGAGCTTAAACGAAAGATTAACGGGAATAATTTGTTTTATCGATGCTACATTTTCTGTGTCTGTAAATTGATTTGACGCAATATTTCCATTTGTTCTTTCTGCATCGAAAGGAGATCTTCCATCACACGCTCACGCAGATCGTCAAATTTTTCGTGAAGATTTGCGATTTCCAGTTCGGCTTTGAGGTTTACTTCATAATCGTGCTGAGCGTCTAAGCGGTCCTTTATGGCTTGGCGATTTTGCGACATCATGATTATCGGTGCCTGGATCGAGGCGAGCATTGAGAGAAATAAATTCAGCAGAATATATGGATAAGGATCAAATTCGCCGCCGCTTCTTGCCAGAATAAAGGAATTCAGAAACACCCAGAAAAGCAGAACGACTCCAAAACTTATAATAAATGTCCATGAACCCCCGAGCGATGCGACCTTGTCAGCGAGCCTTTCGCCGAATGTTCGCTCATCCTCGTCTATTTTGTTTATATTTCGGGAAATTCTGCGCTTTTCTACGATGCTGGATAAAACGCGCTTTTCGAGTTCGGTTAGATCCTGCCATTCCTTTTGAAAGAATCTGCTTGCTCTTTTCTCAATATCTTCCGAAGGTTTGATTTTGTTCATATCGATTTTCCGCCAATAAAATAAAAAGACCTAGATAAATTCTTACGCAATAAGAATGCGAACTAATGCCACTATAAAGATCGTAGAAGTGCTTGTTTTTAGTATCCGCATAATCCCACGAGAATTATATGTTTTTTGATCCCCGAACTCCTGATAAACCGAAACCAAACAAATTAACCGCTTTCACAAAGTATTTCGCTAATTACCAAACGACTACTTTGTTTTTACCCGATTCTTCACAAAAACAATCTCCAGATTATCAACTTCATCCAAAATAGGAGTTGCCAATTTTGCGAAATCGGAGACTGATATTGCAGTTTCGGTTTTCCTTACCAGATCCTCGAAAACAACGGCTTCTTTCATACCATCGTTCGCTTCGACTTTTGCCTTAACCGCATGCCATGTTTGTCTGATCTCATCGGCTGTGTGTTTGAGTTTATCGATGTCTTTTTCCCTTGACCAAATTTCGAGCTCCCGCCCTAAATAATCAAGTTTGGTAACTTCTACCGGCACTTTTAGCGCGTATTGCGAGCTCAGCTCCGCCACATCAAACGTGAATTTGTTCGATTGTAGTAATGTCGCCTTTTTGTTCTTTCCTGAAATCAATTTTTCTAAGTTACCAACAATAATGTTAAGCTCCCCAGACCCAATCTTGTCTGAATTCAAGGTTTTTACTGCGAGTCTCAAATCGCTTAATCTTTGGTCGGCTGTATTCCAATCATCTGTTTTTACCGCGTCATAGATGTTCTCGCCAAACTCACCGGCATCAACCAACGCCTTTGGAACTGGTATATTGGATTTCGCTAAATGGAAAGCTGGTTTTTGCGGCAATTGCGAATTGCCCGTCGTCTCCGATCGATCTTGGGCGGTAGTCGAAGAGTCGGCCATCGATTGGCTATTCCCAAAAAACTTCCAAACTCCAATGATGGAAGCGAAGGCTAGAATTCCTATTCCAAATAATGCGATATGCTTCCAGATTCTATTTTCTCTTTTTGCTTCGATTTGTTTGTTCATTTTCTTAACCCCGCTTGGGGCAATCGGCTTTGTAATTGTGACATTCGCGAATACAAAACCGACCGCCAGCAGTTAACAAATGGCAGTTAGCCGTTTGTTTCATTGCCCTCTTTTTCCTCGTCATCGTCGATCTGAGCTTTGATTACCTCGCCCGTATTAGCATCAACTTCAACGTCAAATATCGTATTGTCAGATTTTCTTATTTCGAAACTGTAGATCAGCTTTCCGTCTTCTTTTTCGAGGTCGCCTTCGATAATCTCGCCAGGAATTTTCTTGAGCGCGATTTCTTCAGCTTGTTTTCGGCTTATCTTCGCCTCCTTCTCCAAGGACGCTTGGCTGGATTGTTCTTTCGCTTCGTCCTCATCTCCTTCTTTTGCTTCATCGCCTTCGTTCTCATTATTTTCGCTGTTTTCTGAGTTTTCGTTTGCCTCTTTCTGATCTTTTTGAACTGGTTTATTGGCGTTCTTTTGAGCATCGATTGCGGTCGTACATCCAATAATTCCTAAACCGGATATGATTGCGAACATCATGATTGCAGTATATTTTGTGATATTTTTCATTTTTGTATCTCCATTTCTAATTTATCGTATTTAATACGAGCCAATTAAAACGCAACTGGCCCGTATTTGCTTGTTTGTTAGGCGAATATTTCATCCTAACAACTTGAATTCGTTTTCAAGTTATTTTGAATTTACCAGACCTAGGTTAAATAGGAGATTAACGGAGGAAATATCATTTCGGCATTGGAATTGTTGCGCCAAAAATAGACCCGTTTGTGTCGGAACTGATGAGCTCGAGAGTACCTTCGTGGCTTTCCGCAATCCATTTTGATATCGCTAAGCCAAGCCCTGCTCCGCTCCCGGTCGCTTGGGTTTTCTCGCGTGAACGCGAGGGATCTACACGGTAGAATCTGTCGAAAACCCGGTTCTGTTCTTCAGCGGGAATTCCGTTTCCATCGTCCGAGATCTTCACAATACAATTTTCGTTTTCGATCTTCGCAGATATTTTTACAAAGCTTTTCGTATGCTTTATTGCATTGTCTAAAAGGTTTGAAAATAGTCTAGCTAAAAGCTGTTCATCGGCGAATATTGGCATTTCGTCGTCGATATTGATCTGTAGCGAAATTCCTCGTTTCGAAGCAATCGAGCGAAATGATTTTACCGTGTCCGAAAGGATATCTTCCAAATAAACTGATTGTTTCGAGACCGGATTCTCTCCGGCGTCGGCACGCGAAAGCGTAAAGAGATCCTCGATGACTTTAGACATCCGCTCCGCTTCTTTCTGCATTATCGAGATCGTTTCCCGATAATCCGCGGTTCCACGATTGTCTTTCGTCAGACTTACTTCTGCCTCGCCCCGGACGATCGCAACGGGTGTGCGCAGCTCATGTGAGGCATCAGCCATGAAACGCTTCTGCTGTTCAAAAGACATGTCGAGCCTTGATAACAAACGGTTGAAGGTATTTGCGAGCCGCCCGAGTTCGTCATATTCATTTTCTACGGGGAGTCTTTCGTGCAGGTTTCTGGCGGTGATCGCTTCAGCCTTTTCGCTCATTTCTGCAATCGGTTTGAAAGACTTTCCGGCAAGATAGTATCCGCCGAAACTCGCGAATATTAATGCAAGCGGAACGGTTATCAAAAATACGTACGCAATTTTTTCAAGCAAAGTCTCCTGTTCCTCGAGCGGATGTACGATAAGTAAATCAAATGTTTCATCGTGCACTTGAAACCGAGTTAACAAGACCTTAAAGGACTCGTCATCTCTTGTGAAGTATTCGATCTTGGTATTATCGTTTCCGCCCGATTTGCCGAGCAACCCCGCAGCTGCTTCTGCTGAAATATCATCTCGAAGCTTGCTATTGTCTGAGGCTGATACCAGTTTTTTCCCGGCAGAAAACACAAACACTTTGTAATTTTTAAAACCGACATCCACGGTCGCTTCCCTTATCGCGTCGGTCACCCCTGCAGGATTGTTTTTATCTTCTTCATCTGAGAATTCACCCTGTGCGGTTTTTTCAAATGCCAAAGCGATTTCTGACAAAGTGTTGTCGGTTTTAGAATCCAGGACGGAATTGATAAGAAAATATGTTATCGAGGTGAAGAAAAGCAAAATCAGCGCAAGGACACCGACGTACCAAAATGTCAGGCGAATAAGCGTTGAATCGAAGATTTTCATGTTTCTTTTTGCTCTTGCAAAATATAACCGGCTCCACGCCGGGTGTGAAGAAGTGGATTATTAGAATTCACGTCGAGTTTTTTTCTTAGGCGATTGACAAACACCTCGATCGAATTGGAAAAAGGATCATAGGATTCATCCCAGCAGTGTTCTGAAATCTCCTCTCGTCCGATAACCCGATTCATGTTGCGCGCAAAATATTCCAGAACCGTGAATTCTTTGGCCGTCAGGGAAATAACTTCGCCGTCTCGCAGCACACTTTGGGTTTGCGTATCAATCTCCAAATCGCCGATCTTGATAATCGTTTCGACGAGCTGCTTTTCCTTTCGCCGTAACAAAGCTCTGATTCTTGCCAGGAATTCCCCGTAGGCAAAAGGCTTTACAAGATAATCGTCGGCTCCGACATCCAAGCCTTCGATTCGATCATCGACTGCATCGCGAGCCGTAAGCATTAGAACTGGAATTTCAAATCCCATTTCACGTAGCTCGCGGCAGACTTCAAAACCGTTCTTGCCGGGGATCATTACATCCAAAATGATCAGATCGTATTCATTTATCGAAGTTTGATACAGTGCATCGTTTCCATCAATCGCCAAGTCAACAGCATACGCAGATTCGCGCAACCCTTTAAGAATGAAGTTGCTGATTCCTTCATCGTCTTCGACCAACAATATTCTCATTAAGAAATAATAACCTAAGAAAGCTAAACTGTAGATTAATGAGAAACTTTTTCGACATTTCGAGCCGAAAACAAAATAAGTTGATCAAATAAAATTCGCGGCGATTCAAAAAAAACTAATCAAAAACAAAATCGCTTGAGTTTTTATGGTTTCGCTCTTAGACTTGAGCTAAGTCTTACATGGCATTTATTTAATCGGAGATGACTTATCGAATTATGTCGCACAATCTATTTAACACAAAACAAAAATTTATGGCAGGCGGAGGACGAGAGGGAAGTTTTTATTCTTTGCCGCAGCTCGAAAAAGAGGGAATTGGAAATATTTCTCGTTTACCGATCTCGATTCGCATCGTGCTTGAATCGGTTTTGAGAAATTTTGATAACGGAAAAACGATTGATGAAGAAAATGTTCGGGGATTAGCAAATTGGGGCGCAAATGCGGATCGGAGCGCAGAAGTTCCATTTGTGATTGCAAGAGTCATTTTGCAGGATTTTACCGGTGTGCCGCTTCTCGTTGATTTGGCCGCGATGCGTTCGGCGACCGAGCGTTTAGGGGACAATCCGGAAATTTTAGAACCGCTGGTTCCAGTTGATCTTGTTATTGATCATTCAGTTCAAGTAGATTATGCGGGAAGCGAAACCGCATACGAGCGCAACATGGCTAAGGAGTTTGAACGCAACGGACAACGCTATCGCTTTTTGAAATGGGGAACACAGGCCTTCAACGGTTTTAAGGTTGTGCCTCCGGGAATCGGGATCGTTCATCAGGTCAATCTTGAGTATCTCGCACGTGGGGTTTTTGAAAAAGACGGCGTTTATTACCCTGATACTTTGGTCGGCACGGATTCACACACGACGATGATAAATGGTTTGGGAATCGTTGGTTGGGGAGTCGGCGGAATCGAAGCAGAAGCAGGAATGCTGGGTCAGCCGATATATATATTGACGCCTGATGTCGTCGGGGTGAATCTGGAAGGCGAATTGCCGCAAGGTGCGACCGCAACCGATTTGGTTCTAAGAGTTACGGAAATTCTTCGAGAAGCAAAAGTAGTCGGAAAATTTGTTGAATTCTTTGGTGAAGGAACGGCAAATCTTCACGCGACTGATCGGGCCACAATTGCTAATATGTCGCCTGAATACGGCGCAACAATGGGCTTTTTTGGGGTCGACGAGAAAACGCTGGATTATTTCCGTGCGACGGGTAGAAACGATGAAAGGGTTGAAACGATTCGCAATTATTACAAGGCGCAAGGAATGTTTGGGATCCCAAAAGAGGGCGAAGTTGATTACACGAAAGTCATAAAGCTGGATTTAGCGACGATCAAACCAGCCGTCTCAGGCCCGAAACGTCCGCAAGACCGTATCGATCTAGATAATTTTAAAAACAAATTTAACCAATTATTCTCTCAATCGGTTTCAGAAGGCGGCTTCGGAAAAGACACCAATCATTTTGACGATGAATTTGAAATTACCTTAAATGGGAACCAAAAAGGCGTTGTTTCGGGCGGCGGCGACCAGGACGGAAAATCAATTCCTTTGCCCGTACTCAATGACGTTAGTGCAATTCATACAAGCGTTACAACAGAATCTGAAATGGTTACGAATCGTCCGACTCCCGACCGGGTCGATGCTGAATCGTTATCAAAGGTCGGATCTACAAAGCAATCGATAGGGCACGGAGATGTATTGATTGCCGCAATAACGTCCTGCACAAATACTTCAAATCCGAGCGTAATGCTTGCGGCGGGAATCCTTGCGAAAAAAGCGGTTAAGAAAGGAATGACAATTCCAAAGTATGTAAAAACATCGCTTGCACCGGGCTCTCGCGTCGTTACAGAATATTTGGAAAAAACAGGTTTGCAAGAATATTTAGACGAACTCGGTTTTGATCTTGTCGGTTATGGCTGTACGACGTGCATCGGAAATTCGGGACCTCTGCATCCGGCAATTGAAAATGCCGTAGTCGAACACGATTTGGTTGCGGCTTCGGTTCTTTCCGGTAATCGGAATTTTGAGGCGAGAGTCCATCAAAATATCAAAGCAAATTTTCTAATGTCACCGCCATTGGTTGTTGCATATGCACTTGCCGGGACTGTAAATGTAGATTTGATAACCGAACCGATCGGCAAGGATAAAGACGGAAATGATGTTTATTTAAAGGACATTTGGGCTGGTCTCGATGAAGTAAAGGAATTAATGTCCGCGGCATTTAATCCGGAAACATACAAAGCGCTATATAGCGATTTTGCTGAGAAGAATCCAATGTGGAACGATATTCCAACTTCGGTCGGAAAGGTATATGAATGGGATGCTGATTCTACTTATATTCAAGAACCACCTTATTTTGATGGATTTACGATGGATGTTGGAGAGTATAAAGACATACACAATGCCCGTCCGCTCGCTCTTTTCGGCGGTTCTGTAACGACCGATCACATATCGCCGGCGGGAGCGATCAAACCCGATTCACCGGCCGGACTTTATTTGCAGGAAAATGGCGTTGAACCAAGAGACTTTAATTCTTACGGTTCAAGACGCGGAAACGATCGTGTGATGCTTCGCGGAACGTTTGCCAATGTCCGAATCAAGAATCTGCTTGTCACTCCAAAAGAAGGCGGTTTAACACTGCATCAACCATCGGGTCACGAAATGTCGATTTATGAGGCGGCAATGAAATACAAAGACGAAGGGACGCCGCTAGTGATTCTTGCCGGTGCGGAATACGGAACGGGAAGTTCAAGAGACTGGGCAGCGAAAGGTACCTTATTGATGGGCGTTAGAGCCGTTATCGCTACATCGTTTGAGAGAATTCACCGGTCTAACCTGATTGGAATGGGCGTGCTGCCGCTGCAATTCAAAGATGGTCATTCGGTCGAATCCCTTGGGCTGGACGGAACGGAGATCTTTGATTTAACCGGCTTAGAAAAAGCGGATGTTAAACCGCTTCAGGATGTAACCCTAACTATTAAGAAGAGTGATGGAAGTGTTGTAGACAGTGTCGTTACCCTTCGCATCGATACTCCGATTGAGGTTGAATATTATCGCCATGGGGGAATCTTGCAGTATGTGCTGAGGCAGATAATAAACGAGAATCGCTAATTGATCCAAATGAAAAAGGTCACGTTAAAAAACGTGACCTTGAAATTGTAAAATACTTATTGGTTATGCCGCTAACGGAATCTTTGGTTGATTGTCCAATTCACTATATTTAATTGGAACCGCGCCGTTTATTTTGGCTTTTTCCTTTCTCATTTCGTACCACTTATCGCAATATTCACAATGATAGAACTTAAATGTAAAATCAGTTGATTGATAATTGATCGCGAGTTCTTTGTCACAGTGCCAACATTTCATTTGACCGCACCTCTCTTTTATAGATTAAACAGATTTTAACACAATAACCCTACCTTATAGCAAGTATTTTTTTTGCAAATAGCTGCTTTTTTTTGAAATTTTGCTTAAGCTATTGAAAATGCTTCGATTAGCAAATCGGCAAAATGCGGGAATTCGGAACCTTACTCGTGCAATTTAGAGAAAATGATCAAAACAATAGCATTTGACGCAGACGATACTCTTTGGCATAACGAGCGTATTTTTATCTCTGCAAAGGCAAAGTACAAAAGATTATTATCGCGATACCATGATGAAGATTGGATCGAAGCAAGACTGGATAAAGCGGAAATGCAAAATATTAAGCATTTCGGATATGGAATCAAAGGCTTTACGCTCTCGATGATAGAAACGGCCGTGGAACTTACCGAAGGGCGCGTAAAAGGCGATGAAATCAAAGATATAATTACTTACGCGCGGGAGATGATGTCGTCGCCTATCGAGTTTCTTGAAGGGGTCACAGAAACAATTGAACAACTCTCCGGCGATTATCAGTTAATGGTGATAACGAAAGGTGATCTTTTTGATCAGGAGGCAAAGCTTGCTCGTTCGGGACTTGGAGATTTCTTTGGCGAGGTTGAGATCGTTTCGGAAAAAAATAGTAAAGTTTACGAACGTATCTTTTTAAGATATGGGATAAAAATCAACGAATTCGTAATGATCGGAAACTCCCTGAAATCGGATATTCTCCCTGTCGTTGATCTCGGTTCGAACGCCGTTCACATTCCATATGAAACTGAATGGTTTCACGAAGCTGTCGATCCGCAAGCTTTTGAAGACAAAGACTTTGTGCGGCTGGAAAAAATGAGTCACCTGGTCGGTTGGCTCGAGAATTTTATGGGTAAGTAAATCGTAGCTGGTTTAAAATCGAATCATTTTGATAAAGTGGGGAATGATACAAATGAGATCAAATTGCCAACACTTTACAAATCACTTGAATTCTCAAACTGTAATTCATAGAGAGTTTTATACTTACCGCTATTGCTTATGAGTTCTTCGTGAGTTCCTGTTTCGATAATTTTACCCTGTTCGAGGACAACAATTTTGTCCGCCATACGGATTGTCGATAGCCGATGCGCAATAACGATTGACGTATGGTTTTTCATAAGATTTGAAAGCGCTTTCTGAACCAATTTTTCGCTTTCGGTGTCGAGAGCTGAGGTTGCTTCGTCCAAGATAATAACCGGCGCATTTATGAGAACGGCTCTGGCGATTGCGAGCCGTTGACGTTGTCCGCCCGAAAGATTCATTCCGCGTTCGCCTACTCTTGTTTCATATTTCTCCGGTAATTGCTCTATGAATTCATCGGCGAACGCCACCTTCGCGGCGTTCTTTACTTCTTCATCGGATGCATTCGGATTTCCATATGAAATGTTGTATCTAACAGTGTCGTTAAAAAGAACAGTTTCTTGGGTTACAAGCGCGATTTGTTTTCGAAGAGAAACTACTTTTGCGTCGCGTAGATCAGTGCCGTCCCAGAGGATCCTACCTTCGGTCGGGTCATAAAGTCTTTGTATGAGCTTTATAAGACTAGACTTGCCGCCGCCACTCTCGCCGACAAGAGCTACCATTTGACCATTCGAAATCTCTAAAGAAATTTTGGTGAGTGCGGGGTTATTATCGATTTGGTAATTGAATGATACGTCTTCGAGTGAAATCCTATCAACCAAGGCTTTCAATTCGATCGCATCAGGTTTTTCGGGAAGATGATTTTGCTCATCCAGAACGTCCCAAACATCTTTTGCTGCCGCGAAGGCCTGCGATATTTCATTGTGCTGACGCGAAATTTTTCGCATCGGATCATAGCTTCCCAAAAGGAAATAAAGAAATGTAAAAAACTGCGCGGCAACCAAATTCCCGAGATTAATTTCACGCAAACCGAAATAAAGAAGAATTACGATGGCGATTATACCGATCGTTTCGATGATCACAGGCGACAGTGCAGCGATTCTTCCGGACCGAAGATTCGCCGTAGCAATAACCTCAGCGACCTTTGCAAATCTCGTTTTTTCCCGGGATTGTGCATTATAGGCTTTAACTATTGTTTGATTTGAAATTGTCTCCTGTGCGGTATCAGAGAGATCTTTGTTTCCATCGATTGAAACTTTTGCGAGATTTCGAAGGGATTTACTAAAGCGGGTAGTCAGCAGCGCAATAATCGGCCCTATTATCAGAAAACCGAGGGTTAAGCGCCAGCTAAATGAGAATGCCGCGATCATAAACCCTACTAAGATAAAACTTTCCCTAATTACATCGCGCAAATTCCCCGAAATTGCCTGTTCGATCGCTGCACAGCTTACAACGAGGCGTGAAACAAGAAAATTTGTGCGGTGATTTTCAAAGAATGCCGTGGATTGTGTCAGGAGGTGTGAGTAAAGTTCTTTTCGTAATTCCAGTACGACCGATTGACCGATCTTTGCCATCAAATATGCTGAAACGTAAGAGAAAATGCCTTTACAAATGGTGAAAGTCAACAAAAGAACCGAAATCATAAACCAGGATTGGTACCAGGGTTCTTGCGGAATCCATTCTTGCAGCGAAAATGGAGTCCAGGGCTTCGCTCCCGGCGTCGGATTAAACTGATCCAGTAAGGGAACCAAAATCGCACCCGTTGCAACCTGAAAAAGTGCTGTCAAAACCATCGCAACCAAAGCAACGATAAAGATGCCAAGATGCGGGCGTAAGTATTGTAGAAGACGTTGGAAATCACTCATTGTTGAAGGGAAAAGTGTAGTTTTTGCAGGTTGTTACGTCAAACGAAAAATTGAATGCGAAAATGTCGCTTGCTTCTAAATACTTTCCATTTATCGATTTCGTGTAACCTAAATTGTACCGCACGCAATAATCAGATTCTATTGTGTACTGGATAGCCGCGGCATATTGCCAATGGTCAATATATTCCACAAAAACAGTAGAAAAAAATTCGCTAATACATTAGAATTGCAACATATCGCTTCCCAGAAGCATCTTTTTTACGACCAACCTTTTCGGAGAAATAATTATGTTAAATAAGAATACCCTTAGATTTACTATAATTTTGTCAATTTTATGCTTGTTTGCTACGAGCTTGTTTGCGCAGGTCGATGTTCCCAGAAAAACTAAAGCGATCACTTATCCGCTGGATGATGACGTAAACGTTATTTTTGCGGGTACTACGCGTTATCCACGAATGAAGGGAGAAGCAAAGATCAAGCGGACCAGTAAAAACGGAACCGAGATCAAGCTTTCCGTTTCAAAGATGCCTCGTCCATTCGAACTCGGAGCCGGCTATGCGACTTATGTACTTTGGGCAATTTCGCCAAATGGTCAGATAGATAATTTGGGCGAGATCAAGCGTCGCGGATTTTTTGAATTTGATTCGACGATCGAAGTGACAACTCCGCTTCAGACGTTTGCGCTTCTCGTTACTGCTGAACCGCATTTTCTGGTTAGCCGACCGAGTCAGGAGTTAATGCTTGAGAATCTACGGCCGTATTCGAAAAGCGGACGGACTATCGCGACGACGACCGCGATTCAGTATTTTGGTAATTCGAGTGATTATTTTCGGGATGTAAGGACGCCGGAAATTGCCGAGATCAATTACCGGCGCACACCTATCTCGATATTACAGGCAAAGCAAGCAATAGCTTTGGCCAAGTATTCAGGGGCCGAACGTGACGCGCCAAATGAATTGCAGGAAGCAGAGACGCTTCTAAATAACGCGGAGAACGGCTGGAAGGCCGGGCGCGATGAAGAATATGTAGATATTGCGGCTCGAAAGTCGATAAGCACGGCCGTACAGGCAGAAACGACGGCAAATGTCCGGCGCGAAGCTCGGGACAAACGGACGGAAAAGCTTCGACAGGATGCTGAATTACGCGGTGCGGAGGATAAATATGATGATGCGCTTCGTGAAATTGAAAATCTGAAAACCACGCTTTCGGGCGAGACCCGTTCGCGAGAACTTTCCGAGCGTGACGTGCAGAATTATCTTACTCAAATTCGCGATCTCCAAAGCGATAATCGGAATTTACGAAGTGAGCTCGAGGCCGCAAAGATCAAGCTTGCCCAAATTGAGACAAGACAGAATGAAATCGACGCTCGACAGGCAAGAGAAGCCAAGATTCAGAGGATAGAATCGACCGCGCCGGTTTTAATACAATCACTGAAACGATTCGGTACAGTTGATAAAACCGCCCAGGGAATCGTGGTTACGCTCGATGAAAACTACTGGTCCGGTGAACGAGTCAGCAGTTTCGCGACGGCACGGGAGGTAAATTTGACGACGATGGGCGAGGTTTTGGCAAATGCAGTCGATTACAATATGATCATAGAATCGCATACAGATAACGAAGGCACGCCGGACCAATTACAAACTCTGACAAATGAACGTGCACAGGCAGTTGCCGATAAATTAGTTTCGCTCGGCGTTTCCCAAGAGCGTTTGGAAGTAAAAGGTTTTGGTGCGTCCATTCCAGTGGTTCCAAATTCGACGCGGGCCAACCGGGCTAAAAACCGACGAGTTTATTTGATCCTTTCGCCGGGTATTTAAACGTGATATTTTGTTTTTGATGGCTCCGGGGTTTTAAGTCCCGGAGCTTTTTTCATTTGGTAAGGATTCTTATGCGATCCGGCGGCAACCCCACCATGCATTCCTCGCCTAAATCTAAACCGACGACGCGCAAAACTAATGCCGTTAGTTTTAAACCATTTGCATCGAGCGTAATCGCTGTCGTCGCTCCAAGAAATTCAATTTTTGCGACCCGTGCCTTGAGAAGATTGTCCTCGGGAAACGAAGCACCAAACGAGAGCGAAATGTGTTCCGGGCGAATCGAAAGAGTTACGGCTTGATTTATTACTCCAAGATCATTCTTTGCGGACTTTCCGGTCAAAAGCTTATGCTCGCCTTCGATCGTGAAAAATTCGGGATTTTTTTCCTTTTTCGATGTCACACGCTTTGCTGGTATCAAATTGGTAGTTCCGAAAAGTTTTGCCGCCGCTTTGGTCGATGGGTTAATATAAACCTCTTCGGGGGTTCCAATTTGGATTATTTCTCCTTTCGAAAGAACGCCGACTCGATCGCAAAGCTGAAAAATTTCCAATGGATCGTTTGTTGCGACCACTAGACATAGATTTTGTTCTCTGGTTGTTGTCTTCAGTTTGGAAGCGATTTCGTGCGTTTTCAGCGGGTCTAAATTTTGAACGGGATTTTCGATGAGAAAAACATTTTTCAGATTGACCAGAGAATCATTGACCAATTGTGCATGAGTAGACGCTGTGCCTCCCGGATAAGTGTCCGAAAAAAGGCTTCGCCAACGAGACGTAGTTTCATCGCCCAGGTAGAAGAAACCTTCCTTTCTGCCATTTTGGACAAGTTTGCCATCGTATCGAATCTCGCCCGAAGTTGGTTTTTCAAGACCTGAAATTATCCTCAGAATCTCCGAGGTGTTTTCTTCGTCCGAACCAAGGATCCCAAAGATCTCTCCTTTTTCTACAGTAAAAGAAATATCTCTGAGAGCCCAGTGTTTTGCGGCTTTTAGAGCCAGCTTATCAGCTTGTAACGTCATAACAATCGATCGAACTTACGAAAATGTGCAAACCAATTGCACATTATTTTCATCTGCATATCGCAAGTATAAACTATGAATTACCGCAAATAAATATATGGCAGAAGAAAGAAAATCCTTGAAGCGTAAAGCTCTACACATCGGCGGTTGGAAGCTCGCAAAGCGTGTTGCGAAATCGCTCCCGTACGTTGGAACGGTGATGGCAATTGGTTTGGTGGGACACGACATTAAAAAAAAGGGATTGGTAAAGGGCGTTGCAAACGCGGGGCTTGACGCAATTCCAATCGTTGGCACAGTTAAAAACGTTACCGAGTTTTTTACCGGCGATTTTTTGCCCGATAAGACAGTCAGTACAGCTGACGACCGAATACGAACCTCAAACAAAGAAAATTAAAAGTAACTTGCCGCAAATCTAATATGTTTTTTGATCTCCTTTCCTGCCCGAAAATATTCTGCAAGAAATACAACTAGAGCCGTTCTTTAAATCGTCAAACCAAACGAATAGGTAAACAAATCGCGTACAAAGCCTGAAATTAGGAGATATTTTGATGATTTCGAAGCACGTAACAATTCTATTTACGGCATTCTTGCTGTTTTTCATTTATACCGAGGTTGCCTTTTCACAGGGAATAATCATTCCGAGACCTTGCCCGATCCCGCGCTGCCGACCGCTTCCAAGGCCGATCCCTCTACCAAATGCTCTGCCTGTGAAATCGATTCAGATCGATACGAAGATTCAAGGCCAAGTTGCTACAACGAGGATCGAGCAGGTTTTTCGCAATGACACAAATGCTACGCTCGAAGGAACGTATTTTTTTCCAATACCCGAAGATGCTTCGATCGGACAGTTTGCAATTTGGGAAAATGGAAAAAAACTTGTTGGGGAAGTGCGTTCGAGGGAGGAAGCCCGAGCGATATATGACAAGATCGTAAGGTCTATGAAAGATCCGGGATTGTTGGAATACGCCGGAAAAGATCTTTTTCAAGCTTCGATATTTCCAATTCCGCCAAATTCAGACAAAAAACTCGAGCTTACTTATTCCCAAGTGTTAAAAGCTGAATCGGGAACAGTGGCATACCGATACCCGCTTGGAACCGGCAAAAATCTTTGGGCACGGCAAATTCAGCCCGTTCGACGAAACGTAAGCTATCGCCCTGAAACTACACCGCAAAAATTTGGGACAGTCTCAGGAAAGATTGAAATAATCGGTAGTGAAGCGCTTCGAAATATCTATTCACCGAGTCACAAGATTGAGGTGAACCAAAAAGGTGAAAAAGGTGCGACCGTTTCGTTCGAAACAACAGGTGATCCAAGTGATTTCCAACTCTTTTACGGACTCTCGAATAATGATTTCGGGATGTCGGTAATGACTTATCGCGAACCCGGAAAAGACGGATATTTCCTCGTAATGGTTTCTCCAAAAGACAAGATCACCGAATCCGAACTCCTCAATAAAGACATCGTTTTTGTGATCGATACATCTGGTTCGATGGCGGACGCCGGGAAATTGGACAAAGCTCGAAACGCATTGCTTTTCGGGATTAACGGCTTGAGAACCGGAGATCGGTTTAACGTAGTAAATTTCGCGGGCGAAGAACACCTGATGTCAAGCGGATTGGTTCAAGCTAACGCGAGCGGAAAAAAAAGCGCGGAGGAGTTTGTAAAAAAACTTACTCCAAACGGCGGTACCAATATTAACGATGCGCTGAGGGCTTCTCTGAAACAATTTGATTCGTCGGATCGATCAAAAATGCTTGTTTTTCTTACGGATGGATTGCCGACTGTTGGGGAATCCGATATTGACAAGATCATCAAAAACGCTAATGAGATAGAAGTAAAGGGGCTACGACTTTTCCCGTTTGGCGTGGGCTACGATGTAAACACCCGGCTTCTTGATAAGTTGGCGTCCGAAAATTCAGGCGTGGCGGATTACGTTGAACCCAAAGAAGATCTCGAAGTAAAAGTTTCAAACTTCTTTACCAAGGTTAATTCACCCGTTTTGACTAATCTGGCGCTGGATTTTGGCGGACTTCAAACCGATTTTTTATATCCGCGAAAATTAACGGATATTTTCAAGGGAACCCAATTAACCTTGATCGGTCGTTATAAAAATTCAGGCGACGTAAAGAATGCAGTCTTAAAACTGACTGGCAAAACGGGCGCTGAAACCCGAACCTTTCGGTACCGCGATCTTGAATTTCCATTAAAAACGACGGATAACGAATTTTTGCCAAGACTTTGGGCAACGCGACGAGTCGGGTGGCTCGTTGAACAGATACGCACGAATGGTGAAAACAAAGAATTAAAGGACGAAATTGTCGAACTTGGAACGCGTTATGGAATCGTAACACCTTATACTTCCTACCTGGCTACGGATGGAAGCGAACGAATTGACAATTTAACGGAAGGGGATATTAGTAGACTTCGGATTAATGGAAGAGGAATTGGACAAGGTTCGGGACGTGGATCCGGAGCGCGTCCAAGCGCAAGAGCTACGCCAATGAGATCAACCGGCGCGTCTGCTGTAAAAGATAGTAAAAAAGCGCGTGAAATGCAGGCGACGGTCGACGTCACGGCAAATGACGAACTGCTTAAATCGTCAGTGGACGCAGAAGGACGGCAGACTATCAAGAACGCGGGTGCTAAGACCTTCTATCTTGAAGATGGGGTTTGGATCGATTCGACATTTGATCAAAATGCCAAACTGCCTGAGGTCAAACTCAAGTTTGCGAGCAACGAATATTTTGATTTAATCACCAAAGAGAAGGAGTTAGCGAAGTTTTTCTCAATTAGTGAAAATGTTGTGGTTGTTTGGAAGGGCAAGGTATACCGAGTCAGCTACCAAACCTAAGATTTGAGTTTCTCGATCAATGATTATAAGGTAACTTTTTTATTAAATATCGCAAGTATTTAGTTAGGAAGTTGCCTTATTTTTGTGTTAACTCGGTTATTTTTTGGAGAAAGTAAAAAAGATGTCTTTTTGGAAATTATTTTTAACCTCTATTTTAATGGTGCTTGTTTCAACGCCGCTTCTCATAGCGCAAACTGGATGGAGTATTAATCGAGCAAAAGGAAGCGGTGACCTGATCTCAGTATTTTTTACATCGTCTGACAAAGGATGGGTTGCCGGTGACGAAGGATTTCTCGCTTATACCGATGATGGTGGAAGAAGCTGGCAGCGCAGGATCCTCAACACGGTAGCCAATATCAACGAAATATATTTTCGAAATAACGACGATGGTTATCTCGTTGCCGGCAGAAAAATGTTTGTGACCAGCGATGCGGGGAGTTCTTGGCGGGAAACGTTGATCGTCAATCCGAATGAGTTTAAGGATGGAGTCCCGGAGTTTTTGAGTATTCGTTTCAATAGTAAAAAGCAAGGTTTCATCGTTGGAACGGTAATCGATAAGGATAACGAAGATATTATTATTGGCAGCCTTTTGCTCAAAACTACCGATGGCGGCGAAACCTGGTCGCGGATTATTGTTCCAACAAAGGTCGAGCTTTTTCATCTTGATTTCGACGGCAGGTCGCACGGGTGGATAGTCGGGGACATGGGAACGATTTTGGCGACTACCGATACTGGCAATTCGTGGACTATACAAAAATCCGGTACGAAAGAAACACTCTATAATGTAGATTTTCGTGATGAAAGGGATGGTTACGCGGTTGGGACAAAAGGAATAATCTTACGCACAGTTGATGGCGGCAGAAACTGGACAAAGATAAATTCCAATTTTGCAAAAACCCTTTTTAGAGTTGATTTTGCTGACGATAAGAATGGTTGGATTGTTGGATCGGGCGGTACAATTTTACGCTCGACTGACCGCGGAATAACTTGGGTTCGGCAGGAGAGCAAGACCGATATGAATTTGTATGGGTTATTCATGAGCAAGAAGTATGGTTGGTCGGTCGGCAAAACGGGCGTGATCGTGAAATATGATCGATAATTTTCGAAAAGTGCAACTAATTATAAAACAAGTGCATCTGTCTTAACAGGCAATGAGCCAATGATAATCGGAAAGATAAAGTTGAAAAACAAAAAAGCTTTCTGATTCCTCCTGTTTCTTCTAATTGAGACCCGCCGGTAATGTTTACCGGCGGGTATTTTTTTATTTGAATTTAGAAATGTTTGTTTTTGAGTCCGTCATGGTTGCGAGTTGGCGAGCACGAGGAATAGCCAGGATGGCTCGAATTACTTGAGTATCACCATCTATCAGCACCTGTTTTGCTGTGACATTTCCGTATGCTGCAGATACGAGGTTGTAGCGAAGTCTCATCGTAATAAAATCCGTCTCTTGATCAATTGTCCGTGTAGAAAGCTCCGTGCCTTTCAAACGAGCAAAGTTGGAAAATGACGACAGCACTTCCCGGGATATTGGAAAATCCGTAGGACCGATCCTTTTCGAAATATCTTTTTGTTGATCCACCCGATAGCTTTCAAACCCGTTGATTCTGCCGCCAGCGAGTTCGCGTGAATATTTAAAAAGAATATCAAGGAGGCTGGTCTGAAACGGAGAGGAATTAGCCGCTTTAATGTCAAGGTCCGGAGCTATTCCATCGCCGCTATATACTGGTCGTCCACCTAGCGTCCGCTGTGCAACTTTTGATCCGACACCGGAAGATTTATCATTATGCTGATAGTAATCGTAAAGATTTCCATCGGAGTAATCTCGTTGGATCAAGCGACCTGACGGCGTGTAATATTTTGCGGTCGTGAGCGTCAGACCGGCGCCGTAAGGAAGATTGATTACACTTTGAACGAGTCCTTTGCCAAATGTTTTTTCTCCGACGATAAGCGCCCGATCATAGTCCTGAAGTGCTCCCGCGACGATTTCTGAAGCTGAAGCGCTTTCATCGTTAACCAAAACCACTAGAGGATAATCTTCGGGGTCACGATTCCTAGATTTCCATGTTCTGTTATCGATGATAAGACGTCCACGCTGCGTTGCGATAGTTCTACCTCGAGGTAAAAATTTCTCAGCGACACGGATGGCTTGTTCCAGGATTCCACCAGGATTATCACGTAGGTCAAGAATAAGAGATTTCATTCCCTGACGTTTGAGATCGTCGAGAGCAACATTCATCTCTTCAATTGTTGTGTAGTTAAATCCTTGCGACAGGTCAATGTAGGCAATTCCGGGACGAATAATGTATGCGTCCGGAATTGATGGCTGCGCGACGCGGTTTCTTCTTATCACAACCGTCTCAACTTTCCCCGTGGCATTTCGCTCGACCTTTAATCTAACAATCGATCCCTTTCGACCGCGCACCTTGTTGCGGACATACAGGGAATTTCTGCGTGAGACATTTTCGCCATCGACTTCAATTATCTTGTCGCCGAATCCAAGATTTACTCTAAATGCCGGTGAATCGGGAAAGGTCGAAGTTATGTATGTTTCAAAATGACCGTCTGTTTGGACATTTGCGATTGTTGCGCCGATTCCGAAATATTCCGAGCGCTGATCGCTCAACAAATCGCTGTATTCGGTAGAATCGAAATAATTCGAGTGCGGGTCCAGAGTTCGCAACATTGAAGATATAGAAGACTTGGACAATTGAACTTTGTCGGCACTTTCGCCATCAATGTAATAGGTTTGGATCAATTCAAGAGCTTCCGCAACATCCTGCGATACTACGCTTCCGCTAAGCTTTTCCAGACGGTGACCTGCATTATTTCCCGTTCGCGGTATAGATGCGGAAAATGAAGTTCCTTTACCAATCCGAAAAGGTTCGGTTTGATTGGGTTTCGAAAATGGTTTGTCAATATTTTGCGCTGGTAAGCTCGCTGTGAAAAGCAGCGAGGAAAACAACGTATGAACGAGATATTTCTTCATAGTAAGAATGCGCAACGAGACAGCTCTGCCTGGTCGTCAAACCGAAACACGAATTGTTGGAATGTTGTGAATGATACAAAAACACCCCTCTTAATCGCAAGCACGAAGCCGCGAAAGCTATTTTTCCCCTTAATTATTTGTCTAAGAAGAGGCTTAATCAGTACTCATTTCCAGTGATTTTTCCGATTCTCACTATTGCAGCAAAAAGCGATCAAATGTTTCAAACGAACTTTGACTAGACGGCTTACTCGCGTAAAATCTAGATTAATGGCAGACACGAAAGGAGCGAGTCTAGAAATAAAGATGAAAGCACTTGTCGAAACACTCGACATTGCCAATCTTCTGACCGTTCCGATTACAAACTCGATAAAGAATCTTCTCCGGACTTCTGCAGCGGCGCTAAACTCTGATGAAGCTTCTGTTCTGATAAGAGATGGGAGTAATGGAGATCTCAAATTCCTTACAGCGATCGGTGAAGTCGCCGACAAGCTTATCGACGTTGAAATTCCGGCGGGAAAAGGAATTGCAGGATTCGTTATGTCCTCGGGGCAACCGATGACTATAAGTGAAGCCGGTCAGGAGCAGAGTTTTTATGCGGAAGTTGATAAAAAGACAGGATTTTCAACCCAGACTGTTCTGGCGACCCCGCTTCAGTATGAAGAAGATATTTTGGGAGTTCTTGAGTTTGTAAATAGGATCGGTGATCCACCCTATGAGCCTTTTTCACCTGAGGAAATGGATAGCGCCGCGTTTTATGCCGAAGCAATTTCCCCCTTGGTTAAGACGTATGAGACAGCAAGGAGCTTTCGAACTCTTGGTGAAAAAATCATCTCCGGAGATTTTAACGGGAATTTAGATGAGCTTCGGGCTTGGCTTCACAACTTGAGAGAGACTCCCGAACATCGTGAAATGATGGATTTGGCACTGCTTGTACGCGAGATCGCCTTGGTAGGTGAGCGCGAACGTAACCTGTGCAAGGAAGTTCTCGAATCATTTTTACGATTCAACGGAAGTGATCTCGATTCAAAATACTCCAGTTTGTAGCATCGTTTACGCGCCTTCGATCTTAGTTTTAAAAGTTAAAAAATGACAACAATTGCCTCGCCCAATTCAAATGACCCTCTCGAACCAATCATCGGAATTCCCCTCGATGAGGGTTGGAAATCTTCGACAGGGCGGGGTGTCTCAGTTGCGATAATCGACAGCGGAATTGACAAGAACCACGAAGCACTAGGTGGAAATATCGCGGCTTGCTTTGAAGCCAGATCAGACGGGAATAAAACGATATTTGAAGAATCCGAGAGCGGGGATTCTGCAGGACACGGAACTGCCTGCGCTGGAATTATCCGTTCGATAGCACCAAATGCCGAATTGAACAGCATTAAAGTTTTGGGGGCAGGCGGTTTAGGAGATGGCCACGCGTTTTTGGCCGGCCTTGAATTTGCGATCGCGCAGAAATTCAAGGTTGTCAATCTGAGTTTGGGAACAACAAAACCGCAGTTTGCGATACCTCTTCATGATCTGTTGGATCGAGCGTATCAGGCGGGATGTATTGTAGTAGCGGCTGCAAATAATCTTCCCCAGCCAAGTTTTCCATCGGTCTTTTCCTCTTCGTTAATTTCGGTCAGCAAGAGCACTGAAACTGATCCGCTCAAATTTGGTTTTCGTTTTGGGGAAGTAATTGAATTGACCGCACCTGGGGTCAACGTGCGAACGACCTGGTTGAACAATGGGTATCGAAAATTGACTGGAAATAGCTTTGCCTGCCCGCATATTGTTGGAGTTATCGCACTTTTGCTCGAACGCAATCCAGATTTAACGCCTTTTCAAGTTAAGTCTGCACTCTATTCGATCGCACGTGAAAATCAGAAACACTCCGAATAGACTCTTTTGATTTTTCGAACATAAAATGTTCTTATGATTACTCGCTAAAATGTTCCCGCCTATCGCACGGAACGTGTTGTCTAAAGACTTGAACAAAAACAATGACAGAAACATTAAATCTAAAAGACTTAGAGTTGGAAGAATACACGCTCGAAAATGGGTTGCGCGTGGTGCTCAATCCGGATGATTCGATTCCGGTCGTTTCGATCGCCGTTTATTACGACGTCGGATCGCGCAATGAACGCGAAGGGCGCACGGGTTTTGCACATCTTTTTGAACACATGATGTTTCAGGGCTCCGAAAACGTACCTAAAGCCGGACATTTTCAGCATGTAATGAAAGCCGGCGGCACGATGAACGGCACAACGAGTTCGGAACGCACAAATTATTACGAAACTCTTCCTGCGGACCAGCTACCGCTTGGGCTCTGGCTTGAAAGTGATCGAATGCGCTCGCTGGCTGTCACGCAGGAAAATCTCGATAACCAGCGGGAAGCGGTAAAAGAGGAAAAACGTCTCCGTTATGACAATCAACCGTACGGCCAGATATTCGATATTTTGAGCACAATGGTTTATAAGAACTTCTCAAATGCTCATTCAACCATCGGTTCCATGGCGCATTTGGACGACGCGACGGTCGAAGACGTGCAGGAATTTTTTCGCGTTTATTATGCTCCGAATAATGCGGTGCTTGTGCTGTCAGGAGCGTTCGAAATTGCGACCGCGAAGTCGTTGATCGATAAATATTTTTCGACAATTCCGTCGCAGCCAAAACCTTTGGCGATTGATGTTTCCGAGCCGGAAGAAGTAGCTGAAAGATACCGAAATTATGAAGATAAGCTCGCGCCGTTGCCGGCATTTTTGATGGGGTGGAAAATTCCTTCGCGACGCACCGGGGAGTTTAACGCGCTGTATTTGGCAGGGAAATTGCTTTACAGCGGAGATAGCTCAAGGCTTTATCAGAAGCTGGTAAAAGGCGAAGAATCCGTGACACAACTTTTTGGCTTCACCGACGAACGACGCGGGCCATCGGGAATTATGATCGGAGCGATTCCGAAACCGGAGAGAAATCTGGAAAAACTTCGAGAAACAATTGTAGCCGAAATCAAGGATCTTGCCACGAATGGCCCAAGCGAAGAAGAAATGACAAAACTTCGCAACCAGCTGATAAATGGGGAGGTGCAATCAAGACAATCGTCGCTTTCGCGTGCGCAGGGTATAGCCGAATATGCGCTTTATGACGGGAATCCTTCGTTGATAAATTCAGAGATCGACGAATTTCTCGAAATCACCGGTGAACAAATTCGAGCGGTTGCGGATAAATATTTAAATACGGATAATCGAGCACTACTCGACATTATCCCACCGGCCCAGAAGTAGTGGAGAGTTAGAGATTAGCAATCTGATAAGCATTTTTAGCAGCATTTGAGTTTTTTATGAGTGAAACTTTTCGACAAACCGCCCCAAAATCTCTCGGTGTCGTGCCTTTTAACGTACCAAACCCTTTCAAGAGCAAACTTGAAAACGGGCTCAAAATTATTTTTATCGAAGACAAACGTCATCCCATAATTAGTATAAGGCTGGCGTTTCGCTCGGGTGACATTAATGATCCCGCAGATCGGGTCGGGCTAAATTCGGCGATGGCTGAGATGCTAAGCGAAGGAACCGAGAATTATTCAAGCAAGGCTTGTGCGGAGGAAATCGAACGTCTTGGTGCACATCTTTCCGCTTCGGCGGGTTCTGATAATACAATTGTTAAAGCCTCGGCTTTATCGATGTACACTTCGGAGATATTTGATCTGCTGGTAGAAATGGTTCTTCGTCCGACCTTTCCCGCAAGTGAACTGGATCTCTATAAGCAAAACACGATCGAAGGACTCAAATTCCAGCGCTCGCAGCCTGATTTTCTGGCGGATGAGCAGACGGCCCGAATAATTTATGGTGGGCATCCTTATAGTGTACATTCGCCCGGCGCAGAAGATATCTCGAAAATAACCCGCGATGACATCGCTGAATTTCACAAGAAAACATTCATTCCAAATAATGCGACGATTGTCGTCGTCGGAGATTTTGAAAGCGAAAGCCTTCTTAAACAGATCGACGCTAGCTTTAGTGACTGGAAGGCGGATGAAATTCTTCAAGCTCCGATAAATCCGTTGCCATCGAGGAATAGGAGATCGCTCACGATTGTTGATCGCCCTGGTTCTACACAGGCGAATATCATCCTTGCGAATCTTGCCCTGAAGCGGAATCATCCGGATTATTTCTCTGTGTTGGTCATGAACCAAATTTTGGGGGCGGGGGCGTCTTCGCGTCTATTTATGAATTTACGGGAAGAAAAAGGTTACACATATGGAGCTTACTCGCGGATTTATTCTAAGCGTCATGCGGGTTCTTTTGAGGCGACCGCCGAGGTGAGGACAGCCGTTACGGATGAATCCTTACAGGAATTCTTTTCGGAATTGAACAGGATTCGCGATGAGAAGGCTTCGGATGAAGAGCTGACCGATGCAAAAAATTATTTGACGGGAGTTTTTCCGATCCGGGCCGAAACGCAAGGCGGGTTGACAGGACTAATAGTTGCTCAAGAGCTCTACGACCTTCCCGAGAATTATCTCGAAACTTATCGGGATCGGGTTCGGGAGGTTACTTTGGACGACATTCAGAAGGCTGCCAATAAATACATTGAGCCGGAAAAGCTGGCTATTGTGATTGTTGGCGATGCGGGGGAAGTGATTTCCCAGGCGAGCAAGTATGCGGAAAGTCTCGAGATATTCGATACTGAGGGTCACCCGAAAAAGATTGACGACTATAAACCCGATGACAAGCTTGAGACGGCTCAGGTTGCAGGAGAATGGGAACTCGGAGTCGAGGCAATGGGGCAAAAACTTCCGGTCACTTTGATATTGACGCAAAATGGTGATTCCGTTTCGGGTAAACTCGAATCGATGATCGGAGAAGGCGAAATTGCCAATGGGATAGTCGCTGGGAATAACTTTTCCGCGGTAGCTAAAACCAAATTTCAAGGCCAGGATACAGAGCTTGGCATTAAAGGAAAGATCGAGGGAGATTCAATGACCGGAACAATGTCGAATTCAATGATCCCAATGCCGATGGAATTTTCAGGAAATCGCAAATAGCAGCTTTGAGGTTTTGTGCATAAAAAGAGATGGGACTCTCACAGAATCTCATCTCTTTCAGTTTTGTAAAATAAATTAGCCGAAATCCAGAGTGATCAACGCGATCGCTGCTCCCGTCGGATCCGTAATAACACCAAAACGCCCGGTGCCGGGAATATCAGTTGCCGGCACAACGATGTTTCCTCCGATCTCTGTCGCTTTTGCAAGCGATGCATCGATATCGTCAACCGATACATAGGAAAGCCAATGCGGTGGAACGCCTTCCATTTCGGGCGGAGTTTTGTACATCCCGCCAAACTGTTTTCCGTTACCAAGTTTTATCTCCGTATATTGCATCTCGGTGGAATCACTTTCCGAATATTGCCAGCCAAATAAATCCGTGTAAAAAGATTTACATGTATCTGGATGGCTTGTGGAAAGTTCATTCCAACAAATTTCGCCATGTTTGGGCATTTCCATGTGCTCTGTGGCTGCTGATTCTGGCATTTTCTATTCTCCTTGTTTTGTCTGTTACGCGCTCGTTGCGTCTACGATTTCAGCCGATGGCGCGTTAGTTATTACCGACTTGATACCGTCTTCCATTGAATCAACTGATTTATACATTTGACTCCTTCCAATTTCTAAACCATTTGCCGCTTTTAAAACAAAATATGGGTCACCGCTCGCCGATTCCCTTCGCACAAAGCGTCTATCATCTAAGCCGTTCGTGCGAACCGACTCGATTCCGTTTTCCGCGGAAGCTTTAGTTTCGTACATTTGGCTGGATAAAATTATCTGCCCGTTTCCGGCAACCAGGTTAAAATGAAATTTTCCATTAGATGCTGTTTTTATTTCAAATTTTTTTGCCATTATTCTTTTCCTCTCTAGAGTTAACTTTTGGGAGAAAAGAATATCACGTCATCTGGATAAAAAGAAAATAATCGAATTACCCTTAAATGTGAGGATCGAGTTGTGAAATGAGGATACTGTCGCCTTTAAGTGCAGAAAACAGGACGGTTACATTCACAACTCAATCTTATGTTTGCCAAAAGATCACGTTAACCCGCACGGCGGATCTGTGTTCTTCTTGTTGGCTTAATATTTTGCAAATGAGTTATTAAGCTCGACGCCGCATTTTTAGACAATTCACCAATACCGCAATTCATGTGCATTTTGCTTTCCTCATCTGCGTTAAGGCTAAGCTCCTTAGAAAGCGCTTTGATCATTCCGAGCTGCTTCGCTGTTACCATGTCCGAAAGTGACTTTGCCAAAGGATCAGTAGGGAAAGCGTTGACGGATTGAGAACTGGAAAAAGTCGCCGCATCGTCGAATCGAGGCTCCTTTTTACGGTAAAGATTCCGCGCAACACCGAATTTGACGGCGGCACGCTTTAGTGCGTCGTGCTCGGCCTTCTTAATTCCTACTTCGCTCTCTGCGAAACCCGTTCCGATACCTTCACGCGTAATCCCATCAATAGTTATTGCAACTGTTACCGTAATAATTTTTCCAATCTGTTTGATGTCCTTTATTTCGTGCATCCAAGAAGGTGCTGTAAGATCTAAAATGTCGGCCACTGTGTGCCATTCGACGTAATCGACCATCTGCACGTTTCCATTTCGATCTCGCCAGCCTTCACGCTTCTTCACCAAATTCGGGCTTAGATCCTTGCGAAGGACTTTTAACTTCGAAGGGAAACCTAAAACATTATCAATAGCTTCGATTTGTTTTGCGTCGTCCGCTAGATTCATATCATTTCTCATTTCTCTAACCTCTTGTTTTTTTTAAGATGACGCGGCTTGAGTTTGACTGCAATTATTATCTTTACCCGTTAGATAAGTTGTTCAACCGTGTCTATCTTCTGTTCGCGGTGACCGGGCTGTCACCACTCAGCATGTCCCATCTGTGAAACAATGTACCATACTGATATTGTTGTTGCAAGCATGAAACATAGTGTTGCATTTAAAAATAAAGTGTGATACGTTGTTTTACAGATAGCACAAAGAGCAATTTTCAGTTGCTCATCCGATTTACAAAATCGAAGCAAGTGGAGAATAAAATGGCAAAGAAAAGAAATGGCGAGAGTTTGATAAGCACAATCGAATTAGGTCGAGCGATAAAGAGACGGAGAGAGGAATTGGGGTTGAGTTTGCGTGATGTCGCAGATAAAACATCGGTTTCCGCTTCCACACTTTCTCGGATCGAAAACGGAACGGGGAAGCCGGACGCAGATAATATTGCGCGTCTGACAGGTTGGCTTGATGTCCCAATTGACCGCGTAATGACACATGGGAAAAGGGAATCAGTTGAGCCGGTGGTTTATTATCCCCACGAGAAAACGCCGGAGATCGTTGAGGCGCATTTACGTGCTGATAGGAACCTATCGCCAGAAACTGCAAAGGCGCTTTCGGAGCTTTTCAGGGTCGCCTATTCGCAATTTAGCGGTTCGGAAAAGAAAAAGTAGTTTTCGACGGGCGTACGACTTAAGAATAACTTGAGGTGAAAATGGAAAAAGTTTCTAGCTTATCAAATATACAAATTTACCAAGGGTCAGAGGCGACTCCGACTTTAATTGATACGACGTTTGTGCTTTTCTTTTTGGCGGTCGATATAGGGCAGAATCTGGGAAGATTCAGCTTTGACACCGCGATCTTCCTAATTGTTTTGGCGCTGGTCGCTATTTTTCCGTTTTTTATGGCTGAGAACGATATTTCGGTAGGTAAATGGTTGATTGGAAGGGGTCTGATCGCAGGTTTTGCTATCTTGCTGGGAGTCGTTTTTAATCAAACCTTGGGAACTGTATTCCCGGAAACCTTTAGGTTTATTCCGTTTACGCTTTTAATATTGACAGCAATGGTAAGCTGTTATGTACAGTTTCACAATTTCTTCAAATTCCGTTTATCAAATTAGGCAAAAGGCGATTTACGGAAGAAACGAAAATTCACATATGTCTCGGGAACACGTGTGAATTTTTTTTATTTGGAAGTGCGTTTTAGATTCGTATTGACGAGTGAAATCAATATGATACACAGCGAAACACGACTTATCCCAGATCGAACATATTCAAACCGCAACAGTTTCTTTTACAGGAAACATCAGGTCCCGCAACGCTTGAAGTTGCTCACTCAATTCAAAATATTGATTTGGTAACAAGGCTTGCGCACCATCACATAGGGCTTCCTCCGGACAAGGATGCACTTCAATGATCAGACCATCCGCACCAACCGCAACTCCTGCCTTTGCGAGCGGACTGACCATATAATTTCGGCCCGTTGCGTGAGATGGATCGACGATTATTGGTAAATGAGTCAATTTATGAACTGCGGGAACTATTGATAGATCGAGGGTATTTCGCGCGTGAGTACCAAAGGTTCGAATACCGCGTTCGCAGAGAATTACGTCATAATTTCCTTCTGCCATTATATATTCTGCCGCAAGTAAAAATTCATCCAAGGTTGCAGACATAGCACGTTTTAACAAAACCGGTTTGCGTGTTTTCCCAACGTATTTCAAAAGGGAAAAATTCTGCATATTTCTTGCGCCTATCTGAATACAATCCCCATATTTTTCGACCAGATCCACACCGCGTTCGTCCATCGCCTCGGTTACGATATTCAGTCCGAATTGGTCGCGAACTTCCGCTAAAATTTCCAACCCTTCTTCGCCTTTCCCTTGAAATGCGTATGGAGAAGTTCTGGGCTTAAAAGCTCCGCCGCGGAAGAATTTTGCACCACTTTTGGATACGATTTCGGCAACTTCGAAAACCTGCTCAACACTCTCGACAGCACAAGGACCCGCAATAATAGCCAGTTCATCGCCTCCGATCGTCGCATTTCCGACCTTGATGATCGATTTTTCAGGACGGAGCGTTCGCGATATAAGTTTGTAAGGCTTGGTGACGCGAATCGCCTCCGCAACACCCTCTAGATTTTCAAAATGAGCCCTATCTACAGCCCCGTCATTTCCCGTGATTCCGATTGCTGTTCGGGCAGCGCCCGGCATTGGGTGCGCACGAAACCCCAATTTTTCGATAACTTCATTTACGCGATCAATATCTCGTTGAGTCGCGTCCTGTTTCATTACAATTAACATAAATTCTTTTTACTGATTATTTCTCGGTAGAACAACCTAACAACATTATACATTTGTGTCGGTTTCGAGCCACGTCACGATATACCGACATTAAGGATTCATTTTTATGTGCATTCCTTAAGCAACGCAAAATACCCGCAAATATCTACTCCCGATCCCAGTTCATTGTTCGTTTCACGGCCTTTTTCCAACCCTTGTATAGTAATTCGCGCTTTTCGGGTTTTAGATTCGGTTCGAATATTCTTTCAATTTTTCGGTTGCGAATAATATCCTTTTTTTCCCACAAACCGACCGTTATTCCCGCTAGATATGCCACGCCTAGGGCGGTTGACTCGATAATTTCCGGACGCTCGACCCTCGCATTCAGTATGTCGGCTTGAAATTGCATCAGGAAATTGTTCACGCACGCACCGCCATCCACTTTTAGATCGGTAAGCGCAATATTTGAGTCTTTTTGCATGGCGTCTAAAATGTCCCGTGTTTGAAAAGCAATCGACTCCAGCGTTGCTTTAGTAATATGGGATTTTCCCGTGTCGCGTGTCAGACCAAATATTGCGCCGCGTGCATACATGTCCCAGTAAGGAGCTCCAAGTCCTGCAAATGCCGGAACGACATACACGGAATTATCGCCGTCAACTTCTAGAGCAAATTCCTCGGCTTCCGATGCAGATTCAAAAAACTGTAGCCCGTCGCGAAGCCATTGAACAGAAGCACCTGCAATGAAAACACTGCCCTCTAGAGCATAATAAACCTTTCCATCCAGCCCCCACGCGATTGTTGTTAGCAGGCCATATTCCGAATATTGAGGTTCCTCGCCGGTGTTCATCAGCATAAAACATCCGGTGCCGTAAGTATTTTTTGCGGTTCCTTTTTCAAAGCAGGCTTGACCGAAAAGTGCGGCCTGCTGATCGCCGGCGATTCCTGCGATTGGGATCTTCACGCCACACAATTCAAAGTCGCCAAAATAATATCCGGATGGCTTTACTTCAGGCAGAAGCAAACTTGAAATTCCAAGTTTGTCCAACAGCCTTTCGTCCCAACAAAGATTCTTTATGTCGAAGAGCATCGTGCGTGACGCGTTTGAATAATCGGTCGCGTGTACCCTACCGTTCGTGAGTTTCCACAAAAGCCACGTATCCACAGTCCCGAATAGAATTTCTCCGCTCTCGGCTTTTTCCCGCGCACCCTCGACATTGTCCAATAACCATTTGACCTTGGTTGCTGAAAAGTATGAGTCAACTATCAAACCGGTAGTCCGTTTGACATATTCTTCCAAGCCTCTTTCTTTCAACTCTTCACAAATCGAGGCCGTGCGCCGGTCTTGCCACACGATGGCGTTATGAATTGCTTGGCCAGTATTTCTATCCCAAAGTATAGTTGTTTCGCGTTGGTTGGTGATCCCGATCCCCGCAATGTCATTAGGCGATACATTACCCTTGGTAATAACCTCATCGAGCGTTTGTAACTGTGTTTGCAGGATTTCGGCTGGGTCATGTTCAACCCATCCCGGTTTTGGAAAGATCTGCTTGAGTTCCTTTTGAACGATTTCGATCAATTGCCCATGCGAATCGAACAAGACCGTTCTCGAACTTGTCGTGCCCTGATCCAAAGCGATGATGTACTTTTGCGACATAAGGCTAAATAAGTACGCTAATTTCGCAGCAACCCGCTTACAAATTCTCCTACATTTTTAACTACTTTATCTTTATCAGATTTCTCAATTACTGAAACAATCGCGGAACCGACAACTGCTGCATCCGCGTATTCCAAAACTTCATTGACATGCTCATTCGTCGAGACGCCAAATCCAACCGCGATTGGTAAATTTGTAACTTTTCTTGTGCGTTCGACTAGTTGTTTGGCTCCACTACTCAAATCATCACGAGTTCCCGTAACACCCGCACGGGAAATCGCATATACGAAGCCTCTAGCCGCACTGGCAATTTTTGCCAATCTTTTATCGTTCGTTGTTGGTGCAACGAGAGAAATTAAATCAATATCAGAGTGTGCAAAATTGTCCGACATTTCAATAAATTCATCGCCGATAATATCGGTTATCAATAATCCGTCAACGCCTACCGTTTTCGCGTCAGTCCTCAATTTATCGATCCCAAATTGCAAAAACGGATTCAAATAACCAAACAAAACGATCGGCACATCAGTTTTTTTGCGACTTTGTCGCACAACATCAAAGATCTTCGCGATCGTTATCTCCTCATTTTCTAAAGCCCTCTGAGCCGAAAGCTGTATGATCGGACCATCCGCCATCGGATCCGTAAAGGGAACTCCGATCTCGACAACTGTTGAATCGAGTTCTGCCAATTTCAAGATCAACTCGTATGTCGTTTCCAAATCAGGATCGCCCGCCGTGATAAACGGAATAAAACCCTTTCTATTCTCATTTTTGATCTGCTCAAATTTCTCAGGAATTCGGCTCATAATTAATTCGTGCTTACCAATCGCGTTGAGAGTTCAAACTTCAGTTTGTGCAGCCGGCAAGCGAAGCAAAGACGGTCGCCTCTTTGATAATCTTATTCAATTAATCTTTTGAGATAACCTAATTTTAGTTTCCGCCTTGCTTCGCTTGCGAAAACTGCAAACTGAAGTTTGGATTCTGAACGTGTTATTTCAACTTTTCCAATTCATCCGCTACGGTATTTACATCCTTATCGCCACGCCCAGATAAATTGACGATAATAATTTCATCTTTCGACATTTCCTTCGCCAATTTAATCGCGTAAGCGATCCCGTGGGAAGTTTCTAAGGCGGGAATTATTCCCTCGGTTTGCGACAAGGTTTGAAACGCTTCCAAGGCTTCTGAATCGCTAGCAGACTCATATTTAACCCGCCCGATGTCGTGCAAATATGCGTGTTCGGGCCCGATCGAAGCATAATCAAGACCCGCCGAGATCGAGTGGGTTAATGAAATCTGCCCGTGCTTATCCTGCAATAAATAACTCTTAGTCCCTTGCAAAACACCGACTTTATTTCCGCTTGTTTGATTAAAACGCGCCGCATGTTCGCCCAATTTAACTCCCTTACCACCCGCTTCGACACCGACCATTTTTACTTCCGAATCCTGCAGAAACGGATGAAATAAACCGATAGAGTTTGAACCGCCGCCGACGCATGCGACCAAGGCATCAGGAAGTCTGCCTTCCATTTCCATGATATGCTCTCTCGCCTCGGCGCCGATAACCTTCTGAAAATTTCTGACCATCAACGGATACGGATGCGGTCCCAACGCCGAACCGAGCAAATAATGAGTCGTTTCAACGTTGGTAACCCAATCTCGCAGCGCTTCATTTATCGCATCCTTGAGAGTTTTTGAGCCTGCATCAACGCCCCGGACTTCCGCTCCCAACAGTTCCATCCGAAAGACATTCAACGCTTGCCGCCGCATATCTTCCGTTCCCATATAGATCACGCATTCCATTCCGAACAAAGCGCAAACCGTTGCTGTCGCAACGCCGTGTTGTCCCGCACCCGTTTCCGCTATAATGCGTTTTTTACCCATTTTTCGAGCAAGTAAGATCTGACCGATCGCATTATTTATCTTATGAGCGCCCGTGTGATTTAAATCTTCCCGTTTTAAATAGATCTTTGCCCCGCCCAATTTCTCACTCAAACGCTTCGCATAAAAAAGCGGAGTCGGCCGACCACAATAATTTTTCAACAACTGCTCGAATTCCACCTGAAACTCCGCATCATCCCCCACATTAAAATAAGCCTCAGTCAATTCTTCCAAAGGAGAAACAAGCGTCTCAGGCACAAACCGCCCGCCATATTCTCCCCAATATCCATTTTTATCTGGTTCAAAATTTGTCATTTCATTTACAGGCGCAAATACGGACGTGAAACGGTGAAATATTTGGCACGCCTACTTTGTGCCACTTGCTGCGGTTGTTTTATCGTCATCTTCCGAGAAATTAGCCGCACCGGCTATGAAATCTCTTAACTTAGATTTTTTCTTAATTCCTTTCCGTTGCTCGACACTACTGCAAACATCCACCGCAAATGGAGATACCTTGATAATTGCGTCGGCTACGTTCTCTCTAGTTAATCCACCAGCCAAATACATTTTCGGAAAGAGTTCCTGTACCCTTTTCGCAATTTCCCAATCAAAAGTTTCGCCCGTGCCGCCCTGCTCTTTGGGTGAATAAGCATCGAGCAAAATTGCATCGACTTCGTATTCCAAAATATCTTCGGGCTTAAAATTACGGCTTACACGAAAGGCTTTGATAATTTCAAGACCTGTTTTTGTCTTTAATTCGACCGCAAACTCAGGCGTTTCTTCTCCATGAAGTTGGATCGCGTCTAAATTTGCGGTCTTGGCAATCCGAACGATAAAATCTAAATCTTCATTTACAAAAACCCCGACTTTCAAAACATTTTCGGGCAATTTATCAATGATCTTTCTCACCGCTTCAGGCAAAATATATCTAGGCGATTTCGTATAAAAATTGAAACCCAAAGCATCCGCCCCAAACTTCGCGGAAAGATGCGCGTCCACCAAATTAGTAATGCCGCAAATTTTTACTTTCGTCATAAAGAAGTTATCTTACACGTTTGTTTCCGCTACGATTTCCGCTTTCTCATCTTTCAATCGCGTTGCTAAATACCAAACAACAAAAACGTTAACGACCAACGCGGCGATTCTGACCCACGTAAACTTTACAAATATCTCGTAAACTTCAACCGGAATCATAAGCGACGTTGCGATGACGGTTAAAAACTCTGCCCAGCGTTTCTCAAACCAAAGTCCTATTCCTTCCGTCAACTGACGTGCGGAATACAAAAATGAACCGACGCTAAAGAAAATGAGTTGATTTTTATTGATCCCCGCAATTTTTTCTATGATCGTGTGAATGACCGTATTTTCAGGGTCGATCCTATGCCGGGAAATAAAATCCGCAAACCACAAATTCAAATCGCGATCGATCAATGTCAATAATTTGACGGCAACAATAAAAAGCAGAATACCTTTGAGGAATTTGACACCCGCCAAAAGATGCATCGTCCAATGACGTTCTTTTTGCGTTTGGTTTTTATATCTTAGGTGCGGCTTATTCATCGGAGTGCCATTAAGGTTTCTCCAATATTTTCTGCGCTCATCAGACTTTCCCCGATCAGGAATCCGACAAATCCAAGCTCGTGCAGTTCGTCGATATCACCCTTTGTTTTAAGCCCGCTCTCAGTGATCATGATCACATTTTCGGGTGCAGCCTTTATCAATTCTTTTGAAATATCGAGGGAGACTTCGAATGTATGCAAATTTCGATTGTTAACACCGATTATCTTTGCGTCAAGTTTGGCCGCGCGCGCGAGCTCGTCCAAATTGTGGGTTTCTACTACGACGTCCAAACCGAGTCCGTTTGCGAGCGAATAAAGCTCTTCAAGTTTCGCGTCATCCAGCATTGCGACGATCAATAGAATCGCATCCGCACCGATCAGCGCGGATTCGTATATTTGAAATTCGTCAAACATAAAATCCTTTCGCAAGATCGGTAAATCAGTTAAATTTCTTGCAGCTATCAAATCTTCGATATTCCCTTTAAAAAAATCCTCTTCGGTCAGAACAGAGATCGCAGCCGCACCGAATTCCTGATAATTCCGCGCAACTTCGTCAATATTGAAAAGATCATTGATAACGCCTCTTGATGGCGATGCGCGTTTGATCTCAGCTATGATATTTATAATTGATCTGTCTGAAAATGCTTGCGAGAAACGAAAGGGAATTTCGTCATTCCGAAATTTCCTGGCGCGCTGCACAAATTCTCCGTACTCAAAACCCTGTTTTGAACGCTCGACGCGAATCTTCTTCCGCTCGAATATTTTCTGAAGGATTGTGAGTTGATCATTCATCTATTTGTTTCCTCGATAAGCATCGTAAGTTTCCTCAACGCGGAACCATTTTCGATACTTTCGCGTGCGATTTCCGTAGCGCGTTTAAACGTCTCTGCGGATCCGGAAAGATAAATCCCAGCCGCCGCATTGAGCAATACAATATCACTCGCGCCAAAAATTGTTTTCTTTTTACTTAAAACGTCTTTAACTATTTCTGCACTTTTCTCGGGTGACCTAACATCAAAATCCGACAAATTGTTTTTTTCCAATCCAAAATCTTTGGGTGAAATCTTAAAATACTCGACCCGATCGCCAACGATTTCGGCTACAAAGGTATTTCCGTTCAACGTCATTTCGTCCAAACCGTCTTCGCCGTGCACGACCCAGGTTTTTTTCGTGCCAAGTTTTGCGATTGCTTCAGCCATCGGTCTCATAAAATCCTCGTTCCAAATCCCAATCAACTGAAACGGAGCATTCGCCGGGTTTGCCATTGGGCCAAGCAAGTTAAAGATTGTCGGTCTGCCAAGGGCTTTTCGAGCGATCGCAAGCTCTTTTGTTAAATTATGAAACTTCGGAGCAAACATAAAACAAATGCCGATCGTATCCAAACAAAATCTGGCTTTTTCAGTTTCGGCAACTATATTCACACCAAGATTCGAAAGAGCATCCGCACTGCCAGTCGTACTCGATGCGGCACGATTGCCATGTTTTGCAACAGGCAAACCCGCGCCAGCGATTACAAATGCTGCGGCAGTAGACACGTTAAATACTTTTGCTTTGCTTCCTCCCGTTCCTACGATATCAATGAATTTATCGTGTTTGGTCTCGACCTTTACACAATTTTCGCGCAAGATCTTAGCGCAGGTCGCAAGTTCATCCGAAGTAACACCCTTTTCAGCCCACGCGTTCAACAATGGCGAAAGGGTCTCCTGATCAGTTGCAGTTCTAAGCGCATTAAAGACTTCGACAGAATTTTCGGGAGAAAGATCTTTTCCGGAGTCTAGCTTAGCCTGATATTGTTTTAACACTTCGCTCATAACTAAACCGAATATTTTCCAGTTTCGGCCAATTCGATCGCTTTAAATAAACCTTTTGCTTTGTGTAATGTTTCCTGATATTCCGTTTCCGGTATAGAATCAGCGACGATACCCGCGCCTGCCTGAATTTTCGCCTCTCCATTTTCTAAAACCAACGTACGAATTGCGATACACGTATCTAAATTTCCCGAGTAATCTATGTATCCAACCGCACCTGAATAAACACCGCGGGCGGTCGGCTCTAGTTTCTGTATTATCTGTATCGCCCTGACTTTAGGGGCGCCGGTAACTGTTCCCGCCGGGAAACATGAAGCAAATGCATCAAACTGGTCAAACTCTGCCTTTAAGTCTGAATATAAATAACTTACAAGATGTTGAACATGCGAAAATTTCTCGACACTCATGAGATCTTTCACCTTTACACTTCCATACTCGGAAACTCTCCCGAGATCGTTTCGTCCAAGATCGACCAGCATAGTGTGCTCGGAAGTTTCCTTAATGTCCGCTCTCATTTCCTTGGCGAAATTCTCATCCTCGGAGTCGTCACTCCCGCGAGGCCTCGTCCCGGCAATCGGACGATACTCCAATTTTCGGTCCCGGCAGCGGATCAACATTTCAGGAGACGCTCCGACCAAGGATTTGATCCCGAGTTTCATCAAGATCATATAAGGCGACGGATTTAGAGAGCGCAAAGCTCGATAAATCGATTCGGGTGAGGCGTCTGTCTTCTTTGTAAAGCACTGCGATAAAACTACCTGATAGCATTCGCCCGCCTTGATAAGCTCCTTAATATGGGAAACGGCATCTTTGAACTCTTCCTTTTTCCAGTTTGAGGATACTTCCGCATCCGTTGTACCCATATGTGTACCGGAGTGTTTTCGAAAACCACCCGTTTCGAGCTTCTCGAATATTTCCTGATTGGTCTGCTTGGCTTCAAGCAATTGTCTTTTCAGATCGTCTTTACTTTCTAGATTTTCGGTAAAAACCAAAGTAATGATCGCGATCTGTTGTCTTGCGTGGTCAAAGGCAATAATCGTTTTATAAAAAGCGAATTGCGAATCTGAACTTGAGGCAAAAATTTTCTGAGTTTTCCGCAAAGTTGGTTCAAAATACTCAACTACGGAAAAATCAAAAAAGCCGACAGCACCGCCGATAAATGATGGGAGATTGGGGACGCTCGCGATTCTCCGGGTTTTCAAATCACGGCGCAAGAGCTCAAATATGTGTGCGTCCTCGGTCGTATCAACGTAACCGTCAGAAATACGAGTTTGGTTCCCTCTTTCGCTAAGGATTGTTTCGGGGTTTGCTCCGAGAAATGAGTAGCGCGCAAGATTTTCGCCGCCCTCGACCGACTCAAACAAAAATGAATACTCAGCGTTTTCTGAGAGTTTTAAGTAGGCACCAAAAGGAGTCAACAGATCGGCCGGAAACCGCGTGATAAAAGGAAAAACATCCGCCGATCCATATTGCGAAACCAATTGCTCTATCTCTTGTTCGAGAAAATCACTCATAAAATAAAAAAAACACCAATTTCATTGGTGTTCTAAAGCGACTAGATCTTTTTTACGGGCCTAATTTGCCGAAGTGACACCGATAGCTGCAATATTGCGTGACCAGCGCCAGCTAGCGGTTTTGCCGCAAATTGAATCTTGTATTTTCATCGATTTAATAAGTAACAGAAGGCAAATCACTTTGTCAACCGAATCCCGCTTACATCCTCTCGGGAACTTTGATTCCCATCGTTTGAAGCGATGCTGTTAATGATCGTCGTGCAATTTCCGCAACGCAGGTCATTACGGCGCGTTTGTGGTCGTCAGTTTCCGCAAGAATCCGATGTTTCTGATAGAAGAGGTTAGAAGCCTTTGCAAGATTGAACGTGTATCTGGCGAGAACTGCCGGTTCCGCGGCAGATATTGCTTGAATAATTGTTTCCTCAAGGCGAAATGCCAGAACAACCAGGCTCCAGAAATCATTTCCGTGATCACCGGCAAATATTTCGGTGATTTTTCCAGGATCTTGTTTTATCAGTTCTTGTGCAGCATCCAGCGCGTTTTTATCAAGTTTCTTAAAGATAGAATTCAGACGCACTGTTGCATTTTGGCAATAAACGCCTGTTTCACCTTCGAAAGCCGTCGCTTCCTTAAAATCAAAAATGATCACCGTGTTTTTCGTGAACTTCATTAGAAAATACCGAAGGGCACCAATGGCGATTTCGTGACCGATTTGTTTGTGTTGTTCTTCGCCTAGATCAGGATTTCGGTCTTTCACTTCTTGAAAGGCATTTTTTTCCAAACGATCGATCAGATCATCGGCTTTCACACCCAAACCTTTCCGGCCGGACATTTCTATAAAGGGTTTTTTACGGTCTTCATCCGACAATTTAAATCCTAGTTCGTGAGCCGCGCCGGGCGAAAGAGCGACCATTTCATATGAAAGGTGCACACTTGCTTCTTCACCCCTATCAGGAAAAATGGTGGCTACACCCTTTTTTACCACTTCCTGCGGATAAGATTGACGAGTATCGATCACATTGTAGACGACCTCGGAATTTCCAAACTCGGGATGAACATTTTCGCCGGTTTTCGTGGTCGTTATCCAAACTTCTTTGCCGTTTTTGTATTCGCTAAACTTTTTGTAGTTGAAATCCAGGCCGAGCAGCCCGAGCTTCCAAGTCTGGAACGCGATATCTTTCCCGGTATACGTGACCGTGCCGTTTGAACGCACAAGAATTTTGTCCTGATCATGCTCATCGCTCCCTTCGTGCGATTCAAACGGCATCACCCAGCAGCCGGCCATCTTGCCATCCCCGGCCAGGTGTATCGCGCCTTTATCCTTCATCATTTCAAAGGCTCTTTTCCAAAAATGGAGGTGCAAAACCTCAGATTCTCTTGGCAGGAGGTCATACCGGATAGAAAGCCGTTCCATTGTTTCCAAAATACATTCAACGTTTCGCGTCGCAACGTATTCTGCCAGATCAGCTATCTCATTGCCGCCTTCTTCGATTGCATGGAGAGTTTCGGCACGCTTCGCTTTCAAATCTTCATTTGTCTCGTATTCGACACCGACTCTCGCATATAGATCCCAGCAATAATAATCAAACGAAACACCTTTTTCGATCAACTCATTATTTAGCCTTTTGATGTCATCGAGATCCTTCTGCTCGAGGAAAAGAAATCCGACTACAACATCCGCGACCTGTACCCCTGTATTATCAATATAATTATGCACCTCGACGCGTTTTCCATCTGCGCGAAGAATCCGGACAAACGTATCACCCAAAACCGAGTTTCTTACATGTCCGATATGTGCCGCTTTGTTTGGGTTTACTGATGTGTGCTCGACGCAAATTTTTGTCGCTTTTGAATCATTGACGGTTTTGGAGCGAGGTAAGACTTCCGCTGAAAGTGCTTTTGCGAAAAAGCTGGAGCGGTTATAAAAGACATTCAGATAGCCAGGTCCCGCGATCTGAATATCCTCTATGAATTTGACTTTAAGTAACGCTGATCTCAATTTTTCCGCAATCGATCGTGGATTTTGTTTCTCTCCCGTTTGATTCTTGAGATGCTTTGCGAGTTCAAAAGCAATGGGGAATGCCAAATCTCCAAATTCCGTTTTGGGCGGGACTTCCGCCGCAACATTTTCGACGGAAATTCCGAACTGCTCCTTAACCGTGAATTTTATAGTTTCGACGAGGTGATTTTGAAAAACGATCAATGACATATATTTACAAGGTCTTATAAAATCAAAAGCAAAGTATAGCTTTCGGCATAAAATACATCAAAGGGAAGAAACTTCTATGGAAATTTCTCGGGGATTTTTAAAGAGAATCGCGGCCGCGAGAAGGGTTTACGTGCTCACGGGCGCAGGAATCTCAGCGGAATCGGGCGTTCCAACGTTTCGGGGCGGCGGACAATCTGCGGTATGGAAGGGAATGCCTTTTGATGAAATTTCTTCGGCGAAGATGGTTCGGGAAAATTTGGATGAAGTTTGGAAATGGTTCGATTATCGACGAGGAATTTTAGCGAAATGCAAGCCAAATCCGGCTCATCTCGCCTTGGTCGAACTCGAGAAGAAAGCAAAGGATTTTGCGCTTGTCACAAAATGTCGACGGATTGCACAGTCGAGCGGGTTCAAAGCAAATTATCGAACTACATGGAAATATCAATCGCTCTCGATGCGTAGGATGTGAAATTTGTTATGAATTGGAATCTTCGGTGATTCCGCATCAGCCGGAGAAATGCGTCGAATGCGCCGGTGAGCTAAGGCCGGACGTAATTTTATTTGGTGAAATGCTTTCCCGGAGGGGCGTTTGAAGAAGCTGCTGAGAACGCGATGGTATGCGATATCTTTTTCGTGGTTGGAACGTCCGCTATGGTTTATCCGGCAGCTGGTTTAGCTGAAATCGCGAGGCAAAATGACGCGTATTTAGTAGAGATAAACCCGGAAGTTACTCTGATGACAAGTCTTTGTGATGAATCATTTGAAGGAAAGGCCGGGGAGATTCTCCCTTTGATCGTTGAATTATTTTGAGAGAAAATCTTGGGTGAGATAAAACCTGCCACTTTTCGTTATAACTATACCGATGCCTGTTTCGCTCCACTCGTTTTCAAAAACGTAGAGTCTTCGTTCCTTGGACGAAAGCCATCGATCAACGATCTGTTCAACCGGATCGTCGATGCCTGCGTTTGTCGCTATCAAACGGCCAATATTCAGCCATTTCTTAACGCCGGATTCAACTACAAGGTCGGAAAGCTTCTTTCCGCCAAAGGGTTGGATTGAAAAGAAGCCATGTTTGTCCATATCCACTGAGTGTTGTCTTGCGATTGCCGCGAGCTTTTCACTCCAAACCAGAGGCGGGTGATTTTCTTTTTTTCGCGCTTCATTCAAAAGATCGAAAGCTTTTTTTTCCAGAGCTACGATCGTTTCGTCCGCGTTTTCCGTCGTTTCGTTCGAGTTTTTGGTTTCGTTCTCTTCCGAAACCGGTTTTTGAGGATCGCGCGTATGCTCCGTCTGGGCACTAACTCCAAACGCAGCGCCACTAAAGAGGGTAAATATAATTACCAAAATCAGGGCAGGAATTTTGATCTGAAAACGTTTGTGCATCGTGATATTGAATATGTTCCTCTTGTGGGGCATTATTTCAGTATAAATCATTTGTTGTCAAGAATCTTCCGAGCTTGGTTTTGCCGTTCACTTACAGTATGAAGACGCTTTTTTTTGATTGTTTTGCAGGTGCCAGCGGGAATATGATCTTGGCGGGTTTAGTTTCTCTTGGGATCGACTCTGAAGAACTCGTCAAAGAGATAGGAAGGCTTAAAATTTCGGATTTCGATGTTGAATTTTCGCCGGTGAATCGATCAGGAATCGCTGCTATTCATGCGGAAACGAAATACGCTGAGGAGCGAAAATATCGCTACCTCTCCGACATTGAGGAGATCATCGAAAAATCAGACCTCTCCGATCCTGTAAAACTACGTTCACAGGCGATTTTTGCGAATCTGGCTGGAGCCGAGGCAAACGTTCATGGAATCGATTCTTCCAAAGTTCATTTCCATGAGGTCGGGGCTATGGACGCAATCATAGATGTGGTCGGAGCCTGTGTCGGATTCGAAATGATGGGAATTGAAAACTTTGTGTGTTCAAAGATCCATGTGGGCAGCGGCTTTGTTGATATAGCTCACGGAAAATATCCGGTACCACCACCCGCTGTTGCGGAATTATTGAAGGGATTTTCGGTTTATTCAACGGAAATCAAGGGCGAACTTATGACACCGACCGGTGCCGCCATTATTTCAACGGTTTGTCAGGACGCCAAAGCGATTTCATCATTTCAAGCGGAAAAAATCGGTTATGGCGCGGGAACAAGAGAATATGCGAATTTTCCAAATGTCTTGCGGCTGATGATCGGTAACGTTTTACCGCAGAGACACGACGGCGCAGCAGACAGCGGGAAAGCTAAACAGCAGTACCAAAATTTAAATACGGAAACCATTTTATTGATCGAAACGAATCTCGATGACGTTTCGCCCGAGGTATTGGGGTTTTTGATGGAACGAGCATTTGATATTGGGGCTTTGGATTGTTGGTTCACTCCTATTCAAATGAAGAAAAACCGACCCGCGACTACGCTATCGATCTTGTGCAGCGTTGGTGAGAAGGACAAGTTTAGCGACCTCCTATATTCTGAAACCACGACTCTCGGGATTAGAATTTCGGAAATCGAACGAGAATGTTTACCCCGCGAGATAAGAAAAGTGATTACCGAATTTGGTGAAGTCGATGTAAAGGTTGCAAGATATAGAGATAGAATCGTAAACGTCAAGCCGGAATATGAACAAATTCGTCAGATTTCAATTGAAACCGGACATTCATTCCGAGAGATTGAAACAAACGTACTGAGAAATTTCGAAGATAGCGATGAGGAAAAAGCAGTTGGAAGAAAATAAAAAGGTTGACATTGAAAAGATAGCCCGCGGTGTGAGGCTAATACTAGAAGGAATCGGCGAGGATCCGGAGCGTGATGGCTTACAAAAGACACCTGAGCGGGTTGCGAATTTTTACGCCGAATTGACAGAAGGAATGTGGCAGGACGCGCGTGCGGAAATTATTCCGCTTCCGGGGGATTCGCATGATGAAATGGTCATCGTCAAAGACATTTCGATTGCTTCCGTCTGCGAACATCACCTCGCGCCTTTTGTTGGTAAATGCAGCATCGCCTACATTCCAAAAGACGGCAGGATCATAGGTCTCTCGAAACTTGCTCGGATCGCAGAAATCTTTGCAAGGCGTTTGCAGTTGCAAGAGCGTCTTACAAAGCAAATAGCCGACACACTCTTTGAAGAACTCGATCCGCTTGGGGTAATGGTTGTAATGGAAGCCGAACACACCTGTATGACGCTTCGCGGTGTCAAAAAACCGGGTGCAAAGACTGTAACCTCGGCGGTACTTGGCGGTTTTAGAAAGGATCCTCGAACGCGTTCGGAGGCGATGAGTCTGATCAAGGGATAGGAAAATATGTTCAAAATAAATCTTGCAGCAATTATTATTGTCGTATCGAGCTTTTCGGTGACCGCTCAAACTCCCGGCAAATTCACGGGATTGTTTAGCGAAGCGGATCTAAAAAATACAATTAAGTTTTTATCAGACGATGGTTTCGAGGGGCGGGGACCGGGGACTCGCGGCGGCGAACTCGCTGCGAAATATATTGCTCACCGACTCGAGATGGCCGGTATAAAACCGGGAAATAACGGAAGTTATTTTCAACCCGTCTCGCTCGCCGCAGTAAAAGCAGATCCGACAACGAAGTTGAGAATTTCGAATCGCAACGCGTCTTTTGATTATGATTTTGGAAGCGATTTTGTTGCTACTTCGAGTTCGCAAACGGGAAACGTCGACGTTGATGCTGATCTGGTGTTTGTTGGTTATGGGATCGATGCTCCGGAGCAGGATTGGAACGATTATAAAGGCGATGCGCAAGATTACCGGGGTAAAATTCTTGTGATGCTCGTAAATGACCCGCCGGCGACCGAGAAAGACAAGGATTTGTTTGGCGGAAAGGCGTTGACCTACTATGGACGGTGGACATACAAGTACGAAGAGGCCGCCCGTCGCGGTGCGGCAGGTGTACTTTTAATTCACACGACGGAAGCGGCAGGTTACGGTTGGAATGTGGTTGAGACCTCAAACGGAAATTGGCGTTATGAAGTTGCGCGGACGGCAAGTGATAAAACACCATTCTTGCCAATGAAGGGCTGGGTCACAAACGAAACTGCAAAACGTATTTTTGCTCAAGCCGGTAAAAATTTAGATGAGCTTCGCGCGCAGGCACAGTCTAAAAACTTTAAACCGGTAAAACTAGATCTCCGGGGAAAACTCGACCAAAAATACGAGATAAAACGGCTCGAATCCAATAATGTAATAGGACTCTGGGAAGGACGCGACGACGAGTCGAAAAAAGAATACGTCCTTTTCTCTGCCCACTGGGATCACCTAGGGATCGGGAAACCAAACGACAAAGGCGACACTATCTATAACGGAGCGCTCGACAACGCCTCAGGAATCGGGCAGGTTTTAGCAATTGCGGAGGCGTTCACGAAATTGGGACCTAAAGAACAACCAAAACGATCTCAAATATTTCTGTTTACGACCGCCGAAGAGCAAGGGCTTCTCGGAGCCGAATGGTACGCGAAAAATCCGGTCTTTGCGTTGGAAAAAACCGCAGCGAATATCAATATCGATGGCGGGAATTTTTATGGCAAAACTCGCGATTACGGGGCCCTCGGGGCCGAACGTTCGGATCTTGAAGGGTATGTAAACGATGCCCTTAAGCGACGCGGAATGAAATTCTCGGCTGACGAACATACTGAGCAGGGATATTTCTTCCGATCGGATCATTTTCCGTTTGCAAAAGCCGGTGTTCCTGCGTTGAGTATTCGAACCGGCAGCGACTACGTTGGGCTACCTAGAGACTGGTCTGAGAAGGTTTTCGCCGATTACAATAAAAATCATTATCATCAGCCATCGGACGAATTTCGCGATGATTGGGTATTTGATGGAATGGTTCAGATCCTGGATGTGACGATGGATATCGCGCTAGAAGTTTCAGACGCGAAAAAGTTGCCGAAATTTAATAAGAAGGATGAATTCGCAAAGGCGCAGCCGAATCGCAGGTAATCGATAGTGCGGTAATTCGTAATAGGAATTTGTTGCGGACACCGGTTTTTATCTATAAATCACCGATCACAATATAATGAGTAATTTTTACATAACAACACCAATTTACTACGCGAATTCCTTGCATCATCTAGGACACCTCTACACGACTACTGTTTCAGACGTTGTTAATCGCTATAAAAGACAGCGTGGTTTTGATACCTACTTTATAACGGGAACGGATGAGCACGGAGTAAATATTCAACGTGCGGCTAAGGACAATAAACGCACCCCGCAGCAGCAGGTTGATTTCGTGGCAGGTGAATTAAAGAAAATGTTCGCTGATTTCGGTTTGGATACGGAAAATGGCGGCTACGACATTTTTATGCGTACTACGAATCGGTTTCATCATGAGGCTGTTCAGAAATTCTGGCAACAGATGGCAGGAAATGAAACGCCGAAAGGTAATCCCTGCATTTACAAGGATTTTTATAAGGCTTGGTTTTGTGCTGCGTGTGCGGAGTTTAAGACCGAAACTGAGTATGAAATCCGCGATGGCGAAGAAATTCCGCGTTGTTTGATCCATGAAAATCCGCTTGATCGTGTGGAGGAAGAAAGCTATTTTTTCCGACTTTCCGATTATGGTGAGGTTTTGCTTGAGAAAATTAAGGAAAACCCTGATTTAATTCGTCCCGAAGCTAGAAAAAATGAAATTCTCTCGTTTATAAAAGGCGGCTTGCAGGATCTATCCATTTCGCGGGAGAAAAAGAGCGTATCTTGGGGTGTTCCGGTTCCCGGCGACGAAAACCACGTAATGTATGTTTGGGTCGATGCACTTTCAAACTATATTACGGCACTTGGCTGGGGTACCGAAAGTTCAGAAAAGTTCGATAAATACTGGCAAAGTGCTCATCATTTTATCGGAAAAGATATCCTTCGTTTCCACACGGTTTACTGGTTTTCGTTTTTACTTGCGGCCGGAATTGAACTTCCAAAAACGGTTTACGGACATGGAATGTGGCTGGACGGAGATGGCAGAAAGATGGGCAAAACATTGGGAAATGTGATAGAACCTAATGTATTACATGAACATTTCCAAACCGATTCTCTACGATATTTTCTGTTACGCGAAATGGTTTTCGGACAGGACGGCAAATTCAGTTACGAAAACTTGATCGAACGCGCAAACGCTGACTTGGCAAAGGGTCTGGGTAATCTGTCGTCGCGAACGCTTTCGATGATCGATAAATATCGCGACAGTAAAGTGCCGGACGGCACGATCCACGATACCAATTTTATACACGCAAAACGGATTGGAATAAGCCCGGACGAGCAGGAGCTTGTGTCTGTTTTAGAACTTGCGCGCGATGAGTTTCTTCGGAAGTTTGATGATTTCGAATTTAGTACCGCCCTTGAAGCTATTTGGAAGGTGATTTCGCGAATTGACAAAATGATAACGGAATCGGCACCCTGGAAATTAATCAAGGACGAGAATCAGCAGGAATCGCTTAACGCAGTTTTATATCGTTCGCTCGAAACCCTTCGTTGGCTATGTGTATTGCTTCATCCCGTAATGCCCGAATCGACTCGCGAAATTTATTCGCAGCTCGGGCTAAGCGAGGATATATCGCGCATTGATCCTGCAAATTTGAAATGGGGTGAGCTAAAAAAGGGTGCAAAGATCGGAGAAGTAAAACCGGTATTTCCACGACTTGAATCGGAAAAAATTATGACGGCAATTGAAGAAGCTAGTAAGAAAGAAGACGTCGAAGACTCGAAGTTTATAGAATTCGATGATTTTGCAAAGGTAGATCTCCGTGTAGGCGAAGTTTTGGAAGCCGAAAACATCGAGAAATCCGATAAACTTTTGAAACTGAAAGTCGACCTGGGAGAAGAAAATCCAAGGCAAATTCTGGCGGGAATGGCAAAATATTACACACCGGAAGAAATGGTCGGAAAGAAGATAGTAGTTGTGGCAAACCTCAAACCCCGAAAAATGATGGGGCTTGAATCACAGGGAATGGTTTGTGCCGCTTCAGTTGGTGCGGAGGACAAGCCTGTTATTGCAACGTTTTTGGAAGATGTTCCGAATGGCGCCAAACTGAAATAGATGAATCTCATCGACTCACATTGCCATATTGACGGCGAACAATTTGACGAAGACCGCGATTCTGTAATTAAAAATGCTTTGGAAGCCGGTGTGAAGGCGATGCTCAATGTCGGAACCGGCAGCCCTAAAGAAGATTCGTTTGAGAAAACCGTTATACTAGCAGAGAAAAATCCATGTGTGTATGCCTCGGTCGGAATCCATCCCCACGATGCCGACGAGTACAGTGAATCGGTCGAACAAAGACTCATCGCTCTCACAAAATCCAGCGAAAAAGTGATCGCCTGGGGTGAGATCGGATTGGATTTTTATTATGATCTTAGCCCGCGCGATGTCCAAATCGAAGTATTTCGCAAACAGATCCGTGTAGCACGAGATCTTAGTCTTCCCATAATTATTCATTCACGTGACGCTAACTATGAAACGGTCGAAATACTCACAGAAGAGTGCTCACATCAAGATTTTCGCGGCGGAATCATGCACTGTTTTGGAGGCACGGCCGAGATGGCGGCAGAACTTATGGGGATTGGTTTCCTGATTTCTTTTGCCGGGAATGTGACGTTTAAGAAGGCTGAGAATTTGCGTGATGCCGCAAGGGTTGTTCCGCTTGAAAAACTTCTTGTCGAAACAGATTGCCCGTATCTTACGCCTGTTCCGTATCGCGGAAAAAGGAATGAACCGGCTAGAGTAGTTGAAACTGCGAAGTTTCTCGCGGAGTTTTACGGAGTCGAGTTTGAGATTTTAGCAAAACAGACGACCCAAAACTTTACGGATTTCTTTGGCTTAAGTATCTAGGGCCCTCAACATTTCACAATTTCCGTTATTCTAAATATCACGCTATCCATAATTTATAGTTGCCATTGGCTAATTTATAATTTGGCTGTTTGAAGTTATAATAACTCCTATGGCAAAAGAAAATTCATTCGATGTAGTATCGAAAACCGATTACGCTGAAGTAGAAAATGCGTTAAATCAAACTCGCAAGGAATTGAGTCAGCGGTTTGATTTTAAGGGAAGCAAAGCGCTAGTGACAGTCCACGACAAGGAGCTTATTATTAGCGCCGAGGATGACACGAGGCTCAAGAACTTAGACGACATTCTGCAAACCAAACTCGTGCGGCGCGGCGTTTCATTGAAGGCATTAAACTACGAGCCAAAAGAACCCGCCGCGGGCGGAACGATTCGACAGATCGTAAAGATTCAGCAGGGAATTCCGGGCGACCAGGCAAAAGAAATAGTCAAATACATCAAGAAACTAAAAATGAAGGTACAGGCTTCCATCAACGGCGACCTCGTACGAGTTTCTTCCAAAAGCCGTGACGACCTGCAAGCCGTAATGGCGGAGCTCAAAAAGAAGGATTTTGGGATCGATATGCAGTTTGATAATTATCGATAGATGCAAACTTTCAAAATAGCAACAAAGAATCCAAAACTAATCGCAAAAAACGTCTTTGGTTTGATCAAGAATGAAATGGCGTTGGTTGAGGATGAGTTTGCGCGGCAGACGGAATCAAACATTCAGGTTGTAAAATATTTGGGTGATTATTTGCGCGCTTCAAGTGGAAAACGCCTGCGCCCCGCCCTGCTGGTCCTTTCTCATCATGCGCTCGGAAAACATACGGCGAATGAAAACGTGGTCCGTCTCGCAACCGTGATGGAAATGCTCCACACTGCGACGCTTGTTCATGACGACATCATTGATAACGCGAGCACCAGACGAAGCCAAACATCGGTAAACGCCCGGTTTGGCAATCAAACTGCAGTTTTGATGGGAGACTGGCTTTATATGTCGGCGTTTGAAACCAGTCTTAAAGAGCGCAGCCTAGAAATTCTCGATATCCTTACCGAGCTAACCCGAAAGATGACTGAAGGCGAACTGATGCAGCTCACAATGCTTGGGCGAACTGATATTTCGGAGGTCGAATACTTTGATATTTTGCAGCGAAAGACAGCATTTCTCTTTTCTGCTTGCTGCGAGATCGGAGCAATTTTAGGAGGCGCGACCCAAGAAGAACGTATTGCACTGCGGGACTACGGTAAGAATTTAGGTGCATCGTTTCAGCTTGCGGATGATATTCTAGATTTCACGGCGGACGATAGTGTTCTTGGAAAAGCATCAGGTGCCGACCTGCTCGAGGGAAAGTTGACGCTGCCGCTGATTCTGCTAAGTGGCAAGGAATCAGGAGTTGCCGGCGATCTTGAAGGCATAATGCGCGAAGGAGAGTACAAAAATGGAACCCGAGAGAGCCTTTTGCGCAAACTTAATGAAACCGGCGCAATGGCTGAAACCCGAAAGATTGCTTACGATTTCTCCGAAAGAGCGAGAAAAAATCTTGAACAATTACCAAAAACGGAGTATCGTTTAGCATTGGAAGAGATTCCAACCTATATGATCGAACGAAGCAAGTAAGTTTCCTCAACTTAAGTCTTGTGAATTTTCATAAAAAATCGAGTATTTAAGCAATGTCAGAATCAAAACTAGACGAAAATCTAATAGCAACCCTCGAGCAGAGTTTACGCCAGACGCGAAACTTTCAAAAGAAGTTAGTAAAAGATCTGCGCGAACTCGAAAGCGAAGCTGACGCCCTGCGGCGGGAAATTGAAGCTATGGATAAAGGTGCGGAGCAGACTGAAGCTGCTATTCATACTCTTCTTGCAGCGATAAATTCTGGAAGCCACTCACGAAACTTGGTGAAGAGTCTGCGGATCGAGGAAGATTATAAACTTCCGGATGACCTCAGGGCACCAGCCCGGGATGCTCGCGGCGGCAATGACGATCTTGGGTATATCAGGCGCCGAAGACCGCAATATAGAACCGAGCGATATCCTGACGAGCCGATCGAATACATAGATAATTCCCGTCAAGTGCCATCCATTGGCAGGAACATCGAGCCCATGAGCCATCGATTTTCTGATCGAACAATTACTCAGGCATGCACGCTGATTCTCAGAGAATCTCGAGATCCGCTTCATGTAAACGAACTTTATAATTTACTTGTTGAGGGCGGATTTAAGTTTACCGGTAAGAATCCGACGATCTCAATAGCGGTTTCTTTAAATCGGAACACGCGTTTTAGAAAAGTCGCCCCCGGAACATTCGACCTGGTAATGCGGGCGGCTTCCTAACCGTTAATATAAGACGAATTTTAGAAAACCTGAAGTTAAGCAAAATCGTTTGACTTTGGGTTTTTTGTTTTTATGATAGATCAATGAAACTGACGCTTAGAATTCAAGATGGCTCGTTAGCGGGACAATCGTTTGAGCTTACGGTTGGTCACCTTCTGGTCGGAAGAAGCAAAAACTGTAGCGTTCGTTTTGATCCTTTGAATGAAAAGATCGCCTCATCTCAACATGCATTTATTGAAAGCAAGCCGGACGGTTTCTACATAACCGACAACAGCAGTACGAACGGAACTTTCGTAAATGGGCAACGGGTTCAAAGCGTCAAACTGAGTTCGGGCGATTCCATACAATTTGGAACTAAAGGAGTGTGTGGCTCGGTTTTGCTTGAAACGAGCGGCATCATTGCGCAATCGGTTCCGACGGTGGAATCCTATGCACTTCAAAATCCAGGCGATCAGATGCAGCTCGGAAAAATTAACGAAGTTTTCGAGCGACAGCAAGAACAGCAGGGTAAAAGTTTTATCGAATCGGTTTCGACGCTGGGTTTGGGACATTTGGAGGTGGAACCCGATCAAAACAAGACCGGCCAATATATCGGAATTGCGATTACATTATTCGGCATTGTTTTTCTCGGTCTTATCGTAACGGGAATAATGTTTTTGAGTTTGGGACCCGTTGCGGCTGTAATTGCAGCAGTCATTGCGTTTGTTCCTGCGGTAGTATATTTGTTTCCAATTATTTGGCTCGATAGATACGATCCCGAACCGCTTTGGCTTCTCTCTCTGACTTTTGCCTGGGGGGCCCTCGTGGCCGTTTTTGTTTCATTTATAATAAATACGATCATTGGGACGGGCGCTACTATAGCAGCGGGGCCGGAGGTCGGAACAATTGCCGGAGCTGTAATATCCGCGCCGATCTTTGAAGAACTTACCAAGGGTGCCGGTTTGCTCGTTATCGTTCTCTTCTTTCGGAAGTATTTCGACGGGATCCTTGATGGAATTATTTTTGCGGGTGTAATTGCCCTCGGATTTGCAACGGTCGAAAATGTTCTCTATTACGGCCGGGCACTTTTACTTGGCGGAAGCCAGGCACTGGCGGCTACCTTTTTTCTGCGCGGTATTTTATCTCCATTTGCACATGTAACTTTTACGGCGATGACGGGAATCGGATTTGGAATTTCTAGAGAAACCCACAATCCTATTCTGAAATACACGATGCCGATCCTCGGCCTGATCGTTGCGATGCTGCTTCACGCGTTTTGGAACGGTGTGGCAGTCGTTTTAGGTCCGCTTTTCCTGCTGGTTTATCTGATAATCGAAATTCCATTTTTCCTAATTTTTGTTTCATTTGCGTTTTACATAATGTGGCGCCAAAACAAGATACTAAAAGAAATGTTGGCGATTGACGTCGCTCGCGGGCTTATCCCGACGGAGCATTTTGAGAAAGCGACCTCTGCATTTCGGAGCACGGGCTGGCTAATTGGCAGTATTTTTAACGGTAAATATCGTGCGACGAGTCGTTACATAAGGGCGATCGGAAAACTAGGTCTTTCATATTGGCATATTCAGCGGGCAACGGCGGCGAAGGGCGAGACGGCAAGCTTCCAGCAAAACCCGATTTTGCGGGCTGAGGTTGAAAAGTGGCGTCCGCTAGTCTAGCTCGTTAGACAATAGAATTTTGTTAAAGGATAATTGAGCTCGGATCGCTTGGTTATCCTTTAATTTATTATGAATCTTGAATTGAATGAAGTACAACAGATGGTGCGAAACTCCGTCCGCGAGTTTGCACAGGCCGAGATTGCGCCGCTTGCGCGTGAGTATGACGAGGAGGAAAAGTTTCCGAAACCTCAACTTGCAGGGCTTGCGGAAATGGGCCTTCTCGGGATGATAATTCCTGAGGAATATGGCGGTGCAGGTTTCGACTCGGTTTCATATGCGCTCGCGTTAGAGGAAATTGCAAAGGCAGATGCAGCTGTAGCCGTTATCGTCGGCGTCACAAATTCGGTATGTTGTTACCCGATCCTGAGTTTCGGGACCGAGGAGCAGAAACAGAAATTTCTCGTTCCGCTTGCGAAAGGAAATGAACTTGGCGCTTTTTGTTTGTCCGAGCCCCAAGCAGGAAGCGATGCTACAAATTTAAAGACGAGTGCGATCGAGGATGGCGGCGATTTTGTTATCAATGGAACGAAATCCTGGGTGACAAACGGCGGCGAGGCTCAAACACATATCGTGATGGCGGTTACGGGTGAAAGTGCGGGGAAAAAAGAAGTCACGGCGTTTATTGTCGAGAAGGAGAGGGAAGGCCTAAGCGTTTCTTCGGTCGAGCACAAGTTAGGGCAGCGGGCTTCAAAGACGACTGAATTGAGTTTTGTAAATGTCAGAGTGCCGAAAGAGAATTTGCTTGGCGGCTTAGGCAATGGGATGAAGGTTGCATTTAACAGTCTGGATAACGGTCGGATCGGAATCGGGTCATTATCAGTAGGTATTGCTCAGGCGGCATTTGAAGAAGCCACTGAATACGCGAAAGATCGCATTGCATTTGGAAAACCGATCGCCGAACATCAGGCGATTCAGTTCAAACTTGCCGATATGGCAACAGAGATCGAAGCCGCCCGACTCCTTACACTTCAGGCAGCTGCAATGAAAGATTCGAGCCATGAAAAGACCGGCGTAAAAGCATCGATGGCAAAGCTCTACGCTTCGGAAATTGCAAATAAGGTTTGTGCGGATGCGATCCAAATTCATGGAGGTAACGGATACTCCCGTCATTATAACGTTGAGAAATATTACCGTGACGCTCGTATTACAACTATTTATGAAGGAACGAGCGAAATTCAGAAGATCGTGATTTCGCGTGCGATTTTGAAAAATTAACGAATCTACAGGCTACTACGTTTACCGCTCGATCGAATTGAATAATTTCCAAAGACTCGTAATGTGAGCGAAAAGCACGATCGGGACCACAAGTGCGGGAAGCCAGATGTAAGGAAAGTACAAAACTGCGACGTTTGGCTGGTCGAAACCAAATTTTTGAAACGTCGTTGGAAGGGAAAAAATTGCGGTTATGACAATGTTTGAGACGAGTAACAAGCAAACGAAATTCCAGATTATCAACAAAGGACGGTTTATTTTTTCCCCGCGGAATGCGAGCCAAAAAATAACAGGTGCCGTTAGACCGGCCAGGATATCGTAGTTCCAGCCTTCAAACGTCATGATCTCAGGGATTTGCCTATTCTGATAGAGCCACCAAAGCACGATTTCGACCGGAATTCGAACGACTTGAAGAATTGTTAGCGTTTTAAGCGGAAGTTTTTCAACAAAAGATTTTCGGGCAAAAATAAAGATTGCCGCAATAAAAAGCAAAGCTGGGATTGGCGCAAGCGCAAAATTCGGCGCAAATCCGCTTGTACTTAGGTAAAAACCACCCATGGCAAGAATTCCTGTAAAGAATATCCAGAAGGTGATTGCCGCGATTACAAGTTTTGCGGGAAGCGTTTTAAAAGCAGAATGTTTTATTGCATGAAATAGAAAACCGATTGCGAGGAATGTGGTTAAAATAAACGTGATCGATACATAGGCCGGAATTCCTTCCATTATCTGATTCTCTCGTCCTTTTCGATTTCACCGTCACGAATCGAGATTATCCGATGCGCTCTTTCAGCCACTTCCTTTTCGTGAGTAACGACAATTATTGTATTGCCTTCGGAATGAAGGTGTTCGAAAAGGGACATAATTTCCGCACTTGTCGTAGTATCAAGTGCACCGGTAGGCTCATCGGCAAGCAATATCGACGGATGATTAACAAGTGCGCGCGCTATCGCAACCCTCTGTCTTTGTCCGCCGGAAAGCTCATTTGGACGGTGGGTTATCCGATCTCCGAGTTCTACCGATTTCAGCGCATTTATCGCCTTTTCATGTCGTTCCGTCGAATTCAGTCCCGCGTAAATTAGTGGGAGCTCAACGTTATGAAGGGCTGTCGCGCGTGAAAGCAAATTGAAAGTTTGAAAGACGAAACCGATTTCTTTGTTGCGAATGCGAGCCAATTCATCATCCGTCATCGAAGCGACCTGTTCACCGTTTATCCAATATTCCCCTTTCGAGGGCGAGTCCAGACAACCAATCAGATTCATCAACGTCGATTTTCCGGATCCGGACGGACCGATGATCGCAAGATAATCGCCCTGGCGGACGTCAAATGAAACGTTGCGAAGCGCATGGAGTTGTTCATTACCCATCTGGTAGGTTTTCCATATTCCACGCATTTTTATTAGCGAATTATACGGATGTGAAATTTCGTTTCCGTTGGTTTCGAGATTTTCCGGTTCGATTGACATAAATTTCCTAAAACAACGACGAAGCTATCGACAGCAGCACTGTCGGAGTCTTCGCCGCTCTATCGTTCAGATCAGCCGTCTTTTTTCTCGCCGTCTTCTTTAGCTTTTTTCTTTACGACGTCACCTTCTTTAAGACTATTAAGAACACGACTTGGTCCGGTAATAACCTGCTGTTTTTCTTCGATTCCGCTGGTTATTTGAATTTCAGATTCCCCTGTAATACCGGTCGTGACTTCAACAAATTTCACTTTATTTCCGTCGAGAAGAAATACTCCCTTAATCGGTTTTTCCTCGTCCGAATCAGGCTTTGGAGCATCGCCTTTAGGCTCAGTTTCCTCACCGGGTTTTTGCTCAGGCTTCTTTTCGACAACGGCTTGAATGGGGACTGAAAGAACGTCCTTCTTGACATCCGTAGTAATAACCGCCGTCGCGCTCATTCCCGGACGCAGTCCATTCTTAATTTCGTCCGGTGGATCCTTCAATTCAATAACTACGCGAAATTCTTTGGCTTCCTGCACGTTGATATTTGTCGAAAGCCCGCCCGTGGTTTGCGACTTACCAACCGCAAGAGGCGTCTTTTGAGTTACTTCACCTTCGATCTCTTGTTCGCCAAAGGCGTCCACCTTAACCTTTGCAATTTGGCCGACAGCCACTTTATCAATTTCCGTTTCATCGACCTTTACTTCAACGTTAACCGTGGACATATCGGCAATCGTTAATAAGGGCGTCGACGAAAGATTCGCGACCGCAAAGGTACCAACCTTTGAAGGAATATCGGCAATAACACCGCTGATCGGAGCAACCTGGAGAGTTTTATCGCGCTGATTTCGCTGCCCGCGCAGAACTGCCGCTTGTTGATTTGCACGTGATTCGCTCGCATTTGCGGAGAAGCCAGCTGCGTTTACTCCTCGACGCGCATCTCTGACGGCAACGTCCTGTTGTTTTGCCCTAGCCTTTGATTCGCTCACACGGGCTTGCGCTTCTTTCACACGATTTTGGGCTTCTTTGACGGCAATATTCTGCGACTGCAAGCGCGCCTTTGCGTTGTTCAAATTCGCTATGGCGGTTTCAACACGGTCCTTTGCCTGATCGTATTCGAGTCTCGAAACAACACCGCTTTCCAGCAATTCTTCGTTTCGTTTTAATTCACGTCGGGCGGCGTTTACTTCAACTTGAGAACGATCAATATCTGTCTGGGCGGTCACCGCCTGTTGACGTGCTTGGTTTACACTTTCCAACGCTGATGCTACCTGTTGCTGCGCTGTGGTTACCGCCGCCTCCGATGCGATAAGCCCTTGCTGAGCTTGTGAAAGCGAATTCTGCGCTGCAGTTACCTGCGAACGGCTGCCTTGAACGTCATCCCGTGATGCTTCGTATGCGGCCAATTGGGCGTCGGTGTTGGACTGGAGCTGATTGGGATCGAGTCGAACAAGTTCTTGTCCCTTGTCAACAATGTCACCTTCTTTTACGTATATTTCTTCAATTCGTCCTTGAACTTCACTTGTCAGGTTAATAAATTGAATCGGGCGGATCTCACCGGGAGCGGTAACGGTCGATTTTAAATCGGCACGTTTCTTAACATCGACTACGGTAACCTCCGGCGAATCCTTACGCGATGCAAAAATACTTGCGACGACGATTATCGCCAGAAGCCCTAATATTGCTGAACCAATTATAATTTTTCTTTTGCGGCTTACTGCCATGTTTATCGTTCCTCGAAATTAGTAGTTTTATTAAAGTTACAGTGTAATTAAAGCAAATTAATGATACAAATGCGTCAACCCTTTGTTACGAATAAATTATTAAAGAGTTTCAAAAAAGAAGCTGACGTGTGTACCGGATTTTCACAAATTGCCAAAGAAATTTCCGAGGATGGATTCAAAAGCGATCAAATTTCGGTTTACCATTTACGAAGATGCATTTACAAGTTAAAATGATCGGGTAATTTGTTTTATCACTTCATTAACGCAAGGTAAAATTTTAGATGATCAAATGTCAGGCTTGCGGCACGCAAAACTTAGATAGTTCGCAATTTTGCGACGAATGCGGAGATTCGCTCCAAAAATATCAGGCTCCCGATGCGGCTAGCAAATACGAGCAAGCAGGGGTTGATTCGAATAGTCAAGAGAATCCGATATTTCAATCGGCGAGTGTTACTTCAGTGGGAATACCGTCGGTCTCGGACGAAGAATCAGATGATGAGGGTCAACCTCACGAAGGTGAACTTCAATTAACAAAATCAACCGGAGAACATGCGACTTTGATCATTGAAAGGGGTGGAGAAATTGGAACTGAATTTCCACTGGCTGCCGATGAATCGAATATTGGACGTTGGGATGCTGATAACGGAATTTTCCCCGACGTTGATCTCGATTCGCACGATCCCGAAGCAAAGGTTTCGCGTAAACATGCACGGATAATATTTAAGGATGGTCAATACTTCCTGGAAGACTTGGGATCAACAAACGGAACTTTTGTGAATCGCGGAAGAAGACTGATTCCGGGAAGTCCACATTTGATAAAAGACGACGATGAAATTATTGTCGGAAAAACATTTTTACGATTTCATATAAAGTAATTATTCTTTTGAGGGAAATTTGGGTCTGAGAAGTTCTGACGCCCGCTGCGTTAAAGGATTAAAAAAAATAACGATGAATGAATGTCACGAATGCGGTTCCGAATTGGGCGATGCGGATGTGTTTTGTCCAATTTGTGGAATCTCAATTAAATCTACACCTTCGGATGATGAACTTGCCGAAGATAAAGTTGACGAGACGGCCTTTGAACCCACAGGGCAAGGTCTTCAAGAGGCGATAGCGACTGAATCGTCCGGCGAGTTAGGTTTGCCGGATAATCCCGAAGAAGATTTCGATTCATCTGAGACAATTGTTATCTCCGGAGAGTCAACTGAATCGATCAACGACACAGTTTTACCTGCTTCTCAAGAATTATTTGAAGACTCAGCCGATTTGGAGACAAAAGACGATTCTCGGGAGGCAGGCGCCAAGGCAGATACTCCGGAAGCAGTTGTTCTGGATTCTGCCGATATTGTGAACCGAAACGATGACCCGATCGAAAAAACCGCTGACTCAGATAATATTTCAGACGAAGAAGTGATCGGTCAGTCTCCAGCCGGGGTCGTCGAAAATGACTACGAGGAATTGAAAGATGTGTTTGATGCGAACGAATCGGCGGAGCCCTCTTTCGATTTAGGAGAGACTTCCGAGCCGGAGCCCACCCCACCCCTGGTTGCATCCAGTCCGGATATTGTTGAAGACCCTGAATCTGAGGGCGATACGGTTATCAAAACTAGTGAACCGAAGGGAACTTCGATCGAGGAATCGGAAATATCTGAATCCTTGGACAATCCGGCGATTTCCAGGCTCGATGAGGTAAATAAAAACCTTCCGGCTGGTGCGGTGCCTGATACACCCATTACGGACGAATTTTCTCAAACGCTAATGTATGAAAAGCCGGATCCTGAAGAACTGAATCGCCTTAAGGCAGAGAATCAATCGGTTACTCCAGGTAAAGAAAAATCCGGGAACAATTATAGTAACGAACCAGCGATAGCCGTAAGTGAATCGGAGGGAGTTATATCCGAGACGGTTACCGACGATCCATTAGCGGAAAGTGATCCAGCCGAATCCGTGACCCGTGTTTCGGGAGAGCCAAAAGAACCTTTAATGGAAGATTTGCTACCTCAGGAGTCAGAAGCTAACGCTGATCAGCCGGTCCGAGCCGAGACTGCGCCAAATATCGGTGTCGAAGATACTGATGGCAGCAACAAGACGAAGCTCAAACCGCTCGATGAAGGAACCGTTCTTAACAACCGCTACGAGATCGTCAGGAAGATCGGGGGCGGCGGAATGGGAGCTGTTTACTTAGCAAATGATATGAATCTTGGCGGTGTGCTAAGAGCTGTTAAAGAAATGGTTCAGTCCTATATCGAAGAAGAGCAGCAGGAAAAAGCCGTAAACGATTTTAAGCGAGAATCGATGCTTCTTACGTCGCTGGAACACCCTTCAATTCCGACGATCTACGATTATTTCTTCGACGAAAAAGAAGGTAGATTCTATCTGGTTATGAAATATATTTCCGGCGGTGATCTTGCCGGGAGATTGCGAGCTGCTCCGGAGGGGCGGGTCGAAGAAAAGCTCGTTGTCGAATGGGGAATTCAGGTGGCAGATGTTTTGGATTATTTGCATAAGAAGAGGCCGCCGATCGTCTATCGCGATTTGAAACCCGCAAATGTAATGATCGATGGCAATTCGAATCGTGTGATGTTAATCGATTTCGGCATCGCCCGCTGGGTAAATAAAGAGGAAAAGGGAGTAACCGCTGTCGGAACAATGGGTTACGCGCCGCCTGAGTTATTTAGTGGAAATGTCGAGCCCCGGTCGGATATTTATAGCCTCGGATCGACGATGTTTCACCTGCTTACGGGGGCCGATCCGCAGAGCAATCCGCTTTTGATATTTGATTTTCAGAAACATCCGCGACCGAGGCAAATTAATCCCGCATTGTCAGATCAGATGGAAAGAATTCTGATGCAGTGCGTTGAGTATAGTGCCGAGGGAAGATTTGGTTCCGCCGAAGATCTCAAAGAGGCGCTGTCATCTCATCTCGCGGCTCTAGAATCCGGCAACGTTTCTTACGGTGTTAAGGAAACTCCTCAAGCTGTTGGTCTTGCCGACCAACCCGTATTTTGCGGATTTTGCGGACAAAAAATCGTGGCTACGGATATGTTTTGCGCATTTTGCGGTGCGAAACAACCGCTTGCCCAACCGGGTATCCATTCTGAGGAATACAATATTTCGGATCAGATGACCGTGAGATTAATTGTCGAGGGAACATCGGAGCTTAATACTCCTGCTTTTTCGCTGGTTAAGGACAATAATTTACTCGGACGAAGGGATCCAATATCAAATATTTTCCCGGAGGTAGACTTATCGAAGTTCGATCCGCAAACAAAGATTTCACGTCAACACGCAAGAATCTGGCGTGAAGGAGAAAAATTCCTGCTCGAAGATCTCAATTCTTCCAACGGGACAACCTTGATTGGAGTTGCGAGCGGAACGTTGCGTTTGGTTCCTCAGCAATCTCAAGTTTTATCCAATGGCGATAAGATTCAAATGGGCGACACGGTGCTTCATTTTGTCGTTGGTTAATGTCATTCAAATACGAAAAAATTTATGAGTGCACGTGTTGAAAAGCTTCCGACCGGGAATGTAAAAACCGAACGGGTGATCGTCGGATTTGACGCCGAGAAGCTGCGTGCGCCGTTTCTTCTGCGTTGCGGGGCACTACTGATCGATTATATTCTGTTGATCAGTATTCCGGTTGCGAGCCTTTTGATCGGACGTTCGTTTGGAAACGACGGTTCGAAATTACTCAACAGCGAAATTAGTAATGTTGGTTGGCTTGTTTTTCTGTTATTAGCTCTCACGAACTTTTTGATCTTTCCAATGTTCAGCGGTCAAAGTATAGGAAAAATGATTACGGGAATTAGAATCGTTAAATCTGACGGCTCTGCCCCGGGTTTTGCTTCTATAATTCTGCGCAACGTAGTTGGATATCCTTTGACTTTGTTGTCTGGCGGACTTGGTTTTCTTATTGCCGCGTTTAGCGACAGCGGAAGAGCGGTTCACGATTATTTCGGAAACACGGTGGTGGTTTATGCCGGAAAAAAAGTCACAAAAAAGAGACTGATAAGGAAACCAAAAACGACGAGACCGAAAGACGTCACGTTAGGAAAGAAGGTGGAGACCAGGTAGTTTCTGATGGCGCAACTCATACTGAAAAATGCAGATGATTCGACGGAATCTTTTCCAATAGGTCGTCTTAGAACAACGATTGGTAGATCGGCGAGAAGTGATATATGCATTCCGGACGCGTTTGCCTCGCGTTTGCACGCTGAGGTCCGGCAGGAAGGGGAAAGCTTTTGGCTCCAGGACCTCGGTTCGGCAAACGGTACAAGATACAATGGAACCGTTGTTTCGATGCCGGTTCCAATGTTCTCAGGCGGTGAAATTCAGATCGGCGAGACCATAATAACGTTTGAGGAAGATAGCATTGAACCGAGCCCGAACGCGACGCTTATCACCGATAATACCCAGACACTTGATCCGTCAACTACGATTTCGCTCAGCAAGCGAAAGAATCCTACTTCGGAGATAATAGATTCTCAGTTTTCATCGAGAAATGAATTGCTTGAGCTGATAAGTAAAGTTGGGGTCACGCTTCTTTCTGCAAAGGGCCTGGACGAAACGCTGAATCAGGTCGCGAGTCTCGTATTTGATTCGGTGCCGGCAGACCGATGTGTAATTATGCTCAGCGGGAGAGATAAATCCGAGGAGATGAAGATCGCTGTAGCCCGAGAGCGAGGAAAGGATGAGCAACCCGACGAAGTTAGGATCAGCCGAACCGTGATGGAAGAAGTCATGGTCAATCACAAATCGGTTCTCACTTCCGATGCCCAGCACGATCCGAAATTCGCGAGTCAGACAATGGCATTGCTTGGCGTACGCTCTGTCATCGCGGTGCCTCTTAGCGTTAGTGACGACAATGTTTTCGGCATTATTTATGCCGATTCTCCAACATACGAAAACACCTTTACTGAAGAGCATCTCGATATCTTGACTACGCTTGCGTCGGTAGCTTCTATTCGTGTTGAAAATGCGACACTTATGGAAGAGCGAATCGAAAGAGAACGCATGGAGCGGGAACTCGAACTTGCTACGGAGATTCAGCAGCGACTTCAACCATCTGCACCGCCGATAATTGAGGGTTACGAACTCCAGGGAATATCTTTTGCCTGCTACGAAATTGGGGGCGATTACTATGATTTTATTCCACGCCATGATGGGAAAATGCTAATTGCCCTCGGTGATGTTTCGGGGAAGGGAACGGCTGCGGCACTTTTGATGTCTAGCTTGCACGCGGCTATTCATGCACAAACGGTTGCGAAAAGTTCACTTATGCAGACTGTGACTTCGGTAAATGAATACCTGGCTTTCAATACACCTACAAATCGTTTTATTACATTTTTCGTCGCGGAATTGGATCCCTTGACGGGCGAACTGGGTTATATAAATGCGGGCCACAATCCACCGCTCCTGGCTCGCGCGGATGGAAGCGTGCTTGAGCTTGAGTCTGGCGGATTTCCATTGGGGATTATGCCGAAAGCGGAATACGAACTTGGAAAGATTCAGCTAAACGCTGGCGAAAGCCTGGTTGTTTTTTCTGACGGGGTTTCCGAGGCTGTCGATCCTGAGGGCGAAGAATTTGGTGATGAAAGGCTTAAAGCGGTCGTAAAAGGAAGCAGGACACGTTCGGCATCCGGGATGCGGGATAAAATAGAATCTACGCTATCGGATTTTACGAAAACGGCCCCGGCGAATGACGATATTACTCTGGTAATTGTGAAACGAATCTAGAAATCAGCAATTTGTCAGCTCTATCCAATCGTCTTACCGATAGCCAGTGGATTCATATAGAGGTGTGTTTTTTTAGCGAAAGCCCGAACGTGGGTGATGACAAGAGTTAGCCATTCGAGAGATTGTTACTCCGCTTCTTATATCTTCGCAGGGAGTTGTTCGAATGATAACGTGGTTTCTTCGTAAAGACGTTTCTCAAATTCCTTTACCCATTCTGCTACTGTTGAAGACGTCTCACGGTTTGTCATTTTTTCCGAAATTTCCTCTTTAATCAGAGAACTGTTTGCAACTATTGCTTCGCTCCTTTTAATTACTTTGATTTTTTGTTTTTTATTCATACTTTTCCTGTTGCTCCTTTTTTTCCCTGAGGGGTTGAGGTTTGAATATAACCTTTGTGACCAAACTTGAAGCCGTTCGGAGAAAATTGCGTATTGCTTCCCGGCGTTTACAGGAATCAGAGTATTAATGATATTACGTTGAAATATATGAACAATTGGAAATTCAATTTGCAACTATCGAGTTAAAAGCGCATCCTAGCAATATTAGTCCTTCTCTTGCATCAGATTTTGATGCGCTCGTCCAAGACGGTTTCTTTAGATAAGTTCGAGAGCAGGTTCGTTTTTTTTGTTACAGAAGTCGCTCTTGAAATTATTGAGACACCGATTACGATTCTTCGTTAGATCACCGTTTTATTCTCCGAAGCCAAATTCGATTCGACACTTCTTTTGAAATTCCCGTAGTTCGGGAAAGGGTAAATATTATTATGTCCATGAAATTATATGTAGGAAATCTTTCCTTTGATACATCAGCACAGGATTTGGAAAAAATGTTCGGCGAAATCGGAACGGTTGAATCAACTAATTTGATCGAAGACCGTGACACAGGGCGTTCGCGCGGATTCGCATTTATCGAAATGTCTAGCAAAGAAGAAGGTCAAAACGCCATTTCACAGCTTGACGGCAAAGAAATTGACGGCCGCGGATTGAAGGTCAACGTAGCGAAACCGCGCGAAAACCGCAATGGCGGCGACTCAGGTCGGGCCAACTACGGCGGCGGCTCAGCTTTCTAAAATCGAACGCTTTATTGAAAGCGATTTTTAACAAATATCTCCGGCTAAACGTTTGCCGGAGATATTTTTTGTATTAGAAAAACATCTGTTGTCATTGCCGGTAAGTACTATCGGGGCAACAAAACAAAGGAGAAAGAACAAATGAAAGAAGAGTTAGTAGAAGTGGGCGGACTTGTTATTGATAAAAGCCGCGGCGCTAGTTTTAAGGTGCAAGTTGATAAAACCGAACATATCGTAATGGCACAAATCTCGGGCAGAATGCGTCGAAACCGGATTCGCATTTTGATCGGCGACAAAGTTGACGTTGAGATGTCGCCTTATGATCTAACAAAAGGCAGAATTATATATCGCCACAAATAAAGTCATTTTTATTTTTGGCGGCAGTTTTTATCAAGCATTAAAACGGCCAGAAACCAGGAATTAAAAATAAAGCCGTAATCTAAAGGGCAATATTTAATGGCGCACCGATTTTGACGAAATCGAAAAACTTGTATTGTCCGGGACAGTAAACGCTTCGGGTTAAGAGTTCTGCTTGAAGTGCCGTCACGCATCCGATCGAAATATCCCGGTCGACCAGATGAACGAAAACGATGGAAACCTCATTGGCACTTATTAATAGTTGGATCAGGACACAAAAATGGAAGGTATAAATGAATGATTCTAAAAAATGAAACAAGACAAGGAAATTTGGCAGACTCAATTCAGAATGTCCTACCGAATGAACAAAACGACTTACGGAGTGATTCCATAAGTCGTTGAAAATAGTGGAGCCATCCATCGGATTTGAACCGACGACCTACGCATTACGAATGCGTTGCTCTACCAACTGAGCTAGGATGGCTGATTTACCAATCTCAAACTATACGTATCATCGGAGAAAAAAGTCAAGCGTAAGGCTCGAATCAATGTACCGCATCACAAGTTGTTTACGTTTAACCTTGTTTTAAAATCTACAAACTTATTGACCATTCCTTTGCGCATGAGATAGAATTATATATGGCGTCCCACTTCTGCCATCTCCTTTACTAACGACACTATATACATGGCTCGAAAATCGAAGAAATTTAGCTTGAGGTATGTTGTGCTTGGCACGCTTTTGTTTGTCGGTGTTGTACCTCTGTTGATTACCGGTTGGTTTTTGTCTGATCGAAGTGGGCGCGAATTGAGAGCTGCAGAAGGACGATATCAGACCGAATTAGTGCGCGATAAAGCAAATCGCATTGAGATATTTGGGCGAAGGTATATCAGGCTGGTCGACCGATACAAAGAGTTGTTTGAATTTACCGAAGATGAAGCTACACTTTCATCCGTCCAAACTCAAAGTAAGATCGCTGCGGATGTTGAACAAGACACGAGTTTGCTTGCACTCTTTGTAAAACCGATCCAAGGCGAATCGCTTTCCGTTTTTCGATCGGAAACCATAAATCAGAGCGAGATCGAGCGAATATCCGGAGAAGTACTTTCCAACCTGGGCGAAAGCGGCGTTGTAGTCGGTCAACCAGAAGCGATCAAGAGAAATGGCGAACTTGTATTGGCAGTTGCCTCACCCGTCGTGATAAATGAGAGGGTTGTGGCGGCCGTTGTTGCGATAACTTCACTTCAAGGTCTTGCAACCGCAATAATGGAAGAGAAGATGAGCGAAGATGAGCTGTGGGAAAGCGGCGCACCACTTGTCTTTGTAGTCGATCAAAAAGGTCGCGCGGTATTCCACCCAAATTCTTCAAACGTAACGAGCCGCGAACCGCTAAACGATCTAAAAATAGTCCAGGAATGGGCGACCACGAATAACCAAATTCAGTCGGCATTACTTCCGTTTACAACTGTTTATAAAGGCGAAACGCGTAATATGATCGGTGCATATTCGACAGCGATAATAAGCAATAATCTGAAATTTGGCGTAATCGTTATGCAGGATGAAGAACGGGCTTTGGTTTCAGTCGCGGAAATGAAGCGACAAACCTGGCTGATAAGCGGAATACTGGCCTTGATCACCCTTGTTTTTGGAACAATACTTGCGCAGCAATTAACCTCACCGCTATTAAGGTTGGTCTCGGCTGCAAAAACGATTGCATCGGGCGATTTCTCTCACCGAATCAAAACCAGAAGCTTCACCGAAATTGGAACTCTTGGAAAAGCTTTCAATACGATGAGCGAAGAAGTCGAAGATCATATTTCGCGTCTGGCGCAGGCCGCAAAAGAGAACCGGGAATTATTCGTTGGAACGGTAAAAGCACTTTCTGCGGCAATCGATGGGAAAGATCATTACACGCGTGGACACTCAGAACGGGTTGCTCGAGTTTCGGTTGCTATCGGACAGCGATTGGGGATGAATGATGATGATCTGGAAGCATTGAGAATTAGTGCACTCCTCCATGATGTCGGAAAAATCAGTATTGACGATTCAATACTTAAGAAACCAGCGGCCCTAACGGATGAGGAATATGAAATCATGAAATCTCATCCAAAAGAAGGCTACAAGATAATGAAAAACATCCCGGCGATGAAGGATTATCTGCCTGGGATGTATATGCATCACGAAATGGTTAACGGTATGGGTTATCCTCAAGGTTTAACGGACGAGCAAATTCCGCTTCAGGCGAAGATCGTTTCGGTCGCGGACACCTTTGATGCGATGACTATAGACCGTCCTTACCAACAGGGGATGGAGTTGCCTGCGGCTATTGAAAGAATAAAGGATTTTGTCGGAACCCGATACGATATACATGTTGTAAATGCATTAATCCAGGCATGTGCTGACGGACAAATCGGAGTTGGACGGGTGAAACTTAATAATTTCAAGCGAAAAGACGACAAGCAAAGAAAGAAAACCGTTGCCTAGATATTTTCCATTTTCCCAGATTGCCGACTGACATTCCCTAAGTACTCGTTTATAATTTCAGATTCGAATTTATAGACGGGTATTTTTGTTTTTATGGCATTTTGGCGAAGGAAGAAGGATAAGGATAAATTTTCGACATCGGTACTTGGCCTTGATAGATCTCTTGAGCAGCTGAAGGCCGAAGAGGAATCGATCGAAAAGGAGTTTGGTGTTCGTTTTAATAAAGCGATTTCCAAAACCCGCGATTCAATAAATAACAAGCTCGACTCGGTCTTTGAAAACCGCAAACAGATTGACGAAGGCTTTCTCGAAGAGCTCGAGGAAATGCTCATTTCAACGGATATCGGGGTTTCAACAACATTTCAGATCATCGAAAGAGTTCGAGCGGGAGTTTCGAGGCAGGAAATCAATGATATGGATGCGCTTAAGCGTGCGATGAAAGATGAGCTGCTTGCAATTCTTGAAACGAGCACTGTTGCCGGTGTGGTCGACGAAACCGCAATCGATGATTCGATCAAGCCGTATGTCCTGATGATCGTCGGCGTCAACGGCGTCGGGAAAACTACTACGATCGGCAAGCTCGCACAGCGAATAAAGGATGAGGGTAATCAGGTTATGATATGCGCGGCGGATACTTTTCGTGCAGCCGCATCCGAACAACTGGAAATTTGGTCTGAACGTGCAGGAGTTCCATTAATTCAGCAAAAGCAGGGCACCGATCCCGCTGCGGTTTTGTTTGACGCCCTAAAATCGGCAAAGGCACGCGAGATCGATGTTTTGATAGTCGATACTGCCGGGAGGCTGCACAACAAATCGAATCTAATGGCTGAACTGGAAAAAATGAAGCGAATTGCTGAACGCGAAGTAGAAGGTGCGCCACACGAAACTCTTTTGGTCATTGATGCGGTAACGGGCCAAAACGGACTCGAACAAGCGCGGCAATTTATGAAAACGGCAGATGTAACGGGAATTGCGTTAACGAAGCTTGACGGCACGGCGAAGGGTGGGATCGCGGTTGCAATTGCGAAGGAATTAAGCCTACCGATTCGATACGTTGGGATTGGTGAAGGTGTTGATGACCTGATGGTTTTCAATGCGGAAGCTTATGTAAATGGTTTGTTTAATTAAGTGACCGAACAAATTTCACAATTCGATCTTGAAATGAGCAAACGCGCACTCGAACTTGCGGCGAGGGGGCTGGGACAAGTATCGCCAAGCCCGACGGTGGGTTGTATCGTTGTTTCAAAAGACGGTGACGTCGTTGGAGAAGGTACTTACCTTTATAAAGATGTAACTCACGCCGAAGTTATAGCTCTGAACCAAGCGGGTGAGAGGGCGAAGGAAGGAACTGCGTATATTTCACTAGAACCTCATTCCCATCAGGGGCGCACACCGCCTTGCACCGAAGCACTAATAAGCGCCGGCATAGCGCGGGTTGTTGTTCCGATCGAAGATCCTAATCCGGAAGTTTCGGGAAAAGGATTTGAGGTCCTTCGTGAAGCCGGTATCGAGGTCGTAACCGGGATTCTCAAAGCAGAGGCAGAAAAACTTAACGAAAAATTTATTCATTGGCATAAATACGGGCGCCCGTTTGTGCATCTGAAGATGGCAATCTCGTTGGATGGGAGAATTGCCACACGTACCGGCGATTCGAAATGGATCACAGGTGAAGAATCGCGAGAACGGGTACAGGCGCTGCGGCATGAGTATGATGCGGTTTTAATCGGTTCAGGGACCGCAGTCGTCGACAATCCGGGACTTAGCGATCGAAGCGGGAAGGTGAGGCATCGAAAGCTCGTTCGAGTAGTCTTAGATAATTCCTTAAAAATTTCTTCAAATTCTCAACTTGTTTTAACTGCAAATGATTTTCCTACGCTCATTTTTACCGATACTGACGATTCGGATAAGATCGAAAGGCTTGAGGATGAGGGACTAGAAATACTCCGGATTGCCGAGGGTGGACGAAACCTCGCCGGTGTATTAAGCGAACTCGGTAAACGCGAAGTACAAAGCATACTTGTCGAGGGAGGTGCAGAAATCGCGGGGGCTTTTTATGACGCGGCGCTGATCGACAAGATTTCCTTTTTCGTCGCACCCATCGTAATTGGCGGCAAAGATGCGACGAGCGCAATTGGCGGACAGGGCGCCCAACAGTTATCGAGCGCGATGCGCCTTGAAAACGTCGAAAATACTCCGCGAGGAAAGGATTTGGAAATTACGGGATATCCGAATTGGTAACAAAATACTCAAAAAACAGACGGCCAACCAACGTATCGCGCAAGCCTTACGCGAAGAAATCTCTGGGCCAAAATTTTCTTGTCGACCAGAATTGTATTAATAAAATTATTTCTGCGCTTGATCCTAAGGCTGACGAGACGATTGTGGAAATTGGTTCCGGGCGTGGCGCGTTGACACAAATGCTAGTTAAGATGTCGGGGAAGGTTATCGCGATAGAGATCGATCGGGAACTCGGGCCGTTGCTCCGGGAAGAGTTTTCCGCTAATGAAAACTTTTTCCTTGTTGAGAAGGACGCGCTTGAAGTTGATTTTCGAGCCCTCACGGCAGTTCAAGGTTCTGCGCGGAAAACTAAACTTATTGCAAATCTCCCATATTACATTTCGACCGCCATTCTTCAGCATCTCATCCAATATCGCAATTCATTTTCCGAGTTGGTTTTGATGCTGCAGAAAGAGGTAGTAGAACGAATCACGGCGGAACCGGGAAACAAACAGCGTGGGTTCCTAACAGTGGTGATCGAGAATTATTTCAGCACCGAGAAACTATTTGAGGTTTCGCCGCGATCATTCAAACCTGTCCCCAAGGTAACAAGCGCGATTATTCGTTTGCGTCCGAAAAAGAGTTTTCTCTCGTCAAGAACTGAAGAAGATCTTTTTCGTGAATTGATCAGTGTTGCGTTCGGTCAAAAACGCAAGACACTCCAAAATAATCTTAAAAATGCAACGGGCAAGATTGCCGAACTGATCGGCGATAGAGAGGCGCTCGATGCGCTTTTTATAAAAACAGGTACAGATCCGCGCCGGCGGGCAGAATCCGTTACCGGGGATGAATGGATGATACTTATGGATTATGTTCTTCGCAAAACCGTACAGGTGATCAAATAAGGTAGCTGCTCCAATTCGGTCAGAAAATGGGGCTACCCTGATGCCGTTTTACTTCTAATACAAAGCGACATAGAATAGCCAATTACGTTTTCCCTCGCGAGCGTTGGTTAATAGTACGTCTAACTGTAAGTCAATAATAGTGAATAAAATTGAAATAATGCCCCTCGGTGGAATCGGCGAATTCGGCATGAATTGTATGGGAATTCGTTACGGCGATGAAATGATCGTCGTTGATGCGGGAATGGGTTTTCCCGAAGAAACACCTTACGGGGTGGATATTTCGGTGCCGGACTTCGACTTCCTCGAAGAGTACCGCGACGATCTGACGGCGCTTTTTCTGACCCACGGACACGAAGATCACATTGGCTCAACCCCATATTTCTTGAAAAGATTCAACCTTCCGGTTTATGGTTCGCGTTTGACGCTTGCATTTATTGAGGAAAAGTTTCGAGAGCACCAAATGCTCGATGACGTGCTTATGCATCGGGTGGAAGCAAACGATGTGGTTGAGATCGGGAATTTTAAGGTTGAGTTTATCCACGCATCGCATTCACTAGTCGATTGTTTTTCTCTCGCGATAACGACACCTGTTGGAACTATTATTCACACGGGTGATTACAAAATGGACGATACACCAGTGATCGGTCCACCCTATGATCTGAAAACCTTGGGGCGAATTGGCGATCAAGGCGTACTTGCGCTGCTGGGGGATTCTACAAATGCGACTGTTCCTGGAAGGACGCCTTCCGAACAAGATGTTATCCCCGCACTTGAAGAAATATTCGATACGGCAAAAGGAAGGATTATTGTCACAACATTTTCATCTTCGTTTCATAGGCTGCAAATTGTCTTTGATATTGCGCACGCTTTTGGAAGGAAAGTTTGTGTTCTCGGTCGGTCGATGATGAAAAATATCGACCTCGGCGAACAACTCGATCTGATAAATGTCCCGACCGACACACAAATCCCTTTGGAAGACGCAAGGAAAATGCGCGATGACGAAGTCGTCTATCTTGTCACGGGTTCCCAGGGCGAGGAGCGAGCTGTCATGTGGAACCTCGCAACGCAGAGTTTTAAGGGGCTTTCGGTCGAGGTAGGCGATACGGTTGTTCTTTCCGCACGGATCATTCCCGGAAACGAAAAGCGAATTTCCAAAATGATCGGAGCGATATATCGAAAAGGCGGGAATATTATCGAAGAGAAACGGCGCTTGATACACGTTTCCGGTCACGCTGCGCAAGAAGATATGCGAATAATGATCGAAACAGCAAGACCAAAGTTTGTGGTTCCGATTCACGGGGAATATAGAATGCTTTTTCGGCATAAGGAATTTGTAAAAAATCATCTTGGCTATGCTGATCAGGATGTGATCTTGATCGAAAATGGCGATGTTTTGGAGCTTACTGAGGATTCCGCTAAGGTTGTTGATCAAAAGCCGGTCGGCAAAACATTTATTGATGGCATGGGAATGAATGAGATCGAGTTTGAGACGGTCAAAGAACGTAAAAAGCTTGCCTTCGGCGGATTGGTTTCGTTGTTTGTTATGCTTGACGAAAAGACGAAGAAGATGGTTTCCGAGCCCGTTATTAATATTCAAGGTGTTTCTGGAATAGATCCGTTAAACGGTATCTTATCGAATGCCAGGGAATCCGTTGTTAACGCAATCGAAGCGATGACTTACCAGGATCTAAGTGACAAGGCCTGGCTTACAGAAAATCTTCGGGTGCATCTTAAAAGGTTCATTAAAAAGGAAACCGGTACAAAGCCGATGATCGTACCGACTATTTTGGAGGTTTGATCCTTGACCGAAACGAAAGAACTTTTGGCGAAGTCAAAAGTCGAAGTCTCTCCCGAAACTTACAATATCATTTCATTATCGAGTGAAGAATGGATCAGACTTCTCGAAAACCCAGAACTTTCTCCTCGAATGACGACGCCATTTCTGATTTTTAAAGATAAATGGGAAGTGACGCTTGTATTAGACATGGTTGATTTCGAAACAATAAAGCACGCAATTCGGGATGCAAGAATCGAACGTGGGTTTCGGCTCTTGAGTTTTGACGTCGAATTACCGTTTGACGTAGTAGGTTTTATGGCTCGGCTTGCAAAGATATTTGCTAAGGCTGAAATCTCCATTTTACCGGTTTCCTCATTTTCACGTGACCACGTATTATTGCGACAGGACGATTTGGCAAACGCGCTGAAAGCACTTCGCACTCACGTCGAGGAAATTTGCTAGGAAGCTTATGAACTTCTGGAAGGATAAGGTAATTCTCTTAACGGGTGCATCGAGCGGAATCGGCGAAGCATTAGCTTTTGAGATCTCGAAGCGCGGAGGGATTTTAGGGTTGCTTGCTCGTCGAGAGGACAGACTTAAAGAGATAACAAAAGATATTGAAGATGCCGGTGGAGTTGTGAGCTATTTTCCGGCCGACGTAACTGACAAGAAAGCCGTTTTTGCCGCCGCAGAAAATCTTCGGGATGAGTTCGGAAAGATTGACGTTATGATTGCAAATGCGGGCATCGGGGGAAATAATAAAAAGACAAGAAACATCGAACCTGAAGCAGTCGCAGCGGTAATTAACGTTAATTTACTAGGCGCCGTAAATTCAGTTTCGGCGGTATTGCCGGAAATGCTAGAGCGGAAGAGTGGCCATTTAGTTGCGATTTCGAGTCTTGCAGGTTTCCGCGGGCTCCCGAAGTCGGCAGCTTATTCGGCGAGCAAAGCGGGAATGACAGCATTTTTTGAGAGTGTTAGATTAGACGTTCAAAATAAGGGTGTTGACGTAACGATCATTCAACCCGGATTTATCAAAACACCTTTGACGTCGGGGCGGGAGAACAAGATGCCATTTATAATGGAACTTGACGATTCGATCTCACACTTTCTGAAGGCGATCGAAAAGAAAAAAAAGTTTGCGGCGTTTCCATGGCAGCTTGCAACCTTCGTACGCCTCGGAAGAGTTTTACCGGCGTGGCTCTATGACCGAATCGCGGGCGGAGTTCGCTATCGCGAATAATTACAACATGGCTTTGACGAAAACAGTTAAAAATTAGAAAATTTAAACTGTTTAACACTTTTTCTTCCCCGATATACCATCCCTTTAACTTATGGATCTTATACAGGCAATAATCCTTGGGGTCGTCCAGGGTTTGACGGAATTTATTCCGATCAGCTCAACCGGGCACCTTGTTTTTGCGAGTCGTTTTACCAATTTGTATAACGGAAACCCCGGGCAAATCACGGCGACAATGGCTGTGATGCAACTCGGGACACTTGCCGCAGTATTTGTTTATTTCGCATCGGATATCTGGAATATTTCGGTAGCCTTTATTCGTGATCATGTGGCTTTTCTTTCCGGACGCAGAAATAGATTTTCGGGTACTGGCGGAATCCGGCCGATTTGGATGTCCGATGAAACGTGGCTGGGCTGGATGATCGTTTTGGGATCCATTCCTGTTGCAGTGGTTGGCTTGGCGTTCAAACATCAAATCGAAGGTGCGTTTACGAAAAACCTATGGTTGATCGCAATAATGCTGATCGCCGTGGCATTATTGCTGGGGCTCGCCGAAATGGTCGGAAGGCAGCGAAAAGACGTCAAGGAAATCGGGCTATTCGATGCCGTATTGGTCGGCCTTTCACAGGTCCTCGCTTTGCTGCCTGGGGCCAGCCGTTCCGGATCGACGATAATGGGCGGTTTATTTTCCGGGTTGAAGCGAGAAGCCGCTGCACGATTTTCATTTTTGTTAATGATTCCCGCGATCACGGCAAGCGGACTACTTGAGCTTTATCAAGCCTGGCACATATTGCCCGAGGACAGTTGGGTTCCGCTTATTATTGGCACTTTGGTTGCCGGACTCGTCGGCTATTTGGCGATCTGGTTTTTGCTTTCCTATCTAAGACGCCATTCAACCGCAGTTTTTATCATTTATAGAATCGTCTTAGGTCTCGTTATTCTAATTCTACTTTGGCAAGGTTTGATTGATCCGCATGTGAGTTAACCCTTGTTTCGTGACTGTCAAAACAATTGTTGGTTTTATGAAACGTTGGGCTATAAAGGAACACGATCCGATTAAATCCGAAACGCTGGCGCACGCCTTGGGCGTTTCGCCGCTGATCGCATCGCTTCTCATAGCACGCGGTTACGAAACAGAAGAGTCTGCCTATAAATTCCTCAATCCGAAATACGAACATTTGCATGATCCCTATCTGCTCAAGGGAATGAAAACTTCGGTCAAGCGTATTTTGGAAGCAATCGACAAAGGCGAAAAAATTCTTGTTTGGGGTGATTACGATGTTGATGGAACCACTGGAACGGTTGTTTTAAGAAAGGCACTTGAAATCCTTGGTGGTGAAACCGGGTATCACGTGCCTCATCGTTTTAAGGAAGGCTACGGAATAAACATACCGGAACTCGAAAAGGCCAAAGAAAACGGTTTCAAGATCGTCATCAGTGTCGATTGTGGGATCACTTCGTTTGCGCCCGTTGCGTGGGCAAAGGAAAACGGGATTGACTTTATCATTACTGATCACCATCTAGCGAAAGAAAAAGGAAACCCCGACGCCTTTTCCGTTATCAACCCAAACCAACGCGGGTGTGAGTATCCCGACAAACATCTCGCAGGAGTCGGAGTCGCATTCAAACTTGCTCACGCATTACTGAGAGAGCGCGGAAAGGAACACCTTGCTCCTCATTTTTTGAAGGTCGTCGCTATCGGAACGATCGCCGATGTAATGAAACTGACAGGTGAAAACCGGGCAATTGTTGCTATCGGTTTAAAGGAGCTTCCTCAGGCACGAAATTATGGACTAAAAGCGTTGATGGAAGTTTCGGACTGCCGTGCTGAAATGACCAGTTATCATATAGGTTATAGAATTGCACCAAGGATTAACGCCGCCGGACGAATGGATGCGGCAAAGCACGTCGTTGAACTTTTAGAAACAAACGATTTTGAAGAAGCGAGACGTTTGGCAGAATATTTAAACAGCAGAAATTTAGAACGCCAGAAGGTTCAAAAGGAAATTACCGAACTCGCGCTTGCCGCGACAAAAGATGCGACAAAGAGGAATTTTATTGTAGTAGCGGGCGAAGGATGGCACCGGGGTGTAATTGGTTTAGCCGCGTCGAAGATTGCAGAAAAGCTTTACCGTCCCGCAATAGTAATTTCACTTGAGGATGGGATGGGACACGGCTCCGCCAGGAGTATTGCGGATTATCATTTGCTCAACGGTTTGGATACTTGTGCCGACCTATTCGAACAATATGGCGGACACGCCGCCGCCGCGGGAATGAAGATCAAGTTTGAAAATATTGAAGAGGTAGAGCGAAAACTAAATATTCACGCGACTTCGGTGTTGTCTGAAGATGAGTTGGTTCCTGAAGTTAAGATCGACGCAGAAGTGGGTTCCGGCGAACTTAACCTTGGTTTAGTCGATGAAATGAAACAGATGGAGCCTTTCGGTATGGGCAACCCGAAGCCGGTTTTTCTCACCCGGAAACTTACTTTAGCGGACGAACCATGGGTTTTGAAGGAAAAACACCTGAAGCTAAGACTTATTGGCGAAAATCGCGAGAGTTTCGAAGCGCTTTGGTGGGATGGGGTCGAGCTATCAAAGGGGCAAACTCTGGCACCCGGAAAAAGCATCGAACTCGCGCATTCACCTGAAGCAAATACATGGCAGGGAAATACCAGGTTACAATTGATTGTTAAGGATTTACGAAGCTAACTAATGTCGGATTCTATAAAACAATCGAAATACGCATTTCGTGCAAAACTACCGCTTATTTTTCGCGGAGCGGCGATAGCTGCGGGAATTATCGCTGTTCTCTTGATTGGAATCGGTTTTTACTGGGGAAGTTTTCGTTCGGAATTTCGGATGAAGGGCTTGCCGACGAAGCTTTCAAAGGATGTTGTCGGCGAGGTAGTAGGTTACGAACGCCGCGAATCTGAAAATGGTGTTCTAAGTTATTATCTAAAAGCAGATAAAGCGACGACATTTTCCGATAAACATCAGGAGCTTGAAAACGTCTACCTTCAGGTCTTCAACGACGGCGATGTCGATGATTTTGACCGGATTTCGTCGTCGAAGGCAATTTATATTCCTGCTGGCGATGGTTCGAAGAATTTCAAACTATTTTTTGCGGGCGATGTTGATATTGCGACGCGTGACCGGCTCAACGTTAAAACCGAACAGCTTAGCTATGACAAATCAACCGAAATTGCGGATGCGGAAGAATACGTGGAGTTTTCCCGCGATAATATTTCGGGAAATTCATATGGCGCGATCGTTCATACTCAAAATAAAACAATCGATCTACTTAAGGACGTTGAAATTGATGCTTTCGCAAGCGGCGCAAAAGACGACGAACTGACAAAATCGAAAATTCAGCGCGCGAAGATAAATGCCGGTCATGCGTTTATCGATCAGGTTGCCGAGAAGATCAATATGGATGGGAATGTGGCGATTGCGCTCACGCCGGAAAATAATTCGAGCGGTAATCTTACGCAGCCGACCGATATTAAATCGGCCCGCGCCACGGCGTATTTCACGGACAAGGAAATTAGAAAGCTTGATCTAAATGGCGATGTTTTTGTTTATCAGAAGCCAACCTCAAAAAATCCCGCGTGGACAAAAACAAAGGCGAATCGAGCGATCGCGACAGTGAACAAGCAGCTCGAAAAGTTAGAACTTTTCGGCAGCGTTGAGATCGAAACAACACAGAATAATTCAGAACCAACTAACATCCGCGCAAACAATGCTGTTTACATAAAATCAACCGACACCTTCGAACTTGAGGATCAGGTCGAAATTGTAACCGTTGAAGATGCGAAACCGACGAAAATTAATTCCCAACGGGCGGTTTACGAGCAAACAAAGGGAAAAATTTCCATGTATGGCGGCGCTCAGATCGTCCAGGGTACGGATTTGATCAGGGGCGATGTAATAAAAGCGGATCTCAATCCCAACAGGAAGTTGAAGTTCGCGGTCGCAACCGGGAATGCATTCTTAAGCCAAAAAACTGCCGAGCGGACGACGGAAGTTAAAGCCGAGGAGCTAAACGCAAGTTTTGGCGCGAACGAAAAACCAACCAAGGCTAATGCGATCGGAAATGGTGATGTTGCAATCATTCCGTTTAATTCTAAGGACTATACTCTTTTCCGGTTATTTGCGCCGAAAGCTATAAATCTTAATTTTCGGGAAAACGGTACCTTGGAGACACTAAAAACTGATGGACGAACGACGATAAAACTTAACGCACCGAATAATTCGGCGGACGCAGCTGACAAAACCTTGACCGCGGATAATGTCAAAACTATTTTACGTGCGAATGGCAACGAACTCGCTAAAGCCGAGGCTAGCGGAGATGCCGAATTAGTGGTTACACCGATTCGTTCATCGCCGAAAAATTATATTACGACGATCAATTCTCAGCGCTTTGACTGCGACTTTTACGAAAAAAATAATGCAAAAAATTGCCGCTCGACGGGAAATTCTAAAGTGATTCGAGTTCCGACAACGAGCGCGAAAGAGAAACAGACCTTGTCCGCAGAAACTCTCGACGCGATCTTCAATCGGGGAAATCAGGATATTGAATCCTTTGAGGCCAGCGGAAAAGCAAAGTTTATGGAAGGGGATCGGAATGGTATTGCAGATCGCATCTCATATCAGGCAATTGATGAAATTGTTCGCTTAAGAGGAGGCGAACCGACCGTTTGGGATTCACAGGCTCGCGGTAAGGCGACTGAAATTGACTGGGACACACGCGGTAATAAGTCTGCATTGCGTTCGAATGTTAGTACAACCTATTACAGCCAGAAACAAACGGGAGGAGCTGCTCCATTTTCTAACGTCAATTCGCCCGTCTTCGTAACCGCCGGAGCCGCAAGTTTTGATCACGATGCCGAAACGGCGCTTTTTGTTGGAAATGCACGAGCGTGGCAGGAAAATAATTATGTAAGGGCAGATCGTTTATTCTTGCAGCAAAAGCAAGGACAATTTACCGCGGATGGAAATGTCCAGAGTTTGCTTTATGATGTAAACCGGACGGTCGCCGGACGCCAAACGAAAACACCAGTTTTTGTTTCCTCTAAAAGGATGAGTTACCAGAAAAACCTAAACATAATAAGGTATGAGGAAAATGTCGATATTCGACAAGGCACGGATCGGATGGTTGCGGGGGTTGCAAATATCTTCCTTGACAAGGATAACGAACTTTCTCGAACTGTGATTGAAAATGACGTAGTGATCACCCAGCCAAATCGACGCGCTTCAGGCGACTCCGCAGAATACATAGCATCTACCGAAACCGTGAGACTGACGGGAAATCCCGCGCGTGTGAAGGACTCCGAAAATGGCTCATCCGAAGGTCGCGAAGTCATCGTCTATCTAAAAGAAAACCGGATAGAGGGAAGCGGTGAAACTAAGAAAAACAGCTCGGGAAGGATGCGCACGGTTTATAAAATCAAGAATGGTAAGTTAAACTAACCCTCGTGGAAAACGGTTCTGTAAATCCAAACAATTCATTATCTGCCAACAACTTGCGAAAGACCTACGGTCGGCGACGTGTAGTTGACGACGTGAGTCTCTTTGTAGAGCAAGGGGAAGTTGTAGGCCTTTTGGGTGCAAACGGCGCAGGTAAAACTACGACGTTTTATATGATGACGGGGCTCGAACGCACTGAAAGAGGTAATATCTTGTTAAATGGCGAAGATGTTACCAAACTTCCAATGTATTTGCGTGCGCGTCTCGGGCTCGGATATCTTCCGCAGGAACCTTCTATTTTCCGCAAGCTTTCGGCGGAGCAAAATATCCTGGCCGTCCTGGAGACGATGAAAATGTCCCGAGCCGATCGTTTCGCTCGATTGGAAGAACTCCTCGCGGAGTTTGGCGTTACACATGTGAGGAAAACGCGAGGTGATTCGCTTTCGGGCGGTGAACGTAGACGGGTTGAAATTGCCAGGTGTTTGGCTACTGATCCACAGTTTATTTTGCTTGACGAGCCATTTGCCGGGATTGATCCTATTGCCATCGATGATATACGCGAGATAATTCTTTATCTCAAAGAGCAAGGTATCGGTATTCTTATAACCGATCATAATGTTCGCGAAACTTTGGGGATTACTGACCGAGCTTACATCATGGCAGAAGGAAAGATCTTGCGAAATGGTGAGCCGCAATCTTTAGTAGAGGACGACGAGGTACGCCGTTTGTATCTGGGAGAGAGATTTACTCTTTAAATCGACATTTTTCACATTTCGATTCATAATCGGTTATAATTGAATTACGTTCTTCTTTAGGCTTGATCGATAGTTTTCTTGCAGTAAATAGTTGCGTTATCATCGATGGCATTTCTAAAATTATCACAGAAACTTCAACAGAAAATGGTGCTAACGCCGCAACTGCGTCAGCGCATAGAAATGCTCCAAATGACCTCTCTCGAGCTTGGAGAACTTATCCAGACTGAGATCGATTCAAACCCATTGCTCGAAGAGGTTCAGACGGAAGATGAGATCCAGGAACTTGCAGAAAAAATTCTCGATCAAAATGCTGACGGTACGGAGCGCGAATATGAGGATCCTGCCGCCGACAGCGAATTTGGCGACTATAGTGTTTCCGACTCTGAGGCCGATAGTATGCCGGAGCTCAGCGAAAACGGACATCAGGACGGAATCGATACGGAAACCCAGGATGCGATCGATGATGCTTTGGACGCCGATTCGCCGACCGATTCATTTGACGAAATAGATATTGGGCGCGAATTTCAGGAATACCTTGATCCGGGTTACAAAACTCAGGAATTCGAACATAATGATGACGCCCCGAGTTTTGAACAGTTTTTATCAAGTTCGGAAACGCTGACGGATCATTTGGAATGGCAACTTGGATTATTGAGTATTTCTAACGAACTCGAAGAAGCGGGAATTTGCGTGATCGGCAATTTGGATGAAAATGGGCGTCTCAAAGCAACAAATGAAGAGATAGCTGATTTGTGCGGCTCCGAGCCGGAAATTGTCGAAGAAGCCCGTTGGATCGTTATGAAACTCGATCCTGTAGGGTGTGCGGTAAGAGATGTCAGAGAATGTCTCCTGGCGCAACTCGAAGTTAACGGACAGGGCGAAACACTAGCTGCGGAATTAGTGAAAGATCACTTTGAAGATCTTCAGCCGCATCGTCTTCAAAAACTTTCCAAAGCCACGGGAATCGATTTTGAAACCTTAAATGACGAAATCGAAAAAATACGCTTTCTTAATCCCTATCCCGGGAAAGAATATTCTACCCAGAAACCGATCTATGTTTCTCCGGAAGTCTATATAGAAAAGGTTGAAGGCGAATGGATAATTTATTTTACGGATGACGGAAGTCCTCGATTAAGGATTAGCAATACATATCAAAAGCTTCTGGGTAAAGAAGATACTAACCGCGAAACCAAGACCTTCATAAAGGAAAAAGTGCGTTCAGCTGTCGATCTTCTTCGAAATATAGAGCATCGCCGACAAACGATCTATCGGGTTGTTGAATGTATCGTTCAGAAGCAGGCTGAATTTTTGGATCACGGTGTGCAGTTTATCAAACCGATGATGCTTAAGGATGTTGCCGAAGATATTGGGATGCATCTTTCCACCATTTCGAGGGTCGTAAATAGGAAATATGCACATACTCCTCAAGGTGTTATAGAGTTAAGGCGTTTTTTTAGCGAAGGTATGCTAAATGAAGACGGTGTAGAGGTTTCAACCCGCATCCTTAAGCTCAGTATTAAGAAAATGATCGAAGAAGAAAACACCAAGAAACCACTGACGGATGAAAAACTCGCTAAGGCATTAGCGAGGGATGGGGTTAAAATATCACGCAGAACCGTTGCAAAGTACCGCGATCAGATGAATATTCCGGGTTCCCGGGAGCGCAAGACGATGATCTAGCCTCATTGCGGCAATTTGTAAAAAATGGATTCGAAACCGAATCTTTTGATCTTTCAAATCTAATAACAGACAAGGGGTAAAATATGAAATTTGAATATACTGGCAGGCACATTGATGTTACTCAGCCGATTCGAGATCACGTTGAGGAACATTTTGAGCGTATCAACCATCTATTCGGAAAGGATGATAATCACGCTCATATAATTATTGAAATCGAAGGCGGACAACATCGGTCGGAAGTAGTAGTAAAGTGGAGAAAATTAGTGTTAACGGCGAACACGGTCGATGACGATATGTATCAATCGCTATCGCAAACGATCGATAAGATAGAAAAACAAGCCCTTAAATTGAAAAACAAAATTATCGATCGATCTCACAAGGCGAAAAAAGCGGGTGAAATTGCACCTGCTGTGATTGAACTGGAGGACGAATTGGCAGACTGAGAATTTCCATAGGTTTTGTTCAGGGATTGGATAAGTCTCAACAATAAGTCCGTCCCAGGTTCAGGCATAATCGATATGGCATATTGCTTCAGTTCTGTTTGCATTCCTCTATAGTCAGATCCTCTCTCAATGCGGGTTGTGCAGGAAAAAACAATACATGGCGTGTTGGTTGGAATCGAAGGACTCGGAGTTCTGATTTTAGGCGATTCCGGAATTGGAAAATCCGAGGTTGCGCTCGAATTAATCAGTCGTGGACATTGCATAGTTTCCGATGACTCGGTGACCATAAATAGAACTGATGAATTTCTAATAGGGCGTTCCCCTGAACTAACAGCAGGGTTTTTGGAGATTCGCGGGTTAGGGGTAATTGATGTTGGAGAGGTATTTGGCTCGCCTTCCCTTGAGAAAGAAAGAAAGATTGACCTTTGTATAGAACTAACAACTGATTCCAAATTGAAGCAAACTGATCGCCTTGAGTCCGCATTTGAGACAAAGGATCTACTTGGAGTGCGCGTTCCAAAACTCACGATTCCTGTCGGTTCCGGGGTAAATACGGCTACAATTATCGAAACGTCTGCAAAGTTATTTCGCTTGCATTCGGGTGGAAATGACGCGGGATCAAGGCTGGCGGAAAAACACAATAAAGCTGTTCGCGATAAGAAATAATTTCTTATAATATAAAACTCACATATGCCAAACGATACACCGCAATCGCATATTTCTCAAAATTTCATAATACTGACAGGGCTTAGCGGCTCCGGAATGTCTTCAGCGACAAACGCGTTTGAGGATCTCGGCTTTTTCTGTGTGGACAATCTTCCAATAACCATGCTTTCGACCTTTGCACGGCTTCTTCTTCCAAACTCCGAAGAAATTGTCGCGATCGAGAAGGCTGCGTTGGTGATAAATATTCGCGAGCGACATTTTTTGGCCGAGTTTTCCGCGGAATTAAGAAAACTTCGCAAGAGAAATTTGGCCCCGTACATCTTGTTTTTTGAGGCTTCGGATCGTGTACTTCAGCGAAGGTTTAGCGAAACCCGCCGCCCGCATCCGGCAGATGAGGGGACGGGTGTATTGGAAGCGATTCGCGCGGAAAAAGAGGCGATGAGTGATTTAAGGCAAAGTGCTGATCTGATCATCGACACGTCCGAACATACGGTTCATACTTTGCGGCGGATGCTTGTAAAAAGGTTTGGCACCAATGAAGACGGGGTTCCGCTGCAAATTCAAATCGTCAGTTTCGGTCACAAACACGGAATTCCCCGTGATGTGGATCTTCTTTTTGATGTAAGGCATTTACCAAATCCTTATTTTGAACCTAAATTGAGAGAGCTGCCAGGTACCGATCCCAAAGTCATCGGGTTTCTGGAATCTCAGGAAGAAGTTTTGGAGACAATTCGTCGTTTTACTGATTTGCTTGTATACTTGCTGCCGCTTTATAAACGGGAAGGAAAATCCTATCTGACGATTGGTATTGGCTGCACGGGCGGGCGTCATCGGTCCGTAATGAGTACAAACGTAATTGCTGAAAATTTAAAGAATTCTGGTTTCGCGGTCTCAACATTGCACCGTGATGTAAAAAAATAGGATAGATTTGGATATGAGTAAAAGAATTGGGGGAGTAATCGTTTCTCACGGACAATTAGCAAATGAGCTTTTGTCGGCCGCTGAGCAGGTCATCGGCGAAATGGATCACATCAAGTCGGTTTCAATCGGCTGGCACGATAACGTGGAGGCAGCACAGGATGAAATCGAGCGTGCGATAAAAGACGTCTCCGAAGGAAACGGTGTGTTACTGCTGACGGACATGTTTGGCGGAACTCCGACCAATATTTCCGCGATGTTTATCGTTGAAAATGAGGTTGAGGTCGTTACAGGCGTTAATCTACCGATGGTTATAAAGCTGGCCAGTCAAAATTCCGAAATGAGTTTGTCGGAGATGGCGGAAGAAGTTGAAACGCAGGGCAAGCAATCCATATATCGCGCAGCGGGATTGCTCGCACCGCAAAAAATGAAAAAGGATGCGTAGCGGGGAGATCAAAGTCGTCAATCATCTCGGTCTTCATGCGCGTGCCGCCGCGCAGCTGGTTCGTCTCGCGGGCGAATTTGAAAGCAAAATAATGCTTTTTAAATCGGATGGGTGCGTTTCAGCGAATGCCAAGTCAATTCTGAGTGTGCTGACGTTGGCTGCTTCAATGGGGTCGGTCTTGACTGTTGAAGTTTTGGGAGCAGATGAGGTGGATGCGTATAACGCGGTCGAGCAGCTTTTTGCAGGCGGTTTTGGTGAACTTGAGTAGAGAAAATTGGTAGAAGTATTAAAATATGACAGCGATAGATAAATATGTGCCCGGTGTAGGAAAAAAGGTTGGGATTTTGGGCGTGCCTTTGGGGTTTGGAGCCGAAACTAAAGGAAGTGAGCTTGGGACTACAGCAATTCGTTTGGCGGAATTTCGCGGCGACCGTTTGTTTGGCCATATCCAAACACTGGGGTACGAGGTTTCAGACTACGGTGATCTCAGTATATCCGTTCCCGATTATGAGCCAGAACCCGGCGAAAATCCAAGATATTTGAAGGAAATTTTTGAAGAGTCCCGGAAAATTGCGAATGCAGTGAAGAACATTTTGGCGTCGGATGCGATTCCGATAATTTTGGGCGGCGATCATTCAATCGCCGCAGGAAGTTTTTCGGGAATCTCAAGCCACTTTCATTCTCGCGATGAGGAGGTCGGGTTGATTTGGTTTGATGCCCACGCAGATATGAATACGCCGGAAACTTCACCAAGCGGAAATACGCATGGGATGCCGCTTGCTACGATCCTGGGACAGGGCGAAAAGCAAATGGTAGAGCTCGAAGGATTCTCGCCAAAAGTTAATCGATCCTATTGCGCCCATATCGGAGGCAGAGACCTCGATCTGGGTGAAAAAAGGATGATAAACGAGCTTGGAATGAGAAATAATTTCTTCACGATGAGCGATATTGATAGACGCGGGATGACGGCCTGTGTAGAGGATGCGGTAAAGATTGCCTCAAAAGCAGAGGCAGGTTTTGCGGTGACATTTGATGTTGACGTAATCGACCCGCGTTTTGCTCCTGGATCGGGAACTTTAGTGCGAGGCGGAATAACCTATCGGGAAGCACATTTAGCACTCGAGATTATTTCGGAGCTGGGTGGAATGCGTTCGTTTGAGATAGTCGAGGTAAATCCAATGTTGGATAGAAGCAATATCACGGCGACACTTGCTGGCGAACTCATCCTTTCGGCTTTGGGAAATTCAGTTTTGTAAACTTGATATGGATAAACTAAGAATAGGAGTCGTCTTTGGTGGGCGCTCCGGCGAACACGAAATATCCGTTCGTTCTGCGACGACAGTCATAAACGAGATTGATAAGGATAAATACGAAGTCGTGCCGATCGCGATAAGTATCGAAGGTGCGTGGCTCAATCCGCTTGAATCCATGGGAATGTTGCCCGAAGCTACCCGGGAACTGCTAACTGAGAACATTGCCAACTATCCGCGAGACCGTGTCGCACTACTTGGCGACACACGATTTCGGGGGTTGACTAAACTTGACGCACTCGAAAACGAAGACAAGTTGTCGCCACTTGACGTTGTATTTCCCGTTCTTCATGGCACTTATGGCGAAGACGGCACGATACAGGGCCTCTTTGAAATGGCGGGAATTCCATACGTTGGCTGCGGAGTACTGGCTTCTTCGTGCGGTATGGATAAGGTCGTCATGAAAACTCTGTTTCGGGACGCGGGTCTGCCAATTTGCGAATACGTTTGGTTTTTGCGGGGCGAATGGGAAGATAATCAAAACTTGGTAATAAGCCAGGTTGAAACAAAGCTCGGTTATCCTTGTTTTATAAAACCGGCGAATCTCGGGTCCTCAGTTGGAGTAACAAAAGCGACCAATTCGGAATCGTTAAGGAACGGTGTAGAACTGGCGGCTCAGTATGATCGAAAGATCCTGGTCGAAGAACATCTTGACATGCGTGAAATCGAGTGTGCCGTTATTGGCAATGATGCTCCCAAGGCGAGTCTGCCAGGGGAATACATCGTCCACGACGTGGATAAGAAATTTCTGGATTACACTGAAAAATATTCTGGAACGGGGAATAATGAGTTTATTGTACCTTCATTGGTATCCTCGGAATTGACGGAAAAAATACAAAAAATGGCTGTCGACGCGTTCAAATCCGTGGACGGTGCCGGTTTCGCACGTGTCGATTTTTTCCTTCGAAGCGATAACGGCGCTTTACTCGTCAACGAAATAAACACGATCCCGGGGTTGACGGATGCTTCCGGTTTCCCAAAAATGTGGGCCGGTTCGGGAATGCAGTTTTCTGAAATAATTGATTCGCTGGTTGAATATGCTTTCGAACGCCACAATGATAAAGTCCGCAATAAGACAAATATTTAACAAAAATAAAGGAGAAAGAAATTATGTCAGTAGCAAAAAATATTGAAATCACAGCAACATCTCAGGTTGGATTTGAAGATGCTGTTAAGAAGGGTATTGCAAAAGCGGGCGAAACAATCAAGGGAATTCGCGGAGCATGGGTTAAGGAACAGAAAGTTTCGGTAAGCGATGGTCAGGTTTCGAGCTACACCGTTATGATGATTATTACTTTTGTCCTGGATTAATAAATCAAGAAAACAAAAACGAATGTGGGGAAGTGTAACTTTGCTCTTCCCTTATTTTTTGGGAGAATTATAGCCTTTTCGGGTTCGGATTTCGAGTTTCTTTTTGGGGATCTTCAACTCGATCTCATGCCACTTTCCATCTTTTATTGCGAAGTTTGATGGATAGTAGCCAAGTGTATATTGAGTGCCGAGTTCGTCAGCAATTTGTTCAAACGCGTTCCGCATTTCTACTCCGCCGGGGGTCTTAATAAATCTCCCGCCACTTTTTTCGGCAAATTTTTTTAAGGCTCCTTGGTTTTGCATTCTTTCCTTACCACCTGTGCTCATTGATGACATATCAACGGTGTAGATCGTGGCGTCGATGCTCAATGCCTCTTTTAACGCCTTATCGGCTGAACGACCGCTTCTCGTGTCAGCGCCGTCAGACAAGACGACGATTGCCCTTCGTTTTTCATCGCGATTAGCGAGAACCTTCGATGCCTCGAATATCGCGTCGTTTAAAACGGTCCACCCGTTTGCTTTTAGATCAAACGCCCGATGTGTAAGATCACGTAAATTTGAAAAATCCTGAACAAGTGAGACTTTAGAGTCGAAGTTGTAAATTGCCACGTTATCACCGATACGAATACCGTCGAGAAACTTTATAGCTGCTGAACGAGCGAGGCTTACGCGGGCTTCCATACTCCCTGAGGTATCGATCAAGATCACCGCGGCGAAAGGGATCTCCTGAGTTTCGAAAAACGCTATCTCTTGCTTTTTGCCGTCTTCGTAGATTTCGAAATCCTCCTTTTTTAGTCCATAAGCCGGATTTCCGTTTGAATCCGCAATTGTTGCGTTTAAGACGACAACAGAGGAATCTACGGAGATGACGTCATCGTCTTGAGCAAATGAAGAACCACAAACGCAAAAGATGATCACAACAAACAAGGAGATGTCGATAATTCTGGATGGAAAAATACGGGAACGGGATTTGGTCGATAACAAAATCAAAATATTTCCAGAGTTAATCCTTATCAAAACGCAGAAACTTAACTATATTCAGAACAGTATTTGAGCTCTGTACGGCAACTGCAGAAATAGTGTGGCGGGTGGTTTTTTTTACTTCCTCGAAAAGCTTAGACGTATTTTCGCGAAGATTTTCAATCGCGGTCAAAATGGAATGTGGAGCTTCTTCCTTTTCGTCATCATCATCCTTTGAAGCGCGAAGTTCTTTCCGGATCTTACCAAGAAGATCTTCGACTTCTTCCAGGCGTTTTTTGTCTTCGGACGTCAATTTTTTGTTTTCGTGAAATGAAGTTTCAATGTCCTCGCTGAGTTTTGCAACCATCTCACTTCGTTCGAGAAGTTTGTCAAAATCCTTCTTCTCCTCGTCGATCTTCATCTCGACAAGCTTTTCCTGAATACTTTTCGGAAGCGGTTCGTTCCTTCGATTCTGTCCAAAAGCAGACTGAATAAAGAAAAGTCCGGTAACTAGAATACCTAAAGCCGCCGAAAGTTTTGAATAATTAACCGACATAATGACTTCGAACAATGAGCTATGGCTTGCGCTCTCCATCTGCCAAATCTCCGGACATATATTTCACCAATTCGGCGAGAAACTCATCTTCCGCCGTACCCGAACTTTGGAGCGTTGTCCACTGAGAATATAGGCCGTCGCCCGATCTTCCTTCAACGTTTGCCGTTACCGAAACATTATTTTTCACCCCGTCCAGAGACTGAACATCAATCGTCAAGGTAAAGCGCCCGCGTGTCCATGTAGAATAGGAATTATTTAAGACCGCATAGCGTCCCAATTCCGGTTTTGTCAAAATCACTCCTTTCGAAAATGTGAATGGCTGGGTGACAATCAGCCCGTCCTTAAATCTCGAAGCTGCTTCATCAACGATCATCCCCCGATCCTTAAGTACATCAACGATTGTTTCGATTAGAATGTCGCGACGCGCGTTTAACTGGTAAGGATTTGCCAGTTTTTCGCGGATTTTTGTTTTGCCCTTTCCCCAGCTAAACGTCTGCGCTGAATCATTTCGGGTTTTGTTGCCGTCAGTTTTATCGTTGATCTCGTTCGTCTGTTTGTCGATGCCTTTTTGCCCCAAAATACCAATCGGAAACAGAATCGCGAATATCGAAATGATCAGGAGTTTTTTCATTATTTTATCTTCGGTTTACCAATTAAGGCTTAAAAATTGATAGGTTATTATAACAAACTTTCGATGGTTGCGTTCGGATTAAAGTTGTATTGACAGCGGGGAATTGCTAATCGGCTTTGTTTTGCATTTCCCATAGGAGTAAATGCTTTAAAAATGAATGATGGGCGGCAAAACGCGCGATGCAATAACCGGGCAATCCATCTAGAAATCCGGCCTTTAATAAATACGTCCCGATGAATCCAGCAAAACTTGCCGTGCGAACCTTGAAACGCGTCGTTCTGCGCCCTGAATCGTACATCTGCTTCGCTGCAAGCGGTGCGTAACGTTCACCGATCATCTGATGATGGTGTAGCGGATCTTTTACACTAAAATGCAGAATGTCATGATGTAGTTTTTCGATCTTTGCATTCTCAAGCATCTCGACCGATTCGTGAACAGCCATTTCCTTCCAATGCCCTTTTTTTCGGTCAAAAAATCGCAACTGCCAATCGGGATACCAGCCACAATGTTTTATTGGCCTTTCCATGTAGTAAGAAAGGCGTGAGATTCGGTAACCATCAGGGCGGGTGTCTTCGTTTTGTGCTTTTATCTTTAGAATCGCTTCCCTTAAATCTTTCGACACTCGCTCGTCCGCGTCTAAACTAAAAACCCAATCGTTGCTGCAATTCTCAACCGCAATTTGTTTTTGCTTCCCAAATCCGAGCCATTTTTGGGTAATCACGCGCGCACCAAGGTCCTCAGATATTTTTCGCGTATTGTCCGAACTTTCTGCATCGACGACGATTATCTCGTCAGCAAAATCGAGAGTGCCAATCGCCTCCGCAATT
>JBBKXN010000133.1:0-5194 GCA_037969475.1 Pyrinomonadaceae bacterium | reverse complement strand
GCTTCAACTCTGAACGGCTGATTTCCGGCGGTAGAATCTTCAAACGCCAGATAGCTCGCGCCGCCGTTGGTCGAATCGTTGGCGACTATCCGCCAGTCACTGGTCGGGAAGCTGGCGGTGTTCGATGTGTCCTCGAAATTGATGCGCAGATTATTTTCCTGCAAACGCAATGAATCGAAGCCGAAAGAGGGAGCAGCCGGGCAATCAAGCCCGATACATTCACTTCCCTGAACGACCAGATCCATAGCAATGACCGTAACACCCTCGGGCGGAACATCGCCCCGATTTACATTACCGGAAGGATTCTTCTGATCGGTGTCAATCGGCTGTCTCGGTTCGGCAATGTTTTTGGTGCCCGGCTCGGGGCCGGAATCGGCCGTGTAGACCAGGCCGTTCACAACCCGGAAAGCCCCTGTGTCAATCATCGGCGGCGGAATTATTCCGCTTTTGACAAAATTGTCGAAAACCTCTTCGCTGCGGTTTTCCGCACGTGCGGTCCGCAAAGCTGCCTTAACGGAATCGGACAAGATCGGTGTTAAAACGATCTCAAATCTGTACTGTCCGTCTGTAACGGCGCCCGCCTTTTGATCAGAAACAGAAAATATCGGTGATCCGCCGGATCTGAATTGATAGCGGAGAACGTCGCCGGACGGTGTTGAAACCGTCAGAGTGCCTCCATCACTGGCTTTATTGATCGTCCAGGTGATATTCGCACCGTCATTCGACATTCTGGTTAAATCTTTGCCGGTTGTCTGTGCGCTTATAAAAGAAACTGTTCCGATCGCAATAATCATTACGATCAGCATTAATCGATTAGTCATTTGATCTGCCTCCTGACTTTCGTTTTATCCAAACAATGAATAAAAGGGGTCAATATTCGATGAAAGTTAGATTGTTGGAGCCAACTAATTTCTAACTTGATAATGGTAGTAAGACTAGATTGTCCGATTATGATAACACAGGATCGCATTTGAAAAAAGGATCGATTTTCCAAAACGTGCTACCAGCGGCGTTCGAAATAGTGTTGCATTGTTATACGAAACCCCTATTAATTAATGCATTCCAAAATATGCGAATGACAAGAAATACTGGAAATTGAATTCAAACTTCGAGAATTTAAAAAGAGCAAAAGCGAGATGCTTTTTCAACAGCTTCGTTTGGAACTTTGGACATCATGCTCGTTTAGAGAAGATTCGATCCGATGCGGGAACGCGATTTTTTCCCACATCAACGTCGTTTAGTTTAGTCCAAGCTCGGTGGTATTTCTCCAACCGCTTCAGGTCTCTCGGCAATATCTTACCGATCCGCCGGACGTTCATATTGTCTTCAAGGTCTGCGATCTTAACCTCGCGCGCGATCGGATTTTTCTCGACACGTTCGACAAATTCGTCGTAACTTTCTTCGTCGCGGCGAGTCAGGCAATCAACCGCTTCCACAACCTCATCGGAGAATCCTTTATCGCGCAATCGCTTTAAAGTCCAACTCGTATCTTCGACGACGTCATGCAAAACGGCAGCTATCTTTGCTTCGGTCGAATTGACTTTGAACATCATTCTCAAAGGATGGAAGATATAAGGGGCGCCGGCCTTGTCCTCGATGCCCTTGTGGGCCATTGCCGCAATCGAAATGGCATCTTCGATCGTTGCCGTTTGCCCAAACTTTTTCAAGTAATTCACGACTGATGCCCAATCCGGAAATCTTTCTGTGTCAAAGTGGATGAGTTCACCCTCAAATTGATCGGCTCCTCGCATGGTCCGGTCATCGATCAGAAAATCACCTTTGTTGAGGTTTTTGTGATGACTCAGGATCAGACGTTTGTAAGCGGGTTCACCGTCTTCGCGTCCCAAGTGTTTCTTCACCCATTCAAGTTTTTCCGAGGCAGCCGAATGGTTTTCCCACGGCGACGTCGAGAGGATATATGTATCGAAGTTTTCGTGCAGGAACCGATATGCTTCAACAGCGCCGGGCATCGGGTCCATCAGGCTGAAGATTCCCGGGCAATCATCGAAATTTCCATCGTACTTCGCCCTGTCTTCAGCGCTCAGGCGTTCGATGCCCGACTTGAAATTCACCAAAACGTTGTCCATATCAACGTAAACGATCTTCTTTTTGTTATTTGATTTGTCATTCATAAGCCATCCTATCTCCTAATTTAAACAGAAAAAAAGCTCAACGCCTGCACTTGATCCTGGCGACAAACCAAGCAAGTTTTTAACGTTGAACCTCAAAAATAAGGATAGTCGATGCACCCTTAATATTCAACCCGAAGCGGCTTTGGATTGTGCGCTAATTTCATAAGGAATGGGTATTAATCCGTAACGGAATGGCGTGAAATTGAAATCGACCTGGCATCTGCAAAGCAAACTAATTCACAGGCGATTTCATTCTTGTTTGAAACATCTATAACGGTTGGTATCGCCAATTCGGGATCGGGGCGTATCCATCAATCAAATGTCGATTAAGCCGCAATATTCGCAAGATATTCATTCGCTCTTCTAAACAATTGCATTATTTCCCCAATCGTACTTTGTTGCACGACAATTTGTACGTCTGGGGTGTCAAAGAGAATGAACCAGGTCTGAGTGTCGTTTGTTTGAACCATTCCAAAGCGGTGTCCTTCACCTGAAGAATAGATAAACTCCATTTGATCTGGCCGCTTGCCCTCCATAACCAGCGCTTCTCTATTCAACCACACCAAAGCGGCTATCAAGTCTTTTAGCTCATCATAAAGAAAGTGATTACTCCAGGCTCTATCATCAACAAAATACTCAATCTGGACACCGTAGTAATGTTCAGTAGTATCCTCCGTCATTGCGATTACTTCCAAAGCAAACGTATTGAACACCAACAGTGTTTGTCTTTTGTTGTCTCTGATTTCGCCGACATGATGATACTCCTTTTTTATAAGGCGTCCGCGTTGATTAAGAACATCTTTAAGAATCATAAATAATATAAATGCGCATCTTGAGCAAGTGCGATTATTGACGAGCCGTATCTCAACGAAATGCTTAACTTGCAGCATACCTCCATTTTTCTAGACATATGCACGCCTTCTGACCTTTAACGATTGATTATTTTTGTACAATCGATCAATCTGTCCATCGTTCGGAAGCCGATGCCGTCAATCTTCATGAGGTTTTGGCCGCCAGGACCGAACCGCTTTTACCTGCGTCGTCAAACTAAGTTCCGTAACGCCCTGTCAAAACAAGTACCATAAAAATTAACCAAGCAAACAGAAATGCCCTGGCTTTGTTTTTAAAAACAAGAGATACGGCAGCAGGTATTATCACGGCCCCTATCGCGCTGCCCAAGGCTCTTGGAAATGACATTTCCAATACAACGAAAAAGATAATAGATAATACGGAAACCCAAGAAACCGCCCTTAAAAGATCGTGGAGGGCATTTCTGATTCTAGTTTCTTCGTTAACGGTCCATGGTTCTCCGGCAACAAGTTCTTTTGAATAAATCCGTTTTTTCCTTATTTTCTCAACGATCGTGTCAAAGTTAGGTTGAACGCTAAGATCTGATTGTGAAAAGTCCATGAAAGTTTCAGGTTCAGATACCTGTTCGAAAGACGAATCGCTAATTAGCGGCTCATTATTAAAATCTTGCGCGCCTATCAAAGGAGCAACGGGCACTTCAACCGGCAAGAAAGGTTGAGTCTCAGGAATAAATTCCACTGTTGGTTCAGGTTCCATCTCATCGGCGGTAATCAATCGTTCTGTTCTTGCCCGGGTCAACTTTGGTTCAGCAGCAGGTGATTCTATTTTTACATCTGGTTTATTCAAGATCGGGTTTTTTGCCGGTGCCTTGCTTTCGAGTTTTTCCTTTGCAATCGCCAAATTAAGCACTTTGTGCATTTCAATTGCCGATGAAAAACGATTATCGCGGTCAATTTCCATCGCTTTCAACAGCCACGCCGAAACCGCCGAAGGAATCTCAGGATTAAGCTCGGAGGGATTTGTTAAAGGATCCGGCCTGCCGTCCCAAATTTCAAGCGTTCTTTTGGTCGCATCGATCGGCACCCGGTTTGTCAAAAGATGGTAGATTGTTCCTCCAAGCGAATAAATATCGCATCTGACGTCTGTGTCCTGATTCAAAACCTTTTCCGCCTTTGTTTTGTGCATGAGAATGATGAACTCGCGGAAGGTTGGGTCGATCACGCGAAGAATCTGCTCTATCGGCGAATAATTTAACGTGGCGGCAACGAATGTTTGATTGGTTACGGTGGAAGTTTTATCTCCGCTGCGGGCAATTCCAAAATCAAGTAGTTTTATTTTACGTCGATCGTTTAACTTCAAATTTTGTGGTTTGATGTCGCGATGAATGATCGGCGGCTGTAAATTGTGCAGATAATCCAAGGCATCAAGTAATTGGTCGATCCATTTGAGCACGTCTCCGAGAGGAAATGGTTTCCGCTGCATTTCGAGCATTTCCGCCAAATCGTCCCCATCGACCAACTCCATAACCAGGAACTGGCGATCGCGTTCGTAAAAATAGTCCCGGACATAGGGGACAACTTCGTGTTTTGCCTTTGCAAGCGCCTTGGCTTCACGCTCAAAAGCTTTCGTAACGGTTGTCCGGTGGGCCTCGTTTACAAGGTCAACAGTAATTTCTTTTAGCGCGATCGGTTCACCAAACCTTTCATCGATCGCCTCGTAAACCGCACCCATCCCACCGTGTCCGAGTTTGCGGACAATTCGGTATCTATCTTGTAGAATTTCATCCTTACCAAGCATCAAGTTTCACTGGTCGGAAGAAGCGGAAATCTTTTAGCGACATTATTCACCAAGTTTGGTTAAAATAAAAGAGCGTTTATAGTAATCGCTCTAAAAACTTGCAATAACTAAGAAACTTAAAGGGCATCGATCGATATCATGATTACTTTTTCAGAAAATTCTGGGAACTCGTTCACCTCATTCCCGGCGATTGAAGTCTCCAAATTCCTGCTCATCTCGATCAATTCATTGCCAATAATGCACAAATTCCCGTTGATTGTTATCAGTTCTGCCATGTGGACCGGGAGAAAAATATCACTGTGAACAGGTTGTTCTATGCGATGTTTCACGGCATCCGTATCTGCAGGAAAACCGTCAATTTTTAGCGGTTCCGGCCTGGTCGGTCTAGAAATAACTACAAAAACGTCTAAACCCCCACCATCTGCCGTCGATTACCTGCTTTCGCGGTGCTTACC
>JBBKXN010000132.1:0-5524 GCA_037969475.1 Pyrinomonadaceae bacterium | reverse complement strand
GCTCCCCCGACGACTCCAAACAGCGGACCGGCTGCGGATAAGGAACGGTTTCGCGGAGTAAGGATCTTTGATATTTCGGACATTAGAAAACCAAAGCAGGTTGGCGCAGTTCAAACTTGTCGTGGCTCGCATACCCATACTCTCGTTACCGATCCGAAAGATAAAAATAACGTTTATATTTATGTCTCGGGAACGTCCTTTGTCCGCCCGGGTACCGAACTCGCCGGTTGTTCTGACGGAAAGCCGGAAGAAAATCAGAATATTTCGCGATTTAGCATCGATGTCATCAAGGTGCCTGTTGCATCTCCTGAAAAAGCTGCCATCGTAGCGAGCCCACGCATATTTGGCGATGAAAAAACAGGAAAAATAAACAGCTTGAATGACGGCGGTTCGCATGATGGAAAAGGAAAAGTTTCTGATACCGACCAATGTCACGACATCACGGCATATTCGGAGATCGGTCTCGCCGCCGGAGCATGCTCAGGAAACGGCATCTTGCTCGACATCAAAGATCCGGCAAATCCAAAACGGATCGAAGCGGTCAACGATAAAAATTACGCTTACTGGCACTCGGCGACATTTTCCAACGACGGGAAAAAGGTTGTTTTTACCGATGAATGGGGCGGAGGACTCGGCGCACGTTGTCGTGAAAACGATCCAAATGTCTGGGGTGCAAATGCAATTTTCACGCTCAACAACAATAAGCTCGATTTTGTGACTTATTACAAAATGCCTGCCGCACAAGGCGAAAACGAAAACTGCGTCGCGCATAATGGCTCGCTGATCCCGGTTCCGGGGCGGGACATCAAAATTCAGGCATGGTATCAGGGCGGCATTTCGATCATGGATTTTACGGATCCAAAAAAACCTTATGAGATCGCGTATTTTGACCGCGGTCCGATCGATTCGAAAATGCTGATGCTCGGCGGTTATTGGTCTGCTTACTGGTACAACGGAAACATTTATTCATCTGAGATGTCACGAGGTTTGGATATTTTTGAGCTGACACCTTCAAAGTTTCTCTCGCAAAATGAGATCGACGCAGCGCGATCAATTCGTGTCAATGAATTGAACGTCCAGAATCAGCAAAAGATCGTGTATCCAAAATCAATGGCTGTTACAAAGGCGTATATCGACCAGCTCGAGCGCGCAAAAACGGTTACTCCCGATCAGATCGCCGATCTTCGGGAAAAGGTAAGAAAAGCGGAGAGTTCGAAAATGAGCACCATTGAAGTTGAAAGACTTAACGATATGGTTTCGAATTTGAAGAAGACTTCGGAATCGACCAAAACTGATATTGGTTCGGCTCAATAAGAGAAAATGAGCCAGACTTAAAGATTCGGAATTGAATCGGAGTTAAATGATAGTTGGTATTTTTTGCCGACTATCATTTTTTTTTCGATGCGGCCAGAGAAGAAGGTCGCCGAAGGTGACGAACAATTCGTAACAATCAAAATTATAACCAGGAAATTGTCATCAATGTTCCGGCGCAATGTCGTTTATTCTGTATGGTTTATGTTACTCACCTTCGGCGAGCGGAGTTTTTTTCTTACGATCCTAGGGTTACATTTCGCTTTGCTCCATTTCACCCTAGGCTATATTGTTTGTCATCCTTGATGACAGGAATTATCCGGTTGGACGAACGTATCCGTAATAATTAACCGCATAACCACCGATCAAAAGATATTTTGCGTTATGTCCGTTCAACAACCTCAAAAACTCTTTGAAGTCTGATGGAATCTGGCTCGTATCCCTAAGCTATCTGGCGTAACAATTCTAATGCGGCGAGTCTTTCGAGAGGCGGGCCAGAAAGCCAATACTCGAGTTCATCAGATTCATCGACGGGTGTAATTTTTATCGCCGTTCGATCAACTTTTAGCATTTCTTCTCGCGTTCTCATAACGAAATTATATCACAAGACCCCTTATTTACCTGCTTTTAGAACTTCTTCCAAGCCTCCCTTTCGGCACCAATTCCAAACAATCGCGATGGATTTTCTTAAACGTATGAGTGCGATTTGACAAGATTTAATGTGTAAAGTATTCTTGACATATTGACAAGACTAATTGTCACAATGGAAACTATGCATTACATTTTGAGATGAACAATAAATTTCAACTACGAATAGAAAGAGCAGGTTTTACCAAGATCAGAAATTGGCTCTTTCGCATAACAATTTAACTACTATGAACAAACAAGAATTTCTGGATTGCGAACGCACCCGATTGGAAAAATTGAAAAGATACGTCTTGCTACCGAATTACAGTAAAAAGGTTGGGTTAGTTTTACTCATTCTATCTTTTAGCTTTTTATTTGCAGCGGGGTATTTCCTCGAGGGTGCCGCAACGCTAAAAGTCGCGGCGAAAAACATCATACTTATATCTCTGCTCATGATTGCGCTTGCAAAAGAAAAAATTGAAGACGAATTGGTGGAGAAATTAAGATCTCAGGCGTTTTCATTTGCCTTTATTACGGGTGTCATATTTTCAATCTTTCAGCCATATGTGAATTATCTGGTCGCCGCCGTCGTAGAACCAGAAAAATTAGTTTTTGAACCAATAGGCGATTTTGTGATTCTTTGGTTTATGCTCACTATGTACCTGTGTTTCTTTCGCCTCTTAAAACGAACAAGCTAAAAATGAAAAACAAATTGAAAATCGAAAGAGCGATCCACGAACTAACGCAGGAAGAATTGGCAAACAAAGTAGGGGTCTCGCGGCAAACAATAAACTCCATTGAAACAAACCGATATGTGCCGTCAACTACGCTCTCTTTAAAAATATCCGAACTATTTGATAAATGTGTGAACGAAATCTTCGAATTGGAAGAAAGCGACTAAGCCTGATAATCGGATATTTGGCTAACCAAGAATTGCTGGTAAAATAAGCTAGCGCATAAATTGGGGCATGAAAATATAAAACAGATACTACAGAACAAAAGTTCGACATTGCCTAAAATTTATTGCTGCGGCAAACCAAAATCCCAAAGGGAGAAAATATTGAATGCCAGAATTCGTGAATCTGAAAGTCGGCCCGGCAGGCGTAGACATATACATTTACGTCGATACACCAAACTCGGTAGCGAAAGCCAACGAGCTCGAGCGTTTTTTTAGGAGATTGCCGGTTGATCACTTAAGGGTTTTGTATCCGATCGTCATAATGGACCACAAACCCGGAATGTACGGAAGAGGCGGAGGTACTTATACTCCCGGTGAAGTTCCAAGATATTTCACTTCCGCGGCCCACGAGCGGCGCACCGGGGTTCCGAACCAGGATATTCAGGATATTTTCACTTCACACGGAAGCCGGGGTCTTATTGCAATTCCAAAAGACAGATGGGAGCGGCCGATCGATCGGCTCATCAATACGATCTTTCACGAAGTCGGTCACTGTGTTCACAATTCTTTTCCGCCAAGAGGTCTGATTGCACCTGGATTGGCTCTGCCTGATTTAAATGGCGTGGACGTCATTTGCGGTGGTGCGGGAGATATTATGCCGCGAGTAGTCGAACTTTACGCACGGTATATTTGTATTAGGGGACGAATAGCTCACCATGTTGTCCCGGGCGAAACTATTATAGCGACAAATAGACGAATGATCGGATATTTGCGCTCATCTGAGGCGTTTAGAAATGTTCCGGAAAGTTGGAATCCGGTCTAGAGCATGAAAATTTTGGTTTCCAGAATTTTACCGGATCGAAATCTCATTTGTGTTCTCATCGATCTCGATTCGGAAGCCGTTTCTTGAGTGATCTACAACCCCGGTTACGGCTTTTCCGTTTATCAATATCTCAGATGGGCGCGCGGGGATTCCGATTGCTTCGAGATATTTGATTTTTTGACCTTTGAAAGTGCCGTTGCGAATTATTTTCAGCAAGCCTTTTCGATGCTCGAATTTTGTTAAGCTCCAATCCTGTTTTCGGTAACCATAGCCTTCGCCCCGGTCTTCGAATAGTCTGGCGGTTTCGGTAATATCGGGCTTAATTCCGGCAATTACGTTTAGAGTGATTTCTGCATTTGGCATTTCGCCAGTGTGTTGGATTACCGTCTGAGTCGGAATAACCGCGCCGACACGAACGAAGATAGGAAGGCGTTCGAGCGGTGTTTTTAAGTAATGAGTTTTTCCACTTTCGTATTTCTCGCCCGTCCACCAATCGATCCATTCCGCACCTTTCGGCAAATAGATCCCGCGTGTTCGCATTCCCTCTTTCACAACGGGAGCTACAAGGACATCCGCGCCGACCATATATTGATCGTTTATTAAGTACGTCTGCGAATCGTCCGGAAACTCATACCATACGGGACGCATCACCGGTTCACCCGTTTTTTCATGCTCGTAGAAGAGCGTGTAGAGATACGGTAAGAACTTGTAACGGAGTTCGACAGTTTCCCGGTTGATCGTGGTGAAATCGACGCCAAAAGCCCATGGTTCTTTGTCACCGACCCATCCAACGGAATGCGAACGCAAAAATGGAGTTAAGGCGGCGGCTTGGAGCCAGCGTGTATAAAGTTCCGCGCTCGGCATATCCTGAAAACCACCGACATCCGCACCGACGAACGGCACACCCGAAACGCTCATATTTGCAAGCATCGGAATCGAAAGTGCTAGTTGATCCCAGCTCGAATAATTATCGCCAGTCCAAACGGCGGAAAATCGCTGCACTCCTGCAAATCCTGCTCGCGTCAAAACAAATGGACGCTTTTCAGGTTCGAGCTTTCGCAAACCCTCAAATGACGCACGAGCCATCTGCATCCCGTAAACATTGTGATAACGGCGATGCGTGTCTGGAAAACCGTCGCCCGCATGCGGCGTATCGTATGGAAAAGTTTTGTCTGGATGGTGATAGACCTCCGGTTTTTCGGTTTTATCAGACAGGAAAACGCCGGGTTCGTTCATATCATTCCAAAATCCGGCAACGCCTTCATCCAGGTGTCTTCGGTAAAATGACGCAAACCATTCGCGGGATTTCGGATCAGTAAAATCGGGAAATACGGATTCGCCTGCCCAAACGCTTCGGTTTAGATTCGTGCCGTCAGGATTCTTAACATAAACATCTTTTGAGAAACCATCCGCATAAACGTCGTAATTTTTATCAATTTTAATTCCCGGATCAATAATAAGAACAGTCTGAAATCCCTGAGCTTTTAGATCGTTTATCAATTTCTTCGGGTTCGGAAAGCGCTTCTTATCCCACGTAAAAACGCGGTATTCGTTCATATAATCTATGTCCAAATAAATGACGTCCGCAGGAATTCGGTTTCGTCGAAATTCTTCGGCAATCGTCCGCACACGCTTTTCGGGAAAATATGACCACCGCGATTGTTGATTCCCCAAAGCCCATACCGGCGGTAGAGGAGTTTTGCCCGTTAAATTTGCATAGTCTTTCAAAACATTTTTTGGCGTTCTTTCTTTTCCACCGGTAAACACGAAATAATCAAGTTCGCCGCCGTCGGCGCCAAACGAATACCTTTCGGGCGAAGTTTTGCCCATATCAAAAAATGAACGGAAAGTGTTATTAAAAAATA
>JBBKXN010000131.1:0-3619 GCA_037969475.1 Pyrinomonadaceae bacterium | reverse complement strand
GTAGCGACCTGTTGAACAAAAAAAAAACCCAAAATAGAGTCCAACGGCTCGCAAACGCTTAATGTTTTGCGATTGCAATCTTCAGATCTTAATAATATTTCGCTGCAAGTGACGTCGTGTTCGATTGTCCGCACCAACAAATCCATTATGGGAATTCAAATTTTACATAGTCGGGAATCGACGTTTAAACGGGATGCGATGTTTGAAATAAACATCAACAAAAATGCGAAAAAACCGAATAGATAAATTTAGTTTTCCTGTATTTATCTATTCGGAACCTTATAATTTATAGGTATTTACCAATTCACAGATATAATTTCTGTCGGTGTTATTGCTACTTTGCTTCGCTATCCTTCATTTCCATATTCGTAGCCGCAAGCATCATCCATTTTCCATCTTTTTTGACGTAAGTCCTACTAAAACGGAATTTGTTTTCGAACGGCTTGCCTTCAGTATTGATACCTTTGGAATGGCGAACCCCGGACATAAAACCCATATTGTCTTCGACTCGTACCTGGAGATCTGAAATTCGCATAAAATCAAAGGTGGACTTGCTGTCTTTCCAAGCGCCCTCCAGGTAGCTGAGTTGTTCGGCTTTGGTGTAGCTTATATTGCCAAAACCCTCACTGTTGACCATACCGACAAAATTGTCGGCGACGTTTTTGCGATACCAATCCAGGTCGCGCCGCATAGAAGCCTGATCGCCGTCGAGTTCGGTGAGCACCATTGTGCGACCGTCACCAGCCATTCCGATCGTAACGCTACTGACGGCCTGCCAGTTTCCGTTTCGTTTTTCGAGTACGTGGGTCGTCCTCGACCAATTCGTAGATTCCTTGCCGTCGCTGGTTGTGACATTGGTGTTTCTATGCACGATCGTGACTGCGGCGGGAGTGCAGGTAATCAAATAATTATGGGAATATGATTTGGTGTTAGGATTTGCACCGACATTTTTTATCACATTATCGATTATTGTTTTCTTGTTGTCGACACCTAAACTCAATCCGCCGATGCCTTCGAAATCGTCGGCGTATATCTTTTCTAATTCCGCGCGATTCCCTTTGTCGTTGGCTATACTCCAATCGCGATCCCATTTCTCAAAAGCCTTGGTTTGTGCATCGGTGCATTTTGCCGCAACTGCCGCGACGCTGAAAGCGATCAGCAAAACCGTCATTAAAATTTGCTTGATATTCGTAGTTTTTTTCTCCTGTTTAAATGTGAAACTCAGAGATCTCCTGAAGCATCCCCGATTTATAATTGTCAATGACAAATTATTCGATGGAAAACGATGACAAAAACCCAAACATGAAATCCGAGTAATTTATCGTGAAAAGTCTTCTGACTAGAATTCGACTGCATGCCAGTCTGGTTAAGGTATAGGTTTGTATATTTTCGTTGACTATACCATATCGCTATCGTGCACTTGAATTTCATAGATTTTTGCCTCCTTATTAATAACAACGTAGTTTTCGCAGAAAAAGGCTCACTCATTGAAAAAGAAATTTATGAAGGAACTTTCTTTACCGCCGCCGGGGTCCGTATATTTGGAACACGTTTGAAATCAGTACTGGCAACCGCCTGGCTGTAGGCGGTTCAAATATAGAATTTCAAAAAACGCCCTCGCGAAACCTTCTAATGATGCTTGAAGTGATTTTCGCACTGCAACCGGAGTGGTTGGCGTTGGCGTTGGCGTTGGCGTTGGCGATTCGGCGGAAGCCGCTAAACGTATCAAACGCGTGCTCACGACCGATCCCGAATGGGTGTCGTCAGACACGTCAATAAAGGTTACTAAGAAGCGGTTGATTTTGCTGAGAGGAATGATGTTAAAATTCCGATGAAATAGCCGGAGCGCGGACATCCTGCCGGCTGCTTACTTCGGTAACCTGTCGAAACTGTGCTTTGAATTTCCGAGCGTGATCGTAGATGCGAATTACACTTTGTTACGGGCTACTTATCCTTGTACCCTGCTGAAGCCGGCAACAACAAATATGGATTACTTTGGCGATTCGATGATCCGTAATAAAATAAAAGTGTCGCAATGGAATAAAGAGAAATGAATGTCGAAGCGAAAAAAAAATTAATGCCAACTGAATCGGAAAGTACGTTGCCATATCTGGCATGGATGATCGCACTAGTCGCAATGGTAGGAAGCTTATTTTTTAGTGAAGTGATGGAATTGCCGCCGTGTGTTTTATGTTGGTATCAAAGGATCGCGATGTATCCTCTGGTGCTGATCATTGGAACCGGGATCATTTTGCGCGATGCGCGTTTGAAGGCGTACGCTCTTCCGCTTTGCCTGATCGGTCTGGTTATCGCGGGATATCACAATGCACTTTATTACGGGTTAATTACCGAAAGCTTAACGCCCTGTACCGAAGGGATTTCGTGCACCTCGCGGCAGATCGAATGGCTCGGATTCATTACGATACCGCTGATGGCACTGGCTGCATTTATCAGCATGACAATATGTTTATTATTTTATAGAACGAAGGAGAAGTAGTTTAGATGAGTAAAGAGATAAAGATTTTAGGTGCGATCGGGATCGTCGTCGTCGCAATTGCAATTATCGGTTCATATTCTTATAAAAATTCGGCAGCGCCGACCGTGGTAACTAGTAATACAGAAAATAGTGCGCCGGCCATAAACCCCGAAACACTTGTCAGACCGGATAGCTATACGCTGGGCGCATCGGACGCCAAAGTTACAGTTGTGGAATTCTTAGATCCCGAATGTGAATCTTGTGCGGCGTTTGGCCCGATCGTTAAGAAGGTGCTCAAGGATTATGAAGGGAAGGCACGGCTGGTGGTCAGATATATGCCTCTTCATCCGAATTCACTTTCGGCGGCGACATTTCTCGAAGCCGCCGGCGAACAGGGGAAATACTGGCAGGCGCTCGAGTACCTATTTGAGAAACAACCCGAATGGGGAACAAAACACGGACCGCAGCCCGCCGGAGCTCAAGCTGATATCACCACCCTTTTTAAGAAATATGCGACAGATCTCGGGCTTGATCTTGAAAAAATGAATGCGGCTTATACCGAAAATCGCTTTGCCGAAAAGATCGCGCGGGACAAGGCAGATGGGCAGTCGATCGGTGTCAGGCAAACACCGACGATCTTTGTCAACGGAAGTCAGCTTGCTCAGTTAAACGAGACGGCGCTCAAATATCTGATCGACGCAGAACTTAAGAAATAGCTAAAACGGGTTTTGAACCTGCGTCAAAGTGGAAAAAGAAGCCGAAGATCCGTATGAGAGAAAATATATGAAAAGAACACCTAAGATCTAACGCCGATCGATTCTCTGTTTCCTGTTTCTTTTTTGCGCTTTAGCTGCAAATGCTCAGATAATCGCCATAAAAGCGGGAAGAATCGTCCATCCTGAAACCCGGAAAACCGAAACAAATCAGATAATCCTGGTCGATGGCGAAACGATAAAGGCGATCGGATCAAACATTGAAATTCCAAAAGACGCAACGGTCATAGATCTGTCAGATAAGGTGATCATGCCGGGGATGTTTGATGCGCACACTCATCTTTGTATCAATATGCAGCACAAGCGCGATGCGGGAAGTTATTTTATAACCTCGCTTCGGGATTCAACGGCTTTTAGGGCAATTCAGGGC
>JBBKXN010000130.1:0-7087 GCA_037969475.1 Pyrinomonadaceae bacterium | reverse complement strand
AATCAAAAAATAGTTTCATGCCGTTTTCCATCGATTCATTGATCGAATAAGCGATATTTTCAGAAAGATATTTTTTGAAATCCACGCGTTCGAGGGGAATTTCAGTTTCGTAATTTGATATTATTTCGTCCAAATGCTGCAATCCTTCATCGCGGATGGCGGAAAAATTAACATTCTTCGCAATTTCAAGCGAGGCTTGATTGACCATCCACATCGCAAAAACGAATCCAAACCCTGTAAAACGCTTCCAGGTTTCGACGATGTCGAATTTCCGATATCTTGTTTCATCGATCATCAGCGACGGATCGCCGATCAATAAAGCGCAATCGCTCTGCTCAAGCATGCTTTCAAGATTTGGTTCGGAATCTGAATAATCTGGTTCCAACCCCAAAAATTCGCGAAATATTACCTTTGTCAGCGTTGCGGATGTCCGCGAAGAATTATCGAGGGAAACGCTTTTTACATTACTAAGGTCTTTATCTTTTGTAACCAAACAAACGCTCCTCACCTTTTTCGCAGCACCGACACAAACGTCCGGAACAAGCAAAACGTTTGAGATTCGTTGATATTCGATCACCGGAACAAGAGCACAATCGACCCGTTTTTGCGATAAAAGTTCCGCCGAACGCGACGGCGAATTGTCCAAAATCAGCTCAAATTTTCCGTGATTTGCGCCGTAAAGAAACGACCAAATGAGCGGTGCGGTGTTTGAATAACTCGAAGCTGAAATTCGTGGAATCTGCATCGAAAATGATTTTACTATTAGCGTTAAAGGATTTACCATTTGCGAATTATGAAAATTTGCGATTCGGCCATTCCGCTGAGCAATGATATTCCCGTTTGCGAAGGCGATCCGGCGAGTGAAACATTCGGTGCGGTAGATTTCCATGCGGACCTCATGGAACTTGGAAAGGAAATTGTGATTCGGGAAGGCTTGGATCTTCGCGAACTACCCGCCGGCCAATATGAAATCATTTGTTTACCTCTTAAAATCGGCGGCAACGGCTACCGAGTTTCTGCGAGAACAATTCTCAGACGGCATTTCGCCCCGTAAATATAAGGCCTGGGTAAACAAATTCACCGGCTACGCCCCTCGATCTATGCGGATACGAAAAAATCCATTTTGCCAAGAATCTAATTTTCGAACGGTTTTTTAGTTGTATTAAAAACGAAACAATGGATAATGAAATCTTAAGAATCCGTAGGTGAAATTTCCAGACTTTGTTTTGCTGATTCTTGTGAGCGTCGATTTCAAAAGGAACAAAGGTGGTTCAACTTTTATCAAAAAATCTTCGATAGGAAAATAAAAATGAAAACAAAATATATGAAGCCGCTCTTGATTGCGGCGCTATTGGGCGTTTTTGCGATCGCAGTTTCCGCGCAAAAAGCTACGGTTTACAAACACGAAGCTGGCGGAATACAGTTTACGGCACCGGCCAAATGGAAAGCGGTCCCTGATGGCGACATATTAACAGTTTCTTCACCGGACGAAACAGTTTCCGTAATGTTTTTTGTAGCAGAAGCCGAGGATTTCGTTGCGGCAACCGAAGGAGTTACTGATGAGCTTGGCAAAATCATCAAAGACATCGAGATCGCCTCTGAAGGTGAAGATGGTTCAGTAAATGGATTGGAAACATTTACAATCAGCGGGAGCGGTACGGTCGATGATGTCGAAATTGTTTGGCATTTGGCGTTGATCGATGCTAACAAACCAACGATGGTATTGACCATCGGAGCGGCAGATTTCATTGAGGGGCATATTAAGGATTATCAAAGTATGGTAAATAGTATAAAACCAATTAAATAGTCTCTTGAGACTGTGATTTTCCACTTGCGAACTATGAAGATTTACGATGTGACGGTTCCGCTGAGTAATGATGTTCCCGTATATGAAGGCGATCCGGCGGTTGAAATTTCTACGGCTCATTCAATTTCAAATGGCGATTCCGCAAATGTTTCTCGAATATGCTGCGGGGTTCACACCGCAACGCATGTCGATGCTCCCAATCATTTTATCGATGGAACGCGTCGGGTGCATGAACTGGATTTGGAAAAGATGATTGGTAGATGTCAAATCGTCGAAATTGACAAAAATGTCGATGCGATTGGCGCAGAGCATGCAAATCAACTAGAAAATGTTGAACGCGTTCTGTTCAAAACTAAAAACTCAGATTTTTGGAACGATTTCCCGGCTGGTTTTCGGAAAGATTTTACTTACATCGAACCCGAAGCTGCGCAAATTTTAGTCAAAAAAGGCGTTAAACTTGTCGGCATCGATTATCTTTCTGTCGAAAAATTTGGTTCCGAAGACTTTGCCACGCATATTACGCTATTAGAAAATGAAGTTGTGATCCTCGAAGGCTTAGACCTTCGGGAAGTTCCGGCTGGCGAATATGAAATCATATGCCTTCCCCTAAAAATAATCGGCGGAACTGGTGACGGAGCTCCCGCGCGGACAATCTTGCGAAAGTCGAGCAGTTGATAAAGGTGAAATTGAGCATTTCTATTTATTCGTTTAAGATGACGTTAAGCGTAAATGATTCTGCTCTTGAGCGAAGCAATCACTTCGATTGAATACTAAATAATTTAACCAGATTTATATGTCAAACCAGAATATCACCAAAGTTACACAGCATCCGACTCAGAATGAAGAATTGATTTTTGACCGTTCGCAAACCGGGCGAATTGGCTATCGTTTGCCAAAATTAGACGTTGAAGAAACGAATATTGACGAAATGATTCCGCTTGAATTACGGCGCGATGACGATTTGGAAGGCGTTCCGGAAGTTTCGGAAGTTGATGTTATAAGGCATTTTACGAGAATGTCGACGTGGAATTTTTCGATCGATCTCGGCATGTATCCGCTTGGTTCTTGCACGATGAAGTATAATTCGCGGCTAAATGAAAAAGTCGCGCGAATCGGCGGCTTCGCTGGTCTTCATCCACTCGCACCGGAGGCTGAAGCGCAGGGCGCGCTTGAGTTGATGTATCAATTGCAAGAAGATTTGGCGGAAATCACCGGGCTTCCTGGAGTTTCACTACAACCCGCTGCCGGTGCGCATGGTGAAATGACCGGCGTTATGCTGATTAGAGCTTTTTTGGACAAACGAGACGGCGAAGAGTCGAAAAATCGACGAGTAATGTTAATTCCTGATTCGGCGCACGGAACAAACCCGGCATCGGCGCATATGGCTGGCTTTACGGTTAAGACGATCAAATCGACTTCGGAAGGTTTGACCGACATGGATCACTTGAAAGAGTTGTGCGAACAAGGCGGAGTCGCCGGATTGATGTTGACTAACCCAAACACTGTAGGAATATTTGAAACGAATATCACGGAAATCTGCGACATCATTCATGATGCAGGTGGTTTAGTCTATATGGACGGCGCAAATATGAATGCTCTCGTAGGCGTTGCCCGTCCGGGCGATTTTGGCGTTGATGTAATTCATCTAAATTTACACAAAACTTTCTCAACCCCGCATGGCGGCGGCGGTCCCGGATGCGGTCCGTGCTGCTGCACAGAAGAATTGATGCCATTTTTGCCGACACCAAAAATTGTAAAAAATGGTGATAAATATAATCTGGATTTCAATTTTCCGGAATCGATCGGACGTGTCAAAGCGTTTTACGGCAATTTTGGGATGATGATTCGGGCGCTCGCCTACATAATGACTCACGGCGACACAGGTTTGAAAGAGGCGACTGAAGCAGCGGTGCTGAACGCGAGATACGTTGGACATTATCTGACCGAAGATTTTGACAAGCCATTTTCCTCGGACAGCATGCATGAAGTTATTTTCTCGCATAAAAAGCAATCGCGAAAAGGCGTCCATACGCTTGATATCGCGAAGCGCCTGATCGATTACGGTTTTCATCCGATGACGATCTACTTTCCTTTGATTGTCGAAGGCGCGATGCTGATCGAACCGACCGAATCGGTCGGTCGCTCAGATCTCGACGCTTTTGCGGACGCGATGAAGGCGATAGCTAAAGAGGCTCTTGAAGACCCCCAACTTGTTATTGACGCCCCGCATTCAACCAGGATCGGAAGATTAGATGAAGCGACGGCGGCACGTAAACCGGTTTTGCGTTGGAAGAAAGATATGGAAAGTCTTACGAAAGCAGTTTAGGTCTCAATTCCTCAATATTTTTGTCTTTTACCCGTAAATTCAAAACTAAGTTGGGAACATCTTTCAATAGTTTTTCATACAGATCGGAGGCGCGTTGGAGTTAGAGCGCAGCAGCTAATGCTCACGGGTTTAGCGCACGATTTATTTTAATCGGCAAATTGTGCAGATATTTTGGTCATCTAGTTTTCGATGATGCAATATTTCGAAAGTAATACTATTGGCTTGAAACGGCTGTAAGCCTACAACGATTACAGCCTGATTCTTCCATTTTCGAATCTAGATTTGCATTTGTCTAACTTTTAACCAATTTCTTGAGAAAAAAAGGGGAGTTTTCAAGGATGATTTCTTACCGAATTGACATAGACGATGATTTACAGCTCATTAGAGTAGAAGTTTCCGGAGTGGTAACCAAAAATACCGGCAAGGAAATAATAACTAAAGCCCGAGTCGCGGCCAGCGAGCATGGATACGATATTTTGTACGACATCCGTCGCGCCACGATAAAAGTATCGACCACAAGCTGGTTTAACTTGCCGAGGGAACTGGACGTTTTCAATCATGAGGGCGCACGACTGATCAAAGCTGCTATTCTGATTGAGAAAGAAGATAAGGCGATTGATGAATATCTGTTTTTTGAAAACGTAGTTCGAAATCTTGGATTCAGTTTTAAGGTTCATTTCAGCGAAACCGAGGCACTAAGATGGTTAGATCGGATACATTAGCCACGAAGTCAATTCTTAGAGTCATTGCGTAGATCAACCAGAGCCAGCCGCTGAACAATTTCTCCATTTATTAAGTGTTTTTCGATGATCTCACAAACGTCTTCGGCGCGAACCTGAGCATACCAAACACCTTCAGGGTAAACCAGAACCGCCGCGCCAATCGCGCAAAATCCTATCGACCCGCAATCCGTTAAGAGGACTTCGCCCTGAGGATTTCTGCCTTTTGACTTCTTTCCATAGCGAAGGTTCCTCGATTCCAACTCGCGCACAAACGCTTCTTTAACCTCAGCGCTCCCGACCGCAGAGCAAGATTTTCCATTCCAAACGAACACATGATGTTTGATCGGCGCAACCGCAACAGGCGCAAGTTTGTGAAGTTTATTACGATCTTCTATAAACTCTTGTTTGCTCATTGCCATATCTTAGCAAATCGTTTACAAAAATAAGTACATTTCTGGCTGATATTTTTGCTAAGTTTTAAACAATCCGCTAATCCTTGGCTAATCTAAACTGGTGATTATGATAAAATTATGGAGACTTATCATAGTGAATTGAACTATAGTTTTTAATAATGGCAGTTGGATTAGTAATTCATATTTCGGTTGGCAATGAAAAACGAACCGAGTTTTTCTCGTCTGAGAATATTCGTTTTGGCTCGGACGAAACGAGCGACCTCCAGATTCATACAAAAAAAATATCCGAAAAGGCAGTTTGGTTTGAACTCGAATCAGGAAATGGTGAATATCGGGTTACGAACTTTAATGAAGAACTCGGTTTAACGCATAACGGAAAAGCCCTTCATCGGTACGTTGCCGTGACCGATGGCGATACGATCGAGATTTCAGATCTGGATATTTCGTTTTCGTTCTTTTCGTTGGAATCAAGGTCGTCGCTGATAACGACGAACCGAGAGCAGCCGCAAATAGCTCATTTTATTGAAGCTGCCGCGCTGGATTCGCGTGCGACGCCAAGACGCGATGATGCGAAGGCATTTCTTCGCGAATTTGTCCGGGAACTTTCTCGTGAAGTGAGTTGGGCGACAAAACTCATCATCCTCGCGATTGTTATTGGTTCGCTGACAGGGATTTTTTATCTTGGAATTGCGCTCAATAGAGAACTGAAACAAAACCGGGAACAGGCTGAGCAGCAGAATGAGATTATTAAGGATCTCCAATCGAAAGTAGTCCAAACGAAAGACCAGGTCAGCGAGATCGATAAAACCAGCAAGGACATGATGAAAACCGTGTCCGTTGCGAATACAGTAAACATCGAATATCGAAATGGAGTTTGCCTTATTTTCGGGATTTACGATTTGATCGACCGCAGATCGGGTAAGACTTTAAGATACCCCGATCCGGCAGCGTTTAGTCGTGAAAATTACGATCCGCCGACCGTTCCGGTGCAGGAAGATCTTGTCCAGCCTCAGTTTCAGATGGGTTTGACGACCGATGGCAATGGAACCGTCGTTGAATATGATTTTCTGGGCACGGGTTTTCATGTCGGAGGCGGATATATCGTGACGAACCGCCACGTGGTTCAGCCTTGGAAAGAGGATGAACTCGTCGGGCAGATGATGCGAAGTTCAGGAGGCCGCGCGCGGGTGAAAAGACTCGTTGTGTATTTTCCAAATAATCCGCAGGCATTCCCATTGAAAATTCGTCAGCTTGGCGGAAAAGAAGATGTTGCGGTTGGAACGATCAATGCCGAACAAGTGCCCGCAGATGCCCCGGTATTGCCGCTGGATACCGGTTCGGACGCGGTAGCTGTTGGAAAAACCGTGGTTACAATAGGATTTCCAAACGGCCCTGACAGGCTGCTGGCAATGGCTGATGATGATGAGGCGCGAGCACTCAATTCCCGCTGTTCTGGCGCTCGACGCTGCATTATCGAATCTCTGGCACAATCAAACAAAATCGTTCCCTTAACCACTCAGGGTTCGATAACGGATCTTGATTCAAGGCGCGTCGTCCACGATGCGAAAACGGCAGAAGGCGGATCGGGTGCTCCTCTGTTTGGGCAGAACGGCAAGGTCATCGCCGTTAATTTTGGGGTATTTACCGAAAGTACGGCTGCTAACATGGCGACCCCGATAAGGTTTGCACTCGAACTTCTTCAAAAAGCAGGATGGGTTTCGCCCCAGGAAGCACAGAATGAAGCCGCCGCTCAAAATCAAACGGCAGCGGCGAACATCGCTCCGAACGTCAGAAATTGATTGGTTTTCCAAGTTTTTTG
>JBBKXN010000129.1:0-6498 GCA_037969475.1 Pyrinomonadaceae bacterium | reverse complement strand
ATTACGCCTTGCTTGAGCGGCTCAATCCAGCTTGGAGGCTCCGATTCAAAAATCGGCAGAATTTTCCCGCCGACAAAGTCGATCTCGTCCCAGCGTTCGCGAAAGATCTTTTCAACTTGAACAAACCATCTTCCGTCGATTTTCTCATCGTCATCTATTCCGCTGATCAAATCGCCGTCCGTTTTAGCGATTCCGGCGTTGAGTGCAAATGAACGACCTTGTTTTTTTTCAAATAAATACTCGAGTTTGATAGCGGAAAACCCGTTCTTCATTTCCTCAATAATTTTTGCCGTATTGTCGGTCGAATTATTGTCCACAACCGTAACAACTATTTCGAAATCTTTTGGAACCTCAGCCTCGAGAAAACTTTGCAGAGTTTCCTTCAAACTTTGATCTCGATTATATGTTGGAACGATGATGTTCAGCTTCATACTATTTTTGACCTTTGTTTGGCGCAATGTATGAAAATTCGGTTGGTCGCAATTTTCTAAAAACTGCCAGGACGAGTTTTGGGCTAATTGCAAGCAAGATATTCAGAACCTTAAGCTTAAGGTTCTTGCTTAAGTAATTTGCCTCTGTCAAGTTTCTTCGGGCTTCCGCAAAATTTTCGTTTACCAGGTCACGCTTTGCTTTTTCAAGACATAATTCCGCTTTGCTGGCGTCATACTGTCTCTTCCAGGCGGCGAGCTCCGATTCGGTAAATACATTTTTGTCCCTTACGAGCTCAAACGCCGCGATCGAGCGTTGGCTCCGTTCGATACTATTTCCGGTCAAACTTCCTGCGCGGATTCGATATTTTAGCATTACTTCCGTTTGGTAACCGATCTTGACGCCATTTTTGCAAAGCCTGAACCAAAGATCGAAATCTTCTATCCGATGCGCGTTTTCATCAAACAATCCGTTTCGAATTACATCATCCTTTTTGACTATTGTCGCCGATGTAAGCACGTTGCACGATCCATTCAGAAGGCTCTCGGTCTTTACTTCCCCGACTGAGGGCGCGGTGCTCATGAATGTTTTTGATTCATACAACGGTTCTCCAAAAAGTGCCGCATCGCAATAGACCATATGGAAATCACGATCTTCCATAAATTGTATTTGACTCGAAAGCTTATTTGGCAACCAAATATCGTCTCCGTCAAGAAATGCGACGATCGATCCGCGCGCTTCTGCAATCGCCACATTGCGTGCGGTTGCAACGCCGCCATTTGGCTTTTTTAGATAAACGATCTCGTCGAAATAATTCGAAAGCGTTTTTTCTAAAATTTCCGTATCCGGCGAACCGTCGTTTACCACGATTATCTCCAAATCCTTGAAAGTCTGCGCGAGGGCGGAGTCAAGAGTATCTGAAATATATTCGGCGACATTATAGGCGGGAACAATGACACTAATTTGCGGCACGCTTGCCCTAACGTTTTTGCCAACACGTTTTTCCAAAATGTTCGATTGTTTAGCTATTTTGTTGTCCCCGAGAATAAAAAAAGTACGCTAAATATTATAGCTTTTAGGTAGGCTGTTCAATATTGTCATTCGGCTCACGGATCGGCTCCCAATGGGCGTAACGCTCGCCGCGGAGAAATTTATAAAATCCGATCAATGAAGCCGCGTTTGTTAAGACAAAATAAAGAGGAATTGCCAAAAGGCGAACCGATCTACCGGCTTTTTCCAAAATCCAGGCTAATAATGCCAAAAGATAAAAGGCGGTTTGAACTCCAAAGGCAACTTCAAAAAATTCAGAACTAAAAGCCAGCGCAAGCGATGAAAAATAGGCGAAGATCAGAAAAATAGGAACTGAATATCTAAAAAGCTTGTGTGAGATCAGTTCAACCGCATAAAATCCGCTCTTAAATGGATTCATCATCGAACGATTGCGCCAGAGATCTGTAAACGTTTGGGAAATTACCCGAACTCTCATTCGAATCTCCTTATCTGTCCGTTTATTTGTTTCCTCTTTGCAGATCGCCGACGGTTCATAAACCGTCCGCAGCCCTTGCTCATACAGGACAGTTGCGATCAGAAAATCAGAACAGGCCTCGGGATACATCGGTTTGTATGCAGATTTGCGAACGGCATAAAGACAACCCGAAGCGCCGATCAATGAACATGCGCGGCTTTCTTTTTCTTTGATAAACGTTTCGTAATTCCAATAACTTTTAGCGCCTTTACCAATTCCGGATTCGGTTGAGTCCACATAAATTAGTTTGCCTGCAACGCAGCCGACTTTTTCATCGGCGAAATTCGGAAGCATGGCTTGCAGAACATCAGGTTCATACATCGCAGTTGCGTCCGAAAACAATACAATTTCCCCGTTTGCACGCTCAATCGCGTTATTCTGCGTAACGGTCTTACCGACCCTTCCTTCTTGACGAAAAAGCTGCACGCCCCGATCGGCGAATTGGGCAACGATTTCGTCAGTATCATCGGTCGAACCATCAGACGCAACGATGATCTCAAGCTTTTGCTTCGGATAGTTGATCTTTAAAGTATTTTCAAGCTTTTCCCGAATATCTCTTCCTTCATTATAAGCAGCGATCAAAACAGTAACATTCGGTTCAACGGGTCCTCTTTCGATCTTCCGCGGAAAGAGCAGGCTGACCAGATACACGAATATCGGATAACCGATGAAGGTGTAAAAAAGAGCGGTAACACTCAGCCAAAAAATAATATGAAGCAAAATTATCAACTTACTTTTCCAGAAGTCGCAAAATGCGGCTATGTCTTAATCAGACCCCTTGATTTGCCGGTTTTTTGCATAGCGCCTGCCAATTCGTCAGTTGCCGCAATGTAAATTCTCCTAAAACAAACGGCATATGCGATCAAATAGTAAATAAACCAATTGTAAGCAACGGGAGCAAAAAAGCTACTAACCATATATCCCACAATACTGGCCTGAAATCCAATCGAAACGTAATAATACCAATTGAGTTCGTTCTTACCGAAATGAAGCCGTTCAATTGCCGAGAGCCTTCGGAGCGGACTGATCATAAATGTCAAATAAGCCGCTAATCCAAGGACTCCAAGTTCCGATGACACCTGCGTATAGGCATTATGCGTTCCCAAATTCCTGACGCCAACTATCGGAAAATTACCGATTCCGATTCCCCAGGGATTTCTCAGCGTAACCAATATCGACCGCCAAAGTAAATCTTGTCTCTGGCTGCTCGAACCAACCGGATCAAGTCCCGGAATAAATATCGACAATATGCGTATTCCGTAATTGCCCGGCGCCACAAGCAAAAATACTATTCCGACAGCGAGAGAGATTACAATTACCTTAAAACGCCTATTCCGTCCCAACTTCCAAGATAAAACCATGCCCGTGGCAAGTAAACCCAAAAATCCGCTGCGTGAATATGTCACGGATATTGCGCCAATCATAAATGCAGTCATTACAAAGTACAGAATTTTTTGCCAGCCTTTAGTCGCCGTGATACCTAACGTGATGGCAAGGGGTGTCATGGTTACCAGATGTAGTGCCAAATCGTTTGGATTTCCAAACATTCCGCCGACGTCGACGGTTACCCTGTAACCTTCAGCGTTCAATTCGCCGTTCCAATACATCATCACAGCCGTGTAACTCAAAAACAAACCGACGGACAGGGACAGCCACAGCATACCCATTAAGCGTTCGCGAGTGCGGATCACGTTTACCATAACGACAAACATCAAAACCGCCTTGATAAACATATCGTTAAATGTTTCCCAAGCCGTACCCGGACTTTTTGCGAGCGGCATCGTTATCAATGCCAGCGCCGTCATTGCCAAAACCGCCTTCACTTCCATTGAGAAGTTGGTCAAATTCCCTTCGGTCAAAAGCTGTGTCGGGAGATAAAAAGCAAGTGTTATCAACGCAAAATAAAATGCGGTCGCTGATAAAAAGGATAAATATGAGACTAGCTCATATGGCCGGAATAACACCAAAATGGAAAACAAAAATAGACCGGCATACGTTAATGTATGCCCGTTTCTCGCAAGCCAAAACTCCTCCTTGAGGAGATCATGATCGCGCTGGGTTTTTTCTTTTGCTTTCTCGAATTTTCGTTTTTCTGAGAATGAAAGATTTTCAATTAAACCTGAATCATCACGGTTTTCTCCGGTACCAACATTGTCCGTCGAATCTTCGATCTTGGACGTCAGTCGATCTCCGGCACCTTGCGATTCATCTAGTGCCTGTGGTAACTCCTCTTCGGTTTTAGGCAATTCGCTCTCAGATTTTGAAGGACTTTTCAGAGACTTTCGGGCTCTCAAATCATCGCCGTTTTTCTTAGTTACGCGATTTAGCGAGTGATAGCCGGATTTTTTGGTGTGATCGGAAGGCATTGACGAAATTGAAGTTTTGAAAATCGCTCAAATGTAATGGACAAATTAATTTCCGCGTTTCCAACTCGGAAATAGCATCTGAAATCAGTTTATCATTAATAAAAAACCGATTGCTAATAAATAGCTAATCGGTTCGTTGTTACCAATTAAGGTATTCCAAAAATCTGGCAGGCTTTGCTAGGCAACGGTCTGTTCCTTTTCATGCGAGATCAGTACTTTGACCTTGCTTTTCAACGCCTTTTCAAATTGCCTCGCTTCATTAACGCCGTTAAACGATAAATCCTGTAAATTCATTTCAATGCGTTTCCGGTAATCAGAAACCAAAGAATCCGAAACACCGAGCGAATCGGCAACTTCAAGCTGAGTTCCGCCATCGGCCACTAGATAACACATCCATAGAACATTGATCATTCGGTTATACTGTTTGGCTTTTCCGCGAACTGACTTGCTTAAGCTGCGCAAAAATGCGTCAACAAAACCAGCCGCCTCTTTCTCGCCTTCGATCCGCATTACCGATTCTTCGGGATTTTCACGAGTGTCAGAAAGCTCGAATGTCGGGCGATCATCGTCATCGTCTTTTACTCCGCCAACGGGAACAAGGTAAATGTCCATAATCGGAAGCCGCGACATAACATACGACCTCAAAGACCTAACGTCCACTGGAGAATCTATCGCTTTAAATACTTTTACGATCAGCTTTTCAAGTTCAACGTTGCTGATCACAATCTGTGAATCGCCCGTGCATCCGACCATTCGCGTATCACGGTTGTAAAATGCTACCGTTTTGACACGCTCGGCCATTTCCTGCGAACTTCGGCTCATTTTACCGTCTTTCCATTCGGACAAACCATAAAGACGATTGACAAGGCGTATATGAACATCTGTATTATCAAATCTTCTGAATCTCTTACTACCCTGAATTAAAGTCGAAACCCGGCGGGCGAGGCGATAAGATTCGGGATATCGCTTTCGAAGTTCTGCGGTGAGCATGTTCGTCAGTTCGATCTGGCTGATCTCAGCCTCGATTTCCGCATCGGACATTCCGGAATCCAGATGATGCTGAAATCGATCTTTGGTCAACAAAGTAACAAAAAGCTCCTGCGTTAAATCTGTATACGCATTATACTTACCTTCCTCGACCAAAAATCCCGCTCGCTTTGAAGCGCGCACCAATGGATGTGAACAAACGATTCGGTGAAGTTCTGTCCAAATCTGATTAACATCGGAGTTTTTCAGACAATCGTTCCATTTTCCGACATTAATGCGGTGGTTTTTGATCGATTTAGGCAATCGTGCCTTCTTCTTAATTACGGTCATAAGTAAAACCTTTCAGATTCAGTGTTTTGCGAGTGTTTTGAATAGAAAAATATGCCTGCGCCGCCCCGATAAACGTGGATATCTCTTCCCGAATGAGATATTGAATCCATAAAAGGTACGTTTACGTTTATCTTCTAAATTATTCGCAATTTGTAAGACAGGTAGATTTTGTTTTCGAAATATCCGCCGAGCTTTGCAGTTATTCCGGAAATTAGTTAGCAAAGAACTTGCCGTTCAACTAACTACATTTAAGATATTAACAATTATTCCGATTTTGAGCAACAACTTTTTATTTTTTTTTCTCTTGTTTAACACATCTCATAATGTGTTAGTTTTGAACAAGTTGCAATCAAGTTGCAAAGTTTGCTGCGATTTTTATGCTTGCTCTCTCTATTATTTTATGGAAGGTTACGTCTATTACAGATTTACAATTACATACATCAGAAAAAGACTTCCGCGCAGCTATCTTGTACGGAAGCCGTGGATTTACCTACTAGCTTGTATGTATTCGATAAAAATGATCACCTTTTGCAAAAGCGTAAAATGCCCGTCATCCATAGAACTTTTGGCGTTTCAGAAGCTGGAAATGTCGGCGGAGTATTCGCTCGCGGTCGAAACGCATGTAAATACATGTGAATTTTGCGAAGCTGAGATAGAATTCTACGCTCACTACCCGCAGTCAGAGGATATTTGTAAAAAAGTTGAAATTCCGATTCCGCTTTTTGAGCTTGCACAATCGCTACTGGGAAAATCTAACCAAGGCTTGTTGGAAAACCTATTCGATGAGAGTAAGGTTCCGATCTAGCTGATAAACTAGATTTCAACCTGAAAAAAACCAAAATCGTTCGAAATTGAGAAACT